>JAGLED010000009.1 GCA_023145215.1 Rhodospirillales bacterium | reverse complement strand
GCCACCATGCCGAAGGAAATCCGCCGCCTCGCCGACAAGTTCCTGTCCAACCCGAAAGAGATTTCGGTGTCCGCACCGGCGTCGACCGCCGATACGATCACTCAGGGCCTTATTAAGCTGAAGTCCGCGGGCCGTGCCCCCGGCGCCGCCCAAAAGGTCAAGCGCGATACGCTCCGCAAACTGATCCGCGCGCAGGACCAACTCACCAACGCTCTGGTGTTCTGTAACCGCAAGCGCGACGTGGACGTGGTTTACCGCTCGCTCGAAAAGCATGGCTTCTCGGCGGCGCGCCTGCACGGTGACATGGTGCAGTCGGTGCGCACGGATACGCTGGACAAGTTCAAGAAGAACGACGTGACGATCCTCGTCTGTTCCGATGTCGCGGCGCGCGGTCTGGATATTTCGACGGTCAGCCATGTCTTCAACTTCGATGTGCCGACCCACGCCGAAGATTACGTCCACCGCATCGGCCGTACCGGGCGCGCCGGGCGCAAGGGTGCGGCGTTCACCCTGATGATGCCGGAAGAGAAAAAATATCTCGACGGGATCGAGAAACTGATCGGCAAACCGATCCCGGTGATGGACGGCAGCGACGTTCCCGAACAACCGGCAGCGGACGAAAAAGACGAATCGAAACCGGACGAAAAACCCAAACGTTCGCGCTCGCGCGGCGGCCGGGGCAGATCGGATAAGTCCTCCGATGACAAGGCCGCAAAGAACACGTCCGACGAAAAGGACACTTCCGGCGACAATAAAAATCAGGACAAGGCACCTGAAAAGGAATCTCGGAACGCCAAGGACGAGTCCAAACCCAAACGGGGCGGTCGTTCCAACCGCAAATCGTCCAAGAAAGACGACAGCAACAATGATCCGTCGGACGCCTTCGGTGAGCACACGCCGGCGTTTCTCAGGAAAGAAGTCTCGCTCGACAAGAGCAACTAACACTTAAATCAGGGAACAGGACATGAAGGTCGATCTGCTCGGTAGCGCCCGCAAAGCCGCGGAAATCGCGGGCAAACTCAAGGTCGATCTCTACTCCGATACGAACTCCAAGCCGACCGCCGGCATGCGCAAGGCGATGGCCGAGGCCGAATGCGGCAACGAGCAAGCACTCGAAGATCCGAACACCAACCGTCTACAGGAACGTGTCGCCGAGCTTCTTGGTAAGGAAGCGGCAGTGTTCCTGCCGTCCGGCACCATGTGTAACGAGATCGCCTATCGTGTCTGGGCGCGTCAGGGCGACGCCATCGTCATGGACAAGACCGGCCATGCGCTTTTGTACGAAACAGGTGGTCCGGCGGCCCTTTCGGGTCTGATGATCACCACCATCGACAGTCCGCAGGGCATTTTCGGCGCTGAAGATGTGCGCGCTGCCGTGGCCAATCCGGGACGTCACTCCCCTCGCCCCAAGATCGTGAATATCGAAAACACCTCCAACCTTGGTGGCGGCCGAATCTGGCCGATCGAGACCATTACCGAGGTCGCGGCGACCGCGCATGAGCTCGATATGGTGGCGCACATGGATGGCGCCCGACTGATGAACGCGGTCGTCGAAAGCAATTCCAAGGCAAGCGACTTTACCCAGCCTGTCGACAGCGTCTGGATCGATTTCTCAAAGGGGCTCGGCTGCCCGATCGGCGGCGTGCTCGCCGGCCCGGCCGATTTCATCAACGAGGCATTCCGTATCAAGCATCAGTTCGGCGGCGCACTGCGACAGTCGGGCCTGGTGACGTCGGCCTGCAACTACGCCCTCGATCACCATGTCGAGCGATTGAAGGACGACCATGAAAATGCCCGCACGCTGCACGCCGGCCTGAGAGAAATGAAGGGCGTGACGGTTCAGAACGACGTCTGCGAAACCAACCTGGTTTTCTTCGACGTCGGCGGGACCGGGATCAATGCCCGCGACATCGCGGCCGGGCTGCTGGAACGCGGCATCCGCATCGGTGCGCAGACCGAAACCCGCATGCGCGCGGTCACGCATATCGGCGTCAGCGCGGACGACATCCAGCTTACGCTGTCGGCGTTGCGGGAAGTCCTTTCCTGATACCATATTGTATCCCGGCCTTGAGCCGGGACCTATTGATGAGCCCGAACAATTTCTCTTGGATCGAAAATAGGTCCCGGATCGGGCTAACGCCCGTCCGGGAAATAGCCGGGTGAGGGGCTCACCAAACTTCGGGTTTCTTGCCTTCTGCTTCCAGGCGTTTGAACTTGTCTTGCAGGAAGCGCTGGAAGACCTGGTCCTTGTATTTGCCCTGTTCGACGAACTCAAACATCGACAGGAAGTGGAATGGCTTGAAATAGCCCGGCATGCGGGCGACTTCGGTGTCGCCGTTCATTATCTCGTCGGGTGTCGGCAGGAACACGATGGTTGGCGTGAAGTTAACCCGCCAACGTCGCATCAGATCGCGTTCCTGCAGGGTTTTGCCGTCGATGTCGGTAACTTCACGGGCGCCCCACATGTTCAGTTGAATGACGTTGAAGTTCTTCTTGATGAAGTCGGTGATCTCCGGCTTCGTCAGATTGACCTCGTGCATTTCTTTACAGTAAGGGCAGCCGCGTTGCTCGATGAAGACCGCGACGCGTTTACCCTCGGCATGAGCGTCTTCGACGTCTTCTTTCAGGATCAGGAAGCTGTCCATGAACCACGGTTGTACGTGAAGGCCGCCCTCGTTCAGGGTCGCGGCCTTCGCGGCGGGCGCGATGACTAAAACCAGCGCGGCCGCAGCGCTTAAACGCGTCAGAAAATGCAGCATCGTTTCCTCCCGGCTTGATAGCCTCAGGCGAGCGCATTGACCGTAATGTCGACCACGTCGTTGAGTTTGTCGGTCGAGGCATGCGCCTTACCCATGACGAGGATACCATTCAGGCTCGAAACAAGGAACCGTGCCATCGAGCGCGGGTCATGGCGTGTTGAGATGTCACCTTCGCGCTGGCCGCGCTGGACGAGGGAAAAGAACGCCTCCTCCATCATGTCGAGGCCCTTTTCGACCCGCTGGCCGGCTTCGCTATCACGCACCGAAACCTCAACCGCGCAATTGTTCAGGTAGCATCCCCGCCGGCTGTTGGGTTCAGCCATGCGTTGCACGGCCCGGTGAAACAGCGCGCGGATCACCTTCACCGCCGGCGCATCGATATGTGCGGCGCCGGAAATCTGCGTCGTCACGGTGCGGATGTAATGTTCGATGGTGGACAGAAACAAATCGTGCTTGGATCCGAACGTCTCGTACATGCTGGATTTCGAGATTCCCATCGCGCCGGTCAGATCGCCGAGCGAAGTCGCCTTGTAGCCGTTCGACCAGAAAACGTTCATGGCGCTTGCCAGCGCCTGTTCGACGTCGAATTCCTTGGGCCGGGCCATGGTTTAGTCCTCGCGCGATCGATATTCCGAACCGTTCCGTCCAGAATATAGCATGCGATTCATAACAAGGCGTTAGCGGATTTCGATTGAAGTCAGATCAGGCCGGAAAGCGGCGACGACGGATCGGCGTACATCTTTTTCGGCATGCGGCCCGCAAGATATGCCTGACGCCCCGCGATCACTGCGTGCTTCATCGCCCGCGCCATCATGATCGGATCCTTGGCTTCGGCGATGGCGGTGTTCATCAGCACCCCGTCGCAGCCCAGTTCCATGGCGATGGCCGCGTCGGAAGCGATGCCGACGCCGGCGTCGACGATAACCGGAACGTCCGTCTGTTCGACGATCAAGCGGATGTTGACCGGGTTCTGGATACCGAGCCCGGAGCCGATGGGCGCGCCGAGCGGCATGATCGCGACCGCGCCCGCTTCCTCCACACGTTTGCAGAGGATCGGATCGTCCGAACAATAAGCCATCACCTTAAAGCCCTCTTCCGTCAGTTTGGCAGTGGCTTCGATGGTCTCAGGCATCATCGGATAAAGCGTACGCGTCTCGCCGAGAATCTCGAGTTTTACCAGGTCCCAACCGCCGGCTTCGCGCGCCAGCCTGAGGGTCCGGACGGCATCATCCGCCGTAAAGCATCCCGCCGTATTCGGCAGGTACGTGTATTTCTTGGGATCGATGTAGTCGATCAGCATCGGCTGATCCGGATCGGTCAGGTTCACGCGCCGGACGGCGACGGTAATCATGTCGATATCGGCGGCAACACAGGCCTGGCGGTTGACTTCGTAATCCGCATATTTGCCGGTACCGATAATCAGCCGCGACTTGAACGTCCGTCCGGCAATGACCAGCGGATCGTCTTCTTCGGCCGGCACACCGTCGGGCGCACCGCCACCGATAAAATGAACGATTTCAAGCTTGTCGCCGTCCGCGACCATGGTGTCCGTATAGGTCGATTTGGGGACGATTTCGAGGTTGCGTTCCACGGCCACCTTGGCAGGGTCGAGGCCGATTTCGCGCAAAAGGCCGTCGACGCTCGTATTCGCGCCCAATTCCCGGGTCTCACCGTTGATCGTGATCTGCATCTGTCATTCCTATAGCGTCCGCCACGCCCGAAAATCACGCGGCGCGGCTGTCTCAATGAGTATGGGCCGCGCCCGTCCCTTTTTCAACGTGGCGGCGGGCGGGAATTCGCCCTGTTTCCCCGCCTGCCCGGCGTGATATAAAAATACCGAATCTCCTTGCCTTTCAAGGCCTGTAAGGACACTAAAAACCGATGCCAAGCACGATTTTTATTCTGAACGGACCCAACCTGAACATGTTGGGAACCCGTGAGCCGGAGATATACGGTTCCGGGACCCTGGCCGATATTGAGGCCCGGTGCCGTTCGCGTGCCGAAGCGCTGGGGGTGAAGGTCGATTTCCGCCAATCGAACATTGAGGGCGAGCTGGTCGGCTGGATTCAGGATGCGCGCACGTCGGCGGGCGGGATCATCATCAACGCGGCGGCATACACGCATACATCCGTGGCGCTTCTTGACGCGCTGAATGCCTGCGACATGCCCATTGTCGAGGTACATCTTTCAAACATTCACCAGCGGGAATCGTTCCGCCACAAATCCTATATCGCCCGCGCCGCGGACGGCATGATTTGCGGTCTTGGCTCGCTGGGTTATGAATTGGCACTGGAAGCCGTCGCAAAACGGCTGGACGAGGGAAATTGAAGTATGGCTAAGGAACCGAAATCCGGCTTGAGGGTCGATGAAGACCTGATTCGCAAACTTGCCGGGTTGCTGGATGAAACCGGTCTCGGCGAGATCGAGATCGAAGAAGGCGATAGCAAGATCAAGGTCTCGCGCGGCGGCACCAACGTGGTTGCCCATGCACCCGCGCCGATGGCTGCCCCCGCTACGGCGGCAGCCGCGGCACCGGCGAGCGAGGATCTAGCGAGCCACCCCGGCGCGGTGGCGTCGCCGATGGTCGGTGTCTGCTATCTTTCACCCGACCCCAAGAGCGAGCCGTTTTGCTCGGAAGGCGACACGGTGAAGGAAGGCGATACCCTCCTTCTGATCGAGGCTATGAAAGTCTTCAACCCGATCGCCGCGCCCAAGTCGGGCACGGTGAAGAGAATCCTGGTCAGCGACGGCACACCGGTAGAGTTCGGTGAGCCCCTGGTTATCATCGAGTGAACGGAACCCGATGAATGATTGAAAAGGTCCTCATCGCCAACCGCGGCGAAATCGCGCTCCGTATCATGCGCGCGTGCCGTGAAATGGGGATACAGTCCGTGGCGGTGCATTCCACGGCCGACGCCAACGCGATGCATGTCCGCCTTGCCGATGAAAGCGTCTGCATCGGCCCGCCCGCGGCCAAGGACAGCTATCTGTCGACCGCCGCGATTCTCTCGGCCGCCTCCATTACCGGCGCCGACGCAATCCACCCGGGCTACGGCTTCCTCTCGGAGAACGCGGACTTTGCGGAAATGGTCGCCGAACACGGCATCAAGTTCATCGGCCCGACGGCGGATCACATCCGTCTTATGGGCGACAAGATTACCGCCAAACAGGCGGCACGGGATGCCGGGATTCCATGCGTGCCCGGTTCCGATGGCGAGGTGACGGATTTCGAACACGCCAAGAAGTGGGCGAACGAAATCGGCTATCCGGTACTGATCAAGGCAGCAGCCGGCGGCGGCGGACGCGGCATGAAGGTCGCAAAGTCCGAGGAAGAACTGCATGACGCGTTCGATGTGGCCCGAAACGAGGCCGAGGCGTCTTTCGGCAATCGCGCGGTCTATATGGAGCGATATCTGGATCGGCCGCGCCACATCGAGGTGCAGGTCCTGGCCGATCAGGAAGGCAACGTCGTGCATCTGGGCGAGCGCGACTGCTCACTGCAACGCCGTCACCAGAAGATTCTCGAGGAATCCCCCTCGCCCGCGCTCAACAAGGACGAGCGCGCGCAGATCGGCAAAACCGTCGCCGACGCGGTCCGGAAACTCGGCTACCAGTCAGCCGGCACCATCGAGTTCCTGTACGAGAACGGCGAGTTCTTCTTTATCGAAATGAACACCAGGCTGCAGGTCGAACATCCGGTGACCGAAGCCGTCACGGGGATGGATCTGGTACGCGAGATGATTCGCATCGCGTCCGGTCACCCCATCGACTATTCTCAGGACGAAATCCGCTTCCATGGTCATTCGATCGAATGCCGGATCAACGCCGAGGACCCCTTCACCTTCGCCCCTTCGCCGGGCATGGTGAACGAATACCACGCACCGGGCGGCCTGGGCGTGCGCGTGGACAGCGGGCTTTATTCCGGCTACCGGGTACCCCCGCATTACGACAGCATGATCGCCAAGCTGATCGTGCATGGCCGCAATCGGGGCGAATGCCTGATGCGGCTCCGACGCGCGCTTACCGAATTCGTCATCGATGGGATCAAGACGACGATCCCCCTGCACCAGGAACTGATTTTGAATGACGAATTCATCAACGGGGCGTACGATATTCACTGGCTTGAAGAATACCTGAAGAAGCGAGAAGCCAGCGGAGGACGATGAGTAACCGAAGCTCAGACGACTTCGAACTCACACCGGAGTTGCTGCTCAGGGCCTACACCGTCGGGGTCTTCCCGATGGCCGAAAGCCGCAACGCCACCACGATTTCGTGGATCGATCCCCGCAACCGGGGAATCCTGCCCCTCGACGGCCTGCATATCTCAAAAAGCCTTAGAAAGACTGTTCGCAAGGGATCGTTCGAGGTTTCGTGCAATCGTGAGTTCGCCACCGTGGTCAGGGAGTGCGGGCGACGCACATCGGACCGGGGCGAGACCTGGATCAATCCGCAAATCGAGCAGGCGGTCAACGAACTGCACAGAATGGGTTATGCGCACAGCGTCGAGACGCGCCTGGAGGGCCAACTGGTCGGCGGTCTTTATGGAGTCGCTTTAGGGGGGGTGTTCTTCGGTGAAAGCATGTTTTCGAGAGTCACAGACGCGTCCAAGGTGGCATTGGTGGATCTCTGCGCGCGGCTCCGGATCGGCCGCTTCAAGCTTCTCGACACCCAGTTCGTCACCGATCACCTGAAGACGTTCGGCGCCGTCGAGATTCCCGCGCGGGAGTTCTTGAAGAGACTCGAAGCGGCCCTGTCGGTACATTGCCTATTTCCGGCAAATATCGACCAAGAAACGCTTTCCACGGAGCTTGAACGGATGTTCGTCAGGGACAACAACTAACTTTCGTCACCCTTCCCGCTTCACGATATCGAATGCCTGACGCGCGGTGCGAAGCGGATGCTTACGTTTCAACGGGGAATTCAGGAACCGGTTGAGCGCCGCCGCTCCCGGCGCGTGCCATGCCGCATCCGGACTCGCATTCATTTCCTCAGCCAGCGCATGCGACAGTTTCAGCATGTGGGCCGCGACGATGTATTCGAACTGACCGTGATCGACAACGCGGTCCCGGGCTGATGACACGAACCCCAACGGATCGTCGACAAACCATTCCTCAACATCTTGAGTCCCGTCGGTATATTTACCGTTCCGCCCCAGGAAGCAACCGATCTGCAGCAACCCCTGGGGCCAGAGCGCCGGAAAATCCGCACACACCCGGCGAACCGCGTTCGCAAACGTCAGCGCGTGCGTGAAATCGAGCCAGCCGACGTTGTCCTGCACCGGGCCTTCGGTCGCCATGGAATAGTTCAAATCCATGTGCAGCATCTGCCAAACCGCGGCCTGGAACAAACTGTCATATACCGCCGCCGGGTCGTCGCCGTACGTCGCAATCTCGTTCAGGACCAACGCGACGCCGCCGGCCTTGAGGATACCGGTATCGGGCACCCCCGGTTTGCCGAGCCAGGCGTCGAGCGCCGGGCCATACGCCTTGAACTCCGGGATCAGGTCTTCCCGTGTCGCATAGACAAGTGAACGCGCAAGCAGCAGAAGCACCGGCTCAAGCGTTTCAGGACCGGCTTCAGCCACGAATTCCCTCGCTTTCAGGACGTATATCAGGGAATGACCGAAATCCTGATAGTGCGCCAATGCGGCGCGGGCGAGCCCCTCGTAGAAGTCGTCGAATCCGAATCCCTCGGCAAGCCCGCCTCGTATCATGGCGATCGCGGCATCCTCGTCCTCGCGTTCGACGGCGGCGACGAATGCATCGGCGTCATAGGCCGTTTGCGCCTCAGGATAGGGAAACCGCTGCTGGCGCTGTGTGTCCCACGCCAAATAAGCGACAATCTCCGTTATGCAGGTCAATTGCTTGGCCGGGTCGCCGTCGAAGCCGCGATACAGCCCTAGCCAATCCGCAGCGACGGCGATGGCATGGCTCATGCCGTACTCGAATTTTTCGTATGTATCGTTAAGCGCGGCGCGCACGGCAACGATCGGATCGCCGCCAACCTTCAAGATGCGGGCGATTTCCCGGGCCATCCGGTCGTATTCGTGGTCATCGAAGCAGTCGAGCAGATCGGCGATCGCCGCGTCGATGATCTCTTCGGCTGGCGGGTCCGAAACGTCGATCAATATCCGTCCGCCCTCTTCACGCGCGGGATACCGCCGCAACCTATCCCCACCGACGAGCGTGTCGCCGCTATCAAGGTCGAATTTCCAGTTGTGCCAGTTGCAGGTCAGAACACATCCACCGCTGAGCGTTCCTTCCGACAACGGATAGCCCTCGTGCGGGCAGCGGTTGTTGCATGCGTAGATCTGGCCGCCACTTCGGAACAGGGCGATCTGCCGGTTGCCGATTTTTACCACACGCGGCTTGTCGGTAAGTTCGGACGACGAGAGCGCGTCGGTCCAGGCGGCGGAGCTTTGGTCTCGCGTCAAGATATTCATCGTCAGCATCCGTATTGTCGTCCGTCAATACGGTATTGTTGACTGTTTTAATCGGATATTTCGCCCACAAAATACATGTGGGAATGTCCGCCGCGAAAACGTCAGTTGTCTTCCTTGATGCGTTCTTTGCAATCCAGCACCCAGACATCGTAGACCGGGTGTTCCAGCGCATTAAGCGCCGGACTGGACGCGAACATCCAACCCGCGAACGTGAGTACCGGGGCCTCGCCGGGCCGCTGCTCCGCTATTTCAAGAAATGCGGCACTTTCCGGCGTTTCTTCAGGCGGGCGCTTGTCGCAATGATCGACCCGGATCAGTAACGAACCGAAGCGCACGGTCGTGCCGACACGGACGTCGATGGTGTTGACCCGCGCGGTCACCTTGTCGAGCGTCTGTAGCACCGCGACCGCGTGCGGTTCGGCCGATACGGGTTGGGGCGCAACAATCAGGCACAACCCCGCCGCCGGCAGCAGGCCGCCACGGAATCGACGAAATAAAAGTTGAACGAGGGACGAGAGAATCAGCCCCCTCCTCCGGTCGCGAGGAAGATGATTTCACCGACCTGATCTTCAAGCGACTTGAAATCCTTGGTGCGCGCGATCTTACCACCGTCCGCCAGATACTCCTTGGCGCCGCCGGGCTGAATGCTGACGAACTTGCCGCCAATAATCCCGGCACTGCCGATCGCGGCCACGCTATCGGCGGGAATCTTCACGTCGGGTCTGACCGACATCGAAACAACGGCGTCGTAGGTGCCCGCATCAATGCTGAGATCGTTGACGGTGCCGACCTTGATGCCGTTGATTCGGACATCGCTGCCGTTCGTAAGCCCGCCCACTTTGAAAAACGCGGCGGTCACCTTATAGCCGTCGACCGAACGGACCTGCGCCGTGTTCAGTGCGAAGACCAGAAACACCAGCGCCGTCACCAGCACAACCGCGCCAAGGATCGTTTCGACCGCATTCTTCTTCATGTCACTGCACCTTATTCTGCTGGGCGCGCTTCGCCTTGCCCTCTGAGATGATCAGGTCGAGCAATTCGGAAACGACGACCGCATCCTGGGTGAACGTAATCGTATCGCCATCTTTAAGCAGGGCCTCCTCGGCGCCCGGTCCCAGGCTGATGAACTTAGAGCCGAACAAACCGTCGGTATGGATCGCGGCGGAGCTGTCCTTGGGAATCTCGACGTCGCCGTCGATCCAGAAAGTCACCACCGCGCGGAAATCCTGGTTCAGCCACAACTTTTCGACCGCACCGACGCGAACGCCGGACAAATAGACCGGATCGCCTTCGACCAAGCCGTCGATACGGTTGAAGCTGGCGGATACGCGTGTCCCGGTCCCCTGTCCGGCATATTCTTCCTGGCCGCCGTACACATAAACCATGACACCCAGGAAAACCGTGAAGACGGCCGCGCCGACCGAGATTTCCTTCAGTTCGACATTCATTCGGGCGACCAGGCCTCGTAATCGCCGGTGGCGTGGGCGCGCTGCCCGCCTTTGAATTCATGGCCCTTGGGCCGGTAGGCGTCGATAGTGCCGGTCATGTTGGGCTGGTGCGGCTTTTGCCATGGCCGCGACTTGGCGGCCATATCGGTCAGCGGTTCCGGCGTCATGTGATGCAGCCAAGCATGCCATTCCGCCGGGACGCGCGATGCCTCTACCGTACCTTTGAAAAGTACCCAGCGGCGCACACGGCCATGAAGCTTGGCGCCGTTCTTCGCTTCGAAGTAACGGTTGCCGAATTCGTCGGTGCCGACCTGGCGCCCGTTCATCCAGGTGTAGATAAGAGTACCGATGCTCATCAGTGTGCGGTCCCGTTCCGTCAAAAGTCGTGCCCCGAGCCGCCGTCGCGGTGGGCGCCACAATATCGCACTTAGCCCATCATGCGGCAAGCGTACGGTGAACCCACCCGGTCACACTCACCAAGGGCGGAATCGGGATGAGCAATTTGTGCGTCTCGCGGTCGAATCGTATCCGGATGCGGTCCCGGCGGAAAAGTTGTTACAAAGCCAACGAGCTTGCGGTTAACAATGTTACCCTTGAGCCACCGCCGGTTTGCCGCAATCGAACCGCGCTATCGTTAAAAAATTGCGCCAACGTGCATGGAAAAAATCGAAAAATCACGAAGCGGGCGTTATCCCCGGAATTCTGCGGGCCCTGAAATTGTCAACCCAAAATATTGCGTTTTTTTGACCCCCAAGGCGCGAAATCTAGTTGAACCCAAATTTTAGCTATGTCTAGATGTCGTTCGTTGCACCTGGGCATACACGATATCTAGTGTTCTCGCACTGCAAGATACGAGCAGCGGAAAACCGCCGCCGAAGGGCAACCGGGGGGCCGTCAAAGGTCCATTAGAATCAAGAGTTGTTAACCCTTAGTCATCTATCGGGGGAAAGATGCGTATTTCGCGACATTACACGACCGAAGGCCAATCGCCTTATGACGCCCTGGAATTCCGCACCACGTCGAGCGAGATCCGAAACCCGGACGGATCCGTGGTTTTCAAGCTGGACGAGCTCGAGGTGCCGAAACGATACTCGCAGGTCGCGAGCGACGTGCTGGCACAGAAGTATTTCCGCAAGGCGGGCGTCCCGGCTATTTTGAAAGCCGTCGAGGAAAACACCGTCCCGGCATGGCTGTGGCGCAAGGAGCCTGACGAAAAGGCCCTCGCCGACCTGCCCGAGGACGATCGTTATATCGGTGAAACCAGCGCAAAGCAGGTTTTCGACCGGCTCGCCGGCACCTGGACCTACTGGGGCTGGAAAGGCGGCTACTTCGACAGCGAAGAAGACGCCCAGGCCTATTTCGACGAAATGCGCTTCATGTTGGCCAACCAGTCCGGCGCCCCCAACTCGCCGCAGTGGTTCAACACGGGTCTTCACTGGGCATATGGGATCGACGGTCCGGCACAGGGTCACTCCTATGTCGATTTCGAGACCGGCAAGCTGGTCCAGTCTCAGTCGGCCTACGAGCACCCGCAGCCACACGCCTGCTTCATCCAGTCCGTTTCCGATGACCTGGTGAACGAAGGCGGTATCATGGATCTCTGGGTCCGTGAAGCGCGTCTGTTCAAGTACGGATCGGGCACCGGCTCCAACTTCTCGCAAATTCGCGGCGACGGTGAACCGCTGTCGGGCGGCGGCAAGTCGTCGGGGTTGATGAGCTTCCTGAAAATCGGTGACCGCGCTGCCGGCGCCATCAAATCGGGCGGCACCACGCGCCGCGCCGCCAAGATGGTCGTGGTCGATATCGACCACCCGGACATCGAGCACTTCGTGAACTGGAAAGTGATCGAAGAGCAGAAGGTCGCAGCCCTCGTCGCCGGCTCCAAGCTCGCCAGCAAACACCTCAACGAGGTGATGAAGGCCTGCAACGAGACCGAACTTGGCGAAGACAAAAAGTACGATCCGAAGGAAAACGCCCAGCTCAAGGCCGCGATCCGCGCCGCGCGCAAGGTGATGATCCCGGAAAACTACGTGCAGCGGATCATTCAGTTCGCCAAGCAGGGCTACACGTCGCTCGAGTTCAAGGAATACAACACAGACTGGGATTCCGAGGCCTACGTCACGGTTGCCGGTCAGAACTCCAACAACTCGGTGCGCGTAACCAACGACTTCCTGCAGGCCGTTCTGGATAATGGTGAATGGGACCTGATCCGCCGCAAGGACGGCAAGGTCGACAAGCGAATCAGCGCCGCCAAGCTTTGGGACGATGTCGGTTACTCCGCATGGGCCTGCGCCGATCCGGGTATCCAGTTCGATACCACTATCAACGAATGGCACACCTGCCCCACGTCGGGCCGGATCAACGCGTCGAACCCGTGCTCGGAGTACATGTTCCTCGACGACACGGCGTGCAATCTGGCGTCGCTCAACCTCATGAACTTCCGGGGCGAAGACGGCATCTTCGACGTTGCCGGATTCACCCACGCGGTCACGCTCTGGACCATCACGCTCGAAATCTCGGTCCTGATGGCGCAATTCCCGTCCAGACGGATCGCCGAGTTGAGCTACCGCTACCGCACCTTGGGGCTGGGCTACGCCAACATCGGCGGGTTCCTGATGGCCGCCGGCATTCCCTACGACAGTGCCGAAGGCCGCGCCATTTGCGCCGCCATCACGTCGCTGATGTGCGGTCAGGCATATGCCACGTCCGCAGCCATGGCGGAAAGCCTGGGCGCGTTCCCGGGCTACGAGCCGAACGCGGAGCCGATGCTGCGCGTGATCCGCAACCATCGCCGCGCCGCGCACGGTGAAGCCGAAGGTTACGAAGGCCTGAGCATCAATCCGGTGCCGTTCGTCGCCAACGACTGCCCGGATACGGCCCTTGCCAGTGCAGCTGCCGAAGCATGGGACCGTGCCCTCGACCTCGGTCAGCAGCACGGTTACCGCAACGCACAGGTCACCGTGATCGCGCCGACCGGGACCATCGGTCTTGTGATGGACTGCGACACGACCGGGATCGAGCCGGACTTCGCCCTGGTGAAGTTCAAAAAGCTCGCCGGTGGCGGTTACTTCAAGATCATCAACTCGATGGTGCCGCAGGCGATGACCACGCTCGGCTACAACGGAGCGCAGATCAAGGACGTGATCGACTACGCCGTCGGCCACGGCACGCTCAAGGGTGCGCCGGGGATCAACCACGAAACGCTGAAAGCCAAGGGCTTCACCGACGACGCGCTCGCCAAGATCGAGAAGAACCTGGGTGAAGCGTTCGAGATCAAGTTCGCCTTCAACAAGTGGTCGCTCGGCGAAGCCTTCTGTACGGAAGTGCTGAAGCTCGAAAAGGCATCGCTCGACGATCTCAACTTCAACATGTTGTCGGCGCTTGGTTTCTCGAAAGCCGAAATCGAAGCCGCAAATACGTATGTCTGCGGTGCGATGACGGTCGAAGGTGCGCCGCACCTTAAGGAAGAGCACCTGGCGGTGTTCGACTGCGCCAGCCCGTGCGGCCGTATCGGCAAGCGCGCGCTCTCGGTCGAAAGCCACATCCGCATGATGGCCGCCTCGCAGCCGTTCATCTCCGGCGCCATCTCCAAGACCATCAACATGCCGAACGAGGCGACGGTCGGTGATATCGAGGAGTCTTACGAGCTCTCGTGGAAGCTGGCCCTGAAGGCCAACGCCCTCTACCGCGACGGCTCCAAGCTGAGCCAGCCGCTGGCGGCGGCGCTGGTGGCGGATGACGATGAGGCGGCCGAGGTGCTGGAAAGCGGCTCGCAGAGCGAAAAGGCGCAGGTGCTGGCCGAGAAGGTCGTCGAGAAGATCATCGTCAAGGAGATCATCAAATCTGAGCGCTCCAAGATGCCGGAACGCCGCAAGGGCTATACCCAGAAGGCGATTGTCGGCGGCCACAAGATCTATCTCCGCACCGGCGAGTACGAGGACGGCCGTCTGGGCGAGATCTTCATCGACATGCACAAGGA
>JAGLED010000008.1 GCA_023145215.1 Rhodospirillales bacterium | reverse complement strand
ATGAGACGTGTGGTCGTAACGGGTATGGGGATCGTTTCCCCCATCGGCGAGGACGTGGCCCAAGTCACGCAGAGCTTGCGCGATGGCCGGTCCGGAATCGTCTTCTGCGAAGAATATGCCGAGCGTGGGTTCCGCTCGCACGTGCATGGTGCGCCGACCGTCGATTTCGACGAAAAGATCGACCGCAAGTTGCGTCGTTTCATGGGTGATGGCGCCGCCTACGGCTACATCGCGATGCAGGAAGCGATCAACGATTCCGGTCTGCAGGAAAAAGACATCACCAGTGAGCGCACGGGACTGGTCATGGGGTCCGGTGGGCCGTCCACATCGGCGCAGGTGCTGGCGGTGGACACCGCGCGCGAAAAGGGCCCTAAGCGGGTCGGTCCTTATGCCGTGCCGAAAGCCATGTCCTCTACCGTCTCGGCGAATCTGTCGACGGCTTTCCATACGCGGGGTCTTTCGTATTCGATTTCATCGGCATGCTCGACGAGCGCGCATTGCATCGGCAACGGGGCCGAACTGATCCAGTGGGGCAAGCAGGACGTCGTCTTCGCGGGCGGGGCCGAGGAACTGCACTGGACGTTGACGGTGTTGTTCGATGCCATGGGCGCGCTGTCGTCCAAGTACAACGACGACCCGGGCAAGGCGTCGCGCCCATTCGATGCCGACCGGGACGGCTTTGTTATCGCCGGTGGTGCCGGTGTGGTCGTGCTGGAAGAGCTTGAGCACGCCAAGGCGCGCGGCGCGAAAATCTACGGCGAGGTTGTCGGCTACGGTGCGACGTCCGACGGTGTCGATATGGTTGCGCCGTCGGGCGAAGGTGCGCGCCGCTGCATGCAGCTGGCGACTGCGGGCCTCGGCAACACCAAGGTTGACTACATCAACGCGCACGGCACGTCGACGCCGGTCGGGGACATGACCGAAATCAAGTCGATCCAGGAAGTGTTCGGCGCGCACAAGCCGAAGATTTCGTCGACGAAATCCTTGACCGGTCACTCGCAGGGCGCCACCGGCGCGCACGAGGCGATCTACTCGCTGATCATGCTTGAAAACGATTTCGTCGCCGCGTCCGCGAACATCGAGAACCTCGATCCCGACGTCGGCGAGGCCGATATCGTCCGGCAAAGGATCGACAACGCGGGTCTGAACTGCGTGATTTCGAACAGCTTCGGGTTCGGCGGCACCAACGCCACGCTGGCCTTCAAACGGTACGAGGCCTGATCCCGTGAATGAACAGAAATCATCGGTCGCCGCCAGTCACCTCGCCAGTCAGTCCGACATCATGGGAGGTAAGCGCGGCCTTATCATGGGGGTCGCAAACGACCATTCGATTGCGTGGGGTATCGCCAATACCCTTGCCGCCCACGGCGCCGAAATGGGCTTTACCTATCAGAACGAGGCCATTGAGCGCCGCGTCCGCCCGTTGGCCGAGGAACTGAATTCCCAGGTCATCGTCCCTTGCGACGTCGAGGATGAAGGCTCGATAAAAGCCGCCGTCGACGCCTGCGCCGATGCGTGGGGCTCCATCGACTTCGTCGTGCACGCCATCGCGTACTCGGACAAGCAAGAGCTCAAAGGCAAGTACGTCGCGACGACACGTGAGAATTTCCGCCGAACGATGGACGTGTCCTGCTATTCCTTCACGTCCCTGGCCCGGCATGCGGCACCGCATATGAAGAATGGTGGGAGCATGATCGCGCTGTCTTTTTATGGTGCCGAGAAAGTCGTGCCGAACTACAACGTGATGGGGGTTGCGAAGGCGGCGCTCGAAGCGAGCGTACGCTATCTGGCGTCCGATCTCGGTCCCGATAACATTCGAGTTAACGCGATCTCCGCCGGTCCGATGCGAACCCTTGCCGGCAGCGCCATCGCCGGCGCGCGTCATATCTTCAAGTGGAACGAACAGCACGCGCCGCTCAGACGAAATGTCCAGTTGGACGACATTGGCGGTTCGGCGCTTTTCCTGCTTTCCGACCTGGCGCTCAGTGTCACAGGGCAGGTGCTTTATGTCGACAGCGGGTACAATATCGTCGGCGTGCCGTTTCCGAACCAGGACGATGCTTAAGTGCAGAGCACCATTGCACTTTTTCGCAGGATTAATTAAGTAACGCTTATGACGGATCAAAAACGATACGCCCCGATCATCGGTAAGCTGCGGGACGCGGGCCTTCGCCCGACGCGTCAGCGTATCGCCTTGGCGGAGTTGATGTTCCGCGGCGAGGATCGTCATATCAGCGCCGAAATGCTGCACAACGAGGCCACCGCCGCGCGCGTGTCGGTGTCGCTCGCGACGGTTTACAACACGTTGCACCAGTTCACGCAGGCTGGACTTTTGCGCGAGATCGCGGTCGAAGCGGGCCGATCCTACTTCGACACCAATACCTCCGATCACCACCATTTCTACTTCGAAAACGACGGCCATCTCGAAGATGTCGCGTCCAACGATGTCGTGGTGTCCAGTCTGCCGACGCCGCCGGGCGGGGCGAAGATATCCCGTGTCGATGTCGTCATTCGCGTTCGCGAAGACTAATTTTCCAAAATTAGAACGATTCTAATCCGTTGACTTGCTGCTGAGCGAGAGGCATATTTGCTGCGTGCACGGGCCTCTGCGCCCTTACGAGTATTCCCACTCGCATGAGTATTGCCACTCAAAGAGATTATGCAGAAGGAGGATCATATGTCCCTCAAGGGAACGAAAACCGAAGAGAATCTGAAAGAGGCTTTTGCCGGCGAATCGCAGGCCAACCGCCGTTACCTGTACTTCGCGCAAAAGGCCGACGTTGAGGGCTACAACGACGTTGCCGCCGTTTTCCGCTCCACCGCCGAAGGTGAAACGGGCCACGCGCATGGCCACCTCGAATTCCTCGAAGAAGTCGGCGATCCGGCGACGGGTGAGCCGATCGGCGATACCGGCGCCAACCTGAAAGCGGCGATCGCCGGTGAAACGCACGAATACACCGACATGTATCCGGGTATGGCCAAAACCGCCCGTGAAGAAGGTTTCGACGAGATTGCCGACTGGTTCGAGACGCTGGCGAAGGCTGAAAAGTCGCACGCCGGCCGCTTCCAGAAAGCGCTCGACACGATGGAATAATCGCGACGTTTGATCGATGCGATATCGAAGGGGGGCGTGTGCCCCCCTTCATCATCCAGCGTGATTGAACCAGCGTTTCATTTTCTGAGGAATCAGTCATGAGCGAAGGCAGTCTTGAGGCGCCGGAGCGCCATCCGATCCCTTGGCAGGATCCCGATTTTTACGACGAAGCGAAACTCGATGAAGAACTGCGCCGCGTTTTCGACATCTGTCATGGATGCCGGCGCTGCTTCAACCTGTGCGACAGCTTTCCCAGGCTCTTCGATCTGATCGACGAGTCCGAGTCGGGTGAGCTCGATTCCGTCAATAGCGCCGATTTCAAACCCGTCGTTGACGCTTGCACCCTGTGCGACATGTGCTTCATGACGAAGTGCCCATATGTCCCGCCGCACGAGTTCAACCTCGATTTCCCGCATCTGATGCTGCGCTATCGGGCGGTCGAGTTGAAAAAGGGCGAGGTGCCGTTCGCGGCGAAACAACTGACCAAGACCGACCGTAACGGCCAGCTCGCCAGTAAGGTTGCGGGCCTTGCGAACTGGGCGTCGAAGTGCGGCAACTCGCTGACCCGGCCGGCCATGGAAGCGACGCTCGGTGTGCACCGGCAAGCCAAGCTGCCGGAGTTCACGTCGACGCCGTTCACGGAGCAAACAGACGTGCCGTCCGTGAACACGGCCGCGCCGGCGCACGGCCGCAAGGCGGTTCTGTATGCGACCTGTTTCGCCAACTACAACAATCCCGATATCGGTAACGCGGCCCGCGCCATTCTGGCGAAGAATGGTGTCGAAACGGAAGTGGTCTATCCGCGTTGCTGCGGCATGCCGCAGTTGGAGCAGGGCGATATCGCGGCCGTTGCCGAAAGTGCCAAAGCGACCGCGCAGGACCTGAAGCCGTGGATCGAAAAAGGTTATGACGTCATCGCGCTCGTACCGTCATGCGCCTTGATGCTCAAGTTCGAATGGCCACTGGTGGTCCCGGACGACGACGACGTCAAAATCCTCAGTGGCGCCACATTCGACATCACCGAATATATTGTCTCGATCGCCAAGGACGAGGGATTGGCCGACGGCCTTGAAGCCCTCGACGGCGGCGTGACGGTGCATATCTCTTGTCATTCCCGGGCCCAGAACATGGGTCAGAAAGCCGCCGAGATGCTGCGCCTGATTCCCGACGTGAAGCTCGACGTCATCGAGCGCTGCTCCGGGCACGGCGGTTCCTGGGGCGTGATGAAGGACAATTTCGAGGTCGGCCTCAAGGTCGGCAAGCCGGTCGCCCGAAAAGCCGGTGACGCCGGCGCCAAGTACGTGCTGTCCGAATGTCCTTTGGCGCGCGACCACATCGTGCAGGGTATCGAGATGTTGGATAAACCGACGGATGGCATCGAGCACGTGACTCACCCGGTCGAGGTGTTCGCCCGGGCATATGGACTGTAATACGACTTAAAGGACGGAGGACATTTGATGCTCAGAACCGAGATTACTCGCGAAGACATCATGCCCATCGAGGAGTACGCGAAGACACGCAAGGAGCGCCGCACCGCCGTCACGGCAATGAAGCGTGACCGGCGCGTTTCATGCGGCCCCGACGCCACCTTCTATTTCGAAAACTACGAGACCATGTGGCATCAGGTCCATGAAATGCTCTATATCGAAAAAGGCGGCGAAGAGCAGATCGCGGACGAACTCGCCGCATACAATCCGCTCATCCCGAACGGTCGCGAACTGGTTGCGACCCTGATGTTCGAAGTCGAGGACGAAGCGCGCCGCAAGGTGTTTCTGTCCGGGCTTGGCGGGGTCGAGGAAACCATCACGCTCGAGTTCGATGACGAGACGATAAAAGGCGTGCCGGAAGATGACGTCGACCGGACCACGGCCGATGGCAAGGCATCGTCGGTGCAGTTTATCCATTTCCCGTTCGCCGACGCGCAGGCTGAAAAGTTCAAGGCGTTCGACGGTCGCGTGATGCTGGGGATCAATCACCCCAAGTACGGTCATATCGCGGTGTTTTCGGAAGAGACCAAGTCCGCGTTGGCGAGCGACCTGGCGTAAGCCGTTATTCGAAGGTTTCGTTCCGGTACACGCCCCAGAACTCGACCCGGCGTAGCCAGCCTTCGATCCCCTTGATCCGCACCTTGCACCAGCCGGCCGCGGCGGGACATGACGTGATCTCGCCAATGATGCCGTGCTGCACGATTGCGACGGCGCGGCTCTTGGTGTCCGGCTCGGCCCTGACCGTGCGGTCCTTGCCGGTGACCAGGAAAGTGCGTTTGCCGGATAGCATGCTTTGGTGCATCCAGCCCTGCGTGCCTTCCCAATCCCGGACCAGCCGCCACGTGCGGTATTCCTTGATGATTTCGACCGGCAACGATTCACGCTGGAATATCCATTCGACCGGATACTGGACGCCCGGGCCCGTGCGCAGGTTGACCTCCGCCGCGCGCAGGCTGACATAGCGGGGAAGTGGCAGACCCGTACCCTGGGTCTGCGCGTGGGCGATGGGCAAGCCGGCAAGGAAAAATCCGGCAAGGACGAAAATCGTCAGCAAAAGGGGACGACGGCGCGGGCGCATGCTATTCATGGTGTGTTTATCGCCACCGTAGCGCCTTCGGTCAAGTTACTGGACAACCCGGTGCCGGATTGCTATGGCCACGGCTAACAAAGCGCGTTGAAAGGGCTCACAAATGCCGCGTAACAAGCCAATCGTCGTTGTCACCCGAAAACTACCGGATGCCATCGAAACCCGCATGATGGAGTTGTTCGACGTCCGGCTGAATCTCGACGACACGCCGATGTCCGCGTCCGATCTGGCGGAGGCCGTGAAGACTGCGGATGTGCTCGTGCCGACCGTGACCGACAGGATCGATGCGAAGATCCTCAGTCAGTCGGGGCCCAATCTGCGTCTGATCGCCAACTACGGTGCCGGGGTCGACCACATCGATCTGGCGACGGCGCGTCAGCGTGGCGTGACCATTACCAACACCCCCGACGTGCTGACCGAGGACACGGCGGATATGACCATGGCGCTGTTGCTGGCCGTCCCCCGCCGTTTGACCGAAGGCGAGCGTCAGCTCCGCAACGGGGATTGGCCCGGCTGGTCGCCGACCTGGATGCTCGGCCACCGCATTTACGGCAAGCGCCTCGGGATCATCGGCATGGGGCGGATCGGCCAGGCAGTGGCGCGTCGCGCGCGCGGCTTCGGCCTTTCGATCCATTACCACAATCGCCGTCAGGTCCCGGAAGCGGTTGAGAACGAACTCGAAGCGACATATTGGGAAAGCCTCGACCAGATGCTGGCGCGGATGGACTTCGTCTCGGTCAACTGCCCGCACACGCCGGCGACCTATCACCTGTTGTCGGCGCGGCGTCTTAAACTGCTCCGGGAGAACGCGGTGATCGTCAACACGGCGCGCGGCGAAATCATCGACGAGAATGCGCTCACCCGCATGTTGTCGAACGGCGAGATCGCGGGCGCCGGTCTCGATGTCTTCGAACACGAACCCGCCGTGAACCCGAAACTCCTGGCGTTGGATAATGTCGTCCTGCTGCCGCACATGGGCTCGGCCACACACGAAGGCCGGAATGACATGGGCGAGAAGGTTCTGATCAACATCAAAACCTTTGTCGACGGACACGCCCCGCCCGACCGGGTGCTCGGCGACAGCTTCTGATCGGAGCCGCCACCCCCGGGGTGGCGGCGTAAACCATGGCCAAACCCGTAGCCAAGGAAGTTCCCTACCGTGATCCCGTGGCGGCGTTCCAGCCGTTCGCAAGCGATCCGGTCGCCGTGCTGCTCGATAGCGCCGATGAAGGCGGCGGCCGGGGCCGGTACGCCTATATCGCCGCCGATCCGGCAGAAACCTTGATTGGAGGCCCCGACGGACTCACGAACCGCGACCCATTCGGGAAGTTGCGGGCGCTCCTGCATATGGCGCACCTCGATACCGATCCGGCGCTGCCGCCGTTTCAGACGGGATTGTGCGGCGTTCTGGGCTACGAACTGGGCGGGGTCATCGAGCGCCTGCCGAACCATCGTGGCGGCACCGGCTTCCCGGCCGTTGCGGCGGGTCTGTACGACACCATCGTCGCCTTCGACACGTTTGAACATCGTGCATGGGTTGTTGCCGCCGATCTCATGCCGGGGCGTCCGTCGGCGGCGCGGCGCCTCGAAGGCATGGCTGGCAAGATCGCGGCGGCCGGGACGTTGCCGCCCCTTGATCGGGCGCCCGTTGCAGAGTGGCATTGGGAGATGGATCGCAGCGCCTATGAAGCGGCGGTGCAGCGCGCCATCGATTACATCTACGCCGGCGACATATTCCAGGCCAACATTACGACCCGGGCCACCGCCGAGCTGCCGGGAGGGCTCACGCCCTACATGCTTTATCGCAGGCTTCGCTGGGCCACGCCGGCGCCGTTTGCGGCGTACGCGGCATGTGGCCCCGGCCATCAGTTGTTATGCGCATCACCGGAACGCTTTCTGAAACTGGACACGTCGGGACGAATATCAACCCGGCCCATCAAAGGGACGCGGCCCCGCAGCGACGTTCCCGAAGTCGATGTCGACTATGCGTTGGAACTGACGGAAAGCGTCAAGGATCGGGCAGAGAATCTGATGATCGTCGATCTGCTGCGAAACGATATTTCCCGCGTTGCCCTGATTGGCAGCGTCGGGGTGACGGCGCTTTGCGAACTCGAAACATTCGCCCGGGTACATCATCTGGTGTCCGAAATTGTCGGGAAGTTGCGCCCGGGTTTCGATGCTGTCGACCTGTTCCGCGCCACTTTCCCTGGCGGGTCGGTGACCGGCGCGCCAAAGATCCGCGCCATGGAGATCATTCACGAACTGGAAGCATCCCGCCGTGCCGCCTATTGCGGCAGTGTGTTCTGGGCGGGCATGGACGGGGCGATGGACTCCAACATCGTGATCCGGTCGCTGATGGTATCGGATGGCACCGTATCGGCGCATGCCGGCGGTGGTATTGTCGCCGACAGCAATCCGGCGGATGAGTATGAAGAGATGCGTACCAAGGCGGCACCGCTATTGGCCAGCGTTACCGGCGAGGCCGGATCATGAAAGTCTGGGTGAACGGACGGATTGCCGATGCCAAGGGTGCAATCGATGCAAATGACCGGGGGGTCACCCTCGGCGACGGTATCTTCGAGACGCTTGCCATCGTCGATGGGGCGCCACGTCGGTTCGACCGGCACATGGCGCGTCTTAATAACGGTGCGGCCGTGCTCGGGATCGAGTTGAGCGTGGATAAGGAGACCCTGATCGGCGCGGTAAAGAATATCTGCACCGCCGAAGGAGTTCCCGAAGGCTCTGCGAGGGTCACGCTTTTACGCGGTCCGGCACCACGCGGCGTATTGCCGCCGGCAACCGCCGAACCAACCCTGATGATCTCTGCAGCAGCGGGGATGGTCGGGAATGCCGCGCCCGTCGAGGCGATCATCGCAACGACGACCCGGCGCAACGAACGCTCGCCGCTGGCGCAGGTCAAAAGCACAAACTACCTGGACGCCGTCATTGCCGTGCGTGAGGCATCCGACGCCGGGGCCGGCGATGCGATCCTGCTGAATACCCGCGATATGGTTGCGGAAGCGACGGCGGCCAATGTGTTTTGCCGCTTCGGTGAGGAACTTGTGACACCGCCTGTTTCGGACGGTGCGTTGCCCGGCATCATGCGCGCCTGCGTGATGAACGCCGAAACCGTCATCGAACGCAGTATCTCGGCCGATGAGTTGAAAGGTGCGGACGAGGTGTTTCTGACGTCGAGCCTTTCAATCCGTCCGCTGGTGCGGATCGATGGCAAAATCATCGGTGACGGATGCGCCGGCCCGGCGGCGGCACGGCTCGAGGATTTGCCGCGCCGCGCCGTTTGATCGTCAGGCCGCGGCGAGCGCCTGGTCCAGATCCTCGATCAGATCTTCCGCGTCTTCCAAGCCGACCGACAAGCGTACGAGGCCGTCGGTGATGCCGAGCGCGGTTTTTTCTTCGTCGCTCAAACGCTGGTGCGTCGTTGTCGCCGGGTGGGTGATCAGGCTTTTTGCGTCACCGAGGTTGTTGGAGATATCGACAATGCCGAGTGCGTTCAGCGTGGCGAAGCTCGCCTTCTTCCCGCCTTTGATTTCGAACGCGACAAGACTGGAGCCCTGACCGTTCATCTGCGCCAGCGCCAGATTGTGCTGGGGATGGCTCTTCAGGCCGGGATAAATTGCTTTCTCGATTTTCGGATGGCCCTCGAGAAATGCGGCAACCTTCGCCGCGTTCTCGCAGTGCTGCTTGACGCGAACCGCAAGGGTCTCGAGACCTTTCAACAGCACCCACGCGTTGAAGGGGGACAGCGCCGGCCCCGTATGCCGCATCCAGGGTGTCAGATGATCCTCGATGAATTCCTGGTCGTTGGTCAGGATGGCGCCACCCAAAGTGCGACCCTGACCGTCGATGTGCTTGGTGGCCGAATAAACGACAATGTCTGCGCCGAGTGCGAGGGGACGTTGCAGGATCGGGGTCGCAAACACGTTGTCGACGACAACGCGTGCTCCGGCGGCATGCGCCATCTCGGATACTTTCGCGATGTCGATGACTTCGAGACAGGGGTTCGACGGCGTTTCCATGAACACCACGTTCGCCGGTGTCGAAAGTGCCTTCGCCCAGGCATCGTAATCGGTTCCGTCGACGAAATCCGCTTCGATGCCGAACTTCGGTAGCTGGTCGGCGATGATGTAGAGGCACGAACCGAACAGCGCTTTCGACGCAACAATCCGATCGCCTGCCTTTAACTGCGATGCGAGCGCCGCGAAAACGGCCGACATGCCGCTCGCCGTGGCGACACCGTATGCCGCGCCTTCAAGAAGGGCGAGGCGTTGTTCGAACATCGATAGCGTTGGATTGGCGTAGCGCGAATAAATGTAGCGCTGCTTGTCACCTTTAAATGCAAGTTCGGCCTCGTCCGCGCTTGGATAGACATAGCCGGACGTCAGGAAGATCGCTTCCGATGTCTCTTCGAAAGGCGAACGTTGCGTGCCGCCGCGCACGAGTTGCGTCGCCGGACGCCAGGATTTTGAAGACGTGTCTTTGCTCATAAGGAGCCTCCAGTTCTGGGGCCCCGGTCCAATAAAAAACCCTGACACTCACGCCAGGGGCCTCGTCGAACCGAGACCTTTTAGCGGGTTTATTTAACGTGGCCGCAAGCCGGTCGGACAAATCACCACGTGCAGAGATTTATATGCATTCGCCTCCGTTTCGACAAGACCCTCTGTCGAGTGCGCGAAAACCCCGTTTGACAGCAAGGCAATCGCTTGTTATTAACGCGTCAGTTAATTAAAGGATACGTTAATTAAAGATGACAGATACATTGAGCGGAACGTTTGCAGCTTTAGCCGACCCAACCCGGCGCGCAATCCTGTCGCGGCTCGCAGGCGGCGAGATGACGGTCAAGGAATTGGCTGCGCCGTTCGAGATATCGATGCCGGCGATTTCCCGTCATTTGAAGGTGCTGGAGAACGCCGGCCTGATCGAGCGCGGGCGCAACGCGCAATGGCGGCCCTGCCGGCTGAACCCCGAGCCCCTCAAGGACGCCAATGCGTGGATTGAAACCTACAAGAAATTCTGGACGCAGAGCTTCGACAGGCTCGACGATTATTTGAAAGAGGTGCAGGAGGGATCCGACGATGGACGCAAGCACTGATACGACCACACGCGTACTGACGATGACGCGAACGTTCGATGCGCCGCGTGCGCTTGTCTTCAAGATGTGGACCCAGCCGGAGCACATGGCGCGTTGGTGGGGATGTGATCAGACCTGCAACAACCGTATCCGCAACGACCTTCGGGTTGGTGGCGTCATCCGCTCGGAAATGACGCTCGAAGACGGAACGCTGCACGTTGTGGTCGGGAAGTACCTGGAGATAGATGAACCCGAGCGTGTGTCGTTCACCTGGGATTGGGAGAACGGGGGATTAGGGACCGAAACCGTCGTCACCGTGACGCTCGAAGAGGTGGATGGAAAAACCGAAATGACGATGGTTCATACACTGTTCGATACGACCGAACTCCGCGATCTGCACGGCGAAGGGTGGGGAAGAAGCTTTGCTCGTCTCGACGCGTACTTGCCGGAAGCGGCGGACGTCTGAAGCTCCTATGCCGACCGTGTTCTTCACGAGCCAACTGGCGCGATTCATTGATGCGCCGACCGTCGTGGCCCCGGGAGACACGCTCGACGCGGTACTCGGAAATGTGTTCTCCGACCATCCGCAATTGAAGGGCTATATCCTGGATGATCAGGGTGCAATCCGCCGGCACGTTGCGGTGTTTATCGACGGCATGCAGGTAAGAGACCGGACGAACCTCTCGGTCGCGCTGAACGACAAGAGCGAAATTCATATTTTTCAGGCCCTCTCCGGGGGCTGACGAGGTGACAAGGAAGGTTGACGTGGCAAGCAAACTGTATGTCGGCACCCGCAAGGGGCTTTTCATTCTGGTCCGAAAGAACGGCGGCTGGGATATCGATGAAACGAAGTTTCTCGGCGAACCGGTGTCGGCGGTTTATTCGGATGGTCAGACGACTTTGGCCGCACTCGATCTTGGCCATTTCGGCCCGAAGCTCTGGCGGCGGGAGGGAGATGGTGAATGGCAGGAAATGCGGGTTCCCACGTTTCCCAAAAAACCTGATGACGCCGATGACGATCCACATCCCTGGTCGGTCGGGCGCATCTGGAATATCAACCCGGCCGGTAAGGATGGTGCATTCTGGGCCGGGACCATGCCGGGCGGTTTGTTCCGATCCGACGACAATGGTGCGACGTGGACATTGAACGATGCTTTATGGATGATGCCGGATAGACGGAAATGGATGGGCGTCGCCGGCGGAGAGCAGCCAGGTCTGAGTTCTGTTCTGGTTGACCCCAAGAACGCCGACAAGCTGACCATCGGCGTGTCGTGCGCCGGCATCTGGCAGACCGAGGACGGCGGCGTGTCTTGGACGAATATCGGAGATGGGTTCGACAACGAATACATGCCGCCGGACCAGCGGCACGACCCGATTGCGCAGGACATTCATCAGATTGCACACTGCAAGGCACATCCGGAAGTCATCTGGTGCCAGCATCACTCGCGCATCTACCGCTCCACGGATTACGGAATGACCTGGTCGCCGCTGGAAAGCGCCAAACCGTCCGGTTTCGGGTTCGCCGTCGTCGCACACCCGCAGGATCCCGATGTCGCGTGGTTCGTGCCCGCGATCAAGGACGAGCAGCGGTTCCCCGTCGATGCCAAGGTGGTGGTTTCAAGAACACGAGATGGCGGAAAAACCTTCGACGTCCTCGATCGGGGGCTTCCCGCGCGTCATGCCTATGATCTCGTCTATCGTCATGCGCTCGATGTGGACGCAACGGGCATGCAACTCGCGTTCGGATCGACAAGTGGCGGTCTCTGGATTTCCGCCGACGGCGGGGAAATATGGACGGCGCCGGACTGCCGCCTGCCGCCGGTGGCCTGTGTCAGGTTCGAACTAGCCTGAGCGTGCATCGAACGCCATGAACGCGACCCAATCCGGTTCGGCGAACTGCGCGGCGAGTTCGTCCCGTTCCAGCCATCCAAGCGCCTTGTCGAGTTTTGGAAAAATCTTCATTGATACCGTTGGTACTAAGCTCGATGCCAACGTTGCCGCATAGAGCTTGAGCATGGTCTCATTGATCGAAGGTTTCGACACCAAGGCAATCCGGTACGACCGCTTTTCAGTATCGGCGGGGCGATGGTTACCGTAATAGGCGGTGCTCATTCGATCCCTGATCGCATGCAATTCTTTCAGGCCGAACAGGGATAGATCGAGATCGTCGTGAAGAATACCAAGGCGATCGTAATCGGGTTCGAATGCCTGGTTTCGGCTCAACTCTTCGATGCCGTTCAAATACTCGTCGGGCGTCAACGTCCCGTGGAACACACCGAAAAGAAGTCTGTGGTCAGGTAGGACTTTGTATCTGAATGGCATAGCAACAGGCCTTTCCGGGTCATTTCCCGGGCGGCACGCGATCTCAGTCCGACTTTGGCGGATTCATCACGGCATCCCTGACCCGATGCACGCCCCACCAAACCAGGGCGACGACAGGGATCAACAGTGCCATCAACGCGACATCGGTATCGAAGCCGAAGTCATAAGTATCGTGCACACCTTTGACGATATAGCCTAGCAGACCCAGGAGATAATAACTAACCGCGACAACTGACAGCCCCTCGACGGTTTGCTGCAGGCGAAGCTGCAACTTGGCGCGCCGGTCCATGGATTGCAGAAGATCGCGGTTCTGCGCCTCCAGCGCAACGTCGACGCGCGTGCGCAAAAGGTCGCTTGCACGGGCGACGCGGCGGCTCAAGGTCTCGATCCGGCGGGTCAGGTTGTCCCGGGTTTCCATTGCCGGCGCGAACCGGGTCATCATGTAATCGGTGAGCGGCTGCACGCCGGTGATACGCTCGACCCGCATCGCATCGGCGCGTTGTTCGACCAGTTCCTGGTAGGCGCGGGACGCGCTGAACCGGTAATTGAGCGAAGCGGACGTGCGTTCCGTCTCGGCGGCGACTTTGGAAAGCTGCTCCAAAAGCCGCTGTTCGTCGTCGGTGCCGTCGCTAAACGCAAGGGTCTGCAGAATGTCGGAGAGGTTCTGTTCCAAATCCGCGATCACCGGTCGGGCTTCGCGTGCCGGCGGCAACGCCAGCATTGCCATCATGCGATAGGTTTCCATCTCGCAGAGACGCTTGACCAGTCGTCCCAAGGACGATGCGCTCATGTCGCAGTTGCGGATCAGGAAACGGAGGAAGCCGTCCGTGTGAAGCTGGTAATCGGTCCACAACGTCGCGCGCTTGTCGGCGACGTTGGCGCCGACAATCGAATTGTTGTCGAACAAGCCGGCAAGGTCCGCGCCCTCACGCTCCGGCGTCGCGCCCGTTTCGATAGAGATATGGAGCGCCGTCAATACCTTCCCCGGTAGCGCGTCCAACCAATCCGACGGCACTTCGCCGACGGGCAAACCCTTGAACGGTTGGTCGAAGCCGCCTTCCTTGATGAGCGTGTAGGCGGAAAATTCCGTGTGCCGTTCCCATTTCAGTCTGAACGGCCCGAAATCGGCGTCGAATTGGGACGCCGACGCCGCCGGCGCCGAGACTTTGAATGATTGGCAGAGCGCTTTCAGATGCTCACGGTCTGCGTCACCGCTCTCCTCGCCGGTGACGCAGGTGATGTGCGAGATTTGCGCCGGCGCCAATATCACGGCATGCGGGCGGGCGTTCATCTCCGCCGTCAGTTCGGCCCGTAACGGGTGTTCTTCGAAGGCCATTTTTGGAACTCCGCCTCGTCATAGCGCCTTGTCATTACTATATTAACGGAAGACGCAACAAATGTTGCTCGTCTTTACCGGAAACGCAAAGGCAAGCCAATGACCGATCTTTCCCAGACCGATGACCTGTTTTTCGCCGCAGGCGCGCTCAGCCGTGAAAAGGCCGAGGCGATCACCGGCGAAGCATTGCACGACGCCGACGACGGCGAGCTGTTTCTGGAATACCGCCAGTCGGAATCGATCATGTTCGACGACGGCCGGGTCAAGAGCGCTAGCTTCGACACCGCCCAGGGTTTCGGCCTTCGCGCGGTCTCGGGCGAGGCGACGGGTTACGCGCATGCGTCCGAGTTGTCCGAAGACGCATTGTTGCGTGCATCCGATACGGTGCAGGCCGTGACCCGCGGGCATTCGGGCGCGGCGGCCGTGCCGCTCAAGCAGACCAACCGGGCGCTTTACGGTGACGACAATCCCCTGGCGCTCGTCCCGTTCGAGGACAAGGTGAATTTGCTGGCGGAGATGGATGCCTACGCCCGTTCTCTCGACCCGGAGGTGAAGCAGGTAACCGCGAGCGTCCTGGGTTCGTGGCAGGCGGTGCAGATCATCCGCGCCGACGGGATGCGTGTCGCCGACATCCGTCCGCTGGTCCGGCTCAATGTGCAGGTAGTGCTCGAAAAAGACGGGCGGATGGAAATGGGCTCGCACGGCATGGGCGGGCGCGTCAATTTCGACACGTACCTCAAGCCCGAAACCTGGAAACCGGCGGTCGACGAAGCGCTCCGCCAGGCCCGCGTCAACATGCAGGCCGAACCGGCGCCTGCGGGTGAAATGATCGTGGTGCTCGGTGCCGGCTGGCCCGGGATCCTGTTGCACGAAGCCATCGGCCACGGGCTTGAGGGCGATTTCAATCGTAAGAAGACTTCTGCGTTCGCAGGGCTGCGCGGCGAGCGTGTGGCATCGCTTGGCGTCACCGTCGTCGATGACGGCACGATCCAGGACCGGCGCGGTTCGCTCACCATCGATGACGAGGGCACCCCGTCGAGCTGTACCACGCTGATCGAGGACGGAATCCTCAAGGGCTATATGCAGGATCGCATGAACGCGCATCTGATGGGCGAACAGTCGACCGGCAACGGGCGGCGACAGTCATACGCGCACATGCCGATGCCGCGCATGACCAACACCTATATGCTACCGGGGGACAAGAACCCGGATGAGATCATCGCGTCCGTGGACAAGGGGCTCTATGCCACGTCGTTCGGCGGCGGTCAGGTCGATATCACCAACGGCAAGTTCGTCTTCACGTGTATCGAGGCCTACAAGATCGAGAACGGTAAGGCGACGACACCGGTCAAGGGCGCGACCCTGATCGGCTCCGGCCCAGACGTGCTGACCAAGGTAAGCATGGTCGGAGATGATCTCGAGATGGACCCCGGCATCGGGACCTGCGGCAAGAACGGCCAGGGCGTGCCGGTGGGCGTCGGCCAGCCGACGCTCCGCATCGATGGGCTGACGGTCGGTGGGACCGCCGTGGAATAAAGTGGCGGCATTCTGAAGCCCCTCCGCCAAGGGTGACCAAATTGTACACCCATGGCGGGAATTTTTTGTTGACTCTTCGCGAATAGAATTTTAGATTAGCGACAAGTCCCGGGGACAAGTGTGTCCGCAATCCGGGGCTTTCGTATTTTCGGGCCCGTTCGGCCCCTCCCTGACAGACCGTGTTTTCGTAACGAGGCGCCCCGACCGGGCGCCTTTTTTTGTGCCCGAACGGCACCATGCAACCCAGCAAAGGAGACAGACCATGGGTGGATTTTTCTCATCGCCTTCCACGCCGCCACCGGCGCCGCCACCGCCGCCGCCTGACACGTCGGAAGAGGACCGCCAGCGCCGCCTCGATGCCATCGAACGCCGCCGCCGCGGCCGTGCCGGCACCATCGCCACATCGGACCGCGGCGTGCTCGAGGAACGCAACGACACAGTCGCGGCCGCCGCATCGGCAAGCCCGCTCAAGGACAAGCTTGGAGATTGACCATGACGCCGACCGAAAAAGAACACATGCCCGATCCGCAAAAGCTGACCGAGCGCTATCGCCGTGCCAAGGAACGGCGCAGCCCTTGGGCGGGTCAATGGCGGGAATGTTATGAACATGCGCTGCCGCAACGCGAAGCCGCGATCACCGACACCGCGCCGGGCGCCAAGAAAGGCACACGGCTTTATGACGGCACCGCGACAGACGCCGTCGACCAGTTGGCGGCGAGCCTGTTGTCGGAACTGACCCCGCCCTGGGATCAGTGGTTCGACTTCAAGCCGGGCAAAGAGGCACCCGACGAGGCGCTTCAGAAGATGGGCGAAATCCTCGGCCATGCCGCTTCGGTACTGCAGGGGCATTTCGACCGCTCGAACTTCGCCGTCGAGATGCACCAGTGCTATCTGGATCTCGTCACCGCAGGCACCGCGTGTCTGATGTTCGAGGAAGCACCGGTCGGTGAAACGTCGGCATTTCGCTTCACCGCCGTGCCGCTGTCGGAGGTCGTGTTCGAGGAAAGCCTGTCGGGCCGGCTCGACGCCACATTCCGAAGATCGGAACTCACCGTCGCACAGTTCAAGGAACGCTATCCGGAAGCGACGCTTACGGATAAAGACACCGAAGAGAGCGACAAGGACAAGAAGATCGCCGTCATCGAGGCGGTGGTGCCCGGACGCCGCGGCTACGATTACGCCGCCGTGCGCGAAGGGGCGGATGGCGAAGCCGCCGATACGCAGGTGCTTCGGACCGGCGCGTTCCGCTCCTCGCCGTTCATCAACTTCCGCTGGGTCAAGGCGCCGGGTGAAATCTATGGGCGCTCGCCCGTTATGAAGGCGTTGCCGGATATCAAGACCGCCAACAAGGTGGTCGAGTTGATACTGAAGAACGCGTCGATCGCGGTTACCGGCATCTGGCAGGCCGACGACGATGGGGTTCTGAACCCGGCTACGATCAAGCTGGAACCGGGCACCATCATTCCCAAGGCGGTCGGCTCCGCCGGCCTCACACCGTTGAAGCCCGCCAACGACATGACCCTGTCGACCGACGTGCTGGAGCAGATGCGCGCCCGCATCCGTCACGCCCTGATGGTCGACATGCTGGGTCAGCCCGACAAACCGGACATGACGGCGACCGAAGTCCTGGAACGTTCGCTGGAAATGGCGCGGCTTTTGGGCGCGACCTATGGGCGCCTGCAGTCCGAACTGCTGACGCCTCTGGCCAACCGGGCCGTGGCGATCCTTCAGCGCCGGGGCGAAGTGGGCCGTTTCGAGATCGACGGCCGCGTTGTCGAGATGATCTACACGTCGCCCTTGGCACGTCACCGCCGGCAGCGCGAAGCGGGCATGGTGCGGGACTGGATCAACGCCGTCACCGCCATGGGGCCGGAAGCGCAGAAGCTGATCGACCCGCTCAAGACGTCGCGCTATCTCGCCGCGGCATTCGGGGTCCCCGAAGACATTCTTCGGACCGACGCCGAAATCTCGGAGCTGCCGGAAAACGTACCGCCCGTCCCGGACTTGGGCGCGGGCGGCGATCTGATGGGCATGCTGGGCGACCTGCTGGGTAGCGATGCGCCGCCGGGCGACGCCGGTGCGGTGGAACCCGCGCCGGTTGAGACAGCGGAGGCCAAGCATGTCCAGTGACGCCTTGGCAACCGATCCCAAGCCCGACCCGGCCGAACTCGCGCTCATCGCGGCGCGATGTTTCCAGGGCGCAGACGGGCGGCGGATGCTCGCATACCTGCGGGCCATCACGCTGGAACGCACGTTGGGGCCGGGGGCGGACGACGCGCACCTCCGGCATCTCGAGGGGCAGCGCCAGCTCGTCCATCACATCCAGACACTGATCGAACGTGGCCGAAACGGTCCCACGTCCGAGTCAAATTCAAGCTCTCACACCGATCAATAGGAGACGATCATGAATAACATCATTGACGACATCGAAAAACGCGATACCGCGGCTCAAAACAATCCGCCGGCACCGCCGCCGCTGCCGCTGGAACCCACGATGAAGCGCCAGCGTCCGAAGGGCCTGCCCGACAAGTTCTGGGATGAAGAGAAAGGCGAGGTCCGCACCGGCTCGCTCTGGCGCTCGTATCAGGCGTTGGAGCAACGCTTCTCCCGCGGCACCGGGATCGTTCCCGAAAAGCCGGAGGACTATTGCATCGACTGCGGCGAGCGGAGGAGCGACCCGGACGTCGACCGCATCCTGCATCAGGCCGGCTTCACCAACGAACAGGCGCAGCTCGTCTACGACCTGGCGCAGAAGTATGTGGAGCCGCATTTGCAGGACGCCCGAAAAGGCGCCGAGACGGCCGGCGTGCAGGGCCGGCTGGAGGAATACTTCGGCGGCAAGGAACGCTGGAACACCATCGCCCGGCAGTTGGGCGACTGGGCGAAAGCGCATCTTCCCGAAGAAGTCACCGCTGCGCTCGGCTCATCGTTCGAAGGCGTTCTCGCGCTTCACCGCATGATGGAAGCGGACGAACCCGGCATTGCCCGGGACGGGCAGCGCACCGGCGGCGATCTCGACGAGAAGAAGCTTCGCGAGATGATGGCCGACCCCCGTTACTGGCGTGAACAGGACCCGGCATTGGTCGAGAAAGTCCGCGCCGGTTTCGAAAGGCTCTATCCGGGCTGACACTTGGCCCGGATATGACGCGGGGTCGAGCGCGTTTGGGGTATTCGCAGCTCCCCCGTGATTGGCGGGGGTGTCGCTTTCTTCCGGCGGCACCCCCGCCCTTTTTTCAAGAGACAAGGAAACTCAGCCATGGGCACGACCGAAAACACCGCGGCGGAAACCGCCGTCCGGAGTATGCGATCCGCATCTGCCGCACAGGGCGGGCGCACATCGAATACAGGCCTTAGCGGGTCCGTGGGCATAGGCAAGGCGAACGCCCCCGAAGACGTTATGAAGGTCTCGGGGGCGCTGGCCGCCAACGGTTTGATGGACGCCCCCCAGGCGCACGCCGACAGCATGTTGTTCAAGGGGATCATCGGCGCGCAGGAACGGATGGACAGCACGTTGAAACGCGACGGCATCGTCAATCCGGGCGGCCCGACGGAACAGGCGTTTTCCCGCCTTGCCGGCCAGGGATTCGTGAAGCCTGTGGCCTCTCCCGCCATAACGGGCACCGCGTCATCCGGGCAACCCGCCACGGGGGACATCGTCCTGAACGCGAAACTACGCGCCCAGAACAAGCACGACGCGGTCGCCGCCGCCGAGGCGCGGATCAAGGCGAACCTCAGCGACGACACCCGCTCCGATTACCGAAAAGCGCAGGATCGTAACAGATTGCAGAAAGCACGCGAAGACGCCGACCGCGCCGACGTCCGTGCCCGTCACGAACAGGCCGAACGCACCCGCCGCCTGCAGGAGAAACGCGCCGCCGCCGCGCAGAAAGCAGCGAACGACGCCAGGGACGACGCGATGGAAAACCACCAACGCGCAGAACGCGCGCTGAACGTGCTCGCCGACAAGGCGGGCGATATGCTGGGCTCCGTGCTGGGTGAAATGACCCGTCATTCCGGTGCAGACCGGAATCCAGTATTGCCACAGGCGAAAGCGCCGGATCATGCGCCCAATACGGATTCGATCCCCGCGCACGCCGCCGCGATTGCCCGCCCCGCCGCCGATCCCGGCAGCGAGGATGAGAAACCGGCACCGGACGATCCCGGTCAGGACGGCCCGGAGGAGCCGGACGAAACGCCCGACGATCCGGGCCAGGACGATCCTGAAGACCCGTGCGCCGCATACGAACAGGCGGTCGACGAGGCCGAAGCTGAGGTGGAGACCTTAGAAGCCCGCGCCGACGAGTTGGAACGCGAGATTGTCGATCTCGCCAATCAGGTGACGGGCCTCGAGCGCGAGAAGCAGCAGGTTCTTGAGCGGCTTCAGGGTATGACAGCGGTTTACGTCGGGGCCAAGCTACACCCGGACGCTGTGGTCGGAGAGTTCAACCGGGCATTGGGCATGAGCGATGAAGAGTTCTACCGTCAAAGAAAAGAGCTGTTGGAAAAGTTGAAAGGTGCCCAACAGAAGCTCGATCCTATTCGCAAGATAATGCACGAGGCATCAGATAAAAGACGAAGCCTGACTCCGAAAATTGCATACGCACGTGGACAGCTCGCCCGCGCCGAGGCCGTTCTTCGACGCTGTGAAGCTGAATGAGCGCGTCGAATATGCTGTCATGTATCTGATATCTGATTCCAAGATCATCAGGGCCGGTAGCTTAACGGCTTGGTATCCGGATTGGCATCGTAACCATCACCGTTGACGAGTGCCGCCACGACTTTCTCCTGTTCGTCCTGTGCCAAGGATTTGAATTCCCGGCGTCGTTCCAGTGCTTCCAGGAACAGCGGTCTCAACTGTTCGAAGGCGGGTGGCAGAGATCTGCTTTCGAAAAACAGGCGGATGGTTTCTTCGTCTTCCATATAGAAGGCGCACATCACCGCAGAGAAAAGATTATTCGCTGATGATACCTGTGTAATGCCCGGCACCTCCGGATGGGTATGTGCGATTCCAGCGAGGCGAAAATTGGCATTGCAATAGCCTTCACGCGCGGCCTGTCGATACGCGGCGATGGCGCCGGGCAAGTCCTGGCCACCGCATGCGCCGCGGTATTTCAATCTGCCGACCGTTTGCCACGAAACGTCGTAACGGCCGTCGGCGGCGCGCTTCTCGTAAATGGCATAGCCTTCTTCGCACTTGCCGTCGGCAAGCAAGCGGTGGGCTCTGATAGCCGAGTCGTCTGCCAGAAAGAAAGGCTTCTCGATCGGCAGCAAATTTATCAAGCCGATGAAGGCCAGAATGGTGATGAATACAAGAGAGAGTTTCTTGCCGGTGCTCACACCATATTTGTCGTGGTCGCGCATCGCCTGCTCCGTCGTTCCGGTTCTGCATCGTTTATGCAAGGACCGGTGGGATTATTTAGCACGTTCCGGTTGAAAGGCTAAATCCTCTGACTGCGACGACCCGTGCGCCGCATACGAACAGGCGGTCGACGAGGCCGAAGCTGAGGTGGAGACCTTAGAAGCCCGCGCCGACGAGTTGGAACGCGAGATTGTCGATCTCGCCGATCAGGTGACGGGCCTCGAGCGCGAGAAGCAGCAGGTTCTTGAGCGGCTTCAGGGTATGACGGCGGTTTACGTCGGGGCCAAGCTACACCCGGACGCTGTGGTCGGAGAGTTCAACCGGGCATTGGGCATGAGCGATGAAGAGTTCTACCTTCAAAGAGAAGAGTTGCTTGAAAAGTTGCAGAATATCCAAGGAAAGCTCGACCCGATACGAGAAAGTATGCGCGATAAATTGCACAAGCGACGAGACCTGAATCCAGAGCTTGCGCACGCACGCGGACGACTCGCGCAAGCCGAAGCCGATCTTCGACGCTGCGAAGCTGATTAAGAGCTTCGAACATGCTGTCATATGTTCGATTGTGAAATGACCAGCGCCACCAGTCTTACGGTTTGGCGTCTGGATTGGCATCGTAGCCGTCACCGTTGACGAGTGCCTTCACGATCTTCTCTTGCTCTTGCTCTGCAAGAGCTTTGTAATCGCGGCGCCGTTCCAAGGCTTCCAGGAACAGCGGTCTCAACTGTTCGAAGGCAGGTGGCAGAGATCTGCTTTCGAAGAACAGGCGGATGGTTTCTTCGTCTTCCACATGGAAGGCGCACATCACCGCAGAGAAAAGATTATTCGCTGGCGGTACTTGTGTAACGTCCGGCACCTCCGGATGAGTAAGTGCGATTCCGGCGAGGCGAAAGTTTGCCTGGCACCAACTGGCAGCAGCGGCTTGGCGATAATACATGATTGCGCGAGGAATATCCGGCGCACCGCACATGCCGGAGTAAAGCCATTTGCCAAGACTGAGGAAATGTAATGTTTCACCTTTGTCCGCGCGTTTCTCGTAAATAGCGTAACCCTCCTCGCACTGTCCGCGCAGCAGCATTCGAAAAGCACGGGTTTCGGAGTCCTTCGCTAGAAACAACGGCTTCTCGATCGGCAGCAAATTTATCAAGCCGATGAAGGCCAGAATGGTGATGAATACAAGAGAGAGTTTCTTGCCGGTGCTCACACCATATTTGTCGTGGTCGCGCATCGCCTGCTCCGTCGTTCCGGTCCTGCATGCGGTTATGCAAGGACCGGTGGGATTATTTAGCACGTTCCGGTTGAAAGGCTAAATCTCAGGCTCACCTTCGTTGGCGCACCGGAATTTTACCCAACCGATTTCTCTTTTCCTTTTCGCACCGGGATAACCGGCGCGGACAAACGTTCCTGTCCGTGCCCGGCCCCGATTGCGCGTCCCGGCAGCGCGGGCGGCGTCACGCGACGTGACGTCACAACCCGCGTCGGCCGAATTTCATCCAAACCAAACTCAACTGAAATGGAGAGAGGACCATGTCCACTTCCGTCGAACAATCGTTCGTCAAACATTTCCAGGCCGACGTTCATCTGGCTTACCAGCGGATGGGCTCGAAGCTTCGGAACACCGTTCGCACCAAGAACGACATCAAGGGCTCGTCGACCACCTTCCAGAAAATCGGCAAGGGCACCGCTTCGACCAAGGCGCGTCACGGCAAGGTGCCGGTGATGAACGTCGATCACGAACCGGTCGAATGCACGCTCTACGACTACTATGCCGGTGACTGGGTCGACAGCCTGGACGAGCTCAAGACCGCGCACGACGAGCGCGGTGTCATCGCGCGCGCCGGGGCCTATGCGCTCGGCCGCAAGACCGACGAGCTTGTGATCGAGCAACTCGATACGTCCACGAACTACGCCGGGACCGGCGCCGACGGCCTGACCAAGGCCAAGGTGCTGACGGCGTTCGAGATGCTGGGCGGGGCCGACGTGCCGGACGACGGCGAACGTTACGCCATCGTCGGCTGGAAACAGTGGTCGGACCTGCTCGGTATCGAGGAGTTCGCGCACGCGGACTACATCGGCGACGATGACCTGCCGTGGAAGGGCACCCAGGCCAAACGCTGGCTCGGGACGCTCTGGATGCCGCATTCGGGTCTGACCAAGACGTCGAACGTCCGGTACTGCTACTGGTACCACAAGACCGCGATTGGCCATGCCGTCGGCTCCGAGGTCAAGACCGACATCACGTGGCACGGCGACCGGGCGGCGCACTTCATCAACAACTCGATGAGCCAGGGCTCGGTGCTGGTCGATACGGCCGGCGTGGTTTCCATGCGCTGCCTCGAATCCTGAACCTGAACATCTGAAAGGAGACCGACCATGGCCTTCAAATCGAAGGATCTGAGCGTGCTGGCGTATGCCAACGGCTTCACGCTCTGGCACTACACGACGGTGGATACCGCCGCGACTGTTGATACGGCAGGCTACTTCAACGATGCGGCGGACATGCTCCGCGTCGGGGACATGCTGTTCGCCAACGTCGATACCGACGGCACGCCGGCGGGCGGCATTTTCTATGTCAACGCCAACGCATCCGGCACCGTCGACGTCGCCGACATGACACAGATCGGCGGCACCGACACCGACTGATCGTGATGCGGCGGTATAAATCGCCAACAGCCTGCCGGGGCTACCCGGCGTGGAGAGGGGTCGTCCCACGGGCGGCCCCTTTTCCCGTTCAGATTTCAGGAGATTGAACGAGAAAAATATTCGTTTGCGCGGCGTTGTCGACCGCGCCGCACGCGTCGACGAGGACGACACGCTGCAAACCAAGTCCGCACTCGGGGAACTCGGGTATTACAAGCTGCCAGGCTATGGCCTCACAGCCTACCCGGACGAGCCGATGTTCGACGGGATCAAGAAGTACCAGCGCGACAACAAGCTACGCGTCGACGGTGTCATGAAGCCGGGCGGCGAGACGGAGAACTCACTCAATCAGAAACTTGCTGCCCGCAGCCATGGTTTCAAATGCACGAGATGCGGGGTCATTCATGGAGGTGTCGTATCACGATACTTATGCGCAGACTGTTACGCCCAGCTCAACAGCTAAACTAAACCGGTGTTATCAATGATGTAGATTGGAAAGCAACATCATTTAATGGACGGGCGGTTGTTCAAAGCGTGAGCGATATAAGATTCTATATCTTGATCATCGTAGCCAAGAAGTTGCCCGATCCGACGTTCGTCTTCCGGATTAAATCGGTAGCTGCCGGAGAATAGGGATTCTTTGAATGCATACATCTCGTCAATTCGCCATTCCTCGCCTGGTAGTGCATAGAAAAGATACCGGTGATCGAAACCGTGTCTTTTGTCGCGAAAGAAACAGACTCGCTTGACGATCCTGCCCGCCTCGACGAAAGGATCGAAGTCGGCCTCTGGCAGCTCGATTGACGCCGGTACGACATCGTAGAACATCGCCAGCGGCTTGGTGCCGGCCAGCATCAACTCCAGTTCCCGGAGTTCGTGCGGCCCGACGCCGGGCGGTGAGTCTGCCCATGGCTCGTTCAGGTAATACGACGATCTCTTCTCGAATGTCATAAGCCGATCCTAACGTAATCGATGATCTAACGTCTCGGACGTTATGCACGGACCAGCCCGGGAATTTTTACGATCGGGGCCACGCCGAATAACCGGCGTGGCCCTTTCATATGTATCATCCAAAGGAGTGACGACATGTTCTATCCGCTGAAACTGGCCAGCCGCGTCGACCGCGCCGCACAGGTCGATGAAGACGACACCTGCAAACCAAGTCTGCGCTCAAGGCGCTCGGCCATTACAAGACACCGGCCTACGGCATGACGCCGTATCCGGACGAGCCGATGTTCAACGGTATCAAAGCCTATCAGAAAGCCAATAAGCTCAAGGTCGACGGCGTGATGAAACCGGGCGGCGAGACCGAGCAATCCATGAACAAACGGGTCGCCGAGGCGCAAGCTGCCGAACGAGCGCGTCATGACGCCACGGCACGCCGAAAGGATCGGCGCGATGCGCTTCGACGTGATCGCGGACGCGCCGGGCCCGATGGGGATAAGCCGAACCCCTACGGGGAGACGGTTGAGAACTACGTGCGCAGCCAGGCAGAGGAGAAAGCGAAGAAAAAGTACTTGGAAAAACTGACGGGTATCGACCGGAGGCGAGAAACAGTGAAAAACGCCAGACACCGTCCAAGAGCGCCAGGCCGTTCCGTGGTGGCGGGATGGGGATCAATCCAAAACGTTATTCTCCATACGGCCGCGGCAGTTATGATCTCTACGAGTGGCTGGACATGTAGGGCCGATGAAGAGTCGGATGATCATCAATTTATTGATTTTCGGCAGATGGTGGCGAGCTTCGGCAATTGCCGGGTTCGTCGCCATGTTGCCGCACGCGGGGTTTGATGCATATGCGCAAGGCGCCGAGCGCGACTGGGCGTTCGTCCGGCATGTCCTGCTGACGTCGGAGTACGGGCATGGCAATTCACGAATATCACGGTGGAACTACTCACCAAGATATAAGCTTTTTGCCCGGGCTGGGCCGCATCGAGAGGCTGTAAGGAAAGTGGAGAAAGAAATCAATCGTGTCCTTCGCCAAGCCAACTGGGGCATCTCAATTGGAGAGAATGAGAGGGGCACCGCCGACGGAGTAATTTCTATTGTTCCTGCCAACGACTTTGATCGGATGCTTCGCGCTGCTCGGTGCTCAATTCCGTCCGATGACAATTCAGGCATCACATGTGTCAAGGTGGATCGGCGGTCGGGCGCAATTGGCGATGTAATCATCCTGATAGATGAGGGCTTGGACCAAGAACTGTTTAAGAGCGCATTTCTAGAAGAGGTGTTCCAGTCACTTGGCGTTACCAACGATCAAGTCTTGCTGGAAGAAAGCCTAATCTTCGAGGACAACGAAAGCACGACGACTTGGTCAGACTTGGCGACTGTCGACAAAAAAGTGTTGATCTTCCTCTACAAGTACCTTGAACCGGGCGACGACGAAGCGACGGTGCGCCGCAAGTTCGACGCGCACTGGGAGGCGATCGTCGTCGATTAAGCATCCAAAATTACCTATTGCCCGACCGGGTAAACCATGACCTGCCGCCGGCACCACCGGCGGCTTTTTTTGTTTTCAAACCGCAAAAGGAGACGACCGATGTCTGAACAGACAGCGAGCGATCGCGCGCGCCGCGATCGTGAAATCGATGTGCTTGCGCGCACCATCTATGGCGAGGCCAGGGGCGAGCCCGTGCGCGGCAAGGAAGCCGTGGCATGCGTGATCCTCAATCGCGTGCGCCGGGCGAAACGGCGCGGTGGTTACTGGTGGGGTGGTGATCTCATCGAAGTGTGCCACAAGCCGTGGCAGTTTTCGTGTTGGAACGAGGACGATCCGAACCTGGAAAAGCTTCTCAAGGTCGATGCGGGAAACACTGTCTTCAAGACCTGCAAACGGGTCGCGCGGCGTGCGCTGGGCGGCGCTTTGAAAGACCCGACCGATGGATCGACGCACTATCATGCCGTCGGCGTCGAGCCCCCCTGGGCACGCGGCCGCGAGATCGCGGCGACCATCGGGCGGCATGTTTTCTACAACAACGTGGAATAGAGGAGGCACCCATGGCCGATCAAATTCGGATCGGCGACGTCACCCCGCGCGTGCGTTACGTGGCGGACGGGGTGACATCGCTGTTCCATTATCCATTCCCCATTTTCGCGCCGGGGGATCTCGAGGTCTACGTAGGCGGACAGTTAAAGACGATCACGACGGACTATGCGGTCGACGGCGTCGGCAAGCGCGCCGGCGGGACGGCGATTCTCAGTGAAACGCCTATAGCAGGCGTGTCCGTGACACTGGTGCGCCGCTTGACGGTCGAACGCATGTCGGACTTCACGGCGTCGGGCGAGTTCAAGGCCGACGTCATCAATGCAGAGTTCGATTTCCAGGCAGCGGCGTTGCAGCAGGTCAATGACGACCTTGTGCGTTCGCTCAGGTTAACGAAAACGGACACGACGGCTCCGCTGATGTTGCCGAAGGCGGACGCACGCGCCTTGAAGACCTTGATCTTCGATGAGGACGGTGGTGCGGCGGCGGCGACGGCCATCGATGCTTCCAAAGGCCTTGCGGTTTCCGCTTCCACGCCACTTGCCGATAGCGTCGGCGGCGATGCGGGCAGTGCATCGGAAGTGAGCGTCGCCGATCATTCGCATCCGCGCCCGCTTTGGGACGATATTGGAATCGCATCACAGGCCGAAGCCGAAGCGGGTTCCGTCAACACCACGGTGATGACGTCACTGCGCACCGGGCAGGCCATGACCGTCTTGGGTCAGCCGGCGGACAACACGGCACGCAACATGGCGGCGAGCGCACTGGCCTATGTCATGGCCAGCTATGACGCCACGGCAGTGGCCGGTAATGTTGGCGCTTTCTTCTTGAGCGACACATTCCAGAGTAACAGTTTAAGCGTGTCGACGAATGCTACGTATGACGCGAGTGGGGATTATTACCACAACGAAGATCCGTCGCCGCCGGACATGACGCTGGCACCGTCCCCCACGCCTCTTGCAGCGGCGAACCCGCTGGACGTGATCGGGTACTTCGTGATCGAGCCTGTCGATACTGTGACTTTCGGGACGGATTTGACCGGCGAGGTGTCGATCGATGGCGGCACGGCTTACGTGACCGGCACCTGGACCAAAGTCGCGGATGTCGGCGCCGCCGGCCGGGAGCTTTACCGACTCGACGCAAACATGTCAGGCGAGGCCGGCGCATCGCTGTCGTACAGACTGAATAGCGCGAACGGAAAAGAGATCCGCTTTCACGAGTGCACGGGGCTGGTCCCGCTCTACTGACACCGATCTTAACCTTCAAACGAACAGGAGTTTCAAATGGCTGATCATATCCAGATTGGCGATGTCGCGCCGCGCGTGAATCGCGCCGGCGACGGCACGGAAACGGATTTCACTTTCCCGTTTCCTATTTTTACCGATGCCGATCTCGAGGTTTATGTCGATGGCGTCAAACAGGTACTAAGTACGGGGTATACGGTGTCCGGTGCCGGTCAAAGTGCGGGCGGCTCGGTCAGCTTTGCCACGGCGCCGGGCGACGGCGCGGATATTCTGTTGCTGAGGACGCTGACAATTGCGCGTACGACCGATTTCCAGGCGTCGGGTGAATTCCGCGCCAAGGTCATCAATGACGAGCTGGATTTCCAGACAGCGGCGCTGCAGCAGATTAACGACGAACTCGGCCGCACCGTGCGCCTGCAACCAACCGACGCCGCAGCGGCACTCGAACTTCCGGATGCCGCGACGCGTGCCTCGTGCGCGCTGACATTCGATGTCGACGGCAATGCCGATGTGACACCGCTCGCTGATATCGGCGATCTCGCGGTTATTTCGTCGGCGACACCTGCACAGGCATCCGCATCCGGCAGCGCCGGCACGTCGACCGAGTTGAGCGCAGCGGATCACCGGCATCCGCTGCCGGCATTGGCGGACCTTGGAATCGCGTCGCAAGCCGAGGCGGTCGCAGGCACCGACAATACCAAGGCGATGACCCCGTTTCGCACGGCAGAAGCCATTGCCGCGCAATTCGACGGAACCGACGAGATCGCCCGCGAAATGGCGGCGAGCGCACTCGCCTATGCCATGGCGGCCAACGATGCGTCTTCGGTCACCGGTAGTGTCGGCACTTTCTGGCTGGCGGACGACTTCGAAAGCGGCAGCCTGACGACGTCGACGAACGCCAGATACGACGCGTCTGGTGACTATTACCACAACGAGGCGGGTATCTCCGAGACGGACGCCATCCCCGTCATGACGGGGCTGACCGCGCCCAGTGGTATGGTAACGTCGAGCAACAATAACCCAACGGCTTGGCAGACGTTCGACTCGTCGAACTCGTCCTATCATTGGGACGCCACCGGTGGGTCGTGGAACAGCGGTTATTTGGCCTATGAATTCACGTCGGCAAAAACCATCGGGGGCTACGGTCTCAAACCGCGTCAGGTTGACAGCAACGACCTGCCCGGTGCGCCGACGTCATGGACGTTTTGCGGCTGGAACGGTTCTGGTTGGGATGTACTGGACTCGCGCAGCGGCGTCTCGTTCTCGTCGAATACCCAGTTCAAGACCTATTCGATCGCATCTCCGGCAAGTTACACGCGTTATGCGATCCGCGTAACGGGGTCGCAAAGTTTTCCCGGTTACGGGATCGGCAATCTTGAAATGTACGAAGTGCTGACCCCTGACGCGATGACGCTCTCGCCGTCGGCGGCAACGCTTTCGTCGGCCGATCCGCTCGACGTCATCGGGTACTTCGTCATAGAGCCGGTCGATTCTATGACCTTCGGTACCGATATCGTCGGCAAGATATCGATCGATGGCGGCACAACCAAGGTGACCGGAACGTGGACCAAGATCGGCGATATTGGCTCCGGCGGCGAGGAACTGTGGCGGCTCGAGGCGGATGTCTCTGCCGGTAGCGGATCATCGCTTACTTACGAAATCACGACTTTCAACGCCAAACAGATCCGGCTGCACGACTGCGTCGGGCTGATTGCAAGCTATTGAGGTGAGATATGAGCAAGTCATGGAAACGGTCCCAGCGCGAAGCCCTGGGCATGAATACGCCGACGACCGAACGCGAATACGATCTTCTGGTCGTGCTCGCCGATATCGTTGACGCAACACCGGTCTGTCAGCGTACAGCCGCCATGTTGGCGCTGCTGGCCGAAGTTCGCGCCGCGCAGGCGGCACATCCGGAAGGGGGAGGTCAATGAACGACGACCAACGCGCCTGGCACCTGGATAAGCGGGTGCCGATCGGTATTATCGCCGCGCTTATCGTGCAGACGTTGGCGCTCCTCTATACCGAAGCAGCCTGGCGCGCCGAGACGGGGAACCGAATCAACGCGCTGGAAATTGCAGTCGAGGACAACGTCGTCCTGCGCCGCAAACAATGGGACCGGATCGAGTTGATTGAGCAGCAGCAGAAAATGCTCGATTCCCAGCTTGCCGGATTGGACGAGCGGACCCGCGGCATCGCCCGGCAGACCGACCGTATCCTCGATATCCTATTGAAGCAGACGCAGTCGCAGACCGGAAACTGAGAGGGGACACACATGATCGGGTTGATATCGTCCGTCGCCGGACCGCTCTTGAAAGGCTTGTTCGACATCGTCGATCAGGCGGTCGAGGACAAGGACCAGGCCGCACAGATCAAGTCCGTCCTGCAACAGAAGGTGCTGGACGGCCAGATGAAGGAGATCGAGGCGGCGGCCAACATCATTGTCGCCGAGGCACAGGGCGAAAGCTGGCTGCAAAGAAACTGGCGGCCGCTTCTGATGTGCCTGTTCGGCGTCATCGTCGCCAACAACTACGTGCTGGTGCCGATCTTCGGCACCGCCGCCGCGGAGATCCCGGACGACATGTGGGATTTGCTCAAGATCGGCATCGGTGGGTACGTCGTCGGTCGGTCGGTCGAGAAAGGGGTCAGAGTGTGGAAGGGGCCGGCATAATGCCGGCCTCCAATTTCACCGGCTTTGTTGCGATTCTTTCCATTATGAAGTACGCGCTCGCTAATTCAAATCCATGCAGCCAAAAGTATTCCGGCAATAGGAAGGCCTGCTGTCAGAACGCGTCCTCCCCATTTTATCTCAGTGCCCTCGTCGGCGGGCACAAGAAAGAAGCATCCACCAGCAAGCGCTGAGCATGTCAACGCGAATCCCCAAAACTGAATATCCGAATGGGGCACCACTGCTTGAAAACTGAGGATCAGTTTGAAGACAAGCGCTGTGTTCACACACAAAACCATGGTGAGCACAGTGCTCCGTGTTTATTTGGAGGTCTGGGGTGTCTGGAACATATTACTAAAAATAGAAATTGAAGAACTTTGGGTCGAGCATCCCTGCAAAGAAAAGATTCACAAGGGGTAAGGCGAATGATCCAAACACAGCAAGATGCTCGAGTGCGGAACCGGAAAAGCGACATACATTTCGCGTTAATCGCTTGATAACGAAATATGGCGGGTAGGCAAGCGCTATAATGATAACAGTATTCGTGAGCCAGCCCGGAAACATAAGTTGCAGATAAATCCCGAAGTTTCCAATTGCTAGAAGCCAGATGCCGGCGATAAACAAACTGATAATAAGTCGTGAATGAAATGTTTCTATGCGATAAACGACAACTGCCGCGATGCTTAGAAAACCTGCAGTTGGATACCAAAAAGCATAATACGCGCGCGGCAATCGCCAAACTAAATTGGCCACGGACGTATCCGCCGCGATGCTTTTCACCATGAAGTAAGCCGGTGGCAAAAAGTACATTGCCACCGTGGCCACGAGTAATATTGGCACCGTGATGCTGCGTATGCGTACGGCGCTGTCGTGAGTTGGCATTGCTATTTCCCCATGGTTTCACTGGTTCCAGTTATGGACGGACCAGTGAGATATTTTGCGCTCCTAAAATAATAATTGCTCGGTTCGTCAATATCGAGGCGGAACTGATTGGTGCCTGTGCACCATCCCACCGAAGAAGTCCCGGAAATCACTAACCTTTGACTAGGAGTAAATGACTATGAGCGATTACAAACTGACGGTTTATGCTGATCAGGACGGCCGCGTAGGCCACTTTTCGATTGGGGTACACGTGCAAAATTTTGCCTCTCGCCCTTGCATAGATGAGGATAAGAGAATTGCCAGGAATGGTGAGCGAGATGATGAACAGGTCGAAGTGCTGGGTACTTGCTGCAAGCTTATGCGTCGTGTCAGGGGGGCACTTGCTGGCCGCGTCACAATCCGATGCCGAGCCGGGGCCGTCACGGCATGATCTGCAACGGTATCTTGTCATGGGCTATCCCGTGAGCATACCGGAAGGCTACCGCTGGTGGTTCGAAGCGGCCACACGGAAAGCGCCGCAAAAGAAGTTGTGGGTTGTCGATACGGGCACGAACCAGATCGGCGTCGAGGCCGTGTATCCCGAAATGCGGATGACATTCGAAGCAGACCATGATGTCAAAAAGCCCAAGCAATCCGGCGTGGGCGTGATTCACATCCGAATAGATCCGGTGCCTGGATACGGGAAATCATATGCCGCGGAGATGATGCGCAGAGAGGTTCACGCGGGAAGATGCATGGCAAAGAGCGTTGGCGACACCTGCCCGGATTTTTCCGGGCTGTCAAAGTCATCGAAGGAAATGATCTATCTGGGGGCTGACTACAATTTTGCGCGATGCACGATCGATGATGGCCGGTCACCCAATCCACAATGCGCGACTGAGTTTATGCTGATTGACGATATTGCACTGGATGTCGATTTTGACCGACGGCTTCTCATGCATGAACAGGATATCCGAGAGAAAGTATTCGGCCTTGTCTGTTCATGGTTCGAATGGCCGCGTGGTAAGGGTGCCGATCCGGCAGGGCGTCCGTTGACCATCGATCACTGCCGGTAATCTATGACGGGCCGTTCGGCTCGTTTTTTCTACAACATTTGAGAAGGAGATTGTTCCATGACGGAGCAAACGAACACGCGTGCGCGGCATGCGGCCGTGCTGGATGCCGCGAAGGCAAAACTGGATCAAGGCGATGTCAAAGGATATTGGCAGACGCTGGAGCAGATCAGCCCCGACTATGCGAAGCTCGCAGGTAGCGTTGCGACCGGGTCTTTGCACGGCAAGGGTGCGCGCGAACGATTGCAGGACAAGGCGGAAGCAACCCTTGGGCGGCGCTACAGTGAAAAAGAACTGCAGGATATCGCGGGCAAAGTTGCCGCCGCCGACTCCAATGCGCGTGCCGCGCGATTGGAAAGAGATGGTCATGCAGGCCTCTCCCTTAACGAAACGGTCGTATATCACACCAAGATTTTTGCCGACGAAGGCTTGCCCAAGGACACCTATACGCTGCAGCCGATTGCCGAGGCCATCGGAGACGAGGCGAACACGTTGACCGATACCGACCCGGCGTTCGTTCGCAAGAGTGTCGAGATCGGGTGGGAACACGCACCGGACGTCACAGATGCAGCCGCTGAGTATCTGGATGACACCTACGATGCGTACAAGCGGGAGCGTGAGCAGGATATTCGCGATCTCGAAGAAGAAGACCCGAGCCGGATCGAAAACTCTCCGTTCGGTCCGCACTCCGACGGTGGTGACGTGCCTGGTGCCAACCCGGATGAGGTGTCCAAAGCACCTGTGGGCGTGGGACTTGGGGCCGAGGCGGTGCGCAATGCTGCCGAGGATGCCGAAACGAACGCTTTGCAATCAGCCACCGGTGATGCGACTTCTGACGCCGTACCGAAGTCCGCGCGGGCCAGGGCGATGGCGATTGTCGCCGGCGGCAAGAATGGCCGTGGTGTGGACCAGGGTACGGATCGAGACCTGGACAGCGTCGAGAATGACCTCGACGATCTGATGCTCAAACAGGTCGATGATCTGACGGAGGACGAAGCCAAGGCGCTCGGTCAATGGTCGTGGAAACTGCCGTCGAACGATCCGAAGCGTCTCGAAGTCGAGGACCGCCGCCGGGATTTCTATGAGCTGAACTACGGCGACAAACCGTCGAAGCTCGACGAGACCGGGCGCATGACGGCGCCCGAACCGGTACGGAAAATTCCCGCAAAATCGAAGCGCTTGGCGATGCCGAACGGCGAACCTGTTGGCGATGCGTTGAAGCGGTTTGCCGGCAAACTCGCCCGGCCCGTTGCTGACGACGGCGAGACGACCGTCGTCAAGGCGTTGCAGTCGGGCCTGTCGATGTTGGGCGATGTGCTTAAAGTTGACGGGGTCTCCGGGCCGAAGACCAAAGCGGCGCTGAAACGCACCGTTGCCAGACGTGGTGCGGGCAAGGCCGAGGAGGCCTTCGCCGTCGGCCGCTTCAAGCGCTTCGCCGAGACCGAGCGCGACACGGGCGGGTCGGCATCGAAGCTCAGGCAGACGGTCGAAAAGGACGTGCAGCGGTTGTTCGGTACGCGCAAGCCGACGGTCGCCGCCGAGACGCTTCAGGAAAGCATCAACGACATGAATGCCAAGTCTGCGAAAGAGCGCAACACGCCGGCACCGGAGCCGTTGAAGGTCGACGGCGACATCGGACCCAAGACGACCGATGCGTTCCGTTCGGCGCTGGCGGACAATGGGCCGGAGAAGGTAGCGAAATCCTACGCGTCCTTCCTCGGCTTTGGCGACTGACGGTTCTTTATATTTGACGATCACCGCGGCTTCGGCCGCTTTTTTTATGTCCAGACATCATCACAGGAGACAACACGATGGCTCTATCCAGCATCGCGATCTGTTCGCGCGCGCTCATGAAACTGGGGGCGGACAGTATTACCTCATTCGAGGATGGCACGGCGGAAGCCGAAGTCGCGGCGAGCCTCTATGGCCCGACCCGTGATGCGCTGTTGTCGGCGTACCCGTGGAGTTTCGCGACGGGGCAGATCGGCCTTGCGCGTCTCGCCGCCGAACCGGTCGCTGATTATGCTTACGCCTATCAACTGCCGAGCGATTTTCTGCGCGTACTGTCCGCCGGTATCGGCGGACGCGGGCGCGGCATTCAGTACCGGATCGCCGAACGGCGTCTGCATACCGACGCGTCGGAAGTCACGCTGACCTATATATTCCGGCCCGACGAACAGACGTTCCCGCCGTTTTTCGACCAGGCGCTGATCGTGCGCCTGGCGGCGGAATTCTGCATTCCGCTGACAGACAGCACGTCGCGGTCCGAGGTGCTGACGCGCCTTGCCGAAAGCGGATTTCAACAAGCAAAGATCATCGACGGCCAGCAGGAATCGTCTGTGCATCTGGAGGACTTCTCTCTCGTGGAGGCGCGTTCGTAATGGTTCACATCAACATCGACAAATCCAACTTCACGGGCGGTGAGATTTCGCCGCGTCTATTGGGGCGGGGAGATCTCAGGACCTATGCCAACGGTGCGGGCAAACTCAGGAATGTGTTTATCCACCCGACCGGCGGCGTGACACGCCGCCCGGGTCTGCGCTACGTCGATACCGCGCGCGGCGCTGGCAGGCTGGTGGCGTTCGAATTCAACACCGAACAGGTCTATCTGCTGTTGTTCACGGATGAACACGTCGACGTCTACAAGGACGGCGAACAGGTTGCCGACTTCGCAACGCCCTGGACCGAGGCACAAGTTGCCGAAATCAAATGGGTGCAGAGTGCGGACACGCTGTTCGTCGTGCATTCGGATGTCGAGCCACGCAAGATCACGCGGACGTCTCACACATCCTGGGCGATCGACACCTGGTCATTCCTCGACGAGGACGACCGCATCCAACAGCCGCATCACAAGTTCGCGACCGAAGACGTGACATTGACGCCAAGCTCGACGTCGGGCTCGATCACCCTGACCGCGTCGGCGGACGTGTTCGATGCCGATCACGTGGGTGTTCGCATGCGGGTCTCCAACAAGGAGGTGGAGATCACCGCCGTCGGTTCTGCGACGTCCGCAAGTGCAACCGTCAAGGAAACTCTCTCTGGGACCGCTGCGACGAAAGACTGGGAGGAGCAGGCGTTCTCAACCTATCGCGGTTGGCCGGCGTCGGTGTGTTTTCACCAGGACAGGTTGGTTATCGGCGGATCGCGCGATCTGCCGAACCGGCTCTGGATTTCCAAATCTGCGGATCTTTTCAATTTCGATCTGGGTGAGGGACTGGATGACGAAGCAATCGAGTTCGCGATCCTATCCGATCAGGTCAACGCTATCCGCGCCGTATTTTCGGGACGTCACCTTCAGGTGTTCACGTCCGGCGCCGAATGGATGGTGACGGGCGAGCCCCTGACGCCGGGGAACCTGCAGCTCAAACGTCAGACACGGATCGGCTCGCCGGTTGACCGCGCGGTGCCGCCGCGTGACGTCGACGGCGCGACGATCTTCGTGCCGCGCGATGGATCTGGTATCCGCGAGTTCCTGTTCGCGGATGTGGAGCAGGCCTATCAAGCGACCGATCTGGCAACCACGGCGCAGCACCTGATCGACGCGCCGGTCGATCAGGACTACGACAACGCCGGCCGTTATCTCCATGTCGTCATGGGGGACGGTTCGCTCGGCACGCTGACCGTCTACCGTGCCGAGAAAGTGAACGCATGGTCGGTGCAGACGACGGACGGGGCATTTCTCTCCGTCGCCGTCGTCGGGGGCGACACGTATTTGCTGATCAAGCGCGATGATGACGTGCTGATCGAACGTTTCGACGCCACGCTCTCCACGGATAGTGGCGTCAGCAACACGTCAGAGACTGCGACCGTTAACTGGGACGGCTTCGATCATCTGGAAGGCCGTTCGCTGAGTGTGCTCGCCGACGGCGCGCCGCGCGATGACGCGACGGTAGCTTCCGGTGCGATCACGTTGGCGTATGAGGCATCCGCCGTCCAAGCCGGTTTCGCATTCGAACACATCGTCGAACCGATGCCGCCGATCCTTTCCGGGTCCAACAGCGGGCTCGGGACGAAGGTACGGCCGTTATCCGTGACGATGCGGCTGCAGGATACAGCGTCGCTTGTGCTCGATGTCGGCCGCGGCTACCGCGAGGTGCCGTTCCAATCGCTTGGGCCATCTCTACTCGATCAGCCAGTGGCGACGTTTACCGGTGACAAGACGGTTCGTGCGCTCGGCTGGCGGACGGTCGGGCCGGAGCCCATGTGGTCGATCCGTCAGGACGTGCCGCTGGCGTTCACGCTCCTGTCCGTCGCGACCAAGATTTCAGCCAACGGCTAACCAGATTTCAGAAAGGAGAAAACAATGGGTGCAGCAGCAATCGTGACCGCCGTGACGACGGCCGTCAGTATGATGCAACAACAGCAGCAGGCCCGTGCGCAGCAACGCGCGCAACAGGCTGCCGTCAATCGCCAAATTCAGGCACGGCAAATGGAACAACAACGTCGTGAAAAGGCGATGTTGGATCAGTCGAAGCGGGAACAAGCGACGGCCCGTGCATCGTTCGGTGCGCGTGGTGTCGGTTCTTCAAGCGGGTCAGCCAGCGCATTGCTTCAGGGTATTGCTGCCGACACGCAGGAAACGATCGCCGGCGACCGCCAGGCGCTCGAGTTCGGTATCGAAAGCCTGCGCGAGAACCAGCGTGCCAGTGCGCGGCAAAACCTGCTCGCAACGCGCAACAGTATCCTCAATACGGTCATCGGTACCGGCGGCAAGATGTTTGCAGGTGCCATATCGGGGGGCGGCGGCGCAGGTGGCGGGACCGGTCATGGCGACCAGATCACCTGGTAGCGACGGGTCCGCGCCACGCCGGCGCGGCCCGGGCAAATCGCCGGTAGAGACGGGTAACGAGGTGCTTCGGCGTTCGTTGCCCGTCTCGATCCGTCACGCGGTGCAGAACTACAGAGCCGTCGCATTCGCCGACCCATCGGCGGACGCCAAGGAATTCCAGCAGCAACAGGCGGCGTGCAAGGCGGCGCTCCAGCATGTGGAAATGCTGTTGAAGCTGGCCTCTCAGGTCGATGCCGGTTCCGGCGGCCCCGCTGCGGAGGGTTCGAATACCGCGCCCATCGTCGCAAGGGCGGAGGCGGCCGTTGACGCTTTCGTCAATCCGGAACCCACAGACAAGAACGAGGAGTAACTCACATGCAGAAGCCGTCGTTCCTCGTTTTCCTGGCCGCATGGAATGACGTGCAGGGCCTGGGGACGCCTGGACTTCATTTCGAAATCGCTTCATGGCTCGAAACTCGTTGGCGTTCGCGTGACCGGGAACTTCTGTTGATGGCGTTTCGCAACTCCGGAAAGTCGACCCTTGTCGGGCTGTTCTCGGCCTGGATTTTGGTCTGTAACCCAGAACTGCGGATTATGGTCTTGGCGGCGGATCACCAGTTGGCGCAGAAGATGGTCAGGAACGTGCGCCGCATACTCGAACGGCATCCCTTGGCGATGGGGCTTCGGCCCGCCCGCACCGAGGAATGGGCCTCGGACAGGTTCACGGTCACCCGCGGACGTGAGCACCGGGATCCGTCGATGCTGGCCAAGGGGATCGGCGCCAACATTACCGGGTCCCGCGCCGACATCGTGATCTGTGACGACGTCGAAGTGCCGAACACCTGCGATACGGCACTAAAGCGCGACGAGCTGCGCGACCGCCTGGACGAAATCGATTTCATTCTCGTGCCGGGTGGCCTTCGGCTCTTCGTCGGCACGCCGCATACGTACTACTCCGTCTATGCCGACACGGCGCGGGCGGAAGTCGGCGAAGAACGTCCGTATCTGGCCGGCTTTCGGCGTCTCGTGCTGCCCGTCACGGACGAGACCGGCGCATCGCGTTGGCCCGAACGGTTTCCGCCGGAACGGGTCGAAGCGCTCCGCCGCCGCGCCGGACCCGCGAAGTATGCTTCGCAGATGATGTTGCAGCCGACCAATGTGCTCGACTCGCGTCTCGACCCGGATCGCATCCGGTCATACAGCGATGAACTCGACTATCGCGAAGCCAACGGCGAACCGCTCCTTCATTTGGGTGGGCGGCGGCTGGTGTCGGCGTCGTGTTTCTGGGATCCGAGTTTCGGCCGGCCCGGTCGCGGCGACGCGAGCGTGATCGCCGCAGTCTACACCGATCAGGACGGCGGTTACTGGTTGCATGGGATCGAGTATATGACCCACGTGCCCGAGATCGCGGATCGGATCGACGAGGCAACGCAGCTTTGCCGTCAGGCCGTGTCGTTCGCGCGCCGCCACTTCGTGCCCGCCGTCACCATCGAGACCAATGGCGTCGGGCGATTTCTTCCCGGACTATTCAGACGCGAGCTGGGCCGCGCCGGTCTGGCGGCGGCGGTGATCGAACACGCGTCCAGCCGCAATAAGACCGACCGCATCCTGGAAGCTTTCGACGCCGTTCTCGCGGCGGGACAACTGGGTGCGCACCGCCGCGTTTGGGATAGCCCGTTCATCCGCGAAATGCGGGAATGGCAGCCTGGCGGCAACGGTCCCGATGACGGGCTCGATGCGGTCGCAGGGTGCCTGCTTGCGGAGCCGGTCCGCCTCACCGAACCGGGACGGGTTCGCGATCCCCGCGCGCGCGGCATGACGGCGTGGCGCGGGGCGTCGACGCCGGTGCGCATCAATGCCGACTTCGATGTCTAAAAACCGGTCTGGGCCGTCCATAACAGGTGCAGTTGCAAGGAGGAAAAGACATGGATAAACGCGAGCTTGAAATTCAACGCCTTCAGGCGTTGTTGCTGTTTCGGGTCTGGCTGGGCGCGGTGATCGGCGTGCCGCTCGCCGTCGGGACCGGACTGGCGCTGGTGTTCTTTCTGACACTGGCCGAGCCGGTTCCGGCGCAAGGGGTCTCGCCGGCCATGAACGCAACTCAAGATTGACGGCGGACCACCTGTTGCGGGATGCTTCGCGATGAACCACGCAACGGCGGAAGGCCCGATATCCATGCCGCTAGACGATAAGCAACGATCCGTTCTCGTGAACATGTTGACGGCGCTCGCGCTTAGTATCGTCTTGCTCGGCTGGGCTGCGGTAATGGGGCCTGGGTTTCTTCTGCCGCCTGCCGATATTACATCGCCGTTTGCCTGGGCGTTGACGTGGGATGGCGGTTTGCTGATCTGTTTGATCATTGCCATCGGCAACCTTGCGCGGCATCGTTTCATGACACCGGCGGATATCGACGGCAGCGGACTGACGTCCGGGACCGACCGTGCGCACGTTTATCAGGCGATCTTGCAGAATACTTTGGAGCAGACGGTGATAGCCGTTCTCGCCCACTTGTTCTGGGCATCCGTTATGCCGTTCGGCGCGCAGGGCGCTCTTCCCGTCGCAGCGATGTTGTTCGTGATCGGGCGCGTCTGTTTCGCGCGCGGGTACGCCGGTGGCGCCGGTGCGCGTGCTTTCGGGTTCGCGCTCACCTTCTATCCGACCGTGATCATGACCGTCTCGGCGTTGCTCTGGACCGTCTGGCGCGGGTTTTAATTTCCTCCCGGAAGATTTGTCCCGGGTGCGGTGACCGCTTAATCTCGACCGGTAACCGTGGATGGCGTCATGATATGAAACCCGACACCGGGACAGAAAATTCACCCGAACCGCGTCCGGCCGCGACACTCGTATTGCTGCGGCGGACCGCCCGATGCCCGCTGCAGGCGCTGATGGTCGTGCGCCACACAGCCGTCGAGTTCGCCGGCGGTGCCGCGGTTTTCCCGGGCGGGCGCGTCGATGCGTCGGATCATGTTCATGCCGAAGCGGACGATGACGCGTTCAGGTTCGCCGCCATCCGCGAGACGTTCGAAGAATGCGGCATCGTCCTGGCCTACGAAGACACGGGTGGTGAACTGGTGTCGAAGGCGCGGGCGCGGGCGCTGCGTGAGACGTACCGGCTTGCCGTCTCGACCGGAGAGCTGGCCTTCGCCGATATGCTGCGCGACGAGCGGCTTCGTCCCGCGACGGATCTGTTGATTCCCTTCGCGCACTGGATCACCCCGCCGTTGCGCAAGAAGCGTTACGATACGCACTTCTTTATCGCGCCCTATGACGGCGATCAGGAGATCCTTCACGACGACGGCGAGGTGACGCAGGCCGAATGGATCTCGCCCGAGACGCTGCTTTCCGATGCAAAAAACGGCCGATACAAACTCGTTTTCGCGACGCGGCTGAATGTCGAGCGGCTTGCCGCGTTCGCCTCGGTCGATGACGCGATTGCGACGGTCCGCGACACGCCGGTCGTGACCGTCCGCCCCGAAAGCGTCGAAACACCCAAGGGCCGGATGGTGCGCATCCCGGGCGATGCCGGGTACGGGGGCGAGCTGTTTCTCTCCAACGATCCGTCGTCGATCTAGGACGGGCGCAGAGCATCCCCTGACCATCGATCATTGCCGGCAATCCAGGTCGCCTCCCCACTGGGGCCGCTTTTTTATTGGCAACGTCGAAGAAGAGAGAAATGCCAAATCAAACGACGACCGATCATGCCTACGCCCGGCTGCGCGATCTTGAAGGCACGCGGCAGGGTTTTCATTTCGACGGTATGACGGCGCGCTTGGTTGAGGTTTGGCGCTAGAAAAAAAGCCAAAATACTTGGGATCGAACATATAGCTGAAAACCACAAACATTTGTGGCAAGGCGAATGAGGCAAAACGGCAAGATGCTCCAGGATCGAGCTGGAAAACCGGCAAGTATCTTTAGTCAAGTGCTTCAGCGCAAAATAGGGTGGGTAGGCAAGCGATGAGGTAATAGTGATAAACGCTATCCATCCCGGGAACAGCAAAAATTGTGGAAATATTCCAAAATTCACAATGAGCAATAGCCAAACAAACGCCATGCCGATGGAAATAGTCAGACGCTTACCCAACTTCTCTGCTCGATATAACAACACAGCTGAAATGCTCGAAAGCCCGGCTATAGAAAACCAATACAGAAATATCTCATCTGGCAGTTGCCATATATAATCTGTGAAAGGTGTGCCCGTGCCGAAGCTTTTCACCATCAGATACGCAGGTGGCAGCAGATACATTGTTACCGTAACGATAATGAGCGCCGCGACGATGCTATTCCGCATCCGTTAAAAATAATCCAAGGCGAACATGGCAGGTCTCCTAATCGTACTTTTTCCGATTATGGATGGACCAGAGCGAAAACTCGACCGTCACCTGAAATTCACGAATTCACCCTGCCGGTTCCACCGCGGGACTGAATGGCGCGTGTTTGCGCCGATCCGTCCGAGAAGTATTCCGGACATCATCCACCTGTATAGGAGTAAGAATTATGAGCGACTACAAACTGACGATCTATGCTGACAAGGAAGGCCCTTTCGGTCATTTCTCGGTCGGCGTCACCGGTCCTGGTATCGACGAGCCGCTGTCCGGCAAGTATCAGAAATAGAAGTCAAAATACTTGGGGTCGAACATCATCGAGAATCCGATAAATAGTAGCGGTAGGCCAAAAGCTGCCACAAAAGCCAAGTGTTCAAGAAGTGATCCTGAAAACTGGCACTCATCGCGCAATAACCAGCGCAGCGCGAAATAGGGCGGGTAGGCGAGTAGCAAAGTACCCAACACATAAGTTACAGGGCCTGGTAACAGGGCCATGAGAAAAGTTTCCAAGCATACAATCAGAAAAAACCATGCAATCGATGCTGCAAATCCCAAGGCAACTTGCTTGCCGACTGTTTTTGCACGATGAAGTATAACCGCACAAACGCTTACAATTCCGGCCGCCGGAAACCAATAAAATAAATTAAAAATCCCGCCCGACGTCTGCCATATGAGTTCGGCAACAGGCATGCCCGTTCTGGTGTTCTGAACCATTAAGTAAGCAGGCGGCAGCAAATACATCGCGACCGCGATAACGATCAGTATCCCGACAATCCCATTGCGCATCCGTAAAAAATAATCCAAGGCCAACATGGCAGGTCTCCTAATCGTATTTGTTCCGATTATGGATGGACCAGAGCGAAAATTCGACCGCCACCTGAAGTTCACGAATTCACCCTGCCGGTTCCACAGCGGGACCGAATGGCGCGTGTTTGCGCCGATCCGTCCGCGAAGTATTCCGGACATCATCCACCTGTATAGGAGTAAGAATTATGAGCGAATACAAACTGACGATCTATGCTGACGAGGAAGGCCCTTTCGGTCATTTCTCGGTCGGCGTCACCGGTCCTGGTATCGACGAGCCGCTGTCCGGCAAGTATCTCCGGGATGAAACGGTCTCCGGGAAAGTCGGAGCCCTAACCGGCGGTGCGCCGGGTGCGGTGAGGAACGATTCCGACCGCAAGGGAAAATCCACAGTGATAGAACGGTCGGTCCCGCTGACGAGAGCGCAGGCAAAGAAAGCCGCTGAATACATTGCCGATGCACGCGCCAATCCCGGCGAGTATGAGTTGTTCGGCAAGAATTGTATCGACTTGGCGCAAGGTGCCCTCGATGCATCCGGTGCAGACGCCAGGGTCGACAAGATGTTTACTGATCAGGAATTGGATGAGATAGGGGATTTTCCAATTTACGGCGCTGGCGATCTGGCGCAGCGCCGAGGTCACCTTCAGGATATAGAAAAGATCGTCTCCGAGACAAAACCGGGTGCTGAGCGCCGCAAAGCAATACGGGATTATTGGACGCGCGGCGGGGAGTTGCCGCCGGACCCGCCCGACCCGGCGAAGATGAAGGCGGCGCTGATGCCGTCTGAAAAGGACGATGACGGCGGGCGGGACGAGCTTTTGTTCAAGTCCGCCGATCAGTTGACCGAGGCCGAGGCGCTCGAACTCGGGCGCTGGTATCAGGGCCTGCAATCGTCCGATCCGTTGCGGGGCGAGCTGGACCGCATGCGCCGGGATTACTATCGGCTCAACTACGGCGACGATCCGGCGGCGGTGGACGAGACCGGGCGCATGAAACCGGTCCAGCCTCGGCGCGCGGTCCCGGAAAAACCGACCCCCGCCAAATCAGCGGACGGCCATACCCTTAAAGAAGGCATCCGCCGCATTACTGGAGCGCTCGTGAAGCGCGCCGGCAAGGACGGTCTCGCCAATGCCGCCAAGGTGCTGCAGACCGGTCTCAATCTCGCCGGTCAGGCGTTGAAGGTGGACGGCGATCCGGGGCCGAAAACCCGCGCCGGACTGGCGGCTACGGTTGCCAAACAGGGGGCCGCAAAAACCGAAGAGGCGGTCGCCATGGGCGGCTTCAAACGCATGGTGGACGCGGGGCGTGCATCGGGGGCGCCCAAGTCGGGTCTTCGCGATACGGTCGAGACGGACGTGCAGCCATTGTTCGGCGACAAACAGCCGAAGGTCGCGGCCGAAACGCTGCAGTCGAGCCTCAACGACCTGAACGATGAAGCCGCGGCTGAACGGAGCGCGCCGAAGCCCGAGCCGTTGAAACTGGATGGCGATATCGGCCCGAAGACCGACGGGGCGTTCGCTTCCGCGCTCGCCGATCACGGCGCGGAAAAACTCACGAAACGCTACGCGGACGACCTCGGGTTCGGTTTAGGCTGAGCGGCGGTTCGTCAAATCTGGATCGGCGGACGGGCGCTTTCGGGCGCCCGTCGCCGTTCGGGGTGCTATTCCGCCGCCTGCGGTTTCTTGGACAGCGTTTCCAGGATTTCCGCCGCCGCCGTCGGGATGTTGGTGCCGGGGCCATAGATGGCCGAGACGCCCTTCGAATACAGGAAGTCGTAATCCTGCGTCGGGATCACGCCGCCGCAAACGACCATGATATCGTCGGCGCCCTGTTTCTTCAGTTCTTCGATAAGTTCCGGGACCAGCGTCTTGTGGCCGGCGGCCTGTGACGAGACACCGATAACATGCACGTCGTTTTCGATGGCTTCGCGGGCGGCTTCTTCAGGCGTCTGGAACAGCGGGCCGACGTCGACGTCGAAACCGATGTCGGCGAACGCGGTGGCGATCACCTTCGCGCCCCGGTCGTGCCCGTCCTGGCCCATCTTGACGACCAGCATGCGCGGGCGGCGGCCTTCGGCCTCGGCGAACTGGGCGACGTCGTCGCGGATTTTCTTGAACCCGTCGTCTTCGTCATAGGCCGAGCCGTAGACGCCCGAGATCGAGCGGATCTCGGCGCGGTAACGGGTATAGACGCTTTCCAGCGCGTCGGAGATTTCACCGACCGTGGCGCGCTTGCGGGTCGCTTCGACGGCCAGCGCGAGCAGATTGCCTTCGCCCGTCTCGGCGGCCTGGGTCAGCGCCTTGAGCGCTTCGTCGCACGCGGTCTGGTCGCGGGTGTTGCGGATGGTCTTGAGGCGCGTGACCTGAGATTCCCGCACCTTGGCGTTGTCGATATCCAGAAGCTCGATGGGGTCCTCGTCCGGACGCTTGTACTTGTTGACGCCGACGACGACTTCCTCGCCCCGGTCGATGCGGGCCTGCTTGCGGGCCGCGGCTTCTTCGATCCGGAGCTTCGGGAGCCCGGCGTCGACGGCCTTGGTCATGCCGCCCATTTCCTCGACCTCGTCGATCAGCTTCTTCGCTTCGACGACCATCGAGTTGGTCAGGCTCTCCACGTAATAGCTGCCGCCCAAGGGATCGATGACGTTGGGGATGCCGGTTTCCTCGGAAATGATCAGCTGCGTGTTGCGCGCAATGCGGGCCGAGAACCGGGTCGGCAGGCCAATCGCCTCGTCGAGCGCGTTGGTGTGCAAGGACTGGGTGCCGCCCAGCACCGCGGCCATCGCCTCAATCGTCGTGCGGATGACATTATTATAGGCGTCTTTCTCGGTCAGCGAGACGCCCGACGTCTGGCAGTGGGTGCGCAGCATGCTCGAGCGCGGATCCTTGGGCTCGAACTCCTGCATAAGTTCCGCCCACAGGATACGCGCGGCGCGCAGCTTGGCGACTTCCATGAAGAAGTTCATGCCGATGCAGAAGAAGAACGAGAGGCGCGGCGCGAACTTGTCGACGTCGAGACCCCGAGCCCGCGCGGCGCGCACGTACTCGACCCCGTCGGCGAGGGTGTAGGCGAGTTCCTGCACGCAGGTCGCGCCGGCTTCCTGCATGTGATAGCCGGAAATCGAGATCGAGTTGAACCGCGGCATGTGTTCGGCGGTGTAGCCGATGATATCGGCGACGATGCGCATGGAGGGTTCGGGCGGATATATGTACGTGTTCCGCACCATGAATTCTTTGAGGATGTCATTCTGGATCGTGCCTGACAGTTTTTCGGGACCGACGCCTTGCTCCTCGGCGGCGACGATGTAGCCCGCCAGCACCGGCAGCACGGCGCCGTTCATGGTCATCGAGACGGACATCTCGTCCAGCGGAATACCGTCGAACAAGATCTTCATGTCCTCGACACTGTCGATGGCGACACCGGCCTTGCCGACATCGCCGACAACGCGCGCGTGATCGCTGTCGTAGCCGCGGTGAGTAGCCAAATCAAATGCGACGCTCAGCCCCTTCTGACCGGCGGCGAGGTTTTCGCGGTAAAACTTGTTGGATTCCTCGGCGGTCGAGAAGCCGGCGTACTGGCGGATCGTCCACGGACGGTTGGCGTACATGGTGGCACGCGGGCCGCGCACGAACGGCGCGAAGCCGGGCAGTGTATCGACGTGCTCAAGGCCTTCCAGGTCGGCGGCGGTATAGAGCGGCTTGACCGTGATGCCTTCAGGGGTTTCCCAGTTGAGGCTGTCGACACTTTCGCCCTTCAGTTCTTTTTCCGACGCGGCGCGCCAGTCGTCCAGTCCGGGCTTTTTATTGTCCGCCATCAAATCCTCCGATCACTTCTCTCCCAAGGGATGGAATTATAGACGAGCGCACCCTGTCACTTCCATGAATTTTGCAGTTGCGAAATGTGAAATGGGAAAAATGCACGTCAACCCCAAAATATTGCGTAGTTATCCACATCATGCGATTGCCAGCCTCGCTTAAACAAAATATGGTGTTGGAGATCGCGATTTGAGCATAAAATCGGTCGCGATCAGGGGATGCAACCACATTGCCGATCCAGGCAAGCCGAGGAGACCGACATGACCTTCGAGTGGACACCGGAGCACATCAAGACGCTGATCGCCCTTTGGAACGAAGGTCTGACGACCAGCGAGATCGGGTCCCGTATGGGGATCACCAAGAACGCGGTGGTCGGTAAGGTTCACCGTCTCGGTTTGCCGAAACGCGGCTCGCCGATCAAGCCCAAACCGGAAAAAAAGACCAACGTCGTGTCGATGGCGCAACTTCGTCCCGGCATGTGCGTGTGGCCGACCGGCGATCCGGCGACGGACGACTTCCATTTCTGCGGCGACAAGGCGGCGCCGGGGCGTCCTTACTGTGCGACGCACTGCGAGCGCGCCTATGTCAAACCGTCCAAGGAAGACCGCCGCAAACGCGCCGCGAACGGCTGAGCGCGGCCGCCTTTCCACCCCTTGATTCTATCGGCAAACGGCGTATGCTCGACGCCATGACGACATTCTTTTCGCTTGGTGTGATTGGTCGAATTACGGACCCGGTGACCCTCTGAGGTTGCCGGGACACGCACGCGTTTTTGTGCGCTTCACCGATCACTCAACGAAAAGGAACACGTTATGAGCACCCAAGCGGGGCTGGCCGAGCCGGCCCATCAAACCGAACCCTTCACCGCCTGTTTTTCCGTCGTCGCCCAGAGCGATCCCAATGCGCTGAGCCGCATCCTGGAACCGTTCACCAAACGCGGCCTGACGCCGTCGCACGTGTATGCAATGCGCACCGGCGAGAAAGGCGAAGCGATGCACGTCGATCTGCAACTGGCCGGCGCCGATGATGAGACGGCCTGGCGGCTGGCCAACGATCTCAGGGCGTTGTATCTGGTGCAGACCGTCCTCACATCTGAAAAGAGGATGGCCGAAAGCATCTGACAATCCGGAGCTGCAACGTGAGCCTGATCGAACGCCTTGATGCCTGTGCCCGTTTCACGCCGGCGAACTATCGGCCGCTGATGGTCGCGGACAAGATGCTGGGCCGCGTCGACCACGAGTTCGCTGAGATCCTCTCCACCTTCGATGACGTGTTCGATGTGACGGCGGATGCGGTCGCGCTTGCCGACAATCTTACCGATCCGGCAGCGCGCACCGAGGCCGTCGCCCATGTGCTGGAGCGACTGCGGGATGACGGTGTTTTTCCCGGCTGGCGGGGTGAGCATTATCCGGTATCGGAGAGTTTCTACGCAGCACCGCTTCTGACCGTCGAACGCGCCACCGTTCCCCGCTTCGGCACCATGGGCTACGGCGTGCATCTGAACGGCTTCGTCATGAAGAATGGCGGCCTTCACATGTGGGTCGGTAAGCGATCGATGATGAAACCGACCGGCCCCGGCAAGCTCGACCAGGTCGTTGCTGGCGGGCAGCCGGTCGGACTGTCGGTCTGGGACAATCTGATGAAGGAATGCGCGGAAGAGGCGGGGATGCCCGCCGACCTTGCCCGGCGCGCGTGGCCGGTCGGCACCGTCTCCTATATAACGGAGCGCGATGAAGGGCTGCGCCATGACGTCCTTTTCAATTACGACCTTGAGCTTCCCGAGACATTCGAGCCGACGCCGACGGACGGCGAAGTGGATGCATTTTATCTTTGGCCCATCGAAGATGTCGTCCACCGCATTCGGGAAACCGAAGATTTCAAGTTCAACGCGGCGCTGGTGATCATCGATTTCGCCGTGCGCCATGGTGTGCTTGAACCCGACGATCCCGAATATATCGACATCACGGAAGCGATCCGGGTCGGTCGTTTTTCCGCCGCGAAGGTACGTTGAGTCTTTTCTCCCCGCGGCACCGGTTGCTAAGGTAGCGATATGGATACAGCACCCCGTCATATGGATCTTTACCCGAAGATCGAACCCTACGACCGCGGCATGCTCGATGTCGGCGACGGTCACCGGCTTTATTACGAACAATCGGGCAACCCGCAGGGCGTGCCCGTCGTGTTCCTGCACGGTGGCCCCGGCGCCGGATCGAACCCGGCGCACCGGCGGTTTTTCGACCCGGACCATTACCGCATCGTCGTATTCGATCAGCGTGGTGCCGGGCGTTCGCGGCCTTTCGCATCGATCGAAAACAACACGACGGACGATCTCGTTGCGGATACGGAAAAACTTCGCGCGCATCTGAACATCGAGAACTGGCTGGTGTTCGGCGGATCCTGGGGCTCGACGCTGGCGCTGGTCTACGCGCTCCGCCACGCCGAGCATTGCCGGGGCCTGGTCCTCAGGGGAATCTTCCTCGGCAGCAGCAGCGAACTCGACTGGTTTCTTTACGGCATGCACGCGGTATTTCCGGAGGCCTGGCGGCGTTTTGCGGAATACATTCCGGCATCGGAGCAGAACGATCTCCTGAGCGCGTATCACACCCGTCTGATCGATCCGTCACCTGAAGTACACATGCCTGCCGCTGCCTATTGGGCGGGCTACGAGACATCATGCTCCAACCTGCTCGCGAGCCCAAGCGAGGCGCCGCCGCAAGCGTCTAGTGGCGCTCTGTCTTTGGCACGGATCGAGGCACACTTCTTTATCAACGAAGTTTTCATCGGCGACACGGAAATACTGGACGGCGTCGCCGGGCTTCGCCATCTGCCGTGCGCCGTGGTGCAGGGGCGCTACGATATGGTATGCCCGATCCGCACCGCAGATGCGTTGGTCCGGGCCTGGCCCGAGATCGATTACCGGATCGTGCCGGACGCGGGCCATTCAGCGATGGAGCCAGGTATCCGATCGCAGCTTGTCCGTGCTACGGAGTCGATGAAAGACCGCCTATAATAAGCCTGCTTGCCGTTAACCATCTTCCGGCAGCACAATTGACCGCCTCAAAACCTGACCGTAAAGTGCGAGCGGGGATTTCAGAGGGGAATCGGTTATGGCGGGTCTATTGCGGGGGCTTTCCCTGGCCATTCTGGTTATGGTGGCGCAGCCGGTGCTGGCTGACGGTTTCAAGATTGCCAAAGATCCGACGTATCTCACTTTCTCGGCCGGATATTTCGACATCAACCGGCAGAAGGACGAAGCGGCGGAACTCTCGCTTGAATACCGTTCCAACGTCGATTTGTGGATCTTCAAACCGTTTGCGCACGCTGCGTACGTCACCAACGGCATGAGTTTCGTTGGTGCCGGGGTGTTGATCGACCTGCAGGTCGGCGACAACTGGATCATCCAGCCCTCATTCGCGCCGACTTGGTGGCGCGGCGCCACCAGCGATCTCGATCTAGGCTATGGACTCGAGTTCCGCGCTCGGCTTGAGGTCGCTTACCGCTTCCCCGACAAGTCGCGTTTCGGCATATCGTTCTCGCACAGTTCGAACGCCCACTTAGGGGACACCAATCCGGGGACGGAATCGTTGATGGTCAACGTCTCCATCCCGACCACGTTGTTCGGGAACTGACTCCCTACTTCGTTCGTTCGGTTATCCGTTATCAGTTCGGCAGTGTCGGGCCAGCATGCGCTCAGGCTATCGTGATTTATTGTTGCCAAGGAAATTTATCTGACTTAAGTCAGATAAATATGAAGGCGCACATCGACCAAATTCGGCGGTTCAACCGTGCCATTACGCTCCGGATGGGAACGCTGGACGATAGCTTTCTGGATCTAGGGCGACCGTTTGGCGAGGCCCGTTTGTTATATGAAATCGGACCCGATGGCGCCGAGATCCGCGATCTGCGGGCACGGATGGGGCTCGACTCCGGCTATGTGAGCCGCCTGTTGCGCGGGTTGGAGCGTCAGGGCTTGATCCAGACCAAGCCGTCCGATGCAGACGGACGCGTGCGGGTGGCGCGGCTGACCGACGCCGGGCGGGCGGTATACGCCGACGTTGACCGTGCCGGAGATACCTTTGCCGCAGAAGTCTTGGCGCCATTGACGGCAGGGGAGCGCACCCGCCTCGTCGCCGCGATGAATGAGGTTGAAAAACTAATGCGCACCTTCGCGATCCGGATCGGCCCCGACTGTGCCGCCGGGGCTGATGCGCAGACATGCCTGACGAATTACTTCACGGAAATCGCAGCACGTTTTGACGATGGGTTCGATCCGGATCTGGGCCTCGCGACCGGGGTCGCGGACATGACGCCGCCCAAAGGCATATTCCTGATGGCCAGGCTGGATGGAAAGCCTGTCGGGTGCGGGGCGTTGCTTGCCGAACAGGGCGGCATTGCGCATATACGCCGGATGTGGGTTGCGCCCGACGTTCGCGGGATCGGGCTCGGCCGGCGTTTGCTAGACGCATTGGAGGATGAAGCGGCGAAGCTCGGTCTCCATACGATTCGGCTCGAGACCAACAAGGCGTTGAAGGAGGCACAGGAAATGTACCGCCGCGCCGGTTACCGCGAAGTTGCGCCGTTCAACGACGAACGCTATGCGGACCATTGGTTCGAAAAGCGCCGCAGCCTCAAGGCCGGGCCGGCTTAAGCCACACGATTGCCAAGCGAAGGGCGCTGGTGTAGTCAGTCGAACAAGCGCTCGTAGCTCAGTTGGATAGAGCACAGGATTCCTAATCCTGGGGTCGCAGGTTCAAATCCTGCCGGGCGCACCAGCTTTTCAGGTTTATACGTCCGCCAAGACGGTGACCGGCGTCGCCAGCCGGAACTCTTCCAGGTTACCGCCGCCGCCGATGAGATCGACGACCGCGAAGACGGCGCCGTCCTCCAGCGCCAGAAGCGGCGCGTGCCAGATATTGTTGAGGTAATTGACCCCCTGCCCGGCGTTGGTGATGAAAGCGTGCGGCGTCCCGGGTCTGCCGGCGTCGTCGGGCGCAACCACGACCAGGAACGGCTGCGCGGACATCGGTATGAATGCCTGCGAGCCCAGGGGGTGGCGCTCCATCAGATCCATCGTAAAGGGCAGCGATATGGCGTCGGTTCGAAACAAGCTTATTCCAGCTTCGCCGCCGTCGAAGGTCAGGCGCGCGAGATCGTGAAAGCGTTCGCAGCGGCCGTCGTTGATCATCATATCGGCGTCGCCCAAGGGTGCGATCACATCGCCGAAGGGACGGAACGCGTCCGCCGTCAGCGCCACGGCCGTAACGGATCTCTCGCTCATCCCGCGGGCACCAGCTTCATGTGACGGTTGACGTTCTTGTAAAGAAGGTAGCGGAACAGTTCGGGCCCGCCGGCGTAGCAGGCCTGCGGGCAAAACGCGCGAAGCCACATGTAATCGCCGGCCTCGACCTCCACCCAGTCCTGATTGAGGTGATACACGGCCTTGCCCTGCAGCACGTAAAGCCCATGCTCCATCACGTGGGTTTCCTTGAACGGGATCGCGCTTCCCGGCTTGAACGTCACGATGTTGACGTGCATGTCGTGGCGCATGTCGGCGCCGTCGACGAAGCGCGTCGTCATCCAGCCGGTGTGGTCGTCCGGCATGACCTGGGGGGCGTGGTCTTTTTCGTTGGTGACGAAACTGTCGGGTGTGTCGAGGCCGTCGACTTGCTCGTACGCCTTGCGGATCCAGTGGAAACTGACGGTCGCGCCGCTGTTGTTCTTTACGGTCCAGTCGGCATTGCAAGAGATATAGGCGTAGCCCCCAGACGTCATCGTGTGCGTTTCGTTATCGAGGGTCAGGGTCAGTTCGCCGTCGGTCACGAACAGCACGGCCTCGGTCCCCGGTTCGGTCTCCGGCTTCTCGCTGCCGCCGCCCGGAGAAACTTCGACAATGTATTGGGAAAAGGTCTCCGCGAAACCGGACAACGGTTTGGACAGAACCCACAAACGCGTATCCGTCCAGAACGGCAGCTTGCTGGTGACGATATCGGCCATGACACCCTTGGGGATCACGGCATAGGCCGTCGTGAACACGGCACGGCCGGTCATCAGGTTCGTCGGGCCGGGCAGGCCGCCTTTGGGGGTGTAATACGAAGTGTCGTTCACATTCCTGTCCTCGTTGTTCGATCGCGGGCGTTCAGCCCGCTACTTATTGAAGTTCCCCAAGCTCATCGTGGAGCCGTTCGATGGTCTGAAGATGATCGCGGCCATGCTCCGCCATTTCTTCGAACACCGCGATGCTGAGGAAATGGAACAGCGACAGAACCGCCCCGTAGCGGTCCAGCGGGTCGGTGCCGCGCACCGCGCACGGAATGGTCCACGTGGCGCTGGCAACCGGCGGCGCAGTGCGGTCGGTGACGTAAAGCACTTTGGCCCCGTTGGCGTTGGCCTGGGCGATCACGGTGTTCATCTGCGGCACGCGCCGGCGCATGCCAACGCAGATCAGAATGTCGTCCTTGTTCATCGCCGCAACGTTTTCGGCGAGCGTGTTGCCGGCAGCCGGTAACAGGATCACATCCGGGCGCACCTGGATGATCTGCCACTGAAGGTAGCCGGCAAGGAAGTAACTATTGCGCCAACCCAGGCAGAATACGCGCTTCGCCTTGCAGATCGCCTTGACGATGGCGCGCACCGTGTCGGGCCTGAGAGATTGCAGGGTAACGTTGATGTTCTGGGTATCCTGTTCGATATGCGATTGCACCCGCGCCGCGAAGCTCGAAGGCTCCGGCTTTTTGGCCATCAGATAGACCGGCGAGCCCCACGCCTGCGCATCGCGCGCGGTGCGCCGCGCCTCATCGTAGTTCGAATATCCCAACCGCTGGATCAGCCGGGTGACGGCGGCTTTCGATCCGTTCGAGAGTTTGGCGAGTTCCGTTGCGGTGTAGGCGGCGACTTCCCCCGGAAATTCGAGGATCAAATCGGCGATGCGTCGTTCGCTCTCGGGCAGTTCCGGGTAGTGCTTGCGGATCGCTTTTTCGAGCGCGGTGAAACCCGGACTCGCTGTGTCGGTTGCGGGTGTCCTCGATGTGTCGGGTTTCTTAGGCATGATCAGGCCAGCGCTCTCTCCGTATGGCGATAAGGCTATGCCCGCTTGATCTGAAACTCAAGTTTTTAAAAATTTACTTGTTGAGAAAATAATTTCAGTGTTAACTCAAACGATCAAACAAGAATCATCACGCCAAAGATGATCAAAAAGGGAGCAACGCGGCAGGGGAATTCCCGGATTGTTTGAACTGCGATTCTTCGAAATCTACCGGAACGGCGACTATCTGCTGCGCCTGGCGGAGGGAATCTGGCTCAGCATTTCGTTGACCGTCGGTGCCGCCATCATCGGTTTCGTCGTTGCGGGCATGCTGGCCGCAGTCAGAAACGCCAAGGTGCCGGTTGCCGCCCAGCTCTCGGCAGCCTACGTCGAATTTATCCGCAACACACCGTTGATCGTGCAGCTCTTTTTCGTCGCCTTCGGCCTGCCGCTACTTTTCGGGTATTCGTGGCCGTTCTGGGCGCATGCCCTTCTGGGGCTGACGCTGAACTTCTCCGCTTATTTCGCCGAGATCCTCCGCTCCGGTCTTCAGTCGATTTCCAAGGGACAGATCGAAGCCGCCATCGCGCTTGGATTGAAACCGTTGCAGCGGTTCAGAAAAGTGATCGTCCCGCAGGTGATCGCCAGTGTTTATCCGTCGCTCACCAGCCAGTTCATCTTTCTGTTCCTGACCACGGGCGTGATTTCCGAAATCGGCGTCGAGGACCTGACCCATGCGGGGGTCTTTATCGACAGCCGGACGTTCCGATCGTTCGAGATATTCATCACCCTGACGTTGCTGTATGTGGCGATCGCGCTCCTGTTCAAGTTCGGCATGCTCGCCATCGACCGGCATTACTTCGCCTGGAAGGACCGGTAATGAAGGACATCTTCGTCGATATGCTCGGTAAGCCCATGGGCATCGTGATGTTCCAGTTGCTGGACGCGACCCAGTTCACGATCTACCTGTCGCTGATCGCCTTTGTCGGCGGCGGCATCATCGGCGCGGTCATCACGTTGATGCGCATTTCAGGCAAGCCTGCGTTGATCCGGCTCGCCACCAGTTACATCTGGTGCTTCCAGTCCGTGCCGCTTTTGATGCTGTTGTTTCTGTCGGGTCTCGGCGTGCCCCGGCTTCTCGGGCAGGACGTGAACCCGTGGGTGTCGGCGACCATATCGCTGACGCTTTATGCCAGTGCCTATCTGGCAGAGGTTTGGCGCGGCGCAATTCAGGCCGTCCCGAAGGGACAGTGGGAAGGGGCCTATTCCGTCGGGATGCGGTTCTTCCCCGTCTTGCGCGCGATCATCCTGCCGCAGGCTCTCAGGCTCGCGCTCGCGCCCACCGTCGGCTTCAGCGTGCAGATCATCAAGGGCACGTCGCTCGCCTACATAATCGGTTTCAACGATCTGATGAACCTGGGGCGGCGATGGGCCAACACGCCGGTCGACGGCACCGAACCGTTCGTCATTTATCCGCTGATGGCGCTGATCTACTTCTGCCTTTGCTTTCCGCTTTCAAGGCTCGCCATCTATTTCGAAAAACGGCTCGGGACCTACTCGAAGGATCCGCAGGTCCAAGCCGCATAACCCACAGGGAAAGGAGTTTCTAATGTTCAACCTTATGCGCAAACTCACGATTGCCGCGTTTGCATGCGCCGCACTCGTACAGACCGCGCCGGCGTCCGCCGACCTATCGGATATCCTGAAAGCCGGAAAAGTGAAGATCGCGGTGCCGGAGAACTTCCCGCCATTCGGTTCGATCGGGGCCGACGGCGAATACGAAGGCTACGATGTCGACGTCGCCAAGCTGGTCGCCAAGGACCTCGGCGTCGAACTGGAACTCGTGCCGGTGACCTCCAAGCAACGCATCCCGTTTCTCGAGACCGACCGCGTCGATCTGGTGATCTCTGTCATGGGTGCGAACCCGGGTCGCGCCAAATCGATCTGGTTCTCCAGCGCCTATGCGCCGTTCTTCTCCGGGGCGTTCGCCAAGAAGGACATGGTGGTCAATTCGGTCGCCGATCTTGCGGGTAAGAAAGTCGGCCTTACGGGCGGCACGCTCGAGGATCTCGAACTGACCAAGGTCGCACCCAAGGGCACCGAGATTATCCGCTTCGGCGATAACGCATCGACGATCGCGGCCTACGCGTCAGGTCAGACCGATGTCATCGTGACGGGCAACACGCTGGCCGCCGACTTCGCCAAGAAGAACCCGGACTTCGGCATCGAAACCAAGTTCATCATCAAGGAGTCCCCCTGCTTCATCGGTGTGAAGAAGGGCAACTTCGATCTTCTGCAGTGGGTCAACGTGTTCATCCTGCACAAGACGCTGGGCGGTGAACTCGAAGGCCTGTCGCAGAAGTGGCTGGGGCAGAAGCTGCCACCGCTGCCGACGATGTAATCCGCTACATCAGTTAAGTTTCAAAAAGGCCGTCGTCCCTATGGGGCGGCGGCCTTTTCTTTTGCGCAAGGGCATCGGCGGTGCCTGAACGCGTTTCGCCCGGCCGCAATCCGCGCGCTGTATTTTCACTAAAACCGAACGTCTCGCCGCAGCCCGGCGGGGCTTTTTTTATGTCTGAAAGGACCTGACAAATGACCACACGTTTCTTCATCAAGGCGCCGCTGGCTTCGAGCACGCACGTCGATCTCGACGACGCAATCAAGACCAAGATCGCCCTGCAAAGGCTCGAGTATTACAAGGCACCCGGCTACGGCATGACACCGTATCCCGATGCCCAGCTTTTCGATGCGGTTTCCGATCTCCAGCGCGACAAAGGCATGCGTACGACGGGTGAAGTGCGGCCGGGCGACGACACCGAAAAAGCGATCCGCACCGCTTTGGACACGAACTCGTCCGGTGCTTCAGCGCGCGCCGAAAACGAAGGCAAATACATCTGGCGTACGCGGGGCGACAGCAAGGTCCGCTCTGAACACGCCGAACGGGACGGCAAGGTCTTCGAGTGGAACAACCCGCCCGAGGGCGGCCATCCGGGCGAGGCGCCCAACTGCCGCTGCCGGGCGGAGGATTTGGACGCGAATGACAGTATATGCAAAAAGTCGGCTATCGATATTCAACGCAAAATCATAGACGTTGAAACCTTTCGTATAGAGTTGCGCAGCTTTCGTGAAAACTACTTAAATCATGCACAAGATTTCACAGATGCAGAGAGCCACCTTCTATCGAAGATCACCGAAGCGGCAATTCCGGATATTCCAGATGACGTGAGTGATATCCGTGCTTGGCTCCGGGCGGCTTTAAGCTCTGCTGGGAAACTATTGATGCTGGAAGTCATCGCTTCTGCCTGGGATGGCCGACGAGCGGCACGAAACGCAATGGAAATCGCGAGAAAGTCTTATGAGGATAGCCGGAGGCGTTTAACAGATGCACGGATGGAGTTATCGAACCTTGAGCGCAAGCATCGGGCGAAATGCATTTGAGGCTCAATCTTGACTTCTCGGTGTGAAATTGAAATCGGCAGCTTTTTCGCGAGCCCAAGCACGGTGTTGTTCATCAAGCTGCTGCTCGGCCTTGCGAATAAGCATTTCCACATTCACGCCATTTATTTGGGCGCGGACGAGCCAAACCAAGGCGTGATATTTTTCAGATAGCTCTTGGCCTGTGGTCAGGTAGTTCTCGCCCAACTCTTTTTGCGCTTTTGGGTGGTTGGCTTCTGCGGCCAGCCGTAAATATACCCGATAACCGCCTTTGCTGTTTCTTTCTGCACGAAGCCGTTGGGCGAGTTCATACAGTGCGTCCGGGTGTTTCTTTTCGACGGCCTGCATAAGCCATATTTTGGCGCGCTCCGGATTGGCACGAACGCCGTCCCCGTCGGCAAGACGGTGGTAATTCTCCATCAAGATATCCGGGCTACCATTATACTCTTGGGCACGCTTCGCGATTTCTGCCAGAAAAACATCGGGTAACGGGTCTCCATGGAACAATGATTCAACGATGCCGTCCCATTCGCTGACATTTGCGGTTGGATATGCCAGCGCATAACTCCGGAACCAATACTGCGCCTTTTCGATGTCTCTCCTGATGCCGGTCCCGTTCAGATAAAAATAACCGAGCCGGATCATGGGGAATCGGTCACCTCGCTCAACGCTCTCATTGTAATAAGAGAATGCGAGACTATCGTCTTCTGCGCCGCAATCCCCGCTGTCATAAGCGTGCGCGGCGTAGAACAGTTGTTCTCGGGTCATCTCTGCCGGATCATCCGGAAAAGCCGCGACTTCTGCGCAAGGGAAATTATCAATGGATAGCGTGCCATCTGCGTCTGCAGATGCCGGGGCCAGCAGTGCGATAAATCCGACAAGAGTGATGATGAAACGCATTAACGCAACCGCACTATTCTCGTTACCGAAGTCATGCAAAGGCTAGAGGAATTTTATCGGATCACATAATCGGCCTGCGGATTTTGGATGTTCTCGCTCTGTAATTTGATCCGGGCGAAAGGTCAGTACGCGTACTCGGTGAACACCTGATCGACGTTGCCCTTCCACAGCCGATGATAGGCGGCAAGCAGTTCGTCCGCCGGCGTGAGCCCGCTCTCGGCGGTCTGGAAAATCGGCTGCAGGAAGTGGCTTTCGTCCATCCCGACGCTGTCGAGCCGGTTGCGGTTCTTGAGGCCCCGGTGCGAAATACAAAGTGCTTCGCTGGCGATCTCGCGGACCGTCTGATTGCGGAACGGGGTCTTGAGGGCGGTCCGCGGCACCTCGTCGCGAAGCGCTTGGCGTTCTTCGGCCGTCCAGTCCTTGATCAGGTCGTAGGCGGCGGCGCGCGCCTCGCCATCGTACAAAAGTCCGACCCAGAACGCCGACAATGCGCAAAGCCGGTTCCACGGCCCGCCATCGGCGCCCCGCATTTCGAGGAACGTTTTCAGCCGCACTTCCGGGAAAATGGTCGAGATATGATCGGCCCAGTCGGAAAGAACGGGTTTGTGACCCGGATAGGCCGGCAATTCACCCTTCATGAAGTCGCGGAACGACTGGCCGGACGCGTCGATGTAATTGCCGTCGCGATAGACGAAGTACATCGGCACGTCGAGCGCGTAATCGACATACCGCTCGAAGCCCATGCCGTCCTCGAACACGAACGGCAGCATGCCGCTCCGGTCCGGGTCGACGTCGGTCCAGATGTGACTGCGGTAGGACAGAAAATCGCTGGGCTTGCCTTTCCTGAACGGTGAGTTGGCCCAGAGCGCCGTCGCAATGGGCTGCAGGGCGAGGGAAATCCTGAACATCTCAACCATGACGTCTTCGGAGCAGAAGTCGAGGTTCACCTGCACCGTGCAGGTCGACTGCATCATTTCGAGGCCGAGTTTGCCCTTCTTCGGCATGTATTCGCGCATGATCTTGTAGCGGCCCTTGGGCATCCAGGGGACGTCCTCGACCGGCCACTTGGGGCGATATCCCAGACCGACGAAACCGATCTCCATCTCCTTGGCGACGGCCTTGACCTGCTGGAGGTGGCTCGACACTTCATCACACGTCTGGTGAATGTTCTCGACCGCCGCGCCCGAAAGCTCCAACTGGCCCGCCGGTTCCAGCGACACCGAACCCCCGTCCTTTGACGTCAGGGCGATAACGTTCTCGCCTTCGTAAACCGGTTCCCATCCGAAGCGCGTGAGGCGCATCAGAAGTTCGCGGATGCCCTGATCGCCGTCGTAGGTCAGCGGTTTGAGGTCCGAGAGGCGGAACGCGAACTTTTCATGTTCCGTGCCGATGCGCCACTGCTCTGGCGGTTTGCAACCGCTCTCCATATAGCGGACGAGTACGTCCTTGCTGTCGATGGGGGTGTCGTTTTTTGCGGAAGCACCGGACATGAGATTCTCCGACAGGGATCAGGATTTCGGTTTCAAATCGGCAACGGATTGGCGAATAGCTAGCGCTGCGGCGGCCGCCGTTTCGGCGCGCAGGATACGCGGCCCCAAATCGGCGGCGACAGAAAAGGTCAGATCGCGGAGCGCGTCAAGCTCGTCCGGCGCGAAGCCGCCCTCAGGGCCGATCAAGAATGCGAGAGCGTCGTCGTGGCCGGTCAGAATCTCGGCAAGCGGTGCGCCGCCTCCGGTTTCATCCAGATAAACCAGCCGCCGGTCTTTGGGCCAGCCGGCGAGGACATGCGCCAGCGATGCAGGCTCGGCGATTTCCGGGATCGTCAGCCGGCGTGACTGCTCGGCCGCCTCGATGGCGGTGGCGCGGGCGCGCTCCGTATTCAGGCGGGTCGACTGTGTGAACTGTGTCGTTACCGGGATCAGCTTCGAAGCGCCCAGTTCCGTCGCTTTCTCGATCAGGAAATCCGTACGGTCCTTTTTCAAGGGTGCAAATAGCAACCAGACGTCGGGTGCCGGATCCTGCGTGCGTACCCGGTTGATGACGGATATGACAGCTGCCTTCTTGTCGGCCGCGGCGATCTCGCCCGCCCACTCCCCGTCGCGTCCGTTAAACAGGGAAACATGTGCCCCCACCGTCTGACGCATGACGTTGACCAGGTAATGACTTTGCCCGCGTTCGAGCGGCACTGCCGCATCCGCTTCGAGCGGCGCGTCGACATAGAGCCGGATCGGTGATTTTTCCGCCATCTCGTTCTCCCGACCGGGATTATCGTTCGGGCCCGGGGTCTCGTAAACCGTCCCGATATTGCCGATCAGGACTTTCACCTTGACCCGCGCGTCAGCTATAAACGCCGGATGTCCTATCCCGGTACGACGTATCAGAGTGCGAGCGATATCCGGCGCGATTCCTGGATGATCCGTCTTGCGCCCCGCAAGGTCCGGCCTTACATGCGCCTGATTCGCGCCGACCGCCCGATCGGCACGTGGCTTCTCCTCCTGCCCTGCCTGTGGTCGGTGACAATGGCGAGCGGCGCCGTGCTCGGCTCGAGGCCGGATCCCTGGTTCATCACGCTTTTCGCCGTCGGCGCATTCGTCATGCGGGGTGCGGGATGCGTGGTCAACGATCTCTGGGACCGCGATATCGACGGCAAGGTGGCGCGAACGGCGGACCGGCCAATCGCGTCAGGCGAGGTCAGCGTGAAACAGGCGCTGGCGTTCCTCGCGTGTCTGTTGCTGATTGGGCTTGGCGTGCTTTTACAGTTCAACACGGCGGCCATCACGATGGGCGTTGCCTCGCTCGGTCTGGTCGCCGTTTATCCGTTGATGAAGCGCATCACCTACTGGCCGCAGGCGTTTCTCGGGATCACCTTCAACTGGGGGGCATTGCTCGCGTGGGCCGCCGTCGAAGGCAGTGTCGGCTGGCCTGCCATTCTGATGTACGTCGCCGGGTTCTTCTGGACCCTTGGTTACGACACGGTTTACGGCCACCAGGACAAGGAAGACGACATGTTGGTGGGGGTGAAGTCCGCCTCGATCAAGCTCGGACGCAACACCAAGCCGTTCGTGGCGCTGTTCTATACGTTGACCGTTGTCCTCATGGCGTTCGCTGGCGATGCGGCGGGCATGGGGTGGTTTTATTTCCTGATGCTGGGGGCGGCAGCGGTGCAGTTCGCCTGGCAGGTGGGAACGCTGGAGATCGACGCGCCGAAAAACTGTTTGGCGCGTTTCAAGTCGAACCGGGACGTCGGCCTGATCATCTTCCTGGGCGCGCTTCTGGCCTGACGTCTAAGCGGTCTTGGCGAACTCGAAGTACAGCTCGCGGGCGCGCGTTGCGACGGGGCCTGGCTGGTATTCCCGGTCTTCAAGCTTGGTGCACGGTTTGACCTTGGCATAGTTGCCGGTGGCGAACAGTTCGTCGGCAGACAGCAGTTCCTTGAAATCGACGGCGCGCTCGACGATCTCATAGCCGTCGTCGCGCAAAAGCTTGATGACGCGCTGGCGTGTGATGCCGTTCAGGAACGTGCCGTTGATCGCCGGTGTGGTGACGACGCTGTCCTTCACCATGAAAAGGTTGGCATACGAGAACTCGGCGACGTTGCCGCTCGGGTCCAGCACGACGCCGACATCGAATCCCTTTTCCTGCGCTTCGCCGACCGTGCGCGCGACGTTCGGATAAAGACACGAAGCCTTGGCTTCCGTCGGCGCCATGTCACGGGCGGGGCGGCGAAAGCTTGAAAGACACGCACTGAACCCTTCGAACGGCGGCATCGGCGCTTCGCGGACCACCATTGCAAAGCGCGTGCTTTCCGGGTCGGGCAAAACGACCGCGCCTTCTTCGGCATAGAAAATCGGGCAGATATACAGATCCGCGTCCTTGTCGAATTTGGCGATGCCTTCCCAGGCCAGCTTCTCGATTTCCTCCACCGTCTTCGTCGGCTTCAGACCAAGAACGCGTGCGGAATTCATCAGCCGTGCGGCGTGTTTGTCCAGATCCGGTGTCCGGCCCGACATATACCTGGCACCGTCGAATACGGTGGACGCCAGCCAGAAAGCCTGGTGCCGAGGCGCGAGTACGCCCTTGTCACCGTCGTGCCATGCTTCATCCGCGTACGTCCAGACCGTGCCGGGTGCGTTGTGTGCCATGCGAAGGCCTCCCTCGGTTCTTTTTTATACGTTTGACCGGGAGAGTCAAAACGTGCGGAATCGTCAAGAAAACACGTATAAATAGAAATATGTACCGAAATATATTTAAAACGGTGACCCTTTTGGACATTCCCATGTGCGGAAATCCGACAAGATAAACCGGTAAACCACCCAGGAAAGAGAGGAAGTAAATAATGTACGCAGCCCAACGTAACCGGCCGTCCCCGATCGGTGATGCGCGGCCGGTCGTCCGATTCTCCAGCGCCGAGGAGGCATGGTTCTGGTTCATGCGCACCGAGAAAGCGCGGGCGGAGAAGGCGAAGGCGGCCCAGGGCGACGCCGTTTACGACAGGCCCTGTCTGCCGGACGATGTGTACGCCATCGTATCCAGGTTGCACCGGGCCCATGAACTTTGCGATCTGCATCTGGAAGTCATGGGTGAATACGGCTTTCTCGACCGCCCGCCGTTTCCCGATGTCGACGAGGAAGCGGTCGACTGGATCATTTGGCTCGATGCGTTCGATGTCCTAGAGCCGCTGCTGATCGACCGGGGGATTGTCGAATGAGCAGATATTCCACTCTCCGCCCGCGCGGGCAGTCTTTGGCGATCGTGATTTTCGGTCCGTCGGAGCTTTCATATCTGCGGGCGTTGAAGCCGGCCTACCGGCATTGTCTCGTTGCGGCCCAGTCAGGCGGCCGCTGGCACCTGATCGACCCGCTTTCCAACAGTACCGAAATCACGACCCTGGACGCGCTCACGCCCAGGGAGATCATCCAATCGTTCAATGCATGCGGTTGCGATGCCGTTCCCGTGCAGCGCCGGGCGCCCGTCCGCAGGGCCATGCCGCCCGCACCGTTCACATGCGTCGAAGCGGTGAAGCGGGTGCTCGGCATTCGTGCGTGGTATATCGTGACGCCGTGGCAGTTGCGGCGTTACCTGGGCTGTCGCCAGGGGCGGTTCAGCAATCTTCGGTGAGCGACCATATCTGCGCGTGCCCGCCGTCCTCGTCGGGACGCGGCATGACGCGAATCTTTTCGGTGATGCCGTCTTCGGTCATCTCGCGCTCGATGGCGAGGAGCGTTCCGGCAGGCTGGTCGCAAAGCGAGGCGGCGTAGGCAATCTCACTTTTCGCAGCCGTCAACGCCATCAGCATATCGGGTGCGCCGTAATCTTCGAACAAGTGCGTCGCGAGCGCGCGCGCCGCCGCCTCGTCCTCGCCTTCGGGGACGACGGTGACCTGTACGAAGGTCGAAAAGCCAAAGCTCGAAAGGCCCAGCCAACCCGATTTGAACGCGAGCTGGGTCTTATTGTCCATCTGCTCGGGTGTGGCGTCCACAAAGGCAAAGGTCCCGGTCACCGCCCATTCGCCGGGTGCCGCCGCCAATGCGAATACATTCGTGTCCGACGGGTCGAGCCGGATGGTGCGCGGCAGTTTCATGACGCCCTCGCGGGTTCCCACAGGTGCGCGTAGGCGAACAGACCAGGCGTGCCGCCCGTGTGGATGAAAACGCATGCCTTGTCCGAGGGAAGCGCGCCTTCGTTGAGCAGGCTCAGAAACCCGTCGAACGCCTTGCCGCTATAGACCGGGTCGAGGAGCAACGTCTCTTCTTTCGCGCCCCGCGCGATGGCGGCCATGGTGCCCGGGGTCGGCTTGCCGTAGCCCTCCCCCAGATAGGCGTCTGTGGTGATCACGTCGGCGTCCTGAACCAGATCCGGGGACCCCAGCATGCCGGCTAAATCGCGGCTGCGTTTCAGGACGCGTGGATGCTGCAGGTCGGCCGTGCGGCGGACGCAAATCCCATGGACCGTTGCGTCCGACCCATAATGACGTAAACCGGTTACGACACCCGCGTGTGACGCGGCACTGCCGCTGGCGACGATGACCGCACCCAGCTTCACCCCCAGCGCGTCCGTTTGTTCGATGATCTCACGCGCGCAATCGACGTACCCGAGCGCGCCCAACGGCGGATGATCGGCACCCAGGTGAATCACGTAGGGCTTACCGCCGCGCGACCGGACATCGTCGGCAATTTTTTCAAGATTATAGTCTGCGGCTTTTTCGTCCTCACCGACCGGAAACATGTGGATCGGCACGCCAAGCAGCCGGTCGAGCAACATGTTCCCCGTCTTTTCCTGTCCGGCGGGCATGCCTTGGACACGGTTTTCCAACTGGATCTCACACGCGAGGCCGAGCTTTCGGGCCGCCGCCGCGCATTGACGGACGAAGTTCGACTGCACGGCGCCCGTGATCAGCACCGTATCGGCGCCTTCCGAAAGCGCCTGGCCGAAATAGTATTCGAGCTGGCGCGCCTTGTTGCCGCCAATCGCCAGTCCCGTCAGGTCATCGCGTTTGACGAACAGGTGGTCGTGCCCACTGCCCCGCATCGTGTTCCCGAGCGGGACCAGTGGCGTCGGGGCATGCGCCAGCAAGGCGCGCGGAAACGCGGATACCGCATCCTCAGGGTTATGAAGCATACTCGTTCTCCCCAGGGATTGAGTTTACTGACATGCGGCTTCGCGTCATCCTGTTTCTTATGAAGATCATGGTTCGCATGATGACGGTGTTTTGCGTTGCGCTCTCGGTCTGGCCGGGCACGGTGCTGGCGCTCGACGTCAAAGTCCTGAATTCGGTCGTCCGCATCAAGCCGGACTGGTCGCTGGCGGCGCGCGGGACGGATCCGACGGGGATACCACGCGATCCGCAGGGGACAGGTGTCGCGGTCATGCCGGGCGGCTACATTGCGACCAACGTTCACGTGATCGGCGATGCCACCGACATCGATGTCATGACCGAGGACGGCCGCATTCTCAAAGCGGCGGTCGCGGGGCGGGACAAGGCGACCGATATTGCGCTTTTGAAAGTCGAGGCCGACCTGCCGGTATTGGACATCGCGCCCGCGCCGGAACTGGCGGCGCCAGTCTGCGCGATCGGGAATCAATTCGGTCTCGGACTGAGTGTCACGTGCGGCGTCGTTTCCGCGACCGGACGCAGCGGCATGGGCTTCAACCCGGTGGAGGATTTCATCCAGACAGACGCCGCCGTCAATCCGGGCGGGTCCGGCGGCGCACTGGTCGATATGCAGGGGCGGCTGGTCGGAATGGTGGCGGCGATCTTCACGAAATCAAGCGATGCCGATATCGGCGTCAATTTCGCAACGTCGGTACCGTTGTTGATGCGGGTGGTGGGCGATCTCAAGGCGCACGGCCATGTGGTGCGCGGCGTTGCCGGCTTCAGGGCGGGGCCGTTACCGCCGGCGATGGCCATGTCAGGTGGCGGCGCGATGGTTGAAAGTGTCATCGTCGATGGGCCGGCCTTTGAGGCCGGGCTGGAGGCAGGCGATATCATCACGCATATCGACGGGTTGCCGGTATCGTCGATGTCTGCCCTGGAAACGATCATGTTCAAAAAGCGGCCGGACGAGACGATGACGCTTGAAACCAGACGCGGCAACGAAAGGCGCGCGATAACGGTTCAGTTGGATGGGGCGTGATGCGTGTTCTGAGCCAAGAAGATGTTCAGCCCCTTGAAACGCTCTCGCAGTCGGTCCTGGACGAGATGTATGAAGCGGGTCAGTGCGTTCTGGCGTGCGAGCGCAAGCTGTTCGAAACCGGCAGTAACGTGGTGGCGGAACTGCTGGGCACGGACAGGGATTTCTATCAGTGGGATCATTACCCCGAGGGCGATGTCTACTGTCCGGGGAGCCATGCCCAGTACTATTACCATTCTCACCCGCCGGACGTGCGTGGGAACGGTTGGGGCGAAGAGCACGGGCACTTCCACACGTTCTTGAGGCAGATCGGGTTCCCCGCCGAGGTGGCGAAGGGCGCGAACCCGGACCCCGATCCGGCGAGTCCGGATACCGAACCGCCGGCGCACCTGGTCGCGATCTCGATGGGGTTCGACGGCAAGGCAACCCGCCTGTTCACGACCAATCGCTGGGTCACCGGCGAAGCATGGTGTGATGCAACCATCGTGGCGCGCCTGCTGCGCCATTTTCATATCGGGCACAACGATCCGTCGCCGATGGTAAATCAGTGGATCAATGCGATGCTCGTCCTGTTCCGCCCCACGGTCGAAGCCTTGCTCCATGCGCGCGACGACGTTTTAGCCCAGCATGCCCCGAACGCCGGGGCGCACGTTTTCGACGACAAGAACCTGGAAGTAACCTCGATTTCCGAGATCGACGTCGGCGAACAGATGACGCGAATCATCGCCGCGCACGATTGCCGGTCAGCCTGATTTGGCGACCGCGCCCTCGTCGGCGAACGCCGCGATCTCGTCCGCCTCGAAGCCATATTCAGCGAGCACTTCTTCGGTATGCTGGCCGAACAGCGGCGCCGCCGTTGCGACTTCGCCGGGCGTCTCCGACAATTTGATCGGCAAACCGAGAGTTCGGACCGGGCCGATCGTTGCGTGATCGACGGTCGGAATCATGTCGCGGGCCTGCGCATGCGGGTCCTCGAACATCTCGCAGACATCCATCACGGGCCCGGCCGGCACACCCGCTTTTTCCAGACGCCCCAACCAGTCGTCCTTGGTGCGGATCTTGAAGATCGGCGTCAGGACGTTTTCGAGTTCCTTCAGATTGGCCATGCGGTCCGAGTTCGTCGCGAAGCGCGGATCGTCGGCGATCTCGGGTGATTCCATCGCATTCAACAAACGTTCCCAGTTGCGTTGGTTGGCGGCGCCGATGGTGATCCACCCGTCTTCGGTTTCGAACGCCTGATAGGGACCGTTGAGAGGATGCGCCGAGCCCATCGGACCGGGCGCAATCCCGGTCGCGAGCGCAATCGCGCTCTGCCAATAGGTGTGAACGATCCCGGCCTCGAACAGAGATGTATCGACGACCTGGCCTTCGCCGGTCTTGAGTTTGTGGACATAAGCCGAAACGCAACCAAGTGCGGCAAGAATGCCCGCCGTGATGTCGGTGACCGGCGCGCCCACTTTGCAGGGCGGCCGACCCGGCCCTTCGCCGGTGAACGACATCAGGCCGCTCATGCCCTGCGCGATCAGGTCGAAACCACCGCGCTCCGCATAGGGGCCGGTTCGCCCGAAGCCGGATATCGCGCAGTAGATCAGACCGGGGTTGTCTTTCTTCAGATCTTCATACCCGAAGCCCAGCTTCTGCATGGTGTCGTGACGGTAGTTTTCGGTCACCACGTCGGCGTCGGCGAGCAACTTCCGCAAAACCTTTTTGCCGTTCTCGGTCTTGAGGTCGAGAGCGACGCCGCGTTTGTTGCGGTTCATCATCATGTAGGCCGCCGACTCGCCGTCGATGTCCGGCGGCAGGAAACGGCGCGAATCGTCGCCCCCCGGAATCTTCTCGACCTTGATGACGTCGGCACCCAGGTCCGCGAGCATAAGTCCACAGACCGGTCCCGCCATGATGTGTGCCAGTTCAACGACCTTCATGCCCTGAAGCGGGCCGAACGATTTCTTCATGGATGGTTCCTCTCTCCGTCAGCGCCCTTTGAAGTCGGGCGTCTTTTTCTCCAGAAAAGCTTTATAGCCGGTCTGAAAGTCTTCAGTGTCGTAGCACTCGAAGCCCTCGGCAATCTCTTCGTCCGTCAACGGTGACGGGTCTTCGAGGCGCTCCAGGAATTTCTTGTGCCAGCGGTGTACCAGGGGGGCGCCGGCGGCAACACGCTCGGCGGCAGCGCGAGCTTCGGTCATCACGTCCGCGTCCGGCACGACGCGTGAGATCACACCGAGACGAAGCGCTTCGTCGGTGCCGAAGATGCGTCCCTCCAGAAGAATTTCCAGCGCCGGACCGGCGCCGACCAACGACTTGAGCGCACCGATCTCGTGATAGCCCATGACGAGGCCGAGCTTGGAAATGGGCGCCCCGAAGCGGCTGGATTCCCCGCAGATACGGATATCGCAGAGGCCCGCAATCTCCATCCCGCCACCGACACAGATGCCGCGGATGGCGGCGACCGTCGGATGCGGACAGGCGCGCATGGCGTCGATGTTCTTCGCCATCAAGGCGCCATAGGCGGCGGCTTGCTTTGAATTCGAGCGGTCGGTCTCGAACTCGGAGATATCGTTGCCGGGACTGAACGACTTCTCGCCGGCACCGGTCAGGATGATGCAGCGGACGCTGTCGTCCGTGCTTAGCTCGGCAAACGTGTCGCCGAGCTTGCCCCACATCGTCTTGGTGAGCGCGTTCAGCTTTTCCGGTCGGTTAATGGTGATGGTGACGATGTCTTTGTCGTCGCGTTCAACCAGGATCGTATCTTCAGTCATGGGTCAGTCCGCGGTTTCCGCAAGGTAGTCCATTGCCGCCTGGCAGCCGCCCTTATTGATCGGCACGCCGGAGAGCGCGAGCCCCATTTCGACGCCCGATAGCGTGCCCATGAGGGTCAGGTCGTTGAAGTGACCCAGGTGCCCGATGCGGAACACCTTTCCCTTCACCTTGCCAAGCCCGGTGCCGAGCGACATGTCGAACTTGTCGAGAATCAGCTTGCGGATTTCGTCGGCGTCATGCCCGTCGGGCACAACGACACCGGTCAGGACCGGGGAGTGTTCTTCCTCGACCTGGCAAAGCGTCTCAAGACCCCAGTGCTCGACGGCGATGCGGCAGGCCTTGGCGTGGCGCTTGTGGCGCGCGAACACGTTCTCGAGTCCTTCTTCGTCGAGCAGCATCTTCAGCGCTTCTTCAAGCCCGTAAAGGAGATTGGTCGCCGGCGTATAGGGGAAAAACCCGCTGGCGTTGTTGCCCAGCATCGCGCCCCAATCCCAGTACGATTTCTTGAAGCCGCTCTTCTCGTGCGCAGCGAGGGCTTTCTGCGAGACGCAGTTGAAGCCGAGACCCGGCGGCAGCATCAGGCCTTTCTGAGAGCCGGTGACGGTGACGTCCACGCCCCATTCGTCGTGGCGGTAATCCGCCGACGCGAGGCCCGAAATGGTGTCGACCATGAACAGCGCCGGATGGCCGGTGCTGTCGATGGCCTTGCGCACCTCACCGATGCGCGACGTGACGCCGGTCGAGGTCTCGTTGTGGACGCAGCAAACGGCCTTGATCTCGTGGTTGGTGTCTTCCTTCAGGCGCGCCGCGACCTTTTCCGGGTCGACGCCGTGACGCCAGTCGCCAGAAATGAATTCGGGCTCGAGACCGACGCGGGTTGCGAGTTCATGCCAGAGCGTCGCGAACTGGCCGGTTTCGTACATCAAAACTTTGTCGCCGGGGCTGAGCGCGTTGACGAGGGCCGCTTCCCACGCGCCGGTACCGGATGACGGGAACACAATGACGGGGCACTCGGTCTTGAACACGCCCTTCAGCTTTTCGAGGACGCGCTTGCCCATCTCGCCGAATTCGGGACCGCGGTGATCGATCACCGGCATGTCCATGGCCCGGAGAATGCGGTCGGGGACCGGGCTCGGGCCCGGAATCTGCAGGAAATGTCGGCCGCTCTTGTACGCCATGATGTTCCTCCGTGGATGGCTATTTTTAGCGAGGGCGGCATAATGAATACAATTTATGAACATCGCAACCCTTAATTTCCGCCGTTTTCATTTCATTGTTGATTTTTGCATACAATCTTATAGCATCGCTGGGCTAGCAAGGAGACGATGATGCCCCGCGACGACTACGGACTGCGCGCCACCGGCCGGATCGGCGACGAAAAACTCGCAAAACGGATCGATGCCGCCATCTCGGGCCGGGTTCTGTTCGACCCGTTCTCGCGCGGGCGTTACGCGACGGATGCGTCGTTCTATCAAATCGAGCCGGTCGGGGTCGTGGTTCCCGAAACCGCCGACGATGCGCGCGCCGTTATCGATATCGCGCGTGACGAAGGCGTGCCGGTGCTGCCGCGGGGTGGCGGCACGTCGCAGTGCGGTCAGACGGTGGGCGAAGCCATCGTCCTCGACACGTCGAAACATATGAACGGCGTGCTCGAATTCGATGCGTCATCGCGCACGGCACGGGTCGAGCCGGGGATCGTACTGGATCGTCTGAACGCGTATCTGAAGCCCCATGGCCTTTGGTTTCCGGTCGACGTCTCGACTTCGAGCCGCGCCACTATCGGCGGGATGACCGGTAACAATTCCTGCGGGTCGCGTTCGATCCGCTATGGGACGATGCGCGACAACGTCCGCGCTGTAGACGCCATCCTCGCCGATGGTTCCGTCATGCACTTCGGGGAAGTGACCGACAACCAGACGATGGCGCACCTGAACGATACGCAACGCAACCTGGTCGCCAAGCTATTGGGGCTTGGCCGTGACAACGAGGCGCTGATCAAGGAGAAATTCCCCGACCTCATGCGCCGCGTCGGCGGGTATAACATTGACGCCCTCATGCCGGCGGGACCGGCGCGCGGCAGTTGGGACAATCAGACCGTTCATAGAACGCCCCCGCACCCGAACCTCGCACACCTGCTGATCGGCTCCGAAGGGACGCTCGCGTTCTCGACATCCATCGACATCGATCTGCAGCCGCTTCCGAAGAACAAGACGCTCGGCGTTTGTCACTTCCCCAAATTCTATGACGCGATGGATGCGGCCCAGCATCTGGTGAAGCTCGGACCGGTTGCGGTCGAGCTTGTCGACCGGACCATGATCGGCCTTTCGCGGGATATTCCGATGTTCCGCGAAACCGTCGATGCGTTCATCAAAGGCGAGCCGGACGCGGTCCTGCTCATCGAGTTCGCGGAGCCGGATCAGGAAGAGAATCTGAAACGCCTGAGACAGCTCGGCGAACTGATGGGCGATCTCGGTTTCCCGGACGCCGTCGTCGAGGCCGTCGACCCTGACTTTCAGAAGGCGATCTGGGAAGTCAGGAAGTCCGGCCTCAACATCATGATGTCCATGAAGGGTGACGGGAAGCCGATATCGTTCGTCGAGGATTGCGCTGTCAGGCTCGAGGATCTCGCCGAATACACCGACCGCCTGACCCAGGTGTTCCACAAGCACGGCACCGAGGGGACGTGGTATGCGCATGCCTCCGTCGGTACGCTGCACGTCCGCCCGGTGGTCAATCTCAAGCAGGAGTTGGGCGCCAAACAGATGCGCGCCATCGCCGAAGAAGCGTTCGAGATGGTCCGTGAATACAAAGGCTCGCATTCCGGCGAGCACGGCGACGGCCTTGTGCGCTCCGAATTCCATGAGCCCATGTTCGGCAAGGAAATGGTCGACGCCTTCAGAAAGGTGAAGCAGGCGTTCGACGAGGATGGCCTGTTCAATCCCGGCAAGATCGTCGATCCGCCGAAGATGGACGACCGCACCCTGTTCCGTTTCAAACCCGGCTATCAGCCGATCGACATCGAGACGGCGATGGACTGGTCGAACTGGGGCGGGTTCTCGGGTGCGGTCGAGATGTGCAACAACAACGGCGCCTGCCGTAAATCCGATCCGGGCGTCATGTGCCCGTCGTTCCGCGTCACCGGCGACGAGCAGCATCTGACGCGCGGCCGCGCCAATACTTTGCGGCTCGCGATCTCGGGACAGTTGGGGGCGGACGCGTTCACATCCGATGCCATGAAAGACACGATGCAGCTCTGCGTCGGATGCAAGGGGTGCAAGCGCGAGTGTCCGACCGGTGTCGACATGGCGAAGATGAAGATCGAGTTCCTCTATCACTACAACAAGCGCCACGGCGTTTCTTTAAAAGACAAGCTGATCGCCTACCTGCCCCGTTATGCGCCGATGGCCTCAAGGATGGCGGGGCTCTTGAATCTGCGCGACGTGGTCCCCGGTCTTGCGAAGCTGTCGGAAATGCTGCTCGGATTTTCGTCGAAGCGTACGTTGCCGAAATGGCGGGGCGATATCTTCGAGCCGGGCTCGGCCGGTGTGCACTCGGAATCGTGCCCGGTCGGTCAGACTGTCGTATTGTTCGCCGATACGTTCTCCACCTATTTCGAGCCGGAAAATCTTCACGCCGCCAAGCGGGTGCTGGATGCCGCCGGGTACCGGGTCGTCGTCGCGAAACCGAACAAGAACGAGCGCCCGCTTTGCTGCGGACGCACGTTTCTCGCCGCCGGTCTGGTCGACGAAGCGAAAGCGGAAGCGCGCCGCATGGCGGACGCGGTTTTGCCGTTCGTGCGCGCCGGTGTTCCCGTCGTCGGGCTGGAGCCGTCGTGTCTTTTCACTTTGAAAGACGAATTTTCGTCATTGCTGCCGAAAGACGAAGCCGAGGTCATCGCGAACCACGCCATGTTGTTCGAGGAGTTCATCGCCGCCGAGATCGACGCCGGAACGTTCAGGCTGGACCTGCAACCGCTCGCGCAATCGAAGGCCTTGTTGCACGGCCATTGTCACCAGAAAGCGTTCGCGGCGATGGGGGCGGTCGAAAAAGCGTTGAAGTTCATCCCCGGCCTCAACGTCGAAACGGTCGAGAGCAGTTGTTGCGGAATGGCGGGCGCGTTCGGATACGAGGCGGCGAATTACGAGACATCGATCAAGATGGCCGAACTCAGCCTGCTGCCGAAAGTGCGCGCGGCGGATAAAGATACCCTCATCGTTGCGGACGGCACGAGCTGCCGCCACCAGATCGCCGATGGGGCCAAGCGGGATGCCGTCCACGTGGCGCGGGTTCTGGAGATGGCGCTCGCGCGCGGGGAAGGCGCATCATGAATCAGATTTCAGAATTCGCGCCGCGCACCACGTTGCACGAAGAACTGGTCGGACGCCTGCGGGACATGATCTTTTCGGGTGAGCTCAAGGGGGGCGACCGTGTCCCCGAACAGAAGCTATGCGACATGCTGGGGATATCCCGGACACCGCTCCGCGAAGCGCTCAAGGTGCTGGGTAACGAGGGGCTTCTGGAGCTTTTGCCGAACCGCGGCGCCCGCGTCGCGACGTTGAGCGAGGCCGACATCGACGAGATCTTCCCCGTCATGGGCGCGTTGGAGGCGCTTTCCGGTGAGCTTGCGTGCGCCCGCCTGACCGATGCCGAGTTCGCCGAGATCCGCGCGCTGCACTATCAAATGGCGTTGCATCACACACGCCGCGAACTCGCCGATTATTTCCGGGTTAATCAGCACATCCACGAATGCATTCTGAAAGCGGCGGCGAACCCAACGCTGGAAGTGCAATACAACGCGCTCGCCGGACGCATCCGGCTGGCCCGGTTCCGCGCCAACATGACGGATAAACGCTGGGACCAGGCGATGCGCGAACACGAGGAAATGCTGGCCGCGCTGGAAGCGCGGGACGGGAAGAAACTCTCTGAAGTCTTGAGCCGCCACCTCGAGAACAAGCGCGAAACCGTCAAGCAGGCGATCAGGGAAGGCACCGGCGAAGCGCACGGCCCGGCCGTGGCTTACGATTAGGTATTCGGACGCCGCGTCATTCCGGCGAAGGCCGGAACCCAGAACGTCGGGCCTTCCATGAGGAGGTTGAAGTGACACCCTGGACCCCGGCCTACGCCGGGGTGACGAGCGTATTAACCCTGGATCGACGCCGGGTGCGGGAAAACCCCCCGTTAACCAAACGGTGGTGACGCCGGTCACAGACGGGCAGTGGTTTCAGCGCCCATAGTCGATCATCAGATGACTTCAGGGCCGACGCCGATGTTCGCGCAAATTGACTTCAAGCACATGCACATCAACCCGCAATTCTTTCGCGGGGTCGCGCGTCTTCTCGGTTTCCGTCGTCATGCCCGTCCGGTCGTATTTCGGACCCCGCCCTCGGCCCGCTGAGCCGTCACTTTAATCACGCATCTCTCGCCATTTCGTGACTGGTTTGACGCCCGCTTGCGGCTAAACTGCCCCGCATGTGGCAGCAGCTTTCAGACTTCGTTTTCAGTGAACCCGTTCGGCAGGCTCTGCCGACCCGGGTCAAACAGCAGATCGAACGGCGTCAGGCGGTCAGCGAACGGCTGATCTCCTGGGTGCAGTTCGCGCTGATTGTCTTGTTCGGCAGCCTCTGGTTGGCTGCGCAACAGGTCAACATGACCGACACGCCCTTTCAGGTCGTGCCGGTGGCCTTGGCGGCGTACTTCGTATTTACCGTCACGCGCTTGATCCTGTCTTACCGGATTTCCCTGCCGCACTGGTTTCTCACCATCTCGGTACTGATGGACGTGGCTTTATTGATGCTGCTGATCTGGAGTTTTCACATCCAGTATGAGCAGCCGGCGAGCTTCTACCTCAAGGCGCCGACGATCATGTACGTCTTCATCTTCATCTCGCTCAGGGCGCTTCGGTTCGAACCCCGCTATATCCTGACGACGGGGATCGCCGCCATCGTCGGTTGGAGCATCCTCGTCTGGTATGTGATCTCCGTCGTCCCGGACGATCCGATGATCACGCGGGACTACGTGCAGTACATGACGTCCAATTCGGTACTGATCGGCGCCGAGATCGACAAGATGGTCTCGATCCTGCTGGTGACGGCCGTGCTCAGCATCGCCGTCGTTCGGGCACGGCGCGCGTTCTTCCGCGCCGTCCTCGAGCAGACGGCGGCGGAGGATCTTTCCAGGTTCGTTTCCAAGGAAGTGGCGCAACGGATCACGTCTTCCGACCGGCAGATTCAGCCAGGCGACGGCGAGAGCCGGGAGGCGACGATCGTTTTCACGGATATAGAAGGGTTTTCCACGGTGTCTGAAAACATGTCGGCGCAGGAGCTTGCGAAGACCCTCAATGAATACTTCGGCGCGATGGGCGAGGTCATCGACCGGCACGGCGGCGTCATCACATTGTTCGAGGGCGATCTGATGCTGATTACCTTCAATGCCGTGCAGGAAGATCCGGACCATGCCCGGAACGCTGTCCGAACCGCTATCGAGATCGAAGAGACCGCCCGCACCCGCACCTTCAATGGTGTGTCGCTCAAGACCCGGTGCGGCATCAACACCGGCGAGATCACCGTCGGCGCCGTCGGCGCGCAGGACCGGCTGGTGTTCACGGTGCACGGCGACAACGTCAACATCGCTGCCCGCCTCGAGCAACTGAACAAAGAGTACGGCACCTACATCATGATGGGCGAGGCAACGCACCGCGCGGTCGATAGCGAATATGCCTGCGAACTCGTGTGCGAAACGCAGGTCAAGGGACGCGCCCAACCGGTAAAGGTCTACAAACCTGCGGTCTCGGCCTGACGAAATACGCGTTTCGTGATCGCGCCCGAATTATCGATTGGCGTCGTAAAGTGACTTCATAATCGATATCGCGATCGCGCCGGAATCGAAGTTTTCGGCGAAATCCGAATCTCCCAGATTGCGGAATTCGGGAATCGTTCTGAGGTCGTCCCTGCGCACTGCACGGTACCCCATGCGCCAGTCCGGAAAATCCCGGGCCGGGATCGTATGATCGAGAATCACCGTCAACGACGTGTGGCGGTCATCTTCCCGTATGCGTTCGAGTACGTTGGAAATGCCGTCCGGCGGACCTTCTAGCGTTTGCACGAACGTGCCATTGGGAAGGGAGAGCAGGAACCCGGTTACGCCGTCACGCACGTTATTGGCGCGCGACTGCTGCAAAATCTCCTCGCAATCCGATTCGCTGACCGGTTCGCTGGCCTGGCTCGTATAAACGATCTGGCGGAACATATAACCGTCCCTCTTGTCAGCTCGTTGTCCTTACCGTACCGCGTCAGTGTACCCCAGCAGGCACGAGGCCTTCAAATCAGGCCCTGAGCGATCCGCCGGTCGCCTTCTCGACCGCCTGAACGATCTTCTTCGAAATGCCCTCGATCTCTTCATCGGTCAGGGTGTTTTCGGTCGGCTGAAGGACGACGGTCACCGCCAACGACTTCCTGCCTTCACCGAGAGACGGTCCTTCGAACACATCGAACACGCGAACATCGGTGATAAGCGTCTTCTCGGCGCCACGCGCCGCCTGAACGACCTTGCCGGCTTCGGTTTCAGTGTCGACGACGAACGCGAAGTCGCGCTCGATCGGCTGGAACGGCGACAGCGTCAGCATCGACCTTGCGGCCGATTTCGCTTTCGGCTGCGGCACCGCGTCGGGATAGATTTCGAAGGCGACCACCGGGCCCTTGACGTCGAGCGCGCGCAGCACTTTCGGATTGATCTCGCCGAATCGCGCCAGGGTGTTCTTGGGGCCGAGACGCAGTTCGCCTGCCCGGCCCGGGTGGTAATAGGTCAGCACGTCGGTGAAGACCTGAAGGTTTGCCACCGGCGCGCCGAGCGCGTCGAGCACCGCCAGCGCGTCGGCCTTCGCCATATAGGCGTCGACCGGAGCGGGGGCCTTCGACCAGTGTTTGGGGCCGGTCAGGCCGGACCGGATGCCGACCGCCGAAATACGCTGATCCTCGGGCGCGTCCCCGAAATACTCGGGTCCGACTTCGAACAGGTCGGCATTCGCGAAACCACGGTCGGCATTGCGCCCGGCCGCCTGGATCAGGTTGGCGAGCGCGCTCGGCCGCATGACAGAAAGCTCCGAGCTGATCGGGTTGGCGATCCGGATGCTGTCCGGCGTTTCGGCGAACAACGCCGCTTCCTTCTCACCCATGAACGAATACGTGACGGCTTCCGTCAATCCACGTGCAGCAAGGGTGCGCCGGGCCACGGCGCGGCGCTTTTGCGACAGGTTTAGTGCCGGTTTCGGCAGAGTCGTTTCACGCGGCAGCGGCGTCACGGGGATCTTGTCGAAGCCGTTGATCCGGACGACTTCCTCGACCAGGCATGCTTCGTGGACGATGTCGCTGCGCCAGGACGGGATTTTCACCTGCCAGGTTTCGCTGTCGCCGGAAATCTCGAAGCCGAGCACGGCGAGGATGCGTTGGATTTCGTCGCGCGGCACGTCGACGCCCGCGAGTTCCTTCACCCGATCAGGACGGAAATCGAGGCTGCGGCCCTTTTCCGGATTGCCGCCGGCGATCACGACTTCGGACGGCTCGCCGCCGCAGAGATCCATGACCAGGCGCGTCGCGATTTCCATGCCGGTTTCAAGGAATGCCGGGTCGATGCCGCGTTCGAAACGGTATCGCGCGTCCGAGATGATCTGCAGCTTGCGCCCGGTCATTGCGGTCCGCACCGGATCGAAGTACGCGCTTTCGATGAAGACATTCACCGTTTCCTCGGTGACACCCGAAACTTCGCCGCCCATGACCCCACCCAGGCCCTCGGGGCCGTTATCGTCGGTGATCAGGGTCATCTCGTCGTCGAAGGTGTATTCCTTTTCGTTCAGCGCCAGCATCTTTTCGCCCGACTTCGACAGCCTGACGCGGATGTCCCCCTTCACCTTGTCGGCGTCGAACACGTGCAGGGGGCGGTTCAGGTCGATGGTCATCAGGTTGGTGATGTCGACCAGCGCCGAGATCGGCCTGAGGCCGACCGCGATCAGTTTCTCTTTCAGCCAGTCCGGGCTTTCACCATTGGTGACGCCCCGGACGTAACGGCCGACGAAGTAGGGGCACGGCTTGTTGTCCGGATCGTCGAAATCGAGGTGCACCTTGATCGGGCTTTCGAAACTGCCGGGGACCGGGCCGTTGGCGAGCGGTTTCAGGGAACCGATGCCGGCGGCGGCGAGGTCGCGGGCGATGCCGCGCACGCCCAGGCAGTCGCCGCGGTTCGGCGTGATCGCGATGTCGATGACCGGATCGTTCAGTCCCATGATGTCGACGGCAGGCTTGCCGATGGGGGTATCTTCAGGGAGATCGACGATGCCGTCATGTTCGTCGGAGATCCCCATTTCGCGTTCAGACAGCAGCATCCCGTTCGACATGACGCCGCGAATTTCCGTCGGTTTCAGGGTGACGTCGATGCCGGGAATATAAGACCCGCCCGGCGCAAACACGCCAATCATGCCGGTCCGCGCATTGGGCGCGCCGCAAACGAGTTCGACGGTTTCGCCGTTGCCGGGATCGACCTGGCAGACCCGGAGCCGGTCGGCGTTCGGGTGCTGTTTGGCCTCCACAACACGTGCGGTGACGAACGTTTCCAGCCCTTTGGCGCGGTCCTCGACCCCTTCGAGTTCGAGCCCGACCATGGTCAACGCGTCGGTGATCTCGGTAAGTGACGCGTTGGTGTCCAGATGTTCCTTGAGCCAGGACAGGGTGAATTTCATCGCACGAGCCCTCCGACCATGCCGGGCACCTCGAGCGAACGGAACCCGTAATGCCTCAGCCACCTGAGATCACTGTCATAGAACGTGCGCAGATCGGGGATGCCGTATTTCAGCATTGCCAGACGCTCGATGCCGATGCCGAAGGCGAAGCCCTGATATTCGGTCGGATCGATGCCGCAGTTCGCGAGCACGTTCGGATTGACCATCCCGGAACCGAGAATTTCGAGCCAGTCGTCGCCGTGCCCGATACGGAACTCGCCGCCGTCGCGCGTGCAGCCGATGTCGACTTCCGCGGACGGTTCGGTGAACGGGAAGTAGCTCGGCCGGAACCGGACGGGCAGGTCGTCCACCTCGAAGAACGCGCTGCAGAATTCGATCAGGCAGCCCTTGAGGTGGCCCATGTGCGACGTTTTGTCGATCACCAGTCCCTCGACCTGATGGAACATCGGTGAGTGGGTGGCGTCGTAATCCGAGCGATAGGTGCGACCTGGGATGATGATCCGGATCGGCGGCTTTTCGGCCGTCATGGTGCGAATCTGCACCGGGCTGGTGTGCGTCCTTAAGACTTTCCGCTCGCCGTGCTCACCGGGAAGGTAGAACGTGTCGTGTTCCTGTCTTGCGGGGTGGTCGGCGGGGATGTTGAGCGCCGTGAAGTTATGCCAGTCGTCTTCGATATCCGGGCCTTCGGCGACGGTGAAGCCCATCTCGCCGAAGATCGCCGTGATTTCGTCGATGGTCTGGCTGATCGGGTGGATCGAGCCTTGGGGCTCAGGGGCGGGGGGCAGGGTGACGTCGATCTTTTCCGTCATCAGGCGGCGGTCCAGATCGGCATCGGCGAGCGTGGTTTTTTTGCTTTCGAGCGCGTCCGCGATCTCGTCCTTGAGCGCGTTCAATGCCTGACCGGCAGCCTTGCGCTCATCCGGGGCCATCTGACCCAGGCCCTTCATCATATCGGTGATGCGGCCCTTCTTGCCGAGCACGGCGACGCGGATCTCCTCCAGCGCGTCTACGCTTTCGGCGGCATCGACGTCCTTCAGAATGTCGTCTCGCAGCTGGTCCGGATTGTCCATCTCTTCCCCGCCTATAAACAAGTAGCCTTAAAACAAACGAACGGGAGTAACGCCCAAGGCGCTACTCCCGTTCCAAAACTCGGATGCTCCCGAAACTCGGGAAATTAAGCGTTCTGGCTGAGAGCGGCCTGGGCCTGATCCACCAGCGCTTTAAACGCTTCCGGTTCGTTCATGGCGAGATCCGCGAGAACCTTGCGGTCCAGCTCGATCCCGGCCTTCGTGAGGCCGTTCATGAACACCGAATAGCTGAGCCCGTTCTCGCGCGCACCGGCGTTGATCCGCTGAATCCAGAGACGGCGGAACTGGCGCTTTTTCTGACGGCGGTCGCGATAGGCGTACTGGAGGCCTTTCTCGACGCGCTCGATGGCGATACGGAAATTCGTGCTGTTGCGGCCCCGATAACCCTTGGCGAGTTTCAGAACCTTTTTGTGACGGGCATGCGACGTTTTGCCGCGCGTTACACGTGCCATAACTAATCTCCTCCGCTTAAGCGTTCGGCATGTACGACTTGACGATCCGTGCGTCCTGCGGGGACAGGGTCATCATGCCGCGCGCCTGGCGCTTCATTTTGGTGGACCGTTTACGGAGATTGTGCCGCTTGAAAGCGACGGCCGCGCGCACCTTTCCGGTGCCCGTCAGCTTGAAGCGCTTTTTGGCGCTCGACTTGGTCTTCAGTTTGGGCATTTCCCTCTTCCTTCATCAAAAGGGGCCAAAAGGCCCGGTTTCTCTAGCCCGGCGCTGAACGCCCGGTGGGTTCAAGCGGCGAGGCATGCCCTTTCAGCCATACCGCTCGGCCGTCCATATCGCGGCGGCGCGCGGTTTATAGCGGTGAAGACCCCGATTGGCAAGGGGTGTGGCGGAATTTGGCGTTGCCGGCGCTAGAACGCCAGGAGGTCGTCGGCTTCCTGCGCTTCCTCGGTGGTCCACTGGCGCACCGGCGTCGGTGCGGCGACGCGCCCGAACGGCAGGAACGTGCCTTCGCCCGGCGCGTCCAGGGTCACAGAACCGCCCGGCGCGACAATCTCGATCGCGCCTTCGCGGATTTGATAGCCGTAGTGCGACGTGCCGGGCGGCATGCCGACTGTCAGGCGCCCGGCGACGAATTCGGTGCCGCGGATGCCGATCGTGGCGACCGGTGTCGTGATGGCGACACTGTTGAAATCGTTATGGCTGATGGCACCCGAGACATACCGGAACACGCCTTCGACGAACTTGAGGCCCTGTTTGTCCGTGGCATCCGTCAGGCCGTGCACGTCATAGACCATTTCGTCGACTTCGATGATTGCATCCGCGCCCATCTGCAGGGTCGAGGAATCCGTGAAACGCACGATCAGCCGCGCGCCGTCAGCGGTTTCGATCTTGTCGCCGGCATAGACGGCGCTTCCCTCGGTCAGAGGCGCGCTCTCGCCGCCCTGGGTGCGCGTCGCATCGCCTTTCTGACGCTCGACGGTGCCGGCACGTTCAAGGGCGGCAGCGGGAATGGCGACCACGGCGGCCAACAAAACGGCACCGATGAAGCGGGTCAATTTAAACATACGTCAATACTCCTCATGTCGTACCCAGCAATGCCGGGTACTACATGAAATACGTACGAATCACGGGCTTGGATTATCTGGGTGCGATGACCATCGTCATCAGGCGGCCTTCCGGACGCGGGTGCTGCTCGACCTTTGCGATTTCATCGACTTCTTCGCGCACACGCTCCAGCACCTTGAGACCGAGATCCTGGTGGGCCATTTCACGGCCACGGAACCTGATCGTCATCTTGACCTTGTCGCCATCGTCCAGAAACCGGCGCACGGCCTTCATCTTGACCTCGTAGTCGTGGTCGTCGATGCCGGGGCGCATCTTGATTTCCTTAACTTCGATGACTTTCTGTTTTTTACGGGCTTCGTTGGCCTTTTTCTGCGCCTCGTATTTGTATTTCCCGTAATCGAGAATCTTACAAACGGGCGGGTCGGCGTTCGGTGACACCTCGACGAGGTCTAAACCGACCTCGACGGCCATGTCGATTGCTTCCTGAAGGCCAATGACGCCGACCATCTCACCGTCGGCGTCAACGAGGCGAACGGGGTCAGCTTGAATATCTTCGTTGGCGCGGGGTCCATCTTTGGACGGCGGCGCCGGTGGGCCGGGTCTGCGGGCTATGGAAATCTCTCCTCTTGCAGTTACACCAAAGACCCGCAAAGGCGGGTCACGACGTTATATTATCTCTTAAAAGCGTTATCCGCCAAGCGGACCGTGCGCTTCCCGGCTAAGTCTATCGACTGCCTCTTCCAGCGCAACAATTTCTTGGTCTTTGCCGCCGAGGCGCCGGATCGCGACCTGACGGGCTTCCGCTTCGCGGCCACCAACGACCAGGATCGCCGGCACTTTCGCATGCGAATGCTCGCGGATCTTGTAGTTGATCTTTTCGTTTCTGAGGTCCGCTTCGGCCCGGACGCCGGCTTTGGCGAGGGCGGCCACCACGTCCTCGGCGTACCCGTCGAGTTCGTTGGTGATCGGCGCGACCACGACTTGCACCGGCGAAAGCCACATCGGCAGGCGTCCGGCGAAGTTTTCGATCAGGATGCCGATGAAACGTTCGAACGAGCCCAGGATTGCACGGTGCAGCATGACCGGACGGTGCTTAGAACCGTCCTCGCCGACGTATTCGGCGTCAAGGCGTTCCGGCAGGACGAAGTCGACCTGCAGCGTGCCGCATTGCCAGTCACGGCCAATGGCGTCGCGCAGTACGAATTCGAGCTTCGGCCCATAGAATGCGCCTTCGCCCGGGTTCATGATCAAATCGGCGCCGGCCTTGATGGCGGCGTCCTTGAGCGCGGTTTCCGCCTTGTCCCACGTTTCGTCCGAGCCAGCGCGCACGTCGGGGCGGTCGGAAAACTTGACCGCGAATTCTTCAAAGCCGAAGTCCCGATAGATCGATGCCAATAGCTCGATGAAAATCTCGGTTTCGCTCTCGATCTGGTCTTCCGTGCAGAAGATGTGCGCATCGTCCTGCGTGAACGCGCGCACCCGCATCAGGCCATGCAGCGCTCCCGATGGCTCATAACGATGGCACGATCCGAATTCCGCCATCCTGAGCGGCAGGTCCCGGTAGCTCTTTATGCCCTGGCGGAATATCTGTACGTGGCACGGGCAGTTCATGGGCTTAAGCGCGAGATGGCGGATACCACCCTCGGCAGCACCTTCGTCCGTTGCATCGGCGCTGCCGGCGCTCTCGCTCGCTTCACCGCCGCTTTCGTCGACTTCGGCGATGAACATGTGCTCGCGGAACTTCTCCCAGTGGCCGGACTCTTCCCAGAGTTTGCGGTCGACCAACTGCGGCGTCTTCACCTCGACATAGCCCGCCGCGTCCAGACGTTTGCGCATGTACTGTTCGCACGTCCGGTAAAGCGACCAGCCCTTCGGGTGCCAGAACACCGATCCGCGCGCCTCTTCCTGGATATGGAAAAGGTCCATTTCCTTGCCCAAGCGCCGGTGGTCGCGTTTTTCGGCTTCCTCGATCCGCGTCAGGTAGGCTTTCAACTCCTTGTCGTTACGCCACGCCGTTCCGTAGATGCGCTGCAACTGCGGATTGCGGGCATCGCCGCGCCAATAGGCGCCGGCCAGCTTCATCAGCTTGAACGACTTGCCGAGCCTGCCCGTCGACGGCAGGTGCGGACCGCGGCACAGATCGATCCAATCGCCCTGGCGGTACATCGTGATATCTTCGCCATCGGGTAGTTCCATCACCCACTCGGCCTTGAACATCTCGCCCTTCTTCTTGAAGAACTCAGCGACGTCGTCGCGCGTCCAGACTTCGCGCTCGATCGGGACGTCGCGATCGACGATTTCGGCCATCCGCTTCTCGATGGCTTCGAAATCCTCGGTCGAGAAAGGTTCTTCCCGGTGGAAGTCGTAATAAAAGCCTTCCTCCGTCGCCGGGCCGAACGTGATCTGGGTGTCCGGATAGAGTTCCTGTACCGCCATCGCCAAGACGTGCGCGGCGTCGTGGCGCAGCACGTCGAGAGCTTCCGATTCCTGCTTGTCCGTGATGATGGCGACGTTGGCGTCGTTTTCGATCGTTCGGTCGAGATCCCACAGCTCGCCGTCGACCTTCACGACCATCGCCGCCTTGGCGAGGCCGGGGCCGATCGACTGGGCGATTTCGGCGCCCGTCACCGGTTTGTCGTAGTTGCGGACGGAACCGTCCGGAAGCGTGATCGCGACCATGGATCGAAAGCCTTGAAATTCAAACTCAGCGGGTAGTTAAAGCGCGGCGCGCAAGGCGTCAAGAACCGCCTTCCAAAGGGAGTGCCCGGTAAACCTCTTCGACACCGAGTTCGGCAAGGGTGTGGCGCCTGAGGATCGTGACATCCTTGCCCCTCTGGGCGCAAAGCGCGGGGTCGGACGCATCGGAATACAGAACCACGGACGGGATCCCCGCAAATGCCGTGATATGCATGGTGCCGTTGTCGTTCCCGACCGCGAACCGTGCCCGTTTGGCGACGGTCACCAGATCGACCAGCGACGTCTCGCCCGCGATGTTTCTGGCCGTCAGCGATCCCTCGATCAAAGACGCGGCCAGGGGCCGCTCCGACGCGGTGCCGGCAACGACGGCGATGACGCCGCTGCCATCGAGCATGCCGATCAGGTCCCGGTAGCCCTCCCGAGGCCAGCGCTTAGCCGGGCGGTGTTCGGCGCCACCGGGGACGATCAGGCAGAACCGGTCCGGCAGTTTCAGGTGCGTGACGTCACTGACGATGGGGTTCAGATCAGGCGGCGGCACGTCGTCGATCCCGGCCATTGAAAGCTGTTCGGCCTGGCGCTCCAGTGTGTGCATGAAATCCCGCCGCGGGTTTTTATGGGGGTGTGAGCAGCCTTTTGCGATGCCCGACCATTCCGGCTTGGGACCGGGCCAGAACAAGCGGAAATAGCTGCTGGAGCGGTCGGATGTCTGCAGATCGTAAACCCGCGTGAACCCGCCACCCCGAAGCTTTGTACGAAGCGCCAGCCACTTCCCAAATTCCGCGAATCTGGGACGGTCGTCGACCATCACGTCGTCAGCGATATTCGCAGCGCGGATCAGATCGGCATAGGGCGCTGTGGTCAGGACGGTGATCCGGTCCCGGGCGTGGTGTTTGCGGATTGCCGCCATCGGCCCCAATGCCTGTACGACATCCCCGAGGGCGCCCAGCTTGATGACGAGAATATGGTTTCTTTCGGGTGAGGTTGCCGCCATCGGCCTCAGGCGCTGCCCCATTCCGCCAGAACCTCGTTGTAGACGTCGAGGGTCTTGTCGCACATCTGCGTCTTCGAGAAATGCTTCCGGACGTGTTCTATGGCCGTCGCCGCAAGCCGGGTGCGGGCGTGCCCATCCAACGCGAGGCTTTTGGTGATGGCTTGGGCCAAAGCGTCGGCGTCGCCGGGCGGCGTCAGCCAACCGGTGATGCCGGGAATCACTGTCTCCTTGGCGCCGCCGTGGTCGGTGGCGATCACCGGACGCCCCATGGCCTGCGCCTCACAGACGATACGGCCGAACGCTTCGGGGTCGGTCGATGCGGAAACCACCAGGTCCGTCAGTTTATAGGCTGCGGCCATGTCCTCGCAGTGATCGACGATGCGCACCACTTCCTCGAGTCCATGGCGCACGATGCGCGCCTCGAGTTCCCGGCGGTAATCCTCTCGGCCCTGGGCACTGCCGACCAGCAGGCAGCGGATGTTGCGGTGCTCCAGCTTGGAGATGGCTTCGATCAGCACAAGCTGGCCCTTCCATCGCGTGAGGCGGCCCGGCAGCATGACGATGGGCACCCCGTCCGGCAGCCGCCAGTCGTTGGCCAGCTTGATGACGCGTTCGGCGGATACCTTTTCGGGGTCGAACTTTTCCAGGTCGACGCCCCGGTGGATGATGCGGATTTTGTCGACGGGTACGCCGTAATGACGTCGGATATGCCCGCCGATGAAGGCGGAAATGGCGATCACGCGCTCACCCTTGGTCATGATCGAGTTGTATTTGCGTTTGAGCCAGTTCCCGATCGAGTACGTGCCGTGGAACGTCGTTACCAACGGCACCTTGGTGCGTTGGCAGGCAAAAAAGGCGCTCCACGCCGGTGCGCGGGATCGTACATGCACGATATCGACGCGCTGTTGGCGGATCAGGTCGATGATGCGGTCGACATTACGGTACATGACGACAGGATTCTTGGAGGCGACCGGCAGGGTGAAGTGCTCGGCGTTGACCCGGGTCAGGTCGTGCACCAGCAACCCGCCTTCTGACGCCACGATCGCGCGGCCCCCCGCGGCGTTAATGGCGCCGGCGATTTCGACGGTGCCCCGTTCGACGCCGCCGCTGCCGCCCAGGGCAGGCAGAATCTGCAATACCGTTGGCGGCCGTCCCTCGATCTGTTCGGGACGTGCCATCGCGTCGTCATGAGTGTTAAGGTGCGCGCTGTCGTTCATGGCCATAACAGTGTAATACGGGAGCCCGCATGTCCGATCAAACAAAAGACCCAGAGATCCTGACGCGCGAGGACGGATCGATGATTGCCTACCGTCACACGGCTGGCAAGTCGCCTGGTGTCACCTTTCTGACGGGCTTCAAATCCGACATGCAGGGCGGCAAGGCGCTAGCGCTGGAAGCGTTCTGCAAGGCGCGAGGTCACGCCTTTACCCGGTTTGACTATTTCGGGCATGGCGAATCGTCCGGTTCGTTCGAGGACGGCACAATCGGACGTTGGGCTGACGATGCGGTGCGCGTTTTGGACGAGGTGGCCGACGGGCCGCAAATTCTCGTCGGATCTTCCATGGGCGGCTGGATCATGCTGTTGGCGGCACTCAAGCGCCCGGAAAAGGTGGCGGCACTGGTCGGAATCGCGGCGGCGCCGGATTTCACCCGCGACCTGATTCCCCCGGCGCTGACACCCGACCAGCTGGAACAGATCGATCGTGACGGTTACTGCGACATCCCCAACTGCTACGACGACCAGGAGCCTTACCGGATCCGGAAATCGCTGCTGGAGGAGGGCGATAACCATCTCCTTCTGAACGGTGAAATCGGCCTCGACGTACCGATCCGCCTTATCCATGGTATTAAAGACGACGACGTCCCCTGGCGGACCGCGCTCAGGATCATGGAACAGGTCAGGACGGACGATGTGGAAATTCAGTTTGTCAAAGCGGGCGATCACAGACTATCAGAACCCCATGATCTCGACCGCCTGACCCGGACGGTCGGTACACTGCTGGAGAACGTTTAGGTATGGATGCGATTGAACGGATGCTCGGCGGGTACCGCGCCTTTCGCGCCAACATGCCCGAGGATCACACCAAGAAACTGCGTGCCCTCGTCGAAGCCGGGCAGAGCCCCCAGGCAGCGGTCATCGCATGTTCCGATTCGCGCGTCGATCCGGCGTTCGTGTTTCGTGCCGAACCGGGCGATATCTTCATGATAAGGAACGTCGCCAACCTCGTTCCCCCAATGGAGGAAGAGGGCACCTTTCACGGCACCAGCGCGGCGCTCGAATTCGCGGTGCTGGGTTTGAACGTGCCAAACATCATCGTGCTCGGCCATGCGCACTGCGGCGGCATCAACGCGATGATCAAGGGCGATGAGGTCGTCAAGGACGGCTACCACTTCGTGCCGTCCTGGGTGTCGATGTTGTCGTCGGCGCACCGCCGGGTTCTGGCGACCATGCCGGACGCGACGCCCGAAGAAACCCAGCGCGCGTGCGAGAAGAATTCGGTTCTGGTCTCGCTCGAGAACCTGACCACATTCCCCTGGATTCGTGAGCGAATCGCCGAAAGGTCGCTGAAGTTGCACGGTTGGTTCTTCGATATCGAGACGGCCGAGCTTGAAATCTACGATTCCAAATCCGGGCGTTTCGAACCGGTCACCTGATCACTCTTCCTCGACCAGGATTGCCTGCAGGCCGGACCGGTAATCCGGATACTGCAGTTTGACGCCGAGTTCATTCAGAATCCGCTTGTTGTCGACGCGGCGGTTGTCGTTCCAGAAACTCAGCGCCATCGGGCTCATGTTCCGTTTGGCGACCTCGAAACTTTGCAGTTCCGGTGGGTCCTTGCCCAGAAGTCCGCAGGCATAAGCCGTGACTTCCGCGGGTGGGGCCGGCTCATTGTCACAGACGTTGTAGACCGTCCCCGGATTCGGCTTTGCAATCGACGCGGCCAACACGCGGGCGATGTCATTGACGTGGATGCGCGAGAACGCGTGGCCCGGTTTGTCGATGCGCTTGGCGCGTTTCTTTCGGATCTGATCGAATGTCGACCGGCCGGGTCCGTAAATGCCGGCCAGCCTGAAAACATGCACGGGCAGACTATGCTCTCGGTGCAACGCCAGCCAGGCGTTCTCGGCCTCGACGCGGCGTCGCGACCTGTCGCTCGACGGGTTGGTGGGGGCGGTTTCGTCGACCCAGGCGCCGTTCGTGTCGCCGTAAACGCCCGTGGTCGACAGATAGCCCAACCAGTTCAGCGACGGCATGGATTTGATGGCGTCCGCAGCGGCGTTCAGCACCGGATCGCCGTTTTGGTCCGGCGGGACAGAGATCAGGACATGGTTGCAGGCATGTAGCTTGGCGGTCAGATCATCACGTAAGGGCTCGCCACTCCAGAATTGGGCGTCGATACCGGCTGCCAGAAGCCGTTTCGCCTTGTCGGGGTCGCGCACGGTGCCCATCACCGTCCATTCGGCGACCGACAAATGGCGTGCCAGTGCTTCGGCGGAAAAGCCGAGGCCAAAACAAAAAAGGCGGGGACCGCCGCGTCGCGTCACGTCTTACACTCCCGGTACATACTTCTCAGGGCTTGCCGCGGACCGTCGGGACCCGTAGAAGCCATGGATATGCTTGAGCCGGAGTATAACCGTAAAGATCGGTCCGCGCGATGACATCCGTTCGTTCTGTTGCCGTTCTGTTTTCTCTGTTCCTGGTGTTTCCCGCTGCGGGGCATGCGCAGGAATTGAACCATGCGCGCGAGTATGCGCGGTGCATGGGCCTGGCGCCGTCCGATCCGAACGACGCGTTCGAGATGGCGACCGCGTGGAAAGGCCTGGGCGGTGGTGACGCCGCGGAACACTGCGCGGCGGTGGCGCTTCTGTACGCGGGACAAACCGAATACGCGGCGCGACGGCTGGAAGTATTGGGTGAGACCATTGTCGCCGAGCCGGAATTCAAGGGGCAGATTTTGGCCCAGGCCGGGCAGGCGTGGCTGCTGAGCGGCGATCCCGCCCGCGCCGAGGCGGCGTTGACGGAGGCGGTCAAATTGTTGCGCGGGCGCCCCCAGGTAATGGTCGACCGCGCCCAGGCACGGGCCGCGATGGGCGACTACAAGGGGGCCGTCGAGGATCTGACCAATGCCATTTCGGCGGACCCCAAGATGGCCGACGCTTATATGTTCCGGGCCAGCGCGTACCGGTATCTGGATGAGTTGGGTAAGGCCAAGGCTGATATCGAAGCGGCACTGTTGCTCGAACCGGACAACCCGTCGGCGCTGCTGGAACGCGGTATCCTGTTCCGGCTTGACGGCAAGGACGCGGCTGCGCGCGACGACTGGCTGCGCGTGCTCGAACTCGACCCGGAAGGCGAGGCGGGACGGATGGCGCGCGCCAACATCGAAAAGATGGACGTGAAGGTCAACTAAGCAGGTGGCTTGGGGATGGCCGGGGTGGCCAAGCCGCCGTCTACCGGCGCCAAATCAAGCAATCAGAAATCCAGATCGGCGTAGTGCTTGGGCGGCGGCGCACTCGGAATCCGGTCGCCGAGCAGCGGGCGGAAACTCGGTCGCGACTTGATCCGCGCATACCAGTCTTTGGCCAACTCGTGATCGCCCCATGGCACGTCGCCGATGTAATCCAGCGTCGACAGGTGTGCGGCGGCGGCGATGTCGGCGAGCGACAGATCGTCCCCCGCCAGCCATTTGCGGCGCTCCACCAGATACGAGATGTATTCCATGTGGGTGTGGATGTTGCTGTGCCCGGCGCGGACCTCGGCCGAATCCGGTTCGCCGAGCCCCAAGAACCGTTTCATGAACTTCTCGCCGACCAGTTTTTCCGTGACCTCGATGTTGAACTTGCGGTCGAACCAGTCGACGAGACGACGGACCTCGGCGCGCTGATACGGCTGGCGGCCCATCAGCGGCGGGTCGGGATGCATTTCGTCCAAGAACTCGGATATCACTTGCGAACCCGATAGCGCGGTGCCGTCCGGCTCCACCAGTACCGGCACTTCTCCCATCGGGTTGATGGCGAGGAATTCGTCACGTCGGCGCCAGACGTTTTCCGCCTTCATTTCGAAATCGATGCGCTTTTCGCCGAGGACAATGCGGACTTTTCTGCAGAACGGCGAAAGCCAGAGATGATACAGGACGCGCATGCAATACTTCCGTAGACCGGCGCCCGATCAACGTCCGCTGGCGAAAACGTGAACGGTCGTTAGTGGCGCCCGAACCATCGAATACGCTATCAAGGGGACAGATGGCAACCATCGGCTGACCACAACCCAGCCCGCCGCCAGTTAAGAGACGGAACTCGAGCGTGAACAGGAGCGCAGCATGCTGATCAAACACCGCAAGGCCTCGGACGTTTTAGGGTCGGAAATCACGCCGAAATCGGTCTTCGACGACCGTCGCCGGTTCTTGAAAACGGCGGCACTGGCCGGCGCCGGACTGGCCGCGAGCGCGCTGCCGTCGCTGCCCGCCTATGCCGCGCGCACCAAGCTCGAAGGCGTCGAGAAGACCAAGTGGTCGGTCGAAAACCTGCCGGAGAACGACACGCCCAACAGCTACGAAGACGCGACCAGTTACAACAACTTCTACGAATTCGGGACCGCCAAGGGCGACCCCAAGGACAACGCGCAGGATTTCAAGACCTCGCCGTGGGAGATCGCGGTCGAAGGCGCTTGCGCCAAGCCGGGTAAGATTTCGTTCGAGGATCTCATCAAGCCGACGACGCTCGAAGAGCGCGTCTACCGGTTCCGTTGCGTCGAGGCGTGGTCGATGGTGATTCCTTGGGTCGGCGTGCCGTTGGGTGAAGTGTTGAAGCGGTTCGAGCCGACGTCCGACGCGCGCTATGTTTACTTCGAAACGCTTTTGGACCCGGAACAGATGCCGGGTCAGCGTGCCCCGGTCCTCAACTGGCCGTATAAAGAAGGCCTCCGGATGGACGAGGCGATGCACCCGCTTTCGATCCTCGCGGTCGGCATGTACGGCGAAGTGATCCCCAACCAGAACGGCGCGCCGGTCAGGTTGATGGTGCCGTGGAAGTACGGCTTCAAGTCGATCAAGTCGATCGTCAAGATCAAGTTCCAGAAGTCGATGCCGCCGACCAGCTGGAACGAGGCGGCGGCGCGCGAGTACGGGTTTTATTCGAACGTCAATCCGAAGGTCAGCCATCCGCGCTGGTCGCAGGCGAGCGAACGCCGGATCGGTGAAATCTTCAAGCGCAAGACGCTGATGTTCAACGGCTACGAGGAAGAAGTCGCCAGCCTTTACGAAGGCATGGACCTTCGGAAGTGGTACTAACCCGCCCGGAAATGCGCCATGATCGCACTCACCATGTCAGATACCGGAACGGTAAACGGCGCCGCGCGCACCCAGGATAAAACCAGGACCGTGAAAAGGCGCGATCCGATGGTCTGGGTGATCAAGCCCGCCGTTTGGGTGTTGTGCCTGGCGCCGCTTGCGTGGCTCGGCTGGCTGGTGGCTGAAACGATCTTTTTCGGCGGCCGCGGGCTGACGGCCAACCCGATCGAGTTCATCAATCGGTATCTCGGTGACTGGGCGCTGCGGTTTCTGTTGATTGCGCTCGCGGTGACGCCGGTGCGGATCCTGACCGGCTGGAAGCAGGTGGTGCGGTTGCGCCGCCTGTTGGGGCTTTTTGCGTTTTTCTATGTCGCGCTGCACGTCGCCAACTATGTCGGGCTCGATCAGTTCTTCGATTGGGGGGCGATCTGGAACGACATCATCAAGCGCTGGTACATCACGGTCGGGATGGTGGCGCTCTTGTGTCTGATCCCGCTCGCCGTCACGTCGACCAAGGGCTGGATTAAACGCATCGGGGGTAAGAACTGGAACCGCTTGCACAAGGCGGTCTATATCGCCGGCGCGGCGGCCTGCCTGCATTTCTTCATGATGCGCAAAGGGCTCCAGTATGAGCCGCTTGTCTATGGCGCGATCTTCGCGGGGTTGATGTTGGTTCGTGCCGTGGAGCCGCTAAAGCGTCTGCGCGTCGCGTCTTGACGGCTTAAGCGGCTTCGGCCCGGCCGCCCGAGGCCGGCAGTTGCACGGTAACCTTGGTGCCACTGCCCTCCTTGCTTTCGAGTCTGATCTCGCCTTCATGCAGTTCGACCAGGGATTTTACGATCGACAGCCCGAGCCCCGTCCCCGGGGCGGCAAGATGGGCCTCATCTGACGGACGTGAGAAGGGCTCCATGACGTCGTTTAGACGATCCGCCGGAATCCCGATGCCGGTATCCGCGATTTCGATCAGCACGTGGCCATTGGCGCGCCTCGCGTTAAGCGCGATCCTACCGCCTGGCGCCGTGAACTTGATCGCATTCGACAGGAGATTAAGCGTAATCTGTGCTAGGGCGCGTTCGTCGGCATGAATGATCAGGCCTTCTTCCGGGTATGCCGTCTGCACGGTGAGTGATTTTTCGGTAACGTCGCGTTCGAAGTTGTCGAGGGCGGTGCGCAAGACAGACAGGAGATTTACTTCCGTTTTTTCGATCTGGCGCTTGCCGGCTTCGATGGTGGCGATATCGAGGATATCGTTGATCAGCGACAGTAGATGCTGGCCGCTGGCATTGATGATCTGAAGATAATCCCGGCGCTTCTCCGCCGGGAGTTCCTCGTTTCCCTTCATCAGCAGTAGATCGCTGAAACCGAGAATGGCGTTGAGCGGTGTACGGAGCTCATGTGACATCGTTGCCATGAACTGGGATTTGGCACGATTGGCGCGTACGGCTTCTTCGAGCGCGGCCTGACGTTCCGCTTGGGCACGTTTGCGCTCCCGTTCGATCCGGAACCGCCTGTTTTCCCGGTTCAGGAGCACCGAGCCCATGAAAATGCCGATGCTGACGGCGGTGCCGAATTGCGGGCCAATCGCAATCATGAGATTCCAGCCGGCTTCAAAATCCCCGATGAGCAGAAATCCCGGCATAAGAAAGGCCGTTGCCAGTATCGAGGCAATCGCCGTCGTCATGAAGTTCCTGTGCGTGATCGGCAGCAGGTACATGACGGCGCCGGCAATGGCGGCAAGGGTCACACCCACCACGCCGGCCACGGCACCGGCACCGCCGAGGTAAAGTCGGTAGAGCCCGGCGCAAATGGCGCTGACGCCTGCTGAAAGGGGACCACCGAAAGCACCGCTCAGCACGACGATGGCGTTACGCTGATCGACGATAACGCCCTCGTAAACGGGAATCTTCACGTACATGCAGATGATCGCGAAGATGCCGAACATGGCGCCCATGACGATCTGGCGGGTAAATTTGTCGAACCGCTCGAGCTGTTTGATGAAGACGCCGTAAACGGCGACGAGCAGGATCAGAACAACAAGGTTGTTCAACATTCCGAGGAAGAGCTCGGTCCCTGTCACCATATCGGATTGTTCCGATTTCCGTTTACCTGGATTTCCTCATCAATAAGATTTCGCCACGAAAACGGAGGCCATGTCGAGTAATTGATTATACGTAGAGCCGCGGCAGGCGCCGTCAGTGCGCCTCATCCCAATTGGCACCGGTGCCGATGTCGACCTCGAGCGGCACATTGAGGACCGCGGCGCTTTCCATCACGTCCTTGATGGCGGCCTTGGTTTTTTCGACCTCTTTCTCGGGGACTTCGAAGATCAGTTCGTCGTGCACCTGCAACAGCATGCGGGCGTTCAGTTTGTTTTCGTCGAGCGCTTTCTGGACCCTGACCATCGCGCGCTTGATGATGTCGGCGGCACCCCCCTGGATCGGTGCGTTAATGGCCGCGCGCTCGGCGTTGCCCCTGACCGCCTGGTTCTTTTCGTTGATGCCACGGACGTGGCATTTGCGGCCGAACGGCGTTTCGACATAGCCTTGATCGTGGGCCTGCTTCTTGGTCCTCTCCATGTAATCCTTGATGCCGGGGTAGCGCTCGAAATAGGCGTCGATATAGCGTTGCGCCTCGCCGCGCGGGATCGACAGCTGGCGCGCCAGCCCGAACCCGGAAATGCCATAGATAATCCCGAAATTGATGGCCTTGGCCTGACGGCGGACCATCGGATCCATGCCCTCGATGGGGACGTCGAAAATCTCGCTGGCGGTGATGGCGTGGATGTCCTGGCCGTCGGCAAACGCTTTCTTGAGTGATTCGATATCGGCGACGTGGGCCAACAAGCGCAGTTCGATCTGCGAATAGTCCGCCGACATGAGGATATGTCCCTTATCGGCGACGAAGGCCTGGCGGATCTTGCGGCCTTCGTCGGAGCGGATCGGAATGTTCTGCAGGTTCGGGTCGTTGGACGACAACCGCCCGGTCGAGGTGACGGCTTGGCTGAACGACGTGTGAACCCGCCCGGTATCGGGATTGATGGTTTCGACCAAAGCGTCGGTGTAGGTGCTCTTCAGTTTTTGAAGCTGGCGCCAATCCAGGATCGTCTGCGGCAGTTCGTGTCCCTGGATCACCAGGTCCTCAAGGACGTCGGCGCTCGTCGAATAGGCGCCGGTCTTGCCCTTCTTGCCGCCGTCCAGCGACATCTCGTCGAACAGGATTTCGCCGACTTGTTTGGGTGAGCCGACGTTGAATTCGTGCCCGGCCAGTTTGTGGGCGTGCGTCTCCAACTCCGCCATGCGCTTTTCGAAATCGGCGGAAAAGTCCCGGAGTTTCTGGGCATCGACCTTGATGCCGATTCGCTCCATTTTCTCCAGCACATAGATCAACGGGCGTTCGAGACGCTCGTAAACGGCGGTCATGTGTTCGCGGGCAAGGCGCGGTTTCATCAGTTTATGAAGCCTGAGCGTAATGTCCGCATCCTCGGCGGCGTACGGCCCCGCCGTATCCAGCGGCACCTTGTCGAAGCTGACGGCGTTCTTTCCCGATCCCGCGACGTCCTTGAACTTGATGGTTTCGACCTCGAGGAAGCGGAGTGCCAGTTCGTCCATGCCGTGGCCGTGCAGCCCGCCTTCAAGCACATAGGACAGCAGCATCGTGTCATCGACGGGCGCGACTGTGATGCCGTAACGCGCCAGCACCTGCATATCGTATTTGATGTTCTGGCCGACCTTCAGAATGCCCGGGTCTTCGAGCATCGGTTTAAGAAGATCGAGCGCGTCTTTCATCGGAATCTGTTCGGGCGCATCGGCATCGGTCGTCGCGTCGCCGTCGCCCAGGTCGAACGCTCCTTGATCGCCGCCACCGACATGGGCGAGGGGGATATAGCAGGCTTTCCCCGGCGTGATGCTGAGCGACACACCGACCAGCCCCGCCTGCATGCTGGAAAGGGCGTCGGTCTCGGTATCGACGGCGACGACGCCGGATTTTTCGGCCGCCGCGATCCACGGTTTCAAATCGTCGATCTTCTGGACCAGCGTGTATTCGGTATCCTGCGCCTGCTTTTCTTCTTCCTGAACTTCCGCGGCATCGGCGGCAATGCCGTGCTTGGCGGAGATCGAAGAAACGAGGGTCTTGAACTCCTGCTCTTTCAGGAACGCCAGCAGCTTTTCCGGGTCCGGCTGGCGCTTCCTGAAATCGTTCAGTTGCAACTCGACCGGCACGTCGATCTTGAGCGTGACGAGTTGTTTGGAGATGCGCGCCTGTTCCGCCTGCTCGATGAGTTTTTCGCGGCGTTTCGGCTGTTTGATCTCGTCCGCTTTCGACAAAAGCGTTTCCAGATCGCCATATTGATTAATCAGCTCGGCGGCGGTCTTGATGCCGATCCCTTGCACGCCCGGCACGTTGTCCGTGCTGTCGCCGGCCAGGGCCTGCACCTCGATGACTTTGTCCGGGCCGACGCCGAATTTCTCGACCACCTCGTCGGCGCCGATGGATTTGTCCTTCACCCCGTCCCAGAGCGTGATGCGGTCGTTCACCAACTGCATCAGATCCTTGTCCGAGGACACGATGGTGACATCCATGCCTTTCTCGGCGGCCTCTGTCGCGTATGTCGCGATCAGGTCGTCGGCCTCGTAATTCTCCATCTGCACGGCGGGCACGTTCATCGCCTCGGTCGCTTCGCGGACCAGCGCGAACTGCGGGATCAGATCCTCGGGGGGGTCGGGCCGGTGGGCCTTGTATTCGGGATATATGTCGTTGCGGAAGGTCTTCCGCGCCTTGTCGAAGATCACCGCGACGTAGTCGGCCTCGGTGTCGTCGATCAGTTTCAGCATCATCCGGGTATAAATGTAGGCCGCGTTCGTCGGTGTCCCATCGGAACGCGTCATCTGCGTGCGCCGACTGCCCATCCCGGCGAAGTAGGCCCGGAAGATGAAGCCGGAGCCGTCAATCAGAAACAGATGCTCGCGATCGGGTTCAGCCACGTCCGCCCTGACCGATCAGTGACCGGCGGCGACTTGGGCGCCTTCTTTCAAAACGAACTTCTTGGAGCAATACGGACAGACGACCTCGTGGGTGTCTTCGTCCAGATGCAGATAGACGTTCGGGTGACCGAGCGGGCCGGAGCCGCCGTCGCAGGCCACCGTCATGGTTTCCACTTCGATCGTTTCGTCGTCCATTGCATCCTCCGTCACATGGCCCCGGCATCATACCCGCCGGGTCTCGCCGATGACAATTCTTATGCCGTATCGCCCCTCGGGGCGTTTCTTATGCCGTATCGCTCCTTACGGGGCGTTATGCCAAACCGGCGGGGCCGGCTCAACCGTCGATGAAGCGGCCGAGGCGCACCGCGGAGCCACCCGGGCCCAGGCGTTTCGACGGCATGATCAGCACGCAGTTGTCATAAGGTGTGACGACTTCCTCGTCACCGTCATAGGCAAGCACCGTGCCTGCCTTCTCGATGACCTCGAAGCCATGGTACTCGTCGACGAAGCGAAATTTGTCCGTTTTGATGGTGACCGGGCCGGACACCTCGATGAACTGCTGTGGCTCCGGGTCGGGGCCGACATGAGGGGCGATGTCGTCCTTGGTCAATGCGCCGGTGTGGGCCAGGAATCGGAACAGCGATTCCTTGGCGACGATCTCGCTGGTCTTTTCCCAGTGCTGGCCGCATTCGACCAGCAAAGAGTTCTTGGGGCTGTCGGGATTGATGAAGTCGCCGTAGTCGCGCATCCGCTTGCCCGCGGCGTGACCGTGATCGGACACGACGATCCGGGGCACGCTGGTGCCGCGCGCCAGTACGCGCCCCTTGGCGAGCGGTCCCGATAAGACAAGGGCTTCGGTCTTCTTCTGCATCGAATGAATGTCGAGCAGCAGGTCCGCGTCCGCGACGAATGGGCGAAACGCGCGGGCGCGCGTCAGTTCCTGCGACTGCCGGTCGCCGTCGAGTACGTCTTCGGACCAGAGCCGGTTGAAATCCTCGTCGATGAAGCGTGACACGGTCGGGTCGGCGGGGTCATAACTCAGGTACGCCTCGACATTGCAAAATGCCAGCGTCAGCTTGCCCTGACGCGGCTGAAGGCCGGTCTTGAAGAAATAATCCAGTGCGATGGCGCCGCAGATTTCGTTGCCGTGAACGACGGCCGTCACCATCACGTGGGGGCCGGGTTTGCCGGAATCGAAGGTGGTAACGTAATCGAGGCCAGTATTTCCGGCCTTGTAGGCAGAGATATCGGGGGCGGTGATTTCAATCGGGTATTCGTTTTCGACGCGCGGTGTCACGGGCGGTCTCCTGGAAATTTGATTTCTGGATATGTGCCCCTGCCGTTTCGCAAGTCAAGCCCGCCGAACAACCACCTTCACGCGCGCCAGTTGATAGCGTTCCGTTTCAGATAAGACAGAAACGCCCGCCCGAGCCAGTTGGGCGCCGTCTCGGACGGGAAAACCGCATACACGCTGTGTTCGAACTTCGGCACGAAAGGACGGATGACAATCTGGCCCGTGAAATTCGATATGACCGGAAACGGGTTGATGACCGTGATGCCGAGTCCCGCGGCCACGCATTCGCATGCGGCATGGTTGGTCGTGGTCTCAACGATGATATTCCGCGTAATACCGCCGCGCTCGAAGATTCGGTCGACGCCGCGCCTGGCTTTCAGGTTGCTGGTGAGCGCGATGAAGTTTTCGCCTTCCAGGTCCTTGGCGTGGATGGTCTGGCGGCTCGCCAGGCGGTGGCCGATCGGCATGGCGCAGATGGACTGCGTTTGCAGCATTGTCTCCATGCGTACGCCGGCGTGGGCGACCCGGTTCGTGGTGACCGCGAGGTCCGCTTCGCATGACGTGATGCGGTTGATGGCTTCCTGGCTCGACACAACGCGAAATTCGATCAGCACGTTCGGATGCGCCTGCTTGAACTCGACGATCGTCGGCGTGACGAAGTGGCTGCAGAAGCTCGGCGGGGCGAGGACGCGCAGCCTGCCGCCCCGCGACGCGTCGGCTTCCACGGCAAACCGCCGGACGCGGTCCAGGCTTTCGAAGACATCATCGAGTTCGTTGTTAAGCGCAAGTGCTTCCGCCGTCGGGACAAGCCGGCCGTTCTGCCTGAGAAACAGGATCATGCCGACCCGTTGTTCGATCTGGGCCAGCGCACGGCTCACGGATGGTTGGGATATGCCGAGCCGTTGCGCCGCAGACGTCGCCGAACCCGCGGAGATCGTGGCACGGAAAACTTCGAGCTCGCGGAGCGAAGGTAATTCAAGCATGACAACCCAGGCATTCGAATTATGTATGTTGTTATACTAAATATGCATATGGATGACTATTTGTCATCTCTTGGGAACATGTCATCATGATCGGTGAAACGGCATCAATGCCGTAACGAAATGATAAATCTCAGGGGCGCGTTTCAATCGCGCTCCGCCTTTCAGTCAGGGAGCAATGACAATGCACTTCAGGAAGACACTCGCAGTCGGCGCCGTTGCCGCACTGCTCAGCCTGCCGGGCTTCGCCCAGGCGGAATCGCTGACGATCGGTTACGGTTCAGAGCCGTCCTCGATCGATCCGCACTATCACAACTTGACGCCGAACAACTCGATGGCGGCGCATATCTTCTCGCGTCTGATCGAGCAGGACGAAAAGCAGCGCCTGACGCCGGGCCTCGCGACCGAATGGAAAGCGGTCGACGACCTGACGTGGGAATTCAAGCTGCGCAAGGGCGTCAAGTTCCACGACGGCTCCGAGTTCAACGCGGATGATGTGATGGCGACCGTCAAGCGCGCGCCGAACGTGCCGAATTCGCCGTCGAGCTTCGCGCTTTACCTCAAGGGCAAGACCTTCGAGAAAGTCGACGACTACACGATCCGCGTGAAGACGGAGGCCCCGTATCCGCTGATGCCGGTCGACATTTCGACGATTCACATCATCTCCGATAAAGCCGTCGACGCCTCGACCGAGGACTTTAATTCCGGCAAGGCGACCGCCGGGACCGGCCCGTACAAGTTCGTCGAATGGGTGCCGGGCGATCGCATCGTGCTCGAGCGTTACGAAGGCTATCACGGCGACAAGCCGGAATGGGACAAGGTCACCTACAAGCCGATCAAGTCCGGCCCGTCACGTGTCGCGGCGCTGCTCGCCGGTGACGTCGACTTCATCGACAACGTGCCGACGATCGATATCTCGCGTCTCGAAAAAGACCCGAACCTGTCGCTCAGCCAGGGCATCTCGAACCGCGTGATCTACCTGCACATGGATCAGTTCCGCGAAGACAGCCCCGACATCACCGCCAAGGACGGCTCCAAGATCAAAAACCCGCTGCTCGATCCGAACGTCCGCAAGGCGCTTTCGAAGGCCATCAGCCGTGATCTGATCGTCGAGCGCGTCATGGAAGGCGTCGCCATCCCGGCAGGCCAGTTGCTGCCGGAAGGTTTCTTCGGCCGCAGCCCGAATCTGGAACCGGAGAAATATGATCCGGAAGGCGCCAAGAAGATGCTCGCCGACGCGGGATATCCGGACGGCTTTAAGATGAAGGTGCACGGCCCGAACGACCGTTACATCAACGACGCCAAGATCCTCGAAGCCGTGGCGCAGATGTTCTCGCGCATCGGTATCGAAACGTCCGTCGAAACGATGACCAAGTCGGTGTTCTTCAAGCGTGCATCGCGCGGCGGTCCGGACAACATGCCGGAATTCAGCTTCGTGCTGGTCGGTTGGGGTTCGGGCACGGGTGAAGCCTCTTCGCCGCTCAAGTCGCTGCTCGCGACCTACAACAAGGACAAGGGCATGGGGTCTTCGAACCGGGGCCGTCATTCCAATCCGGAATTCGACAAGATCCTGGATGAAGCGCTCTCCACCGTCGATGACGACAAGCGCGCCGCGCTGCTGGCGAAAGCCACTGACATCGGCATTGGCGAAGACCAGGGCATCATCCCGCTGCACTACCAGGTCAACACCTGGGCGGCGAAGAAGGGCCTCAAATACAACGCCCGTACGGATGAACGTACCTACGCCATGGGTATCGTTTCCCAGTAACCTTGCACGTGATGCTGCCGGGACGGCTTGTGCCGTTCCGGCAGTTCGCGTTCAGTAGCGGGGGCCCGCGGTGTCGGTATTCATAATTCGGCGCTTGCTTCAAAGCGTGGTGGTGGTCGCGGTCATGTCGCTGATCGTCTTCGTCGGCGTCAACGTCGTCGGTGACCCGGTCGACATGCTGATCAATCCGGAAGCCGATCAGGCAGAGATCCAGCGGGTGATCCGCGATCTGGGTCTCGACCGGCCGCTGCACGAACAGTACCTGTTTTTTGTTGGCAATGCGCTTGAGGGCGACCTCGGCAAGTCGTTCATTTTCGGCGAATCGGCGCTCAAGCTGATCGTCCAGCGTATTCCGGCGACGTTCGAACTTGCGCTGACCGCGTTGATCCTTGCCGTCGTCATCGGCGTGCCGCTCGGCGTCTATGCCGGTATGCGGCCGACGGCGATCTCATCCAGAACCATTATGGCGGGGTCCATTCTCGGCTTTTCATTGCCGACATTCTGGGTCGGTCTGATGATGATCATGGTGTTCGCGGTGATGCTCGGCTGGCTGCCGTCGACGGGCAGGGGCGACACGGTCGAGGTGCTGGGGATCGAAGTCAGTTTCCTGACGCTGGACGGGCTGTCGCATCTGTTGATGCCGGCATTAAACCTCGCGCTCCTAAAAATTTCACTGGTGATTCGTCTGGCGCGCGCCGGGACGCGCGAAGCCATGCACCAGGACTACGTCAAATTCGCCCGCGCCAAGGGGCTCTCGGAATCCCGGGTGATCCTGGTGCACGTGCTCAAGAATATCATGATCCCGGTGGTGACGGTTCTCGGTCTCGAGTTCGGCAGCCTCATTGCGTTCTCGGTGGTGACGGAGACCGTGTTTGCGTGGCCGGGCATGGGCAAGCTGCTGATCGACTCGCTGCACAATCTCGACCGCCCGATCATCGTCGCCTACCTGATGATCATCGTCCTCATCTTCGTGATCATCAATCTGATCGTCGACGTACTTTATTCCGTGCTCGATCCCCGGGTGCGTATCAAGGATGCCGGACAATGAGCGAAACCGTGGATCAATCGACAGTCATGCCGGCGAAGGTCGAAACGCCGCTGCAGCGCTTCATCTCCGACTTCTCGGACAACAAGATCGCCGTGGTCGCTTTTGTCGTTCTCGTCGCGATCATCTTCATCGCCATTTTTGCGCCGTGGATTTCGCCGACCGATCCCTACGATCTTGCCAAGGTCAGCATTCTGGACAGCAAGCTCGAGCCCGGTACCACGAGTATGGACGGGGTGACGTTCTGGCTCGGCACCGACAGCGCCGGACGGGATCTGTTGAGTTCCATTTTCTACGGGTTGCGGATCAGTCTCGGCGTCGGCGTGATGTCGGGCATCATCGCGCTTTGCATCGGTAGCGTCATCGGGCTGATCGCCGCCTACTACGGCGGCAAGGTCGACACCCTGATCATGCGGGTCGTCGACATCCAGCTGTCGTTCCCAGCAATTCTCGTGGCGCTGATCCTGATTTCCGTGCTGGGCACCGGCGTCGACAAGGTGATTATCGCACTGGTTCTGGTGCAGTGGGCGTATTACGCCCGCACCGTGCGGGGCTCCGCGCTGGTCGAACGCAACAAGGAATATATCGAGGCCGCGACATGTCTCGCGCTCGGCAACAACCGCATCGTGTTCCGCCATTTGATGCCGAACTGCCTGCCGCCGCTGATCGTCGTCGGCACGGTGCAGACGGCGCACGCCATTTCACTCGAAGCGACGCTCAGCTTCCTCGGTGTTGGCCTGCCGATCACCGAGCCGTCACTCGGCCTGCTGATTGCTAACGGTTTCGAAGTCATGCTCAGCGGGCTTTATTGGGTCAGTTTCTTCCCCGGCATCGCGCTCTTGGTCACCATCGTTTCCATTAATCTCGTCGGCGACCAGCTGCGCGACGTTCTGAACCCGAGGCTGCAGAAATGAGCGCCGATACGCCAACCCTCGACGTCCGAGAACTCAAGACGCACTTCTTCACCAAGGCCGGCGTCGCCCGGGCCGTCGACGGCGTCAGCTTTACCGTCGGCAAGGGCGAGGTGGTGGGGCTTGTCGGCGAGTCGGGCTCCGGCAAGTCGGTGACCGGATTCTCGATCATCGGTCTGGTCGATCCGCCTGGCCGCGTCGTTTCCGGTGAGGTGCTTTATAACGGCCAGAACCTGCTCGATCTCAGCGACGAAGGCATGCGCAAGCTGCGCGGCGATCGGATCGCGATGATCTTCCAGGACCCGATGATGACGCTCAACCCCGTGCTGCGCGTCGACACCCAGATGGTCGAAACGATCCGTGCGCACGATCCGTCGGTCAGCAAGACAGACGCGCTCGCCCGCGCCCGCGATGCCCTGGGTCAGGTCGGTATCCCGGCGCCCGATGAGCGTCTCCGCTCCTATCCGCACCAGTTTTCCGGCGGGATGCGCCAGCGCGTCGCCATCGCCATCGCGCTGCTGAACAAGCCCGACCTGATCATTGCCGACGAACCGACGACGGCCCTCGACGTGACGATCCAGGGACAGATCCTTTATGAAGCGCAAAAGCTTTGCCGCGAGACCGGCACCTCGATGATCTGGATCACCCACGACCTCGCCGTGGTCGCGGGCCTTGCCGACAAGATTTGCGTGATGTACGGCGGGCGTATCGTCGAACAGGGTGGGATCGACGACGTGCTCGATCATCCTGTGCATCCTTATACGCGCGGATTGCTGGGTTCCGTTCCGGGCCACAACACCCGGGGCCAACGGCTTTACCAGATCCCGGGCATGGCGCCGTCGCTGCTCAATCTGCCCGAGGGCTGTGCGTTTCAGGCCCGCTGCCCGCGCGCCGATTCGGCATGCAGGGTCGAGCCGGAAATCACCAAGCCCGTTGAGGGGCGCGAGGTTCGCTGTTTCCACCCGCATCTCGACCGCAACGAGGAGGTCGGGGCATGAGCGAAGCGATGCTGCAGATAGACGATCTGACGAAGAACTTCGTCAAGAAGCTCGACGTCGCCGGAAAGATCGCGCAGAAGTTGGGCTCCAACGTCCGCGAGGAAGTCGTGCATGCCGTCGATGGGGTGTCCTTTTCCATCGAGAAGGGCGGCGTTGTCGGCCTGGTCGGCGAATCCGGCTGCGGCAAGTCGACGCTTGGCCGCATGATCGCCGGCATTCTTCGTCCGACGTCCGGGCGTATCGTCTACAAGGACGTGGCGCTCACGGAAATGAACCCGGAAGAAGCCAAGCGCGCCGCGTTGGAAATCCAGATGATCTTCCAGGACCCGTTCGCCAGTCTCAATCCGCGCATGCGCGTCGTCGACATCATCGGCGAAGCGCCGGTTGCGCACGGATTCTGCAAAGCCTCCGAGATCCACGAATATGTCAGCGAAGTCATGCAGCGGGTCGGGCTGGACCCGGAATACCGCCGCCGCTTTCCGCATCAGTTCTCGGGCGGCCAGCGCCAGCGGATCGGTATTGCCCGCGCGCTCGCGGTGAAGCCGGAATTTCTGGTCTGCGACGAAGCGATCGCGGCGCTCGACGTGTCGATCCAGGCGCAGGTGATCAACCTGTTTATGGATCTGCGCGAAGACCTGGACCTGACGTACCTGTTCATCAGCCATGATCTTTCGGTGGTCGAGCATATCTCCGACCGCGTCGTGATCATGTATCTGGGCCGCATCGTCGAGATCGCCGAAACCGACGAACTGTTCGATGCCCCGAACCACCCGTATACCGAAGCGTTGCTGAACGAGGTGCCGCGCGTCGATCAGCGCGGCCTCGACTACAAGCCGGTCGAAGGCGAGATTCCGTCGCCGCTCGATCCGCCGAGCGGCTGCCATTTCCACCCGCGCTGTCCGCACGCCAACGAACGCTGCAGGGCCGAGCGCCCGGTGCTCCGCGAGATTGCGCCGAAACGATGGTCGGCCTGCCACCTCAACGACGGAACCTGAAGAATGACCGAACCGGTTATCGTGTCCCGGCCCGGTGCCGGTACGATGGCGATCCCGCTTGTCTTCGACAGCCCGCACAGCGGCCTCGAATATCCCGCGGATATGAAGCCGTCGCTGGCGACGAACATCCTCAGGCGCAGCGAGGATACCTTCGTCGATCAGCTTTTTAAGGGCGTCGACCAACTGGGCGCGGTGATGGTCGAAGCGACGTTCCCGCGCTGCTATATCGATCCAAACCGCACGACCGAGGATATTGAAATCACGGCGCTCGCCGACGCTTGGACCAGGACGGTGAAACCCAGCATCAAGACCAATCGTGGTACCGGGCTCGTCTGGACCAAGATCGGCGGCGTCCATCCGATCTATGATCGCAAGCTGACGGCGGCGGAAGTGCAGGGGCGGATCGATAATTACTGGGCGCCCTATCACGAAACCCTGGCCGCCGAGACCGAGCGTCTTTACGCCGACTTCGGCGGTGTCTGGCACATCAATTGTCATTCGATGCCGGCGCGCGGCGACGAAACGACCGAGGACGGTCCCGTCGACCGCGCAGATTTCGTTTTGGGCGATCGCGACGGCACGACGTGCGCGGCGGCATTCACCGAGACCGTACGCGACTTCCTGGCCGGGCGGGGCTACGACGTTGCCGTCAACTGGCCGATGAAGGGTGTCGAGCTGGTTCGCAAGCACGGCCGTCCGGACGAGAACCGCCACAGCCTGCAGATCGAGATCAATCGGCGGCTCTATATGGACGAGATAGCGCTTACCAAGAACGACCGATACGACGAAACCGCCGCCGTGATTGCCGATATGACCGCCGCAATCGCCACGTTCGTCAGGTCGAACGCGGCGGTTTGATCCGCCCGATCTATTCTTCTATAAGGGCGGCAATCCGAAACGGAAGCGAGACTGTTATGGATACGATCCAGTTCTCCGTTCATGAGTTCATGACCCTCATGGGCATACTGAACGAACAAGAGCGCGACGGCGACGGCGTGCCCAAGACGTCGGTTTGGCACAAGTGGAAGAAGCGGTATCAGGACCTCGACAAGGACCTGGAGAAGCTCGACATGATGGACCGCGCGGACATGTTGTTCGACGGTAAGGTCAAGTTCGAGGACGTGCCGCGCGAGGATATCCAGGAAGTGCTGGGCCTGGTCCAGGACCATATCAAGCACGAGCAAAGCCTGATCGAGGAACATCATCCCGACGCCGACCCGGATGAGGTCGAAATTTGGCAGACGCTCCACGCGCGCCTTGAAACGTCACTCGAGTGGGACGGCTGAGGCCGGGCTTGCCGAATGTTGCGCAAGGTATTTTGGGATGACCCTTACCTTCGCGAACTCGACACAAAAGTGAACACGGTCGAGGGTGATCGCATCACGCTGGCCGAGACCGTCTTCTTCGCGTTTTCAGGCGGCCAGGAAAGCGATGCCGGCCATATCGGTGGGCATCCGGTGCTTGAGGCGAGGACGCACGACGGCGATATTCTCTATACCCTTCCCGAAGACCATGGTCTTGCGCCGGGTGATCCCGTGCATGTCGAAATCGACTGGGTGCGGCGCTATCGATTGATGCGCCTTCATTTCGCTGCCGAGATCGTCCTGGAACTGGTCTACAAGCACTTCCCCGGAATCGAGAAGATCGGCGCGCACATCGCCGAGGATAAGGCGCGCATCGATTTCGCGCTGGACGAAAACATTTCGAAATACTTCGACCTGCTGGGCGGCGAAGCGAACCGCATCGTCGACGCCGATATGCCGATCGAAAGCGCCTTCAGCGACGAAGCCGCTAGTCGACGCTATTGGAAGATCGACGGCTTCGGCAAGGTGCCCTGCGGCGGCACTCACGTGAAGCGCACCGGCGAGGTCGGCGCAATTTCGCTCAAGCGCAAAAACATCGGCGGCGGTAAGGAGCGGATCGAGGTCTTTGTCGCATAGCACCCTCACCGAGCCTCTCCCCCACGCGTGGGGGAGAGGGATGAGTTCGCGTGATATATCGACAGGGTCCCGCTCCCCCGGATACGGGGGAGAGGACAGGTGAGGGGGATTATTTCGCCGCCTTCGCAATCGCGTCGGCATCGATCCGATAGCGCTCGTAAAGCGTCGGCAGATCGCCGCATTGGCCGAACTCGTCGACACCCAGCGGCTCGACGCGTCTGCCGTCGACAGATCCCAGCCATGCCAGCGCGGCGGGGTGACCGTCGAGCACCGTCACCAGCGGCTCGCCCTTCGGGGCGTCGGCCAGCAGCTTGACGATCCACGCGTCCTTTCCTTCTGCGCGCCAGTCGGCGAACAGCCGGTCGGCGGAGGTAATCGCCAGAAGCCCCGCGCCCTTGATCTGATCGGCGGCGGCCTCCGCCTCGGGGGCGATGGCGCCTGCGTAAACGATCACGGGGGCGTTCTTGTTCGCGGGCTTCCGGCGCCAGTAACCGCCCTTCCGGATACCTTCGCGAAGCTCATTGGTGATCTTGCGCTCCGGTTGTTCGATGGGCCGCGTCGAAAGCCGCAAATAGACGGAGCCGCCGTCGTCGGCCTGCATGTGATTGAAGCTCCATGCCATGATCTCGGCGAGCTCGTCTGCGAAGGCCGGCTCGAACGAGGTCAGGCCGGGCTGCCCCATGCCGATCAGCGGTGTCGAGATGCTCTGGTGTGCGCCCCCTTCGGGTGCCAGTGTGATGCCGGCGGGGGTCGCCACGACCATGAAGCGTGCATCCTGATAGCAGGCGTAATTCAACGCATCGAGGCCGCGCGCGATGAACGGGTCGTAAAGCGTGCCGATCGGCAACAGCCGTTCGCCGAAGATCGAATGCGAGAGTCCGAGCGCACCCAGCATCACGAACAGGTTGTTCTCGGCGATACCCAATTCGATGTGCTGTCCCGCCGAATTGAACTCCCACTTCTGCGCCGACGGTACCTGTTGGGCGCGGAAGGTGTCGGCCCGGTCTTCGCGTGCGAAAAGTCCGCGCCGGTTGACCCAACCGCCCAGGTTGGTCGACTGCGTCACGTCGGGTGACGTCGTAACGATTCTGTCCGCGAGTTTGGATTTTTTGTCGCCGGCGAGTTCATAAAGAATCTTGCCGAACGCTTCCTGGGTCGAGCCCTTGCCCTTGACCGGGGTTGGGAAAGAGGTGGGCACCTCGATCTTCTCGGCCTCGTAACGCCGCCGCCCTTCGCGGTTGAAAGGGACGTGTTCCAGAAATTCCTTGAGTACGCCCTGGCGCTCTTCGAGGCCGGCGAACGGTTCCCATTCGTGGCCCTGCTTGATCCCCAACTTGGTGCGGAAGCCGTCGACCTGCTCGTCGTTCAGGATGCCGGCGTGGTTGTCCTTATGACCCGCCAGCGGCAGCCCCCAGCCTTTGATGGTGTAGGCGATGAAGCATGTCGGGGTTTCGTCCTTCGATGCTTCGTCGAACGCCTCCATCAGGGTTTCCAGACAGTGCCCGCCCAAATTCGTCATCAGGTTCTGCAAGGCGTCGTCGTCGTAGCCTTCGATCAGCCGCAGCGCATCGTCATCGTCGGCGAAGTCCTTGTCCAACTGCTGACGCCAAGCGGCGCCACCCCGGAACGTGAGGGCGGAATACAGATCGTTCGGGCAATCGTTGATCCAGCGCCGCAAACGTTTGCCGCCCGGGCGTTCGAACGCCTCCATCATGCGCTTGCCGTATTTGATCGTAATGACGTTCCAGCCCGTCGTGCGGAACACCCGGTCGATCAGGCGGAACATCTGATCGGGGACCACGCCGTCCAGGCTCTGGCGGTTGTAGTCCACAATCCACCACGTGTTGCGAAGGCCGTGCTTCCAGCCCTCCCAAAGGGCTTCGTACATGTTGCCTTCGTCCATCTCGGCATCACCGACAAGAGCGACCATGCGGCCGGGTTCGCGTTCGGCAACGCTGTCGACGTGGCGGCGCAGGTAATCCTGCACCATCGACAGGAACGACGTCATCGCCGGGCCCATCCCCACCGAGCCGGTCGAGATATCGACATCGTCGGCGTCTTTCGTTCTGGACGGATAGCTCTGCGCGCCGCCGTAGGCGCGGAAGGCTTCCAGCTTGTCTTGCGTCTGATGGCCCAGCAGATACTGGATGGCATGGAACACAGGCGAGGCGTGCGGCTTGACGGCGACCCGATCCTGCGGGCGGAGCGCCGACATGTAGAGCGCGGTCAGGATCGCCACTGACGACGCGCACGACGCCTGGTGCCCGCCGACCTTGAGGCTGTCCTTTTTCTCGCGGATGTAGTTCGCGTGGTGAATCGTCCACGTCGACAGCCAGAGGATCTTCTGCGCGAGATTCTCCATGCACTGCAATTTTTCCGCCGCGTCGATCGTTTGGGGTTCGTCGAAAGGTGCCATCTCAAATTCTCCTGTTGTCCGAAGTATAGCGGGGATGGCGTTTCAGGTCATTGCGATCTGAACTCGAAAGAGGGTACGATTAGCAATAAAATGTAATTTAAATACAAGATAAGGACATATTATGCTTCAAATGGCCTTGGATGCGATTGATCAACGAATCCTCACCGCCCTGCAGGGCAACGCACGCCTTTCCAACGTCGAACTTGCCGGGCGCGCCGGATTGTCGCCGTCGCCATGCCTGCGCCGGGTGCGCGCGCTGGAACAGGAAGGGGTGATCCGCGGATACGCGGCGTTGGTCGATCAGGAGGCGGTGGGGCTGCCGGTGAGCGTGTTCGTGATGGTCAGTCTGGAGAAGCAGGTCGAGCAGGCGCTGGAGATTTTCGAGGACAGGATCCGCGCTCTCCCGGAAGTGATGGAGTGTTATTTGATGACCGGCGACAGCGACTATTTACTCAGGGTCGTAACCCGCGATCTGCAAGCGTACGAGCGGTTTCTGATGCACCACCTGACCAAGTTTCCGGGCGTCAGCAGCATCAAGTCCAGCTTCGCTTTAAAGCAGGTCGTCTACCGGACAGCGCTGCCGATCGCCGGCGCGCCGTGAGACCATGAGAGAGGACGCCCCTGTTGAGACCCATCGTTCGCGCCTGCATCTTCCTGTTTATTCTTGCAGCTTTTCCGGCTTCCGCCGCGCCCGTTAAGGAACTCTGGCCCGATCTGGCCGGATTCGATGCAAACGCCAAGGAAAGCGTCGATCACGCGATCTGGGACGCGTTCGTATCGAAATATGTGAAGGACGATCCGGACGGTCTGAACCGGGTCGACTATGCCGGGGTGAGTGAAACCGACCGGAAAATCCTCGGCCGCTATATCGACACCCTCGCGGGTATGCCCGTCACGTCGCTGAACAGGGACGAGCAGCTTGCCTACTGGATCAACCTCTATAACGCCCTCACGGTCCAGGTGATCCTGGATCATTATCCGGTCACCTCGATCCGCGACATCGACATTTCACCCGGACTGTTTTCCGACGGGCCGTGGGGCAAGAAGCTGGTGACGATCGAAAGCCATCCCGTCAGCCTCGACGATATCGAGCACCGCATCCTGAGACCGGTCTGGAACGACCCCCGCATCCACTATGCGGTCAACTGCGCATCGGTCGGCTGCCCCGACCTGATCGCCCGTGCCTATACCGCCGACAACACGGACGCGGTGTTGAGCGGCAACGCGGCGCGTTACATCAACTCGGATCGCGGCGTGAAAATCGACGGCGGCGAGATCGTCGTCTCCAAGATCTACGACTGGTTCGCCGAAGACTTCGGCGGCTCGGAAAAGGGCGTGATCGACCACCTGATGAAATACGCCACGGGCGCGCGCAAACAGGCGCTCGAAAACGCCAAGGACATCGACGGTTATATCTACGACTGGTCGCTGAACGGGGTGGAGTAGCGTCTCCCGTCAGCCTGATTGAACACCGTCAATCCGCCACCCCGGTGAAGACCGGGGTCCAGGGCGATTGAGGGCCGTATGTGCCGCGGATGACGCGCTGGATTCCGGCCTGCGCCGCGGATGACGCGCCGGGGGGGGCTGTCACTCCAACCTGAGATTCCGGATCAGCCCCTCGAACGTCGTCTGAAGGTCGTCGCTGTCGCCCGAGATCCCGATATAGAGCACACCCGGCGCCGCTTCGCCGAAGGCCCGTTCATAGTCCTTTTTCAGATTGACGCTCTCCGATAACCACGTTTCCGTCGGCGTATCCACGGTGCGCCGCACGATCAGGCGGCCGCTGTCGGGGAAATGCGGATGCGGCATGTCGAGGGCTTCGCCGCCGCCCCAGACGTAGTTCAACACCTTTCCCGCCATCAGCGGCGACATCAACGCCTTCAGCTTCGACGCCATCGAGCCGTCCGAAAACGCGACGTAGACCGACAACACCCGGTCGTCGCCGTCGGTTTTGGAAAGGTCGGTCGCGGGCAGCGGGTCGATCACCTGCCAGTCCCACGTCAGCCGCGTCGCCGGCACGGGTTCGTCGGCGATCTTCTTATATAAGACGCTCGAGCTTTTTTCGGCGGCAATCTCCACCGCGCCGGTATCGCGCGTGCGGAACGTGGTCTCGGGAATATCGTTGAAGCCCAGCATTTCCCAGCCCGCGGTCTTCAGGTCGGGACGGACCGGGATGGCGACCTCGGCCTGCGCCGGGGGGGCGGCGAGAAGAAAGACGAGGACGGCGAGCAAAACTCTCATCCGCTCAGTAAGCCGCCAAACCGGTCCGCCGCGCAAATCAAACGAAAGTGAGGCTATTCGTTGGACTGCTGGATCGCTTCCAGAACCGCGTCGGTGACCTCGCGCGAGGTCGCGGTGCCGCCCAGATCGCGGGGCAGGTGCTTGCCTTCGCCGGTGACCCGTTCGATGGCCTTCATCAGCCGCTTGGCGGCGTCCAGTTCGCCCTCGTGCTCCAGCAGCATCGCCGCCGACCAGAACGTCCCCAGCGGGTTGGCGATGCCCTTGCCCATGATGTCGAAGGCGGACCCGTGGATCGGCTCGAACATCGACGGCGCGTCCTTTTCGGGGCGCAGGTTGCCGGTCGGCGCGATCCCCAGCGAGCCGGTCAATGCGGCGGCCAGGTCCGACAGCACGTCGGCGTGCAGATTGGTGGCCACCACCGTGTCGATGGTTTCGGGTTTGAGGACCATCCGCGTCGTCATGGCGTCGACCAGCATCTTGTCTGTTTCGACGTCCGGGTAGTCGCCCTTGATTTGTTCGAACACCGAATCCCAGAACACCATGCCGTGACGCTGCGCGTTGGATTTGGTCACCAGGGTCAGCTTCTTGCGCGGCCGGGACCGCGCCAGTTCGAGCGCGAAGCGCTGGATGCGCTCGACGCCGGTTCTCGTGAACACCGCGACATCCATGCCGACTTCTTCGGCGAGCGACTGGTGCACCCGCCCGCCGACACCGGCGTATTCGCCTTCCGAGTTTTCACGGACGATGACCCAGTCCAGTTCCTTCGACGTGACGCCTTTCAAGGGCCCTTCGATGCCGGGCAACAGGCGCGCCGGGCGCACGTTGGCGTACTGATCCAGGGTCTGGCAGATCTTGAGGCGGAGCCCCCACAGCGTGATGTGGTCCGGCACGCGCGGATCGCCGGCGGACCCGAACAGGATGCTGTCGAACGCTTTCAGCGTTTCCAGCCCGTTTTCGGGCATGAAGTCGCCCTTCTTCAGATAACGTTCGGAGCCCCAGTCGAAGCGCTCGGATTTGATCACGAAGCCGCCGTCGCGTTTCGCGACCGCGTTCAATACTTCCATCCCCGCATCGATGACTTCCGGGCCGATGCCGTCACCCGGGACGGCGGCGATGTTGATGACGCGCTTGCTCATGGTATTCTGCTCCCTTGGCGTTTCTTTATTTATCCGGATGCGCGTTCTTTTTTAGGCGTGCGTCCGCGTTGTGAAAAGGTCGGATTGCGTGCCCGCGCTCGGAAAGACCAGAAGTTGGCAGTCGTTTGAAGGCTGGTGCCATGAGCGGGGCCTGAACCCCGCGCCCGCGCACCCGTGGACTCTCGCCGCCTATATCCGCGTGCTCGAGGGCACGATGCGCTACGACGCGCTCAAACGTCACGTCGATCAGATCGGCCAGATGCATTTCGAAATGCGCCGCACCCGGCCCGACCGGGAACCGTCGGTGCAGCGTGTACTGGACGCGGTCAGACGGCGCGAAGAGGCGAAGAAGCGGTCGAAACAGAAACCGCCGGCCCCGCCGCCGCTGTTCCGGGCCGAGGATTTCCTGGAGGAAAAGACCGCCAAGAAGCCCCGCACGCGGCGTGCCAAGGCCGCCGAGACGGTGGCGGATAAGAAGAAATCGAAATCGCTCCGCGCCACGCCCAAGCTGGTCCGGCGGAAGCGGGTGTAGCCGCGACTGAAATCACCCGTGCCGTCACCCCGGTGAAGACCGGGGTCCAGAACTGCGGGGAAACTGGATTCCGCCATGCGCCGGAATGACGGGAAATACACAAAGGATTTTCCCGGCCAGCGCCCACGATTTGCAGGCAACTACGGAATAGCCGAGCCGAATAAACTACTTCAAGCGTTATCCTTCGGGTTGTTCAGGCTCAAGGTAAAAGGCCTCTATAAAGTCGTCCCTGTTGTTCAGACGGATTAATACTGGATCGTCACACGAGGATGCCTTGCCAAAGAAGACTGCATGTCGCTCTTTCAAGCTCGGCAGCACTTGAGCGTATCGTGACCCAATGTAGTTTCCCAAAAATTCTTTGCCTGTATCATCAAACGTCCTCATTGCGAACAAAGTGTTACATTGATTCAAAATGGTTTTGGTTACGTTTGCCGTTCTCTGCGTAATAAGAAGACAGCCCAAACCAAATTTGCGGCCCTGCAATATTGCTCGTGCGCTCGCCGCCGTTGCATTCTTGTCGCCATCATTGGCAACAGAGTTCCATTCTGGAACCAAGCTATGCGCTTCTTCGTAAACCAAGCAAACGCGAGCACTATCCGTCATGCCAAGCTCTTGGCATGCCTTCAATGCGGCACTCGAAAAGATAGCGGTTACTTCACACGGCGTTAGGTCTGTAAATGCTGCTTCACCTTGATATGCGTTTATCGTCTGCTTGCTGACACGAAATTCTGCAGGATTGAAAATCAATAATTTTTGGTTATTGGCAGGATCAAGAAAATTAGTAACAGCGGTATTTACGGCTCTATTGAATGCGTGTACTGAGCCCCCTTCATCTCTGCCACGCTCAACTGGGCGCCCTTGAGCTGCAATTATTAGCTCGTTATTGATGCGCCGCTGATATGCGTCATCAATGAAATCTGAGAGTAAAGTCGCGTACTGATCAGTTAAATCAAGGCAGATGACTTTGATATCTTGCTGAGTCATCCGTTCGACAAGTTCTATTGAGAGATAACTCTTGCCGATACCTAAAATGCCGAGAATTGCGGTGTTGTGGGTCACCGCGTCCGAGATATTTATCGAAACTTGATAATCTGTCCCCGGGAAATGTCCAACTGCATCTGCGTTGTGCACGAATTCATCCGTTGTTTTAACAAACACGGGTGCATTTATTTGTGGGAGCCATTCAGTCGGGACGAATCTTCTGTTCTCCGCATCCCAGATACCAATCTTGCGCGCTTTGGCCCGGACGAATCCGTACTTGTTTTTCTGCTGAACGGCTTCTTCGCGCGTAACGCCGTCAATAATCTGATAAATGACGTCCTCACCTCGCAATTTTACATCAACCAGTCGCCCCTCTGACAGTTCTTGATCGTTCACGACTTCAATTTCGATAAACTCAAGATCTGAATCGCTATCGACGATTCCGCACAGTGAATTGATTCGGTCCAGAATGCGCACCTCTTGTGCTTCATCGTGGTTCGCTTCGAGCAAGCTTGCCATTCCAGTGCCAACGGCGATGTTATTGGCTTTGGCTTGCAGCGCTATGGGAACAGGCAAATTTAAAGCCCTGAGCAGAATTCCGTCGTCTCGCCCAACGTAGTTCAAGGCCACACCTAAAGTCGTTGGACCTTGGTCATCGGACAATGCCATCAATGTCCCTGATCGATGACGCACATCATCATGTTGCCGTATAAGCACAAGCCCCGGGGCTTGATGAGCGGCAATCTCGCCAAGAACGTTGGGCTCGTCTTTCTCCAGCTTTCCGCGTACCCACCCGATAAAATCGAACAGCGATTCGATTGGGTCGAGTGCAACGACTAGGGTCCAAGCCGTAAGTATAGAATACATTTCCACCGGCGAGTTGCGATGAAACACCCACGCCAAGACAAGAATGACGAGTGTAAAAATCGTCCTAGGCGCTCCAACGCTTTTGGCAGCACGCTCAATGCCAAGCAACGACGGCCGGGTCTCCAGTCCTTGCGGGCGTTTTGTCATAATGACAAACAGCGCCGCCAAAAAACAGGCCGCACAAACACCAAGGGCGATTGAAATCGCGGCCAGATCGACGGGGTCAGTGGGGTTGACAGCTAGAGCAGCAACAAGTGTACCCCCAGCAACGAAGGCGTTTGTGGCTGCGTCAGCCGGGGGAACAAAATGAGGATTAAGTAAGCGGCTTCCGAGGAGGAGACTAGCCATACCGTTCCCGAACCAGAGAAGCTTCTCGTCGATGGGGAACCCGCTGCCGATCACTTTCCATTGCAGGAATGTCAATATGACCATGTAGATTATGGTCGCTGCTGTCCTTCCCTTTCTTTCTGGCAACATAATTTCCACACTCCGTTCTAATCGTCCCCGTCAAATCCCCAATTCCTTCCAACTTCTTGCTAGAAGCGGGCACGCTATCTAGACCACAATAATCACTGGTAGGACTGCACGCCCAAGTTTTACTTGCTGCCGAGAACACTTAAGACAGTATCATAAAATCCAAGTTAGAACTTCATCTTCCCAGTATGGGTCCCGGACCTTGGCGCGAAGCGCCTCGTCCGGGAAACAGGTGGCGTTTCGGTATCTTCCTGACGTCACCCTGAACTTGATTCAGGGTCCATGCCTTCAGACAGCGCGCGTGTCGCTCATGGGTCCTGAATTGAATTCAGGACGACGAACAGGCGTGTGAAGAGGGGCTCGCCGGAAGGGCGGTTGGCGGTTAAAGTGCCGCATCATCCGATGTGAAATCTCACTGATCGAACGGGGGCGACGTGCGACGGATTTCATTTATACCGCCGATGGTGCCGGCGGTCGGGCTATTGCTCGGCCTGCTCGGTTTGCTCGTCGTCGCCGCGTGCGTGAACCGCGACGCCCCCGCCGACGTCGATGCGCTAACGATCTGCGCCAGCTGCCACGGGCCGACGGGGGTGTCGGAGAGATACTACGTCCCCAACATCGCCGGACAGCATTACGCCTATCTCGTCAAACAGCTGCGCCACTTCCGCACCACGCATGAGGCGGGCGACATGCGCGAGAACGCCACCATGAACTGGCACGCTGTGCGCATGAACGGCGCCGACATCGACCGCATCGCCCGGTACTATGCGGGGCAAACCTGCCAGCCCGGCATTCACACGTGGACCGGCGGAGAGCTGAACAATGCCTGCACCGCGTGCCACGGCTCCCGGGGGCTGAGCCGGGACCCGGCGATCCCCAACCTGGCGGGCCAGCAGGTCTATTACATGCTTCGTCAGATCATGGCGTTCCGGCACGATGAAAATGCGGCGGCGAACAGGAATTCCCACTGCAGCCGCTCAAATGAGCGGATGGGCAAGGCCGCCGCCGATGTCTGCGGAGATGCGCTTTTGTCCGCCTATTACTTCAACGCCCAGGGGTGTCCGTGAGCGGGCTTTAAGTCGCGCCCGTCATCCCGGACCTCGGCGCAACTCGGCTTGCCCGGGAAACAAGAAGGGCGAACCCAATACCCGTCAGTCCGGCGTTTTCCGGAGCGGCGGAAACCGGTCGAGCGCCACGGAAAGGTGTGCGACGGTGCCGTCGACCAGCCACGGCAGGACGATCCGCTCATGCTCGCCGTAATACACGTCGGTCTGGTACTGGCCCCGCATCAGTACGGGTGTCGCCGTGGTCATGCACTTGGTATACGCCTCGTTCATCGTCGCCGTGTTGTATGAGCGGTCCGCCTCGGCGAAGGTCCTACCGGTCAGGTCCGGTATGTCACGGTGCCGCCGGTATTCGACGATCTTTGTGCCCATGAAGCGGTAAAACAGCTTGCCTGCGTCAAACGACGGATCGACGTCCAGCACGACCATCACGGGTGCGATCCTGAAGAGAATCATGAAATCGAAATCGGACCAGTCAGGGGCCAGCTGGTCGGCTTTCTTGTCCAACCAGTACGCATAGAGCGCAGATGCCGCCTCACCTCTCAGTTTATCGACGCCGGAAATGATCTCCGGCTGGTATGGGAGTTTTGATGCGTCGAGCATGCCTTCTTTGGCCCCGCTGCGCTGAACACATTCGAATATTGCCAAAACAAGGCCGGAGTCTGCGGCCAACACTTCATATTTTATCCTGAACGCCGTTCCGGGGCATATATCGGACTCTACGGATGCCCCTTATGGGTCCTGAATTGAATTCAGGACGGCGATGGTGTGGCATGCAGACGGTTACTCGACGACCGCCGCCGTCGATTTGCGCACCCGGGCCCCGTCCCGCGTGATCGTGATCGTGCCGGTATATTCGCCCTTTTCCCACGCCGGGCCGCGCTTCCTGCGCCCGGTGAACCAGTGGCCCTTGGCGAGCGGACGGTCGAGATCGATGGTGTGATCGGCGACGGTCGACCCGTCGGGGGCGGTGAGACTGAGAGTCACGGTATCGCCCTTTTTGAGCGAGAACGCTTCCGCCCAGAACACCAGCGCCGCGCTGTCGGCCGGGAACCGCGACCGATTGAGCATGCCGCTCTCGATCTCCGCCGTCTTCGGCCGGCCCGAGGCGAAACCCAGATGAAACGGCTGCGGCCCGGGGTAGGCGAGGGCTTGCCGTACCGCCGGGTCCCAGAGGCCCGATGCCTGCGTGCCCGCATCGCACGCCTGGATGTTGCTTTCGCCGGTGAACGGATCGACGACGCGGTCGCCCTGCCTGAGCGAGACATGGATGTGCGGAAATTCCGTCCGTCCGGACCGCCCGATCCGGCCCAGCGCCTGACCGCGTTCGACAGCATCGCCGGTGCGGACCCGGATCGATCCGGCCATCATATGGCAGTATTGCGTCGACCAGCCGCCCCCGTGATCGATCCGGACCCCGTTGCCGCAGTCGCGGCCCCGAAGGGCGGTCGCGCTTTCCAGATCGGCGCGCGTCGAATTCGGCATCCCGTCCCGCGTGCCGACGACCTTGCCCGGTGCGGCGGCGAGCACATCGACGCCCGCGTTCATCGCCGCGTCGTTCCGGATGGCGATATCGGTGCCCTTGTGGGTGTCGTAGCTGAGCGCGCCGCAGCGGTAGTCCCGGGCCCCCGGGCCCGGGTCGTGATCGACGAAATTCACCAGCCAGCACGACGTCCCGATGTCGCAGTCGGCGGGCAGCGAAAGCGCCGGCGGTTCGGCGCCGGCGGGCAGGGACACAAGCACCGCTCCCGCGATCAGGGCGCCGGGAACGGCTTTCTGCACTGCGGTAAAAAATCGCAAAATCAATCCCTTACGCTCATGTATATTGCCCCGCATATTCAAAAAAAGCCCTGCTTGCTGCCCTCTTTCAAGAGGTTTATATTGCATCGCAACAGATTTTGCGTGCGCGAAACACCGCCGCGCCCGGCAAGAACCCAGAAAACCCCCTCAAGGATTCGGCACAAGGATATTCGTTATGGACGAAATGACCAATCACACTGACAAGCTGCACGGTTATTACTTCGAGGATCTGGAAGTCGGCATGCACGAGGTTTTCGCGAAAACCATCACCGAAGCCGATATCGTGATCTTCGCCGGGATTTCGGGCGACACCAACCCGGTGCACCTGAACGAGGAATTCGCGGCCGGCACCATGTTCAAGGGCACGATCGCGCACGGCATGCTGACGTCGGCCTTCATCTCGACCGTGATCGGCACCAAGCTGCCGGGGCCGGGCTGCATCTATGTCAGCCAGTCGTTGAAGTTCAAGGCGCCGGTCAAGGCGGGCGACACGGTGCAGGCGCACTGCACGATCACCGATCTGAACGCCGACAAGAAGTTCGTGACGCTCAAGACCCAGTGCATCGTCAAGGGCAAGGTCGTCGTCGACGGCGAAGCGCTGATCATGGCGCCCAGCCGCACGGCCTGACGCCTTTTCATCTATCGAGCGAAGGGCGCGGGCATGACCCGCGCCTTTTGTTTTTGGGCGCACCGCCGTCATCCCGGCCCGCCCGCCGTTTGATCGAGGGAAGAGGGGTTTTCCCGGCATCCTTCGAGACGGCCTTTCAGGCCTCCTCATGCTGAGGAGAAGTCGCAGCCTCATGCTGAGGAGGGCACTTGTGCCCGTCTCGAAGCATGGGGCGCGGAACGGGGCGAATACGCACAGCCGCCAACATCCTTGACCGTCACCGGGGCTTACGACACTTTCCAACGCTATGCGCATCTACAGACAGGCCAAATCGTTGACCGGGGAGCACCATGGCGCCGTGATCGCCGTCGGAAATTTCGACGGCGTGCACCGCGGCCACCGGACCGTGATCGGCGAGGCCGGGCGGATCGCGGCCGCGTCGGACCTGCCCTGGGGCGTTTTGACGTTCGAACCCCATCCCCGGAACGTGTTCCAACCCGACGCCGCGCCGTTTCGCCTGACGCCCTTTCGCGCCAAGGCCGACGAGATCGCGGAGCTTGGGGTCGATTTCATGATCGCGCAGCGCTTCGATTTGGATTTTTCGAAACAGAGCGCCACCGATTTCGTCGAGCGCTATCTGGTGGAAACGCTCAAGGTGCATCACGTCGTCGCGGGCTATGACTTCAAGTTCGGCCACAAGAGAATGGGCAGCTGCGAGACGTTGCTGAGCGAAGGCCAGAAGATGGGCTTCGGCTTCACCGCCGTCGCGGCGGCGTCGGATGACGGCGGCGGGCTCTATTCGTCGAGCCGCACCCGGGAGCTGGTCGAAAAAGGCGAAATGCAGGCCGCAGCCGACGTCCTTGGCCGCCCGTTCAGTATTTCGGGACGGGTCGCGGGCGGCGACAAGCGAGGCCGCACCATCGGATTTCCGACTGCAAACATCCATCTGGGCGGCTATATTCGCCCGGCGTTCGGGGTCTATGCGGTCCGCGCGGTGCTGGCCGACGGATCGCCGGTCGACGGCGTCGCCAACCTGGGGATGCGGCCGACGTTCGACGGCACCGCACCGAGACTGGAGGTGCATCTGTTCGATTTCGATGCCGATATCTATCAGATGCGGATCGACGTGCAGTTGCTGGAAATGATCCGTCCGGAAAAGAAATTTGACGGACTGGACGCTTTGAAGGCACAAATCGCCCGCGATTGCGATACCGCGCGCGGGATTCTGGGTAACAAATAGAAGCTGAACCGATGACTGTTGATTACAAGTCCACGATCTTTCTGCCGAAAACCGACTTCCCGATGAAGGCCGGTCTGCCCCAGCGCGAGCCGCAACTGCTCGAACACTGGGCCAAAACCGGGTTCGAGACGGCGCGCGCCGACATTTCCAAGGGCCGCGAGAAGTTCATCCTGCACGACGGCCCGCCGTACGCGAACGGGCATCTGCATATCGGCCACGCGCTCAACAAGATTCTCAAGGACGTCATCAACCGCACCCAGCAGATGCTGGGCAAGGACGCCTATTACGTGCCGGGCTGGGACTGCCACGGCCTGCCGATCGAATGGAAGATCGAGGAAAAGTACAGGGAGCAGAAGCTCGACAAGGACGCGGTCCCCATCGTCGAGTTCCGCAAGGAATGCCGCGAGTTCGCCGAGCACTGGATCGACGTGCAGCGCGAAGAGTTCAAGCGGCTCGGCGTGATGGGCGACTGGGATCACCCGTACACGACCATGACCTACGCCGCCGAGGCCAAGATCGCGGGCGAACTGGGCAAGTTCCTGATGGACGGCTCGCTCTATCGCGGCTCCAAGCCGGTCATGTGGTCGCCGGTCGAAAAGACGGCGCTCGCCGAGGCGGAGGTCGAATACTACGATCACACCTCGACGACGATCTTCGTCCGGTTCCCGGTTCAGTCCACGTCCGTCCCCGAAATCGAAAACGCCGCCATCGTCATCTGGACGACGACGCCCTGGACCATGCCGGGCAACCGCGCGGTGGCGTACGGCGACAACATCGACTACGCGGTGATCGAGGTGACAGAAGCGGCCGAGGGCTCGCTGGGCCAGGTCGGCGAGAAGCTTGTCGTCGCCAAAGCGCGCTTGAGCGCCGTCGCCGAAGAAACCGGCATCGCCTCATATAATGAGCTGGCGACGCTCAAGGGATCGCAACTGAAGGGCACGGTCTGCGCGCATCCGCTGCGCGGCCAGGGTTACGACTTCGACGTGCCCGCGCTTTCCGCCGCGTTCGCGACGACCGAGGAAGGGACGGGCATCGTCCATATCGCGCCCGGTCACGGCGCGGACGACTGGGTGCTCGGCATGTCGAACGGGATCGAGGTGCCGCAGACCGTCGGCGAGGACGGCACGTACTTCGACCACGTCCCGATCTTCGCGGGCGAGCACGTCTATAAGTGCAACGACCACGTCGCCGAGGTGATCCGCGAAGCCGGCGGGCTGTTGGGCAAGGGCAAGCTCAAGCACCGCTATCCGCATTCGTGGCGCTCCAAGAAGCCTTTGATCTTCCGCAACACGCCGCAGTGGTTCATCTCGATGGAGGAAACGGGCCTTCGCGATAAGGCGCTGAAGGCCATCGACGAAACGCGCTTCGTGCCGGCTTCGGGCCAGAACCGTTTGCGCGGCATGATCGCCGAGCGCCCGGACTGGGTGGTCTCGCGCCAGCGCGCGTGGGGCGTGCCGATCACGGTGTTCGTCAACAAGGAAACCGGCGAGCCGCTCCGCGATCAGGCGGTGCTCGACCGCATCACCGACGCGTTCGAGAAGGAAGGCGCGGATGCCTGGTTCGCGTCCGATCCCAGCCGCTTCCTCGGTAACGACTACAACGCCGACGACTACGAACAGGTGACCGACATTCTGGACGTGTGGTTCGATTCGGGCTCCACGCACGCCTTCGTGCTCGAGGACGGCCCGTGGGACGACCTCGAATGGCCGGCGTCGCTGTATCTCGAAGGCTCCGACCAGCACAGGGGCTGGTTCCACTCGTCGCTTTTGGAAAGCTGCGGCACGCGGGGCCGCGCGCCCTATGAAGCGGTTCTGACGCACGGCTTCGTCATGGCCGAGGACGGCCAGAAGATGTCGAAGTCGCTCGGCAACGTGGTCGCACCGCAGGATGTGATCGAACAGTACGGCGCCGATATCCTGCGCATCTGGGTGGTGAACTCGGACTATTCCGAAGACCTCAGGATCGGGCCCGAGATCGTCAAGCAGCAGGCCGATATCTACCGCCGCTTGCGCAATACGCTGCGCTACCTGCTGGGGAATCTGGCGGGCTTCGACGAAAGCGAGCGCGTCGATCCGGCGAAGATGCCGGAGCTGGAGCGCTGGGTGCTGCACCGCATCCATGAGATGGATGCATCGCTCAGGAAAGCCTGCGACAGCTTCGACTTCCAGCCGTTCTTCGCCGAACTGCACACCTTCTGCGCCGTCGATCTGTCGGCGTTCTATTTCGACATCCGCAAGGACGCGCTTTACTGCGACCGCCCGGACGGCGATCTGCGCCGCGCCGTGCGCACCACGCTGGATATCCTGTTCGACCACCTGACCGCGTGGCTGGCGCCGTTTATCTGCTTCACCGCGGAAGAAGCCTGGCTGACCCGTCACCCGGATCAGACGAGCGGCAACTCGGTCCATCTCCGTACCTTCCCGGACGTGCCCGCGGATTGGGCCGACGCGGATCTCGCGGCGAAATGGTCGAAGGTCAGGACGCTGCGCCGTGCCGTGACCGGCGCCCTTGAAGTGGCGCGCGCGAACAAGGTGATCGGGGCGTCGTTGCAGGCGCATCCCGAGGTCTACGCGCCGGCCGAATACAAAACCGTGACCGAGGGTCTCGATCCGGCCGAGCTGTGCATCACGTCGGGCTTCACGTTCATGGACGGCAACGCGCCGGCGGACGCGCACCGGGCCGAAGAGACCGCCGACATCGCCGTCGTCGTCGCCAAGGCATCGGGCGAGAAATGCGAGCGCTGCTGGAAGGTCCTCGACGAGGTCGGCTCGGACAGTGAGCACCCGACGGTCTGCAACCGCTGCGCCGATGCGGTCCGTCACCACGAGCCGCAGGCAGCATGATCGAACCCGGCCTCGGCTCCCGCATGCAGGGCGCGGCCATCGCCGCCCTTGCGCTCGTGCTCGACCAGGTGTCGAAGACGTGGATCCTCGAAAGCGTGATGAACCCGCCCCGCGTCATCGAGATCACGCCGTTCTTCAATATCGTGCTGGCGTGGAACCGGGGCGTCTCGTTCGGGATGTTTAACACCGAGTCCGACCATGGCCCGCTGATCCTGACGGCGCTCGCGGTCGTGATCGTGCTCGCGCTTTCGGTCTGGCTGTGGCGCGCCCAATCGATGTTCTCGGTCGTGGCGCTCGGGCTTGTAATCGGGGGCGCGGTGGGGAACGTCGTCGACCGGTTGGTTCACGGGGCGGTCGTCGACTTTCTGGATTTCCATGCGTTCGGCTATCACTGGCCGGCGTTCAACGTCGCCGACAGCGCCATTTGCGTCGGCGCCGCGGTCTTGATATTGGAATCCTTGTTCACACGTACCGAAACGTCATAGACTCGGGCCTCGGCACACATATTTGCTGCAAATGGGCAGAAAACGGATGATTCGACGCACAATCGGCATCGCTCTTATGACCTCCGTCGCGCTGTCGCTCGCCGCCTGCGAGTCGGCCAAGAAAGTCATAAGCAATTCCAAGGACGCGCCCGACGAGTTCGTCGTCTACCAGCGCCCGCCCTTGAGCCTGCCGCCCGAGTTTTCGCTGCGCCCGCCGAATGCCAACGCCTCAGGCCCGCAGGCGATCACGCCGACCGATCAGGCCCGCGCCGCTTTGTTGCAGCAAGCGCCGCAGATTCAGAACCAGGGTCAGCAACGCGACCCCAATCTGTCCGACGGCCTGAACGCGATCATGGCCAAGACCGGGGCGGCCAACGCCGATTCCGCGATCCGCGAAGTGGTCAACGCCGAAACGTCGCTGCTGTCGAAAGAGGACCAGCGCCTCGCCGACAAGATGATCTTCTGGGTCGACGACAAGCCCTATGAGGGCACCATCGTCGACGCGGAAAAAGAACAGCAGCGCATCCGCGAGAACCAGGCGCTCGGCAAGCCGATCACCGAGGGCGAAACGCCGCAGGTTAAAAAGTCGCGCGGCCGCAAGGGTCTTCTCGACTTCTAGCTCTTCCGCTTGGTTCAACACCATCGTCATCCCGGGCATTATCCGAGCCAAAGCCGTCACCCCGGCGCAGGCCGGGGCCCAGAGATGCACGCATCAACCTCTCTCGGTAGGGCCGGGCAGATGCACCGGATTTCGGCTTTCGCCGGAATGACGAAGCGGAGAAACCGCCTTGTTGAATTTTTTCTGGGGCCGTCTCGAAGGATCGAAACCCGCGTTCCTCGATCACGCCGAGGGCAGGTCGGGATGACGAACCTGGGAATGGGTTTATTGCATTCCGGCATTTGACTTCCGAGCCTCCTGCGGGTTCGATCGTGCGCCATGACGACACCCCCTTTGGATATCTCCGCCACTGAGGCGCGCCGGCTGGTCCTCAAACTTCAGGGACTGGCGGAAAGCCCGCGCCGGCGATTGGGGCGGCAGGGGCTTCTGGCGCTGATCCGCATGCTCGGCTTCGTGCAGGTCGATTCGATCCAGTGGGTCGAGCGCGCCCATCACATGATCCTGGCGAGCCGTTGGGACGGGTATCGGCAGAAAGACCTCGTCCGCCTTGTCGAACACGACCGCGCGCTATTCGAAAACTGGACCCACGACGCCTCGATCATTCCGGTCGAGTTCTTTCCCGTGTGGCGGGAACGGTTCCGGCGCGAAGACGCGCGGCTCGCGCACCGCTGGGCCGGGCGGCGCGGTAATGACTTCCATACCGAACTGGATCGGGTGTTGTCGTATGCCCGCGAAAACGGTCCGATCACGGCCCGGGAGATGTCGGCCCAAGCCGATACGGCGGGCAAGAAGGACGGCGGCAAATGGTGGAACTGGCATCCGTCGAAGACGGCCCTCGAACATCACTGGCGCACGGGCGGTTTGTGCATCTGTCACAGGCAGGGATTTCAGAAGGCCTACGATCTGACCGAACGCGTGATCCCCGAAGATCATCGGGAACAGGATTATGCGTCCGCCGCCTATATCGACTGGTCGTGCCGCGAGGCTTTGAAGCGTCTCGGCTTCGGCACTGCGGGCGAGATCGCGGGCTATTGGGGCAACATCACCGCCGCCGAGGCAAAGACCTGGTGCGACGCGCGCCTTGGCCGCGAACTTATCGAAGTGCGGGTGCATGGCGCGGGAGGGGCCGGGCCCCGCAAGCTTTATGCGTTCGCCGATATCGAGACGCGGCTCGGTGAAACCGGGCCGCCGGCAGACCGCCTTCGTATTCTCAATCCCTTCGATCCGGTGATCCGCGACCGCAAGCGCCTGAAGCATCTGTTCGATTTCGACTACCGGATCGAGATTTTTGTCCCCGCGCCCGAGCGCACATACGGCTATTACATCTTCCCGCTGCTGGACGGCGAAAAGATGGTCGGCCGGCTCGACATGAAAGCCGAGCGTGCCGCCGACGAACTCCGCGTCAGCGCGCTCTGGCCCGAACCCGGGATCGATTTTGGCAAGGGCCGGATGCAGCGGCTTGAAGGCGCGCTCGAGCGGGTGCGCAAATTGACGGGGCTATCCGCCGTCCGTTTTCAGGACGGTTGGCTGCGGACATCTGTATAGAGAAACACCCCCTCACCTTACCTCTCCCCCAAAAAATGGGGGAGAGGGATCAGGGCGGTGTCTTTCGTCAGGGTCCCTCTCCTCCAATCCTGGAGGAGAGGACAGGTGAGGAGGCCCCGATTTTTAAATCTTTGTAACGTTTGCGTGTTTTTCCGGTTTTCCATTGATCCGGTGTGAAAACACGCCAATATCCCTCTCATGCGGATTTCAAACAGGTTTCTGACGCCCGTCTTGCTGGCCGCGGCCATCGTCCTTTCGGCCGCCCCCCCGGCGTTCGCCAAGATTTTCGACCCCGACACCTTCATGCTGGATAACGGGATGCAGGTGGTGCTGATCACCAACCACCGTGCCCCCGTCGTGCGCCATATGGTCTGGTACAAGGTCGGCGCCGCCGACGAGGCCCCGGGCGAAACCGGCATCGCGCATCTGCTCGAACATCTCATGTTCAAGGGCACCAGGAATTTCGGCCCCGGCGTGTTCTCTGGGCAGGTGGCCCGGAACGGCGGCCAGGAAAACGCCTTCACGTCCTACGACTACACCGCCTACCACCAGACCATCGCCAAGGACCGTCTCGAGATGGTGATGAAGATGGAAGCCGACCGCATGACCAATCTGCTGATCAGCGAAGAACAGGTCGCGCCGGAACGCAACGTGGTGCTCGAGGAACGCCGGTCCCGGGTCGACAACAATCCCTCCGCCCAGCTGCGCGAGCAGGTGTCGGCGGCGATGTATCTCAACTATCCCTATCGCCGTCCGATCATCGGCTGGGAGCATGAGATCAAGGCGCTCGACGTCGATCGCATCCTTGCCTTCTACAAACGCTACTACGCGCCCAACAACGCGGCCCTGATCGTCGAGGGCGACGTGACCATGGACGAGTTGAAGCCGCTGGCCGAGAAATATTACGGTGCCATTCCGCGCGGCCCCGAGATCACCCGCACCCGCACCACCGAGCCGCCGGCGACCGCCGACCGCCGCGTGGTCCTGGAGCATGAGCGCGTCACCCAGCCGAGCTGGACGCGGCGTTATCTGGCGCCGAGCTACCGCTACGGTGCGACCGAACACGCCTATGCGCTGCAGGTGCTGTCCGAAATCATCGGCGGCGGCGCATCGAGCCGGCTGCACAAGCGCCTCGTCCTCGATGACACCATCGCTTTATCGGCGGGCGCGTTCTATGACGCCGACGACCTGGGCCCGGCGGTGTTCGGCTTCTACGCCGTCCCAAAACCCGGCGTCACGATGGACAGGATCGAGACGACCGTGATGGACGAGGTCCGGAAGATTCTGAAAGACGGGATCACGGAAAAAGAACTTTCGGGCGCCATTGAACGTATGCGTAACAACGCGGTCTTTGCCCGCGACGATTTCGGCACCGCCGCCCGGGTGTTCGGCTCGACGCTGGCCACGGGCGGGACCGTCGACGAGGTCGAAAACTGGCTCGGCGTGATCGGCAAGGTGACGGCCGTGGATGTCGCCGCCGCCGCCCGCAACGTCCTCGACGGCGCCCACCACGTCACCGCCGAACTGCTTTCCAAGCCGCAGAGCTGATATGATGAAGCGTATTATTTCCGCCCTTCTTCGTCCCGCCGCCTTCGTCGTGTTCGTGCTTTTGTTCGCCGCCGCGGCGCTGCCGGCGCACGCGGTCGAGGTCGAACGGGTCGTGTCGTCGAAAGGCATCGAAGCCTGGCTGATCCGCGATCATTCGAACCCGATCACCACCCTCAAGCTTTCGTTCCGGGGCGGCGCCGCGCTCGACCCGGAAGGCAAGAGCGGCCTTGCCAATTTCGTCGCTTCGACGCTGGACGAGGGCGCGGGCGACATGGACAGCCGCGCGTTTCAGCGTGCGCTCGACGAGAAGTCGATCTCGCTCCGGTTCAGCGCCGGGCGCGACCGGTTGGACGGCTCGCTCCGCACCCTCAACAAGAACCGCGACGACGCCTTCGAATATCTCCGCCTCGCCATCAATGAGCCCCGCTTCGACGAGACGCCGCTGAACCGCATCCGCCAGCAGATCCTGTCGGGGATCAGGCAGAGCCGCGAAGACCCGGGCAACCGCGCCGGCCGGGCGCTGTTCGAGAAAGCGTTCGAAGGTCATCCCTATGCCAGAGACAACGACGGCACGCTGGAAAGCGTCGCCGCGATCACGCCAGACGACATGCGCGCGTTCGTGCGTGAACGCCTCGCCCGCGACAACCTGCTGATCGGCGTGGTCGGCGATATCGACGCGGACACGCTCAAGACGTACCTCGATAAGGTGTTCGGGGTTCTCCCCGAGAAAGCCAAGCCGTGGAAGGTTGCGAAGATCGCGCCGAAGCTTTCGGGCGGTATCCAGGTAATCGACATCGATGTGCCGCAAAGCTCGATCCAGTTCGCGCAGCCGGGAATCCTGAGAAACGATCCCGATTTTTATACCGCGTATGTCCTGAACTACGTGCTCGGCGGCGGCGGTTTCGTGTCGCGGCTTTACGAGGAGGTGCGCGAAAAGCGCGGCCTCGCGTATTCCGTTTATTCCTATCTGATGCCGCTCGACAACGCGGGCGTCGTCATGGGCGGCGCCGCGACCGCGAACGCCCGGGTCGCCGAGAGCATCGCCACGGTCCGTGACGTGTGGAAGAATTTCGCCGAACAGGGCCCGACCGCGAAAGAGCTGGAAGACGCGAAGACGTATCTCACCGGGGCCTTCCCGCTCCGCTTCACGTCGTCGTCGGCGATCGCCGACATGCTGGTGGGCATGCAGGAGGAAAACCTCGGCATCGACTACATCGACAAGCGCAACGGCTATATCGAAGCGGTGACATTGGAAGACGCCAGGCGCGTCGCCAAGGAACTCTACCAGCCCGAAAAGCTCACCTTCGCCGTCGCCGGCAAACCCGAGGGCGTGGTTTCGAGTAACTGAGTTATTTGTTTCCCGGTCTGCGCCGCGCGTGAGCGGGGCGAAGAGCCGGGACCCATCTTTCAGATTCTCGCTAGCCCATCTATGGGTCCCGGGTCTTGGCGGCAAGCGCCGCGCCCGGGAAACAAGACCTGGGTTGTCTGCAGCCCGCTTTCCAAGGTGGCACGCTGAGCGGGCATTTGATACAAGTGCCCATGCCGCTGATTTCCGACACGGACGCCTGGAAAAACCTGAACGAGTTGCGCGACCAGATGTTGGGCGTGCCGCTTGCCGACCTGTTCGACGCCGATCATGCGCGGGCGTCCGGTTGCGCCATCGACCTCGGTGGCCTGTATGTCGATTTCTCCCGCCAGCGGGTCTCGGCCGAGGTGCTGGTCGGGATGGGGGCGCTGGCGGAAACCGCGGACGCGTCCGGGTTCATCGAACGCATGGCCCGGCGCGAGACGGTCAATCTCAGCGAAGACCGGCCGGCGCTGCATATGCAGGTTCGCCGGACGCCGGGCGACGGGGCCGACGAACGCCTGAAAGCGTTCGCCGAACGGGTCCGCGTCGGCGATATCCCGTCGGCGTCGGGCGCGCCGTTCACCGCCGTGCTCGCCATCGGGATCGGCGGCTCGGAGCTGGGACCGGCCTTGGTGCTGGATGCCCTCGGCGACGCTTACGGCGGCGCGATGGACGTGCGCATGTGCGCCAACATCGACGGCACCGCGTTCCGGCGCGCGACGGACGGGCTCGACCCGGCGACGACGCTGGTGATCGTTATCTCCAAATCGTTCCGGACCATGGAAACCCAGGCCAACGCTGAACGCGCGGCGATCTGGATGCAGGGGGCCGTCGGCGGCGACTGGGCGAAGAACTTCTGTGCCGTCAGCGCCAACGTCGAAGAAGCGGGGAAGTTCGGCATCGGCGAAGACCGGGTGTTCGCGATGGCGTCGGGCGTCGGGGGACGGTTCTCGTTATGGTCGGCGGTCGGTCTTCCCGTCGCGCTCGCCTTCGGATGGGACGTGTTCCAGCAGCTCCGCACCGGCGCCGCCGAGATGGATGCGCACGCCTTGTCGGCGCCGACCCGGCAGAACGCGCCGATGATGCTGGCGTTGTTGACGGTCTGGAACGCGAGTTTCCTGGGGTATGGCGCCGAAGCGTGCGT
>JAGLED010000007.1 GCA_023145215.1 Rhodospirillales bacterium | reverse complement strand
GGCATGATCAACGGCCTGATGACGCTGTCGGGGGCGTGGGACAAGCTCCGCACCGACCCGATCCTGCGCATGATGGCGATCTCCGTCGCGTTCTACGGGATGTCGACCTTCGAAGGTCCGCTGATGAGCATCAAGGCGGTCAACTCCTTGAGCCACTATACGGACTGGACCATCGGTCACGTGCATTCCGGCGCACTCGGCTGGGTCGGCATGGTCAGCTTCGGCGCGATCTACTTCCTCGCACCGAAGATGTTCAACCGCGAACGTCTGTATTCCCTGCGCCTGGTTTCCGCGCACTTCTGGCTGGCGACGCTGGGCATCGCGCTCTACGCCGCCGCGATGTGGGTGTCGGGTATCCTGCAGGGCCTGATGTGGCGGTCCTATGACTCGCTCGGCTTCCTCGAGTACTCGTTCGCCGAGACCGTCGATGCGATGCACCCGTTCTATGTGATCCGCGTTGTCGGCGGCGGGCTCTATGTCCTCGGCGCGCTGATCATGGCGTGGAACGTCTATCGCACCGCGAGGGGCGACGTCAGAACCGAAAAGCCGTATGTCGATGCGCTTGCGCAACCGGCCAGCGCATAAAGGAGATCGAAAATGTTCGACCACGGTAAACTGGAACGCAATTCGATCCTGCTTGTGATCGGTATCCTCGTCGTCGTCTCTATCGGCGGCATCATCGAGATCGCGCCCCTGTTCTATCTGGAAAGCACGATCGAGAAGGTGAAGGGCGTGCGCCCGTACACCCCGCTCGAGCTCGCCGGCCGGAACATCTACATCCGCGAGGGGTGCTACAACTGCCACAGCCAGATGGTGCGGCCGTTCCGCGACGAACTGGAACGTTACGGTCACTATTCGCTGGCGGCGGAAAGCATGTACGACCACCCCTTCCAATGGGGCTCCAAGCGGACCGGGCCGGACCTGGCCCGTGTCGGCGGCAAGTACTCCGACGAATGGCACCGGGCGCACATGCATGATCCGCGCTCGCTGGTCCCTGAAAGCGTGATGCCAGGCTATCCGTTCCTGGCCGAAAACGAAGTCAGGAGCTTTGACATCGCGGACCACCTGAAAGCCAACAAGGCGATCGGGGTGCCGTACACGACCGAGATGATCGAAGTCGCCGTCACCGACATGATGGCGCAGGCCGATCCGGATCACGACGGTGCCGATGCGGTTGCCGAACGTTATCCGGGCGCCAACGTCCGCGACTTCGACGGCAAGCCGGGGAATCCGACCGAACTCGACGCGCTGATCGCCTATCTGCAGGTGCTCGGCACGATGGTCGACTTCTCGTCCTACAACGCCGACGAAAACCTGCGCTGAGGAGAGCCGACATGGATTACACGACGCTTGCCGAATTCGCCCAGACCTGGGGTCTGGTCTACATGGTCGTCATTTTCATCGGCGTCCTGATTTACGCCTTCAGGCCCGGCGCCAAGAAGACGTTCGACCGCGCGGCACGTATCCCGCTCAAGGAGGATTGAGACATGGCCGAAAGACACGTTGATCAACTTTCCGGCATCGAAACGACCGGACACGAGTGGGACGGCATCCGCGAACTGGATAACCCGCTTCCCAGATGGTGGCTCTGGATCTTCTACGCCTGCGTGGTGTGGTCGATCGGCTACTACGTCGCCTATCCGGCCATTCCGCTGGTGTCCGGCTACACCAAGGGTATGCTCGGTTACAGCTCGCGCGCCAAGGTGCAGAAGGAAGTGGCGAAAGCCAAAGAAGCGCAGTCCGAGTATCTGTCCGCCATCGAAGCGGCCTCGCTCGAGGAAATCCGCACCAAGCCGGAATTGCTCGAGTTTGCAATGGCGGGCGGCAAGTCGGCGTTCAATGTCAACTGTTCGCAGTGCCACGGCTCCGGCGCGCAGGGTGCGCCGGGTTATCCGAACCTGAACGACGACGAATGGCTTTGGGGCGGATCGCTCGAGGCCATTCACACCACCATCACCCACGGTGTGCGCAACACACAGAGCGACGACGCCCGCGTTTCACAGATGCCGGCGTTCGTGAAGGACGGGATCTTCTCGCGAGAGCAGGCCGGTCAGGTGGCCGAATACGTGCTGTCGCTTTCCGGCAACGCGACCGATCAGGCCGCGGCCGCCGAGGGCAAACAGATGTTCGAGGACAACTGCGTCGCCTGTCACGGCGAGGGAGGTGTCGGCATGACCGAACTCGGCGCGCCACCGCTCAACAACAACATCTGGCTCTATGGCGGCGAGAAGGAGACGATCGTCGAATCTATTTCCAACAGCCGCGGCGGCGTGATGCCGGCGTGGGGCAAGATCCTCGACGCACCGACGGTCAAACAGTTGACCATCTATGTGCACTCGTTGGGGGGCGGACAATAGTCTGACGAGGAAACGTCCATCCATTGCAGGCGTCATCCCCGGGGCGGGCGGGGGTGGCGCCTGAACCTCCTGATAGCGGTGCGAGCACATGACGACCGAAACCGAGATTGCCCAAGACCACAACACCGCCCCCGACATCACGCGCCACGATGTCGAGGCGGTCAACAAAAGCGAAAACCGTTCTCTTTATAAGAAGCGCGTCAAGATCCACCCCAAGCGTGTCTGGGGGACCTTCCGGAAGCTGAAGTGGTGGATCATGGCGATCACGCTGGGTATCTACTACATCACGCCGTGGATTCGCTGGGATCGTGGTATCGGCAACCCCGACCAGGCGGTGCTGATCGATTTCCCGCACCGGCGCTTTTATTTCTTCTTCATCGAGATCTGGCCGCAGGAAGTCTATTACTTCGCCGGGCTGTTGATCATGGCGGCGGTTGGCCTGTTCCTCGTCACCAGTGTGTTCGGACGTGCGTGGTGCGGCTACGCCTGCCCGCAAACGGTTTGGACCGACCTGTTCATCTGGGTCGAGCGATTCGTCGAAGGTGACCGCGCCGCGCGTATTCGTCTCGACAAGGCGCCGATGTCGGTTTGGAAAGCAGCGAAGCGTGTCATAAAACACACGATCTGGCTCTTGATCTCGGTCGCCACCGGCGGGGCGTGGATTTTCTATTTCGCCGACGCACCGACACTGGCGCAGGATTTCATCCTGTTGGATGCGCAGCCCGTGGCGTATATCACCGTCGCCGTGCTGACCTTCACCACCTATTCGCTGGGTGGGCTGATGCGCGAACAGGTCTGCACATATATGTGTCCCTGGCCGCGTATTCAGGGTGCGATGATGGACGAGCATTCGCTGACCGTGACCTACAAGCACGACAGGGGCGAACCGCGGGCACCTTATAAGAAGGGGGAGACGTTCGAAAACCGGGGCGACTGCGTCGACTGCAAGGCATGCGTCGTGGCCTGTCCGGCGGGGATCGATATTCGCGACGGCCAGCAACTCGAATGCATCACGTGTGCGCTCTGCATCGACGCGTGCGACGACGTAATGTCGCGTATCGGCCGCCCGCGCGGCCTGATCGATTACGATTCCGTCGCGGCGATGAACGCACGTGTCGAAGGCAAGCCGGCGAAGCTGAAGCCGATCCGCTTCCGAACGGTAGCCTATTTCTGTCTGTGGGCGGCGATCGGGCTGTTCATGCTGTTCGTGTTCGTCGGGCGGACCGAGCTCGATATCAACGTGCTCAGGGATCGAAATCCGATCTATACGAAGCTCGCCGACGGCTCGATCCAGAACGCGTATACCTTCAAGATTCTCAACAAGGCGCGGATCGAACGTTCCGTGTTCCTGGAAATCACCGAGCCCCAGGGCGCGCGCATGAAGGTCGTCGGCGCCGCCGATACCGAACCGGCGATGACCGCGTTGTTCGATCTGAACCCGGATACGCTGCAAAGTTTCCGGCTTCTGGTGCAAATGCCCAGCGACATGATCGACGATGAAGCGACGGATATCACATTCCAGCTTCGCGACATGTCCAACGGCGAAACCGCGACGTATGATAGTGTGTTCAGGGCACCCGAAAGATGAGCACGACGACGATGAACGACAAACCCGCATTCAGGATCACCGGCCGCATGGTGTTCTTTGGCCTTGTCGCTTTCTTCGGCCTGATCGCTGCGGTCAACGGCGTGTTCATGTTCTATGCGCTGGACACGTTTCCCGGTCTGACGACTGAGGACTCCTATAAAAAAGGAATCGTCTACAACCGGACGCTCGACGACGCCGAAGCGCAGAAACGCCTCGGCTGGAACAGCAGTGTCGGCCTTGGCGCCGACGGTATGCTGACGGTGACGATGACCGACAAGATCGGCGCGCCGCTCTCGGGGGCGCTGGCATCTGTTGCGATGACGCGTCCGCTGGGTGATGACCGGGCGCTGACCGTCGATATGAGGGAAGTTTCCGAAGGCCGCTACCAGGGCCGGTTCGACGCGCCGCTGCACGGCCGTTGGAAGGCCGAGGTGACGGTTCGCCGGGGCGGCGACTCGTATCGCATGCGCCACGAGGTGATGGTGAAATAATGAACGTCGTCTCGCCCGCGCGGAAGGTCACGCTGCCGGATGACGCCGGGATCGCGGATTGCTGCGATGCCGGGACGCTGGCGAACGTGACGGTCGCCGCGCAGGGGCCGAAACCGGTTGATCCGTCGACGCTGGCGTTGAACGACCCGTCGGCCTTCATATCGCGCGACCCGGACGGGATCGCCTCGCTCAATCTGCTTGTCGAGAACCTCCACTGCGCGGCGTGCATCGGTAAGATCGAACGCACGCTGCACGCGTTCCCGGGCGTCACCGCCGCACGCGTCAACATGAGCACGCGCCGGCTGGCCGTGTCCTGGCGCGACGGCGAGGCCGATCCGGCGGAACTGATGCGCGCCGTTCAGGCGCTGGGCTATCCGGTGACGCCGTTCGATCCGGTCGAACTGACGGGGGCGGAAAGCCGCGAGGATAAACGTCTTCTGTCTGCGATGGCGGTCGCCGGCTTCGCCGCCGCGAACGTCATGCTGCTGTCGGTATCGGTGTGGTCGGGGCACGCCGGCGATATGGGCGACAATACGCGGACGCTGTTCCACTGGATTTCCGCGCTGATCGCCTTGCCCGCGATCGTTTACGCCGGCCAACCGTTTTTCCGGAGCGCGGTGGCCGCGCTTCGCGCGAAAAGCCTCAACATGGATGTGCCGATCAGCCTTGCCGTGGTGCTGGCGGCGGGTATGAGCGTCTATCAGACGGCCCATGCGGCCGAGCATGCCTATTTCGATGCCTCGGTATCCTTGCTGTTCTTTCTGCTGATCGGCCGATACCTCGACCAGCGTGCGCGCTCCAAAGCGCGTTCGGCGGCGACGCATCTCCTCGCGCTACAGGCCCGCGCGGCCACCATCGTCGACGATGACGGGCGCCAGCATGCGATGCGCATTGCCGAAATCGACGAGGGCATGACGGTGCTGGTGGCAGCCGGTGAGCGGGTGCCCGTCGACGGCACTGTGCTGGACGGCCGCTCCGATATCGATACGCAGTTGTTGTCCGGCGAAACCATGCCGAAGCTGGCGGCGCCGGGTGAGCGCGTCTATGCGGGGACGCTCAATCTCACCGCGCCGCTCCGGGTGCGGACCACGGCGCGTGCCGATGCGACGCTTTTGTCCGAAATCGTCAAGTTGATGGAACTGGCCGAACAGGGACGTGCCCGGTACATCCGCCTCGCGGACCGGGTCGCGCGAATCTATGCGCCTGTCGTGCATATTCTGGCCGCGGCGACGTTCGCGGGCTGGATCGTGTTTACCGACGCCAGTTGGCAGACGTCGCTTATGGCGGCGATTGCTGTTCTGATTATCACCTGCCCGTGCGCGCTGGGCCTTGCGGTGCCGGCGGTGCAGGTGGTGGCGTCTTCGCGGCTTTTGAAAGCGGGCGTTCTCGTCAAGGCGGCAGATGCGCTCGAACGGCTCAGCGGGATCGATACCGTCGTGTTCGACAAGACCGGCACTCTGACGCTCGGCATGCCCGAGCTGGTCGGGGGCGATTACGACAAAGCGCTGCTGGCCCGAGCCGCGGCGCTCGCCGCGCACAGCCGTCATCCGCTTTCCAAGGCGCTGGTGGGGGCGGCGTCCGGATTTGACGACATCGCCGTCAGCGAAGTCCGCGAAGTGCCGGGCCATGGCCTGGAGGGAACGTTCGATGGGGCGACAGTGCGCCTCGGCAGCGCGACATGGTGCGGCACCGAGACATCTTACGGCACCGAGGGCCTTTCGGAGATCTTTTATTCGGTCGACGGCCGGGTCGTCGCAAACTTCCGGTTCGAGGACGCGCTGCGTGCCGACGCGGGTGACGTTGTCGCCGCGTTGAAAGGGCAGGGCATGAAGGTCGAACTGCTGTCCGGCGATACCGAGGCCGCCGTTGCGCGCGCCGCCGCGCGGCTCGGGATCGATCGTTGGCAGCACGGTTGTCTGCCCGCCCACAAGACGGAACGGCTCGAGCAGCTGGCGTCGGAAGGCAGATGCGTGCTGATGGTGGGCGATGGCCTTAACGACGCGCCGTCGCTGGTCGCGGCCCATGTGTCGATGTCGCCGACCAACGCCGCCGACGTCAGTCAGACCGCGGCGGACCTTTTGTTCCAGGGCGCGGGCCTAGCCCCCGTCCTGACGGCGATCCGCGTCGCGCGCATGTCGACGCGGCTGGTGAAGCAGAACTTTGCGCTGGCGTTTCTTTACAACAGCATCGCCGTGCCGCTCGCCGTGATGGGCCTCGCGACGCCATTGGTTGCGGCGGTGGCGATGTCGTCGAGCTCGATCGTCGTCACGTTGAACGCGCTCAGACTGAAGTGGGTCAGATAGGAGGCACGGTATGGAGATCGTCGGCTACCTGATTCCGATTGCGCTGTTTCTTGGGTTGCTCGGCCTGGGGGCATTTCTCTGGTCGCTCAAATCCGGTCAGTTCGACGACCTCGACGGGGCGGCGGAACGCATATTGCTGGATGACGACGAACAGCCCCCCGAGAATGCCCGGGATAACCCCGCAGATAACGCTCCTGCGCATTCCGAAGAAAAGCCTGAAGCGCACCGGTAATCTCTCTGTTATGATCGCGTCCGGTATCGATTGGGGGGCGCATGAACGGAGACGGCCAGGAAACATGGCACCGGCGCCGCAGGCTGAACCGCCTGATCCGGTTTTTCATGGTCGTCGTCGCGCTGGCGCTGATCCTGCGGATCATGATTTTCCTGATTGAGGACGGCGAGCGCATGACGCCCGAAGAGGGGGCGAAGCTGCCGTCCATCGAAACACCGGCGCCCGCGCACTGACCGACCAACGAAGGACCACCCATGCTCGACCTGCTCAAGAAAATATTCCGTACACTCGACGACGCGTCGAAGAAAGCGGAACGCAAGTGCGGCGTCTGCGGGCATGTCATGCAGGGCCATCCCCGCCGCTGCGAAAAATGCGGCACGGATCTGGAAGATTCCTTCGAGTAGGTCTCGCGGATCACGCGCGTTTTACTAATTTAGTCACTTTCCGATCACACGCCGCTCGCCCCGATGGGACGGGATCCCCGCATTTGGTGAAGCCGGCCAGATCCGGCCTATAAATAATCATTTAACTATATGAATTAGAACGGTTTTCGTTCTCTCACCGTAGTGATCCGGGTTTAAGTGCGGCGCCTGCAGGGCGCGACTAATTTCACGTCAACAAGCGAGTTCAAGCCATGTGGCTTCGCTTGGAGACACTGACCAAAAACACTGAAATCTGAGAAGGACGAAATCATGAATACCAAGAACATTACCGCAGCCCTTGCCCTTACGCTGGCTCTGGGCGCTGCCGTACCGGCTCTGGCTGACAACTCGGTCCGGTTCCCGGGACTGGAAGTCGAACGTCTGACCGAACAACTGCAGGAGCAGCAACTGCAATCCGAAGGCCAGGGGCAGTCGCAAGCTTCGGAAGAGCCGACGTTCGGCTGACACCGGCGGGCGGTGAACGCCGCCCCGTCAGTCAAAAAAGACCGGGTCTAAACACCCGGTCTTTTTTGCGTTCTGCCGGTACGCGGCTCGCGTCTATGTGAGAGATGCTCCGGTTTCGTGAGTGAAATGAGGCATCGCCTGCCAAAATTTCTCGCAACGCCTTGAGATAAAAGAAAGAACTGACCTCACGACCGGGTGATCGGAGGTGATTGTCCAATCGCCGTTCCGCTACGTATCTCCTTATGACAACGCAAACGACGACATTCCGGTGCGCAGGTGCGCATCGGTGAAGATGGAAAACACCATATGAAAGGAGATCCATCATGAAGACCCAGAAAACCATTACAGCTTTTGCTCTTGCCGCTCTCGTCGGAGCCGCCGCGCCGGCACTGGCCAGCTCCGATTCCGTCCGGTTCCCGGGCAAGGCGGTCGAGCAGACGACCGTCGACATGCAGACGCATGACGCCGCCATGCAGACGGAGCCGGTGGGTGCATACAGCACCCAGCGTTTCCCGGGTCTGAAAGTGGAGCAGTTGACCCGTGAGCTCGAGGACATGCGCCTCGACACCGACGCCGAGCCGGTGACCACGGACGCTCCGATCCTCGGCTAACCTCCCGCGGCGGTGCTTGCGCGCCGTCGGCAACGAAAGGGCCGGTCCATATGGGCCGGCCCTTTTTCTTGGACATCCGGGAATTTTCATCAACAACCCGGGGGCGATGGTCTATAAAGCGTTCCCATGAGCGGAAACTTCGACAAGCAGATGGAAAAGGCCGGCAAACGTCACGCGGCCGGCGACCTCAAGGGGGCATCGAAGATCTACCGGTCCCTGCTGTCTCGCGATCCCGGCAACGACATCGTCAAATTTTATAAAGCGCTCGCCGATTTCGATCTGGGCCAGCGTGACAAGGCGATCGACGCGCTCAAGGACATCACGACCAGGGTCCGCGACGTCCCGAAAATCCAGATGGATCTGGGTTACATGCTGGAACGCGAAGGACGTTATGAAGAAGCCGCGCAGGCGTTTGCGGCGGCGAGCCGTCTGGCGCCGCTCGACCCGAATCCGTACGTCATGGTCGCACACATGAAAATGCAGACGAATGACCCGGAAGCCGCGGTCGGCGGTTACCGCAAGGCGCTTGACCTGCAACCGGGTGCCGATGCGGTCCGGGTCGGGCTGACGCGTGCGCTGATGACGGTCGGGAACTGGGCGGAAGCGGCAATCGAGGTCGACCGGGTGCTGCGCGCCAAACCCGGGCATACCGGCGCCATGGCGCTGAAATCGGTGATCTGTTACGAGACCGGAAATCCCGAGGAAGCCCGCAAGATCGCCGATTTCGGGAACCGTCTGATGTTGCACGATATCGCCGATCATTGCGGTCCGGACGAGGTCGAGCGTTACAACGCGGCATTGTCCGACGCCATCACCAACCATCCGACCATCGCGTACGAGCCCAAGGACTATTCCACCAAGAAAGGCTTTCACACCGGCGACATCACGTTGGATCAAAAGGGACCTATCCCCGACTTCCTGGATTGGATCAGGTCCGAAGTCGGCAAACTGATCGCGGAATGCCGTGCCCGAGGCGCCGATGCTTTCGAAAGGGCCGCGCCCGCCGCGTACAAGCTCAACGCGTGGGGCGTGGTGATGGAGGATCAGGGCCATCAGGCGTCGCACATACACCGGGATGCGTGGTTGAGCGGTGTTTATTATCCGAAAGTCCCTGACGCGGTCCGCGAAGACGACCCGCTTCATGCGGGCTGGATCGAATTCGGCACGCCGCATGACTATCCGAACCGCAAGACGGTGTCCGACACCATGCTCCTGAAACCCAGACCGGGCCGCGCGATCTTCTTCCCGTCCTACTTCTATCACCGGACGGTGCCGCTCAAATCCGACGAGACGCGAATCAGCATCGCCTTCGACGTCCTGCCGCAATAGCCGGGGAAATCGCAGACAATCGATCTTCCGCGCTTGCGCCGCCCGTCACGCGCGATAGGATGCGTCATTGTGCGGCGCATCATTCCTTTGTGATACGGAGACATCATGGACCTGACATTCGGCGGTATTCTTCTTCTCGGGCTGGTTATCGGACTGCAACACGCCCTTGAAGCCGATCATGTTGCCGCCGTGTCGTCGATTGCCACAGGCGAAACGTCCATGCGCCGTATCGTCGCGCACGGCGCGTTATGGGGCGTCGGCCATACCGTCATGCTGGGCATTGTCGCCGGGACGGCGATCTATCTGGGCACGGGAATCGACGACAGCGTCGCCGGTTGGCTGGAATTCGGCGTCGGTGTGATGCTGGTTCTGCTGGGCGGGCAGGTTGTCTGGCGGCTGGTCCGGGACCGGGTGCACTTTCATGACCACCGCCACGACGACGGCACGATGCACGTCCACGCGCATTCCCACGCCGGGGATCAAGTGCCGCACAGCCGCAACAAGCATGCCCATGAACACCCGGAAGGTCTGCCGTGGCGCACGCTCACGGTTGGGCTGATGCACGGTATGGCCGGGTCGGCGGCATTGGTCGTGTTGACCGCGACCTCGGTCAGCGATCCGTTCGTCGGTATCGGCTATGTGATCGTGTTCGGTCTCGGCTCCATTGCCGGGATGGCGGCGCTGTCTATGGCGATCGCGCTGCCGCTCGGCTACACCGCGCGTACGCTGACGTGGGCTAACCGGGCGCTGCAAAGCGGGATCGGTGCGGCGACCGTGGTTCTCGGGTTCGTCGTCATGTACGAAACCCAGCTTTATCAGTTGTTCCTGGACTGATTTTTTCCCTTTCAAACCGGGATCGTATTAACCCGTTCATAACGGCATTCGCGGCATAAAGCGGCATGGCCCGAAAAACCAAACGCAACGGCAAGAAAGCGTCCGCCGCGCCCTCGCGCTTGCGGCGTGTCGGAAAATGGCTGGCGACGATCACCGTCTGGGGATTAATCGGCTGCCTGTTCCTGGCGGGTTGGTTCTATACCGACCTTCCCGACGTGGAAGACAGCCTCGCGCCATCGCGGCGGCCGACGGTCTGGGTGCTGGCCAACGACGGCAAAGAAATCGCCGCCGTCGGCGATCTTTACGGGGTGCCCGTGCGTCTTTCCGATCTGCCGCCGGCTTTGCCGCAGGCGGTGCTGGCGACCGAGGACCGGCGCTTTTACGACCACTTCGGCGTCGACCTGATCGGTCTTGCCCGCGCCATGGTCGCCAATATCCGCGCCGGGCGGATCGTTCAGGGCGGCAGCACGATCACTCAGCAAGTCGCGAAGAACCTGTTTCTGACGTCCGAGCGCACTTACAAGCGCAAGATTCAGGAAGTCATGCTGGCGCTGTGGCTGGAGAACCGTTTCTCGAAGGACCAGATTCTCGAGCTCTATCTCAACCGGGTCTATCTGGGTGCGGGCACGTACGGTGTCGACGCGGCGGCGCGAAAGTATTTCAATAAACCGGCGTCTGGGCTCAACGTCTGGCAGTCGGCAATGCTGGCGGGACTTTTGAAAGCGCCCAGCCGTTATAATCCGCACAGTGATGATGACCGTGCCGAGAAACGCACCCGCGTCGTGCTTTCGAACATGGTGGCGGCGGGCTATCTGACCGAAGCCGAGGCCAAGAAAGCGCGCGCAGCTTCGTCGAAAGGCACAACGGCGCGGCCAGGGCAGATTGGGCCCTATTTCGTCGACTGGATCCTCGATCAGGTGCAGGACTATGTGGGCGCGCGTGACCGCGACCTGTTCGTGCAAACGACCCTGGATCGGGATGCGCAACTGACCGCCGAGCGCGCTTTGGCAGACGTCATCGCCAAGGCCGGAAAAAAACGAAAGATCGGCGACGGCGCGGTGTTGTTGATGTCGCCGGAAGGCGGCGTGCGCGCCATGGTCGGCGGCAACAACTATGCCCGCAGCCAGTTCAACCGCGCGACCCAGGCACGGCGTCAGCCGGGTTCCGCGTTCAAGCCTGTCGTGTATCTGGCGGCGTTGAAGGCTGGGCTGAAGCCCGATGACGTGATCGACGATGCGCCGGTCCAGGTCGGCAACTGGTCGCCCAGCAACTTTGACGGCCAGTTCCAGGGACCGGTTACCGTCGCGGACGGGTTGGCGAATTCGATCAATACGGTTGCCGTCCGGGTTGCCATGAAGGCGGGCATCGGCCGGGTCGCCGACACGGCGCGCTCGCTTGGCATCGACCCCGGCGATAAACCGGATGCGTCCATCGCGCTCGGCACCGTGGAGACAACATTACTGGAACTGGTCAGCGCCTATGCCCCCTTCGCCAACGGCGGCGACGGGATCATCCCCTACGGGATCAAGGAAATCCGCGACGGCGGCGGTCAAATTCTGTTCAAACGCACGGGTTCCGGCCCCGGGAACGTGGTGCCACCTCATCTGGTCGGACCGATGAACAATATGCTGCACAAGGTGATCACGGACGGCACCGGCAAGGCTGCGGCTTTCGGGCGCGATGCGGCGGGCAAAACCGGGACGTCGCAGAACTACCGCGATGCGTGGTTCGTCGGTTATACGGCGAACTACATGGCCGGGGTGTGGCTTGGCAACGACGACGGCGCACCCATGAACCATGTGACGGGCGGCAGCTATCCGGCGCGCATCTGGCGCGACGTCATGGCGCAGGCGCATAGCGGCCTGCCGGCCAAGGATCTGCCGAGACCCGGCGACGACCGGGGCTTCTTCTCGCGCCTGTTCGAAACGATCGAGGACGCCAAGCAGGAAGCGCAGAAAGCGATCCAGAACGTGGAGCCGGGTAAGAATGCGCCGAAATCGGTGCCGGACACGGCGCCCGAATTCAACTGATTCGCTCAGGTTTTATTCTTGTTGAGGCGTTCAATAGTGGCGGTCGTCGAAAACCCGTCCTTGAGTTCCGCCAGCACCACCTCACCGCCCCATCCCGTGACCAGATCCGCGCCGACCACCTGTTCAACGGTATAATCCGCGCCCTTGACCAGCACGTCCGGGCGTAACTGTCCGATCAGTTCATAAGGCGTGTCTTCACCGAAGATTACGACAAGATCGACCGACGCCAGCGACGCCAGCACTGTGCTACGTGCGGCTTCGTTCTGAACGGGACGCCCCTCGCCCTTGAGACGCTTTACCGAAGCGTCCGAGTTCAACCCAACGATCAGCCGGTCGCAAGCGGCACGCGCCTGCGACAACAAAGATACGTGGCCCGGATGCAGAAGATCGAAACAACCGTTCGTAAAACCGACCCGATGACCCTGACGCCGCCAGCGCGCAATCCGCTCCTGCGCTTCGGCGTCGGTCAGCACCTTGGCTTCCGCGTCGGACAAATCCTTGTGATGCAAGGCGGCGATCAGTTCGGCGGCATGACAGACGGCGGTGCCGATCTTGCCGACGACGATGCCGGCCGCGGTATTGGCGACGCACGCCGCGTCCTTGGTGTCGGCCCCTGACGCAATCAGCGCCGCGACCGTCGCGACCACGGTGTCGCCGGCACCGGAAACATCGAATACTTCCCGTGTTTCCGCCGCCAGGTGATGATGATCGCCGTCGCTTGATATCAGGGTCATGCCGTCGGCGCTGCGCGTCACCAATATGCCGCCGAGACGGTGCGTTTTGATCAGGTCCGACGCGGCGGCGCGGATCGTGTCGGTATCGGGGGCCGCGCACGCCGCTGCCTGCTCCAATTCCTTGCGGTTCGGTGTGACGAGCGTGGCGCCCTCATATCTTTCATAGCCGTCGCCCTTGGGGTCGACGATGACCGCGACGCCGGCCTTGTTCGCGGCATCGATGATCGCCTTTGCCCGGCCGTTTGCCAGAACGCCCTTGTCGTAATCGGAAAGCACGACGGCGCCGAAGTCGGCGATCGTGTCGGTTGCCGCCGCGATCAGCCTGTCGGCGGTGGCGTCGTCGATATTGGCGCCCGCTTCCCAGTCGGCCCGCATCATTTGCTGGTTGCCGGCGACGTAGCGCACCTTGATCGTGGTCGGGCGCACCGGATCGATCTGAAGGTCGGCCGTGATCAGCGGATCGGCGGCAAGGGCGTCGGTCAGTTCCCGGCCCGGCCCATCGTCCCCGCATACAGCGACGAACGTCACGTTGGCACCCAGTGCGGCCAGGTTCCGAACCACGTTCCCTGCACCGCCGGGCATGCTTGTTTCGGATGTGACGCGCAAGACGGGGATCGGCGCTTCGGGGGAGATCCGGTCGACCGTGCCCGAGACGAAACGGTCGAGCATCGCATCGCCGACCACGAGGATGCGGCTGCCTTCGATGTTTTCGACCAGCGGAATCAGGCGCGAACGGTCCATGTCACACCAGCCCCAGTTCGAGTTCGAGCGCCCCGCACAGCATCTGACCCAGCATGATATGCATTTCCTGAATGCGCGCCGTGGTGTCGCTGGGAACAATGATCAACGGGTCGGCAATACCGACAAGTTTGCCGCCGTCCTTGCCGCCAAGCGCGGCCGCGACGATATCCAATGCCTGCGCGGTCTTGAGGGCGCGGATCACGTTCTCGGAATTCCCCGATGTCGAAATCCCGATGGCAACGTCGCCCGGTTTGCCGATGGCTTCGATCTGGCGCGAAAAGATATTCTCGAACCCGAGATCGTTGCCGCCCGCCGTTAGAGCGGAGGTGTCCGTGGTCAGGGCCACCGCGGCGATCGGGGCGCGGTCGGTTTTGTAGCGAATGGTCAGCTCCGTTGCCAGGTGCTGGCAGTCGGCAGCGCTGCCGCCGTTTCCAAAGAACATGATCTTGCCGCCGTGGCGGACACTTTGGGTACACCGCGCCAGAAGCTCGGCGAAGCCGTCGGCGCAGGCGTCCCGCGTTTTCTTGACGACATCCGCGTGTTCGTCGAACTCGGCTGAATAGAAGGCGTTAATATCCATATGTCGTTCTAACTTACAAATCGATGCGTTCGCCAGTGCGCAGGCTTTCCATCACGGCAATGGTGGCGGCGGCGGTCTCGATCAGTTCCGCTTCGTCGATCGCGGGCGAGCCGTCCGAGATGGCTTTGACGAATGCCGCCACTTGCTGCTTGTGACCTTTGTCTTGAGTGGCCGTCGATGTTTTCACCGCACCGTTCGCGGCCAGGGACAACTTACGGAAATCGTCGAGCGAAGCGGCGCGCGCGCCTGCGAACATTTCGACCTGCTCTTTCGGCAGTGCCGTGTCGCCAAGCGCGGTATAGACGATGGAGGCCAACGAGCCGTCCTTGAAGCGGATGTGCGCGGCGACGTTGTCCCCGTTGCCGCCCTTTTCCGTCGCGGCCTCTGCGTGCACGCTATCGATGTTGCTGCCCGCAAGGTGGCGGGCCAGATCGACGAAGTGACACATCTCGCCCAGGACGCGGCCGCCGCCTTCGTCTGCGGATTGGGTCCAGTGACCGCCTTCAATGGCGCCGCCGTTGACGCGGATCGAAATGACGCGCGGGCCTTCGGCGGTCTTGAAGTGCGTCAGCATCTCGTCGATCTGTGGGGCGAAGCGGCGGTTGAAGCCGACATGCAGAATGCCGTCGGAACCGTTCAACGCATCAATGACATCGTTCAACTGACCGAGATCGAGGGCGAGGGGTTTCTCCACGAAAACCGATTTGCCGGCGTTCAGCGCACGTGCCGCGAGCCCGGCGTGGCTGTCGTGACGCGTGGCGACGACGACGGTGTTGATGTCGGTATCGTCCAGAACGGCTTCTTCGTCGGCGGCCATGTTTTCGAAATCGAACTGGCTGGCGCCGTGTTCGGCGGTCGCGCCCCGGGTCGTGGCGATGGTCTTGAAGCGCACGCCCGGTATGGACTTGAAGCCCGGTAACAGGACCGCGCGGGCGAAGTTCCCGGCGCCGATCACGCCGAGTACGCACTTCCCGCCGGTTCTGGCGGGCTTGCGTGAGATCATCGGGGGACGTTTTTTGTCGTCGCCATCCGGATACGTTAAGACCACGCCCAGATGCCGTTCGGTCCCGCCCGTCACCAGTGCATAGGCGTTTTCGGCGTCGTCCAGTTTAAACTTGTGCGAGGTCAACGCTGAAACATCCAGCCGCACGGGCCGTTCCGACTGCATCAGACGAAGTGTCTCGCGCAAATTTGCGGTTTCCGTCCAGCGTACCCAGCCTTCCGGGTACTTCTGGCCGCGCTGTTCGAAATCGCTGTCGTATCGCCCGGGGCCATAGGACCTGGAAACGATAATGTTCAGTTCCTTCTGCATGAAGGCGGCGTAAGGGAACGTGGTGCCGGTCAGCCCGACCATGACGACGCGCGCCCGGTCGCGCGCAATGGCAGCGGCGAATTCGAACGGTGCCGAACTGTCCGTGGCGGCGGCGTTGACGATGGCGTCGGCGCCCAGGCCTCCGGTCAGGCGATAGACGGCATCGATGTTGGTGTTCTCCGGCGTCAGTGCAGTCTCTGCGCCCATTCGTCTGGCGAGGTCCAGCCTGTCGTCGGCATAGTCGAAAGCGATCACGCGCACACCCGCAAGCGTTAGGAACCTGATCGCCAACTGCCCGACAAGCCCACACCCGATCACCGCGACGACGTCGCCCAACGTGGCGTTTGCGTTGCGAACGGCGTGCATAGCGATCGCACCGAGTGTTGCATAGCAGGCCTCTTCGTCGGGGACATCCGTGGGGATTTTCGCGACCAGGTTTCGGGGGACGGTGTTGAGTTCCGAATGGTTGGCGATCCCGGCACCCGCCATCGCCACCCGGTCGCCGACCGCGAACTCGCCCTCGAGCCCGGCGCCGACGGCGATGACGTCGCCGGCCGCCGAATAACCGAGTGGGAGAGGTTCGTCGAGCCTCGCCATCACCGCTTTCCACGTGTTGACCAGGCCCTCTTTCTTCGCTTTTTCGAGAACTTTCTTCACGAGGTCCGGTCGCGCTTGTGCCTTGCCGGCAAGGCTTTTGCGGGCGAAGTCGACGACCATCCGTTCGGTGCCGGCCGATATCAGCGAAGCGCGCGTTCTGACCAAAAGACATCCGCCGCGCACCTTCGGTGCCGGCACGTCTTTCAGTGCCAGCTTGCCGGATTTGCGCGATTGGATGATTTGTTTCACGATCGGGTTGCTCCCGTCACGTCAGGGCTTTGAAATAATCGATGGTCTTCTGCAGGCCTTCGCGAAGCTGGATCGTCGGCGCCCATCCGAGGACGGACTTGGCCAGCGTGATATCGGGGCAGCGCTGCATCGGGTCGTCCTGGGGCAACGGTTTCAAAACGATTTCGGCCTTGGCACCGGTCATTTCAGCGATGGTTTCGGCAAGTTCGCGGATCGTGAACTCGCCCGGATTACCGAGGTTCATCGGCCCGGTGTGTTCGTCATCCGCATCCATCAGCCGCATCATGCCCTCGACCAGGTCGTCGACGTAGCAGAATGAACGCGTTTGCGAGCCGTCGCCGTAAAGCGTCAGCGGTTCACCCCTGAGGGCCTGCATAATGAAATTCGACACCACCCTGCCGTCGTCCGGGTGCATCCGGGGGCCGTAGGTGTTGAAGATTCGGCAGACCCGGATGTTGAGATTGTGCTGGCGGTGATAATCGAAGAACAGGGTTTCGGCGCAGCGCTTGCCCTCGTCGTAGCAGGCGCGCGGGCCGATCGGGTTGACGTTGCCTTTATACGATTCCGGCTGCGGGTGAACTTCCGGGTCGCCGTAGACCTCGCTGGTCGAGGCCTGCAGGATCTTGGCGTTGGTCCGCTTGGCGAGACCGAGCGCGTTGATCGCTCCGTGGACGCTGGTTTTGGTCGTTTGCACGGGATCGTACTGGTAGTGGACCGGCGATGCCGGGCACGCCAGGTTGTAAATTTCGTCCACTTCCACATAAAGCGGGAACGTCACGTCGTGGCGCAGAAGTTCGAAATTGCGCTCGCCCAGAAGGTGCGCGACGTTGGCCTTGGCGCCGGTGAAGAAATTGTCGACGCAGAGCACGTCGTCGCCCCGCGCCACCAGGCGTTCGCACAGATGCGAGCCGATAAAGCCGGCGCCGCCGGTGACGAGAACTTTCTTTGCCAGGATCGCGTTCAAGGTTTTTTCATTCCCTGCTCATTTAACGGTGTCGGAAACTACCACCGGCAACCCGGGGGGCCAAGACGAAAGGACCTCTTAAGTGCTTGATTCAGGGACCTTAGGAAGGGATCGTTCGGCGATCTTCCGGCTTTTACTATAATATGTCGGCGGTTATCTGTACTATTTGACGGCGATTATCGTTAACGGTTTGTGAAACGTCGCGGATTACAACGAAAGCATGGCTAAGCCATTGGATGCTTCGATGACCCAGGAGGCGGTGCTCCTGGAAAAACTGGCGCGGATCGAAGAGAACCCGTCAGGGTATTTTGCCGTGCATCTGCATCTGTCCGAATTGCGCGCCAGCAACCGCCAGCGCCACTTCATCAATATCGCCGTCCGCGTCTTCGACAACCTGATCAATAACGCCGACGCCATCCTGTATCTGATGATGAATCAGGACCTTGTGCTGATCTGCCGCGAAGTGCTGGTCGAGGACATCGATCCGTACATTAACAAGGTCCGCGCCATGTTCAGCGAGGACCCGTTAACCTCCGGCGACGACGAGTTCGAAGACAAGCTCTCGACCTGGTATGACCTGTCGTCGAAGGAAGACTTCGCCGCGTTCCTTTCCGCCGCGACCGAACTGTCGGTCAAGGCGCAGGTGATGATCGAGGAAATGCAGCGCAACCGCGAGAGCGAGGAAGGCGACAAGTCCGGCGATCCTCTCTCCGCGCGCAACCTGGCGGCGATCAACCAGAAACTTCAATCGACGCGGATTGCGGACCTGATCCGCCAGCAGGCATGCATCCACATCGCCCCCGGCAAGGCCGGTGCCATGGTGTTCCGCGAGCACTTCATCGCCATGACCGAATTGCGCGAACGCGTCTCGCCCGGTGTCAACCTGTTCACCAGCGCGTGGCTGTTCCAGTATCTGACCGAGACGCTCGACAAACGCGTGCTCTCCGTCATCGGGCGGAAGAACTTCGACGAGATGAAAGAGCCGATCAGCCTCAATCTGAATATCGGCACGGTTCTGTCGCGCGATTTTTCGAATTTCATGCGGGTGGTCGGCGACAACGCGGGTAAGATCGTCGTCGAACTGCAGATCATCGATATCTTTGCCGACATGAACACCTACGGCTACGCGCGCGACATGCTGCAGGACCGTGGCTATAAGGTGCTGGTCGACGGGGTCAATCCGATGGCGCTGCAGTTCTTCGACCCGGCAAACCTGCGCCCCGATTACATCAAGGTGGCGTGGGGCAAGGAGTTCGAAGAGGAATCGAAAGACAGCACGCGTCTCGCGATGTTCCGCGAAACCGTCGGGCACGCAGGCAAGGACAGCATTATCCTTTATCGCGTGGATTCCGAAAAAGCCGTGAAGTGGGGCCTGGCGCTCGGGATCAGCCGCTTCCAGGGCTACTTTATCGACAAGCTGGTGCAGGCAATGACCCGTTCAAAGGTCAAGCCGAAGGCCAAGGTCAAGGCAGGCTAGGATGGCAACGGCACCGGAAAAACTCCCATCGCAGGAAAAGCTGCTTACGGATTACGTGCGCCGTCTCGAGAAGCTCAAGGACGGGCGTGGCCTGGCGCATATCCACTTGTCCAAGTTGCTGCCGTTCAACCGGCGCGACCAGCACGTCCGTACCGCCGCGGGGAACTTCGATCAGCTGATCAAGGACATGAACGGCCAGCTCTTTGCGTTGAAGAATGCCGACCTGTTCTTTTTCTTCAAGACGAACGTCAAGGGACAGGTCGAAACGATCATCCAGAAAGTGCGCTTTCTGTTCGGCGACGATCCGCTGGTCGAGGAAGAAGGCAAGGACGGCCGGGAGTTCGTCACCTGGTATGACGCTACGTCCCAGTACCAGGAAATCGTTCAACTCGTTCAGGGACTCGCCGATGCCGAGGAGAAGCGCCAGACTGAGGTGCGCAACCGCATGGATGCGCGCCAGCGCCTGAAAGAGAAACAGAAAAAAGGTGAGCCGCTGACGCCGAGCGTGCTGGCAAAGGTGGAAGAGTCGCTTTCGCGCGCGGACCTGTCGAACCTCGTCCGCCGTCAGTTCATCTGCAGGGTCGACAGCAAGATGGTGCCGGAACAACTGTTCAGTGAGTTGTTCATCTCGATCCAGGATTTGCGCGAAACCATTCTGCCCGGTGTCAACCTGGTATCGAACCGCTGGCTGTTCCAGCATCTGACCGAGACGCTCGACCGGCGGGTGCTGTCGATGCTGATGAAGACGGATGCCGTATCGATCTCGGGCGACATCAGCTTCAACATCAATATCCGCACCCTCCTGTCCGACCAGTTCCAGGTCTTCGACGACAACCTGTCGGCGGCGCGGCGCGGCGCGATCGTCATCGAGCTACAGAAAGAGGATATTTTCTCCGATCTTTCGTCGTATCTGTTTGCGCGCGAATTTGTGCAGACCAAGGGCTATCGGCTGTGCCTGGATGGTCTCACGCTCGAAACCCTGCAGGTGATCGACCGCGAACGGCTGGGGGCCGACCTTGCCAAAATCGTCTGGCATCCGAACCTCGCCGACGGCGGCGACGACGTGCAGGCGACGATCAAGAAGCTGATCGACCGCGACGGTCCGGAACGCTGGATCCTTTGCCGCTGCGACAACCGCGAAGCCATCGACTTCGGGCGCGCCGTGGGGATCGACCAGTTTCAGGGGCGGTTTGTCGAGAATCTGATCGCCGAAGACGGCCGCCGGCGCGATCTTTTGAAACTCAAGCGCCGGATCGAGCGTTCATCCGAACCTCAGGAAGAAGATGCCTGATCTTTAAGCCGATTTTCCGCTGACGCCCGCATCCGCGAAGCTCGCCATGCCCGAATGGCAGGCGGCCGCTGCCTTGACGATATTGATGGCGAGCGCGGCACCGGACGCTTCGCCGAGCCTCATGTTCAGGTCCAGCAATGGCGTCTTGCCGATGGCGTCCAGTAACCTGCGGTGACCAGGTTCCGCCGAGGCGTGCGCGGCGAGGGTATGGTCGAGGCTGCCGGGCCGGCGCACTTCGAGCACCGCCGCTGCCGCACCGGAAACGTAACCGTCCAGCAAGACAGGGCAATTCTTGTAGCGCGCCGACAGGACCGCCCCCGCCATCGCCGCCAGTTCGCGCCCACCGACGCGTCTGAGGATATCGATGGCATCACGTGCCGCGTCGCGGTGGTGTTGGGCTGCTTCCCCGACGACCTTGGCCTTCAGCGATAGCGCGTCGCCCGTGACCCCGGTGCCGGGGCCGGTCCAGTCCTCGGCCGTGCCGCCGAACAGGGCATGGCTGACGGCAGCGGCGGCGGTGGTGTTGGCGATCCCCATTTCGCCGATGGCCAAAAGATCGCAGTCCGGATCGACAGCGTTCCAGCCCACGTTGAACGCAGCCATGAAAGCGGGTTCGTCCATGGCGGGGCCCTGGGTGAAATCGGCGGTCGGCGTGTCGAGATCGAGCGGATGGATATTGAACGCCGCGCCTGCGACCTTGCTCAGTTGATTGACCGCGGCACCGCCAGCTTCGAAGTTCGCGACCATCTGTGCTGTGACTTCCGGCGGATAGGCGGAAACACCGCGCGCGGCAACGCCGTGATTCCCGGCAAAGACGACGACATGCGGGTTGCCGACCGACGGCGGATGCCGGTCCTGCCAGGCGGAGAGCCATGCCGAGATTTCTTCCAGCCGACCGAGCGCGCCCGGCGGTTTTGTAAGTGTCGCTTCGCGCGCGTTGGCAGCGTCGTGGGCGTCGACGGACGGGCCGGGCTGGACGTCGAGCAGCCTTCGGATATCATCCATGCTTTCGGGTGCGGCGTTCATGGTCGGGGACTATAAAGTGTGCCCGGTGGGCTCCGAAAGCTTAATTCGGTGACACGTTAAGCGGGGCGGGATAGAAACTCGGGTATGGGAGTGACCAGGGATAATTTCAGCCTCGTCCGCGATCTCAGGGTCGCAGTGTTGTTCCTGACCCGGGTGCCCGTTGGGCGAATCGCCGGTTTGGAAGCGGGCTCGCTTGCGGCTGCGGCTTGGGCGTTCCCCCTCGCCGGTTTGATCGTCGGCGGAATCTCGGGGGGCGTTCTGTATGCCGTCGCCGGGACCGAGATATCGCCCCTCGGCTGCGCGCTCGTCGCGCTCGTGGTGCAGGCCGTCGTGACGGGGGCGCTCCATGAAGACGGCCTTGCCGATGTCGCGGATGGATTTGGGGCGCACGACCGCGCGCGCGCCCTTGAGATCATGCGGGATTCGCGGATCGGCGCCTATGGGGTTCTCTCCCTGATATTCTCGGTCGGGCTCCGTGCGGTGATGATTTCAGGCATTCCCGGTCCCGGTTTCGCATTTGCGGCGATGCTGGCGGCGGCGACGTTCTCGAGAGGGGGGCTGCCTCTCGTCATGCATTTCATGGCGCCGGCACGGATGGACGGACTTTCGCAGGACGCCGGGCAGCCGGATTTCAAACGGGCTGCGACAGCGCTCATCATCGGGCTCGCGGGCCTCTTTACTTTGCTGCCGCTATCCGTAGCCTTTTCGGCCATCGTGATCGCTACGGGACTGGGTGGCGCAGTGCTCTGGTGGGCGCACAGCAGGCTTGGCGGTCAGACCGGTGACGTTCTGGGCGCCGTGCAGCAGATGATGGAATTGGCGGTCTACGTGGCCGCCGCAGCGGGGAGTTCGGTATTTTATGCATGACGGTACGACAAGATGGTGGCTGGTCCGGCATGCGCCGGTCGTGGGTGTGCAGGGAAAGATTTACGGTGCCGACGATGTCGAGTGCGATTTGTCGGACCTTCAATCCTTCCAAAATCTGGCCAAGCGTCTGCCGGGCGGCGTGCCCTGGTACACATCGCATCTCAGCCGGGCCAAGCTGACCGCGCAGTCGATCCGCAACGCAGGGCTGGAAACGGACGATCCGACGATCGACGAACGCTTCGCCGAGCAGAGCTTCGGCGACTGGCAGGGCTCAAGCTGGGACGAGATGCGCGCCGCGGACCCGAAAACCTACGACGCGTTCTGGGCCGACCCGACCCGCAACCGTACCCCCAACGGTGAGAGTTTCGCCGACCAGATCGCCAGGGTCGGTGCGGCCATCGACGAATATACGGAAATGCACGCGGGGTCAGATATCGTCTGCGTCTCCCATGGGGGCACGGTCAGGGCCGCGATATCGCATGCTCTGGGCCTCGACCCGGCGGCGGGGATGGCGATCACCGTACACACGCTGTCCGTCAGCGTGATCGAGCATGTGCCGGACGGCCTTTTGCGGGGTAAAGGCGGGGCGTGGCGGATCGTCCACGTCAACCGTCCGGCGCGCGAGGATCACTGACGTGGCGGGGCTGCCGCCTGTAACGCTGGTTCTGGGGGGCGCACGCTCGGGCAAGAGCCGCTATGCGGAGGATCTTGTCGAAGCCGAGGGCGGCGGCATCTATATCGCCACTGCCGAAGCCTGGGACAGCGAAATGACGGTGCGAATCGAAAAACACCGCCAGCGGCGCGGCGATAAATGGCAGACCATCGAGGCACCGACCGATCTGGTCGGCGCGTTGACCTCCAGGAACTGCCGCGGCAAGGCGGTCTTGGTCGATTGCCTGACGCTCTGGGTCACGAACCTGATGATGGCGGAACGCGACATCGAGCGCGAGGTGTCGATGCTGACGGCCGCATTGCCAAGCCTTGACGTGCGCGTCGTGTTCGTGTCCAACGAGGTCGGTCTCGGGATTGTGCCGGAGAACGCAATGGCGCGACAATTCCGCGATCATGCAGGCAATACCCACCAGCGGATTGCGAAGATTGCCGACCGGGTGGTGTTCGTTGCCGCCGGATTGCCGATGACAATGAAGGACGTAACGACATGAAGATTCCCGCGACTGTGATCACCGGATTTCTGGGCGCCGGCAAGACGACGCTGATCCGGCATATCCTGTCGAATGCGAACGGCAAGCGGATCGCCCTGATCATCAACGAGTTCGGCGACATCGGTGTCGATCGTGAAGTGATCAACGGCTGCGGCTTCGAAGGCTGCGCCGAAGACGACGTGATGGAACTTGCCAACGGCTGCATCTGCTGCACCGTCGCCGACGATTTCCTGCCGACCATGGAAAAGCTGCTGCGCCGCGAAACGCCGCCCGATCACATCGTCATCGAAACCTCGGGGCTGGCTTTGCCGAAACCGCTGGTGAAGGCTTTTAACTGGCCGGAAGTCCGCTCGCGGGTCACTGTGGACGGCGTCGTCGCCGTTGTCGACGCGCCCGCCGTTCGCGACGGCCGTTTCGCGGACGACCCGGATAAGGTTCAGGCGGCGCGTGAAGCCGACGACAATCTCGATCATCATTCGCCGCTGGAGGAAGTGTTCGAGGATCAACTCCTCTGCGCCGATCTCGTGCTGCTGAACAAATCTGATCTGATGACGAACGACGACAAATCCGTCGTAAGAGCTGTACTCGGCAAGGAAATTCGCCCCGGCGTGAAGGTCGTCGAGACGGTGAAGGGGAATATCGATCTCGGCGTGTTGCTGGCGATGTCGGCGGCGGTCGAGGACGATCTCGATCAGCGCCCGTCGCACCATGATGAAGACGACGATCACGATCATGACGATTTCGAGAGCTTCCAGGTGCCGCTCGGCGACATCGACGATCCGGGCGCGCTCGAAGCCCGCATCAAGGCGGCGACGACCGCACACGACATTCTTCGCATCAAGGGCTTCGTCAACGTGCCGGGCAAGCCGATGCGCCATGTCATTCAGGCGGTCGGCCCCAGGGTTGAACGGTACTTCGACCGCCCCTGGCAGGACGGCGAGACACGCCGAAGCGAACTCGTCGTGATCGGACTGACGGGATTGAATAGAGAGGCGATCGCTTCCGAACTCAAGGGAGCGGCCTGATCGTTAGTTACCCGCGGCCGGACCCCCGGCGCGGGCCACGGACGGAACGCGAATGCATCTTCTAGCCGCACAACCGGGTGCCATCACCGACGGCGAAGAAGCCGTCGACCTCGGGCAGACACCGGGTGAGGTGGTGTATCTCTCCGCCGCCGATACCGAACTGGCCCTGCTTGCCGATGCCCGGCGCGATCTCATCGACGCAGGTTACGAGGTGCCGACGCTTCGTCTCGCGAATCTGATGCAACTCGGCCATAACATGTCGGTCGATCTTTACGCCGACGAGATCGTGCGCCACGCCAAACTGGTGGTGATCCGGATATTGGGCGGTTACGGCTACTGGTCGTACGGGATCGAACAGATCGCTGAGACATGCCGGTCTTCGGGGATCGCTCTTGCCGTTTTACCGGGCGACGACCAGCCGGACCCGGAACTCGCCGGGTTCTCGACTTTGGATGCGGAGGCGCAGCACCGACTCTGGCAATACGGCGTGCATGGCGGACCGGCCAACAGCCGCAATCTTCTGTTATATGCGGCGGCGCTGACGGGCAGGGACGTGGACTGGCGCGAGCCAGCGACGTTGCTGCGTGCCGGGATTTACTGGCCCGGGATCGAGGCGCCGTCGATGAATGACGTGCGGCGGCAATGGGAACAGGGCCGCCCGGTGGCCTCGCTGGTGTTTTATCGTGCCCTGGTGCAGGCCGGGAACCTCGCCGCCGTCGACCGGATGATCGCGGCGCTTGACGCCGCGGGGCTCAATCCGCTGCCGGTCTTCGCCCAAAGCCTCAAGGATCCGGTGTCCGCCGACACCATCACTGCGCTCTATGAAGATGCTGCTCCGGACGTGGTGTTGAACGCGACCGGATTCGCGGTGTCCGCGCCGGGCAAGGATTTTACGTCCGGGCCGCTCGATAAAAGCGGCTGTCCGGTGTTGCAGGTCGTCTTCTCGGGCGGCAATCGTGAGGGCTGGGAAAGCGGTACGCGTGGCCTTTCCGCCCGCGACATCGCTATGAACGTGGCGCTCCCAGAAGTCGACGGCCGCATCTTTACCCGCGCCGTGTCGTTCAAGGGAAGGGCGCGCCGCGACGAGGCGACGGAAAGCGATATCGTCACCTACGAGCCGGTGCCGGACCGGCTCGACTTCGTTGCGCGGTTAGCGGCCAACTGGGCGAAGCTGCGGAATACCCCGGCGAACGAGCGCCGCGTCGCCCTCGTGCTCGCCAATTATCCGAACAAGGACGCCCGGCTCGGGAACGGTGTCGGCCTGGACACGCCGGCGGGGACTGTTCGTGTGTTGAAGGCGCTTGAGGGTGCGGGCTACAGGGTCACGGACGCGCCCGCCGACGGCGCGGCGTTGATCGACCGCCTTAAAAAAGGCCCGACCAATGACTTCAAGAATCTCGCGAGTCGAACGGTGACGGAGTCGCTCTCGCTTGCCGACTACCAGATCTGGTTCGGTGCGCTGCCCGCGAACGTCCGCGAACAGGTGCTGGAACGCTGGGGCGCACCGGAGACGGATCCTTTCTATAGAGAAGGCGATGTGGATTGCGGCACCTTTGCGATCTCGGCTTATCGATGCGGCAATGTGGTGATCGGCCTTCAACCGGCGCGCGGCTACAACATCGACCCGGTTCAGAGCTACCACGACCCGGCGCTGATACCGCCGCACGGTTATCTTGCGTTCTATGCGTGGTTGGAACGCGGCTTTCGCGCCGACGCCGTCTGCCACATGGGCAAGCATGGCAACCTGGAATGGCTGCCCGGCAAGGCCTTGGCCCTTTCCGAAGACTGCTTTCCGGAAGCGGCGTTGGGGGCGATGCCGCACATTTATCCGTTCATTGTCAATGATCCGGGCGAGGGCACGCAGGCCAAACGCCGCACGAGCGCGGTCATCATCGATCATCTGACGCCACCGCTGACACGCGCGGAAAGCTATGGCCCCCTGAAGGACCTGGAACAACTCGTCGATGAATATTACGAGGCCGCCGGTGTCGATCCGAGGCGTATCCGGGTTTTGACGGAAGAGATCCTGACCCTCTGCCGCGCGACCGGACTGGACGAGGATATCGGCATCGCCGTCGACGAATCCGAAGACGACGCGCTCGCCAAGCTCGACGGTTATTTGTGCGAATTGAAAGAACTGCAGATCAGGGACGGCCTTCACGTGTTCGGTGAAAGCCCGCGCGGGCGCTTGCTCACCGATCTGCTGGTGGCGTTGGTACGTGTGCCGCGCGGTGCGGGCGAGGGTGCGGACGCATCCCTTCACCGGGCTATCGCCGCCGACTTCGGGTTGGATTTCGATCCCCTCGACTGCGACATGGCGGCTGAGTGGACCGGCAAGCGACCACCGGTGCTTGCCGCGATCAGCGACGACCCGTGGCGGACAGCGGGCGATACGGTCGAGCGTGTGGAGTTGCTTGCCCACGCGCACGTGAGCTGGGACCTCGCCGTCAACCAGAAGCGAACGCGGACGGCGGCGGTGATGAAGTGGCTCGAAGAAGACTTGCGTCCCCGCGTCGCGGCATCGGGCGATGCTGAAATCAACGGCATGCTCACCGCACTCGACGGCAGGTTCGTGGATCCCGGGCCTTCCGGCGCGCCGACGCGGGGGCGGCCCGATGTCTTGCCGACCGGCCGCAATTTCTATTCCGTCGACACCCGCACCGTGCCGACACCGGCGGCGTCGACGCTCGGGTGGCGCTCGGCATCATTGTTGATCGAACGCTATATGCAGGGTCACGGTGAATGGCCGACGGTGATGGCGTTGTCGGCCTGGGGCACGTCAAACATGCGCACGGGCGGCGACGATATCGCACAGGCGTTGGCGTTGATGGGCGTGCGCCCGACATGGGACGGCGCATCGAGACGCGTCGTCGGGTTCGAAGTGTTGCCGCTTGATATCCTCGACCGGCCGCGCGTCGATGTAACGCTCAGGATTTCCGGGTTCTTCAGGGACGCGTTTCCGGCGCTGATCGACCTGTTCGACAGCGCGGTGCGCGCCGTTGCCGATCTCGACGAACCGGAGGAAATGAATCCGATTGCGTCGCGTGTCCGGGCTGAAACCGAACGCTTGGTGAATAAAGGGGTCGATCAAAAAGACGCTCAGCGGCGTGCCGGTTACCGCGTCTTCGGCTCGAAGCCCGGCGCTTATGGCGCGGGCCTGCAGGCGCTGATCGACGAGAAGGGCTGGCAGACCGAATCGGACCTGGCCAATGCCTACGTCGCATGGGGCGGGTATGCGTACGGCGGTGGCTCGGAGGGGGCGGCGGAGCACAACCTGTTCGTCGACAGGCTCAAGCGCGTGCAGGCGGTCGTCCATAACCAGGACAACCGCGAACACGACCTGCTGGATTCGGATGATTATTACCAGTTCGAAGGCGGCATGACGGCGGCCGTCAACGAATACCGGGGTGAACGCCCGGCGGTTTATCACAACGATCATTCAAGACCTGAACGCCCCGTCGTCCGGCCGCTGGAAGACGAGATCGCGCGCGTGGTCCGTGCCCGGGTCGTCAATCCGAAGTGGATCGAGGGGGTCAAACGCCACGGCTACAAAGGCGCGTTCGAGATGGCGGCGACGGTCGATTACATGTTTGCGTTCGCTGCGACGACGGGGGCGGTCAAGGATCATCACTTCGATCTCGTGTTCCAGGCGTATCTGGACGACGACGATGTGCGGGGCTTTCTGGAAGACGCCAATCCGGATGCGCTACGCGATATTGCCCAGCGCCTGATCGAGGCGCAGGATCGCGGTCTCTGGACACCGCGCTTGAATTCGACGCGCGATGTCTTGCAGCGTCTGGGCCGGGCGGAAGCGGTATAGTATGATAGCGTGCCGGGGAGGGACGGAACGATGACGGATAAAGACAATATGACCGAAGAAGAACTGAACGCGCGCCACGCCGAGAAGATGGCGAAGAAAAAAGCCGCGCGCGACAAGATTCTCGCCACCAAGACGATCGAGAAGGGCCTGATCATCATCCACACCGGCAAGGGCAAGGGAAAGTCGACGGCAGCAATGGGCCTTGCGGTTCGTGCCATCGGCAACGGCATGAAGGTCGGTCTCGTTCAGTTCGTGAAGGGCAAATGGGAAACCGGTGAGCGCAAGGTGCTCGAACACTTTCCCGATCTCTGCGTGATGAAGGCGATGGGCGAAGGGTTTTCATGGGAAACCCAGGACCGCGAGCGCGATATCTCCGCCGCCAGACAGGCATGGGAGGCGGCGAAAGAAATGATTAACGATCCATCGTACAAGATGGTCATCCTGGATGAACTGAATATCGTGCTGCGCTATGAAAATCTGCCGCTCGATGAAGTGATCGAAACGCTGCAGAACAAGCCCGAACTGCTGCATGTCGCGGTGACGGGCCGGAACGCCAAAGACGAATTGATCGAGATCGCCGATCTGGTCACGGAAATGACGCAGGTCAAACACCCGTTCCGTTCCGGCGTCAAAGCGCAGGTCGGTATCGAATTTTGAGGAGAATGCGCATGCTTGCCCGACTTTCGCGCCGCCGTTTCCTGTCCACCGCCGCCGCCATGGTGGCGCTCGGCAGCGTCGCCGGATGCACCGAGTACGAAGAGTCGCCCGTTCTCAAGGCCGAACACATGGTCGACAGTGCGGTCGCCACGGTCGAGCGTTTCCAGACTTTGAAGGGCCTGCAGCGGTTTTCCAAGTATCTGCCGGATTCAGTCGCCATCGCGATCTTCCCGAGCATCCTCAAGGCGGGGTTCTTCGTCGGTGGCGAGGGGGGCAACGGTCTATTGATGGCGCGCACCCCTGATGGCGGGTGGAGCGCACCCGCTTTCTACACGCTGGGTGCCGGCAGCTTCGGCATTCAGTTCGGCGCGCAGAGCACGGAAGTGATCCTCGTGATCCGCAACAAGGGCGCGCTCGAAGCGATTCTCAAGGACCAGGCCAAGATCGGCGCGGACGCCGGCGTGACGGCGGGGTTCTACGGCCTCGGTGCCGAAGCGTCGACGACCACCAATCTCGGCGCCGATGTGCTGGCGTTCGCCAACTCCAAGGTCGGGGCGTTCGCGGGCGCGAGTGTCGAGGGTGCGGTGATGGCGCGGCGTCAGGACATCAACGAAGCGGTCTATGGTCAGGGTAAGACACCCCGCGAGATCGTGACCGATCCCGCCAACCGGATGGCCCGCGCCGACAGGCTGGCTGCCGTCCTCGCCAAGTATTGAGTAAGGCGACGGATGTCCGCACGCCGGCCCTGATGTTTCAGGGCACCGGCTCCGACGTCGGCAAGTCCTTGCTGGTTGCGGGCCTTTGCCGCGCATATGCGAACCGGGGCATGGCGGTTCGGCCCTTCAAGCCTCAGAACATGTCGAATAACGCCGCCGTCACGTCGGACGGGGGCGAGATCGGCCGCGCTCAGGCGCTGCAGGCGCTGGCGGCGCGCCAGCCTTTGACCGTGCACATGAACCCGGTGCTGCTGAAGCCGCAGTCCGATATAGGTGCGCAGGTGGTGGTGCAGGGCCGGGTCGCGGGGAATGCCAAGGCGCGCGACTATTATCAGATGAAGCCGAAGCTGCTGAAAGACGTGCTGGAAAGCTTCGATATCAACGGCGACGGTGCCGACCTTGTCTTGGTTGAGGGCGCGGGCAGCCCGGCGGAAGTGAACCTGCGCGACGCTGACATCGCCAACATGGGCTTCGCCGAAGCCGCGAATATTCCGGTGATCCTCGTCGGTGACATCGACCGGGGTGGGGTCATCGCGCAGATCGTCGGCACGTACACCGTGATTTCGGACGCTGATAGAAAGCACCTGGCCGGTTTCGTTATCAACAAGTTCCGGGGCGATGCGTCGCTGTTCGACGACGGCATGAAGATCATCACCGAAAAGACAGGGCTTAAGTCATTCGGCCTCGTCCCCTATTTCGCCGACGCCCGCGCTTTGCCGAAGGAAGACGCGATGGCGTTGGACAAGCGGGAGATCGATGGGGATAAAAAAGACATCGTCATCGCCGTGCCGCGTCTGCCCCGGATTTCCAACTTCGACGACTTGGACCCGCTCGCCGCCGAACCCGATGTCCGTGTCGACATCATCGAGATGGGGGATGCCCTGCCGGGTGACGCGGACGTGGTCCTTCTGGCCGGCTCCAAGGCGACGCTCGGCGATCTGAAGGCGCTCAGGGACGCGGGCTGGGATACCGACATCGCGGCGCATCACCGGCGCGGCGGGCTCGTCGTCGGCTTATGCGGCGGCTATCAGATTCTGGGTCGTACGCTCGCCGATCCGGACGGGATCGAGGGGGCGCCGGAAACGCTTGAAGGCCTGGGTCTGCTCGATGTCGAAACCGTCATCGGCGGCGACAAGTCGCTGGTCGAGGTGACGGGGAAAGAGATGCTGACGGGTGCGGACGTGCGGGGTTACGAAATGCACATGGGCCGCACCACCGGGCCCGACACGGCGCGCCCCTGGCTGACGCTTGAGGGTGGGCGCACCGACGGCGCCGTTTCTAAGGACGGCCGGGTGATGGCGGGCTACCTGCACGGAATTTTCGCCGCCGACGGTTTCCGTCATGCGTTCCTGAACAGGTTGCGCGACGGACGTGCGTCCGAGATCGATTACGCGGGGCGGGTGGACGCGGCGCTCGACGGCCTTGCGGCGCATCTGGAAAAGCATATGGACTTGGACGGGCTGCTGGCGCTGGCCCGCTGATCAGAGGTGTAGTCTGAGCGCCGCAATCGCGCCGACGATGCCTCCCGTGATCAGGCAGGCGACCCCGTACAGATATAGCGCGCGCTGGATGTCCTTGTGACTGAGCCGCGCGCGGCCATCTCCCATCCAGTGGTCGTCGACCCGCTCACCCCCATAGGTGCGCGGTCCCGCCAGTGCGATGCCGAGCGCCCCCGCCATTGCCGCTTCCGGCCAACCGGCGTTGAAAGAGCGATGTTTTTTCGCGTCGCGCATCGCCGTCTTGATCGCGGCGGATGGGTTCGCGGTGGGCACGAACAATGCGGCCGCGGCGAAAATCAACGCCGACAGTCTTGCCGGGATCGCGTTCAAGGCGTCGTCCAGCCTGGCGGCGGTGAAGCCGAACGCCTGATGCAGGGGCGTTTTGTGGCCGATCATGCTGTCCATGGTGTTGACGGTTTTATAAACGAGGATCCCCGGGAAGCCGAGCAGCACGTACCAGAAGACGGGCGCCGCGACCGCGTCGGAGAAGTTCTCCGCCAGGCTCTCGACGGCGGCGCGCGCAATGCCGGGGGCATCGAGGCTCTTCGGATCGCGGCCGACGATGTGCCTGACCGCTTCGCGCCCACCCTCCAGGCCGCCGATTTCCAGCCCCTTGGCGACACGCGCAACGGCATCGTAGAGGCCACGGCCCGCGAGAAGGGTCACCAGCAACGCGCATTCCAGCACCCAGCCCCACGTGAAGTGAAGCGTCAGCCACATCACACCGATGCCGACGGCGGCGGCAAACGACACCATGAAGATGACGACGAACGTCCCCCTGACGGCGCGGTCGACCTGCGAGCGTTTGGGCCGGTTCAGCTTGTCGTCGAAGAAACCGATCATCGCGCCGAGGATCGCCACCGGGTGCTTGACGCGGCTGAAGATGAACCGGGCTTCGCCGATATAGGCTTCTATGCCCATCGCGATGATGAGCAGTATCAGCGGATCGAAGGGTGCAGCGGCACCGGCGAAACCTAACGTGACCATGGCGGAAGTTGACGACACCCGCATCGGAACGTCAACGGAACCGGTGCCGGATATTGGGATATGGTTGATAATGAAGCGTTTTTAGCCGATTCTTTGCATCCAGAGCCGGAACGGCCCGAAGGAAGCAAGCGTGGAACTGTCATTCGCCGAATTGCCGCAGTGGGCGGGCATCGCCCTTGCCGCCGGAATCGCCGCCGTCGTCGGCGCGTTTGTCGGCATGTGGGTGGCGCGTGGCCGCGGCGATGGCGAGCCACGCCATGAACCGGGCTTGGAAGACCGCATCGACACCCCGATCGGCCGCGAAAACCCGGCCTTCAAGGCCTTGCAGGAAATGCTGCGGGCCAAGGGCGTCGGCGCCAAGGAGCAGGATACCAGGCTCCGTGAGTTCGCGAGCGAATACAACGTCATTCACAGAAAACTCCGCGATTTGCTGCCGGTCGGCGAAGGGCTAGCCGATTCGCAGCGTCAGGCACTGGCCGCTTTGGAAGCGGGCGAGTTCGACAAGGCCATCACGCTGACCGAAAAACTGGGCGTTCGCGAGGGCGAGGAAGGCCGGCGTCTCAAGGACCGTGCCGCAAAGATGCTGCAGGCCGGGGCGACCGCCAAGATCATCGCTGCCGATCTTTATATGGTGCTGATCGCACCCGAAAATGCGCGCGAGTTGTATGAGCAAGCCGTGGACGAACTGCCGCCCACCGCCGACGAACGCCGTGCCGAGGTGCTCAATAAACTGGGTACCGCGTGCTACCAGAGCGGCGATCACGACAATGCCGTGAAGGCGTTTACACGCGGGCTCCGATTGCTGGAAAAGACGCTCGGCAACGACCATCCGGATGTCGCGACATCGCTCAATAATCTGGCACTCATCCACTATGCGAAAGCGCGTTACGAACAGGCGGAGCCCCTTTACCGACGCGCCTTGATGATCGACGAACGCGTCCTCGGTTACGATCACCCGAGCGTCGCCACCGACCTCAACAACCTGGCGCTTCTGTACAAGAAACAGGGCAACCTGCAGGCGGCGGAACCGTTATTGAAGCGCGCACTTTCGATCAAGGAACGCACGTTCGATCCCGGTCATCCGTCTTTGGTGACGGGCCTCAAGAACTATGCGTCCGTCTTGCGTTCGCTGGGGCGGGGCGAGGAGGCCAAGGAATACGAGGAGCGCGCCGCCTCATTGCCGCCCAGCCGGACCGAAAGCGCGGCCTGATCCGATTCCGTTATCCCGGGCCAGTTTTTGTCGCTCCGTGACTTTCAGGGGGCGGCCAATTCTGTCATAGTCCGTGCTCGATCGGGGCCGGAGGCAATGACCAGCCCTTAAACGCACGAAGGCAAGGACCAGGCAATGACAGATCAAGCTGCCGTCATGATTTGCGGCCACGGCAGCCGCGACAAAGCCGCCGTCGACGAGTTCAATCAACTCTCCGTCAGGCTCAAGCAAAAACTCCCCGGACACGACATCGAAAGCGGATTCCTCGAATTCGCCGAACCGGTCATCCGTACGGGACTCGAAAAGTTGAAAGCACGCGGCGCCAAGAAGATTATTTGCCTGCCGGGCATGCTGTTCGCCGCGGGCCACGTGAAGAACGACCTTCCCTCCGAGATCAACACGTTTGCAGCCGAAAATCCCGGCATCGAAGTGATTTTCGGCCGTGACCTCGCCATCGATCCAAAGATGCTGAAGGCCGCCGAGGCGCGGGTGCGCGAAGCGATCGATGCGGCATCGGGCGATGTCGATGTCAGCGATACGCTTTTGATGGTGGTCGGGCGCGGTACCAACGACCCGGATGCGAACTCCAATATATCCAAGGTCGCGCGCATGCTGTGGGAAGGCATCGGCGTCGGCTGGGCGGAGGTCAGTTTCTCCGGTGTGGCGTTCCCGCTTGTCGATGCGGGCCTCGATCGCGCGGTGAAACTCGGCTACAAGCGGATCGTGGTGTTTCCGTACTTCCTGTTCACCGGGATTCTGGTGCGCCGCATCTTCAAATGGGTCGACGAGGCTGCCGAAAAATATCCGGATGTGGAATTCGTCAAGGCGGGTTATCTCAACGACCAGGACCATGTCATCAACACGTTTGTGGAACGGTTCCACCAGGCCCTCGACGGCGGCGAATCGAACGCCATGAACTGTCAGCTCTGCAAGTACCGCGAACAGGTCCTGGGTTTCGAGGACGAGCAGGGCATGGCCCAGGTCGGTCACCACCATCACGTGGTCGGGGCGGGCGTCGAGGTAAACGCCGAAGACCGGGGCGTCTTTTTGGGGCGCGGTCACGGTCATAAGCACGACCATCATCATCATGACCACGATCACGGCCATCACCACCACCATGATCATGGTCACGCGCATACGCACGATCACGGTCACGCGCATACGCACGATCATGGCGACGGCTCCGACGCCAAATCCTGAAACCGCCGGGCCGAGATCATGGTCGAATACCTCAAAGATCCCGCAGCGATCTACGCGAAATCCTTCGCGACCGTGCGCGCCGAAGCGGCGCTCGACCGGTTCCCGGAGGACGTGGCCGAAGTCGTTGTTCGGCTGATCCATGCCTGTGGCATTCCCCGGATCGCGGACGACATCGCCTACACGGACGGCGCGGTGTCGGCAGGGCGAGGCGCGTTGAAAAGCGGTGCGCCGATCTTCGTCGATGCGAACATGGTCGCGGCGGGGATCATTCGCCGGCACCTCTCGAGTAACGAGATTATCTGCACCCTCGACGACGAGGGTGTCGCGGACGATGCGCAACATGACCGGACGACACGCTCGGCCGCTGCCGTCGCGCGTTGGCTGCCTCGTCTGGACGGTGCCGTGGTCGCCATCGGGAATGCGCCGACGGCATTGTTCAGGTTGTTGGAGATGATCGAGGACGGTGCGCCGAAACCGGCCGTGGTGCTGGGTTTTCCGGTCGGTTTCGTGGGCGCGGCGGAGTCCAAGGACGCGCTGGCGGCAAATGCGCTGGGGATTGAGTACATTACTCTCAAAGGCCGCGTTGGCGGCAGCGCCATCGCGTCGGCTGCCGTTAACGCGCTCGCCGGGGGGCTGTCATGAGCGGCGTCGTTACGGTCATCGGAATCGGTGAGGACGGGCTTGCCGGGCTGTCGCAGGCCGCGCGCGACATTCTGGACACTGCGACGGTGATCGCCGGCGCCAAGCGCCACCTGTCAATGCTGCCGGAAGACGACACCCGAGAGCGACGCCCCTGGAGCAAGGATCTCGTCGGCGATATTTCGAAGCTCGGCGCTGCGGCGACGTCGGAGACCGTTTGCGTGTTGGCGAGCGGCGAGCCTTTATGCCACGGGATCGCCATCCGCATGATCGATGTGCTGGGTGCCGATGCCGTCCGCGTCATGCCGCACCCGGGGGCGTTTTCTTTGGCGGCGGCGCGCATGGGTTGGGCGCTGTCTGACCCGCTGCTGCGCACCGTTAGTGTGCATGCGCAGCCCTTCGGGGCGCTCCGGCGCTCGATCCAGCCGGGGATAAAATTAATGATCCTGAGCCGCAACGGGTCGTCGCCCGCCGACATCGCCGAGGCGCTTAAAGACATGGGCTACGGGCGGAGCCCAATGACCGTGTTGGAACGGATCGGCGGGGACAAGGAAACGCGGACCGACAGCATTGCAGATGATGGCTTTGAACGGGAATTCGACAATCTGAATACCGTCGCGATCACCTGTGTCGCGGACGACGGGGTCACGGCACTGTCCCGCGCACCGGGTCTGCCTGACGACGCCTTCGATCATGACGGCACCATCACAAAAAGGGACGTTCGCGCGGTGACGCTGGCGGCGTTGGCGCCGAAACCGGGCGAGGTGTTATGGGATGTGGGGGCCGGCAACGGCACCATCGCCATCGAATGGCTGCGCGCCGAACCTGCGGCACGCGCGGTCGCGATCGAACGTGATCCGGAACGTCTCAAGCGCATTCGAATCAACGCCGAAAATCTCGGCGTGCCGGAACTGGAGATCGTCGAGGGCGTGTTCCCGGACGCGCCGTCTGAAATCACCAACGCCCCGGATGCGATTTTCATCGGCGGGGGGATCTCGGAAGACACGGATGTGATTGCGACCGCTTTTGATGCGCTGAAGCCGGGCGGCCGGCTGGTCGCCAATGCGGTGTCGATCGAAGCACAGGGGCATCTGATGACGGCACTGCGCGTACTGGGCGGGGAACTGGTGCGGATCGGGATTGCCCAAGCCGCGCCCGTGGGGCGTCTGACGGCGATGAAGCCTGCGATCGATGTTCTGCAGTGGCGGGTAACGAGATCATGAGCGGGCGGCTTTACGGAATTGGGGTCGGTCCTGGTGATCCGGAACTGCTTACATTGAAGGCCGTGCGCCTGATCGCCGAAGCCGACGTGATCGCCTATCCGGCGCCCGCCGACGGCACCGAAAGCATGGCGCGCATGATCGCCGGTCCGCACATTCCGGACGGCAAGACCGAGATCGTCATCGAAACGCCGATGATCCCGGGTCAGTTTCCGGCCAACGACGTTTACGACCGCTATGCCGTCGAGATCGCGGATCACCTGAACGCCGGGCGCAGCGTCGCTGTATTGTGCGAGGGCGATCCGTTCCTCTATGGCTCGTTCATGTATCTGTTCGGCAGGCTGGCGGCGGATTTCGAAAGCGAGGTCGTGCCGGGGGTGTCGTCGCTGGGCGCGTGTGCGGCGCGTGCGGGCCAGCCATTGGTGTCCAGAAACCAGGTGCTGACCATCGTCCCCGCGCCGCTCGATGAAGCCGAACTGGAAGCCCGTATCGCTATCGCCGATGCGGTTGCGATCATGAAGGTCGGCCGGCATCTGGACAAGGTGCGCGCGGTGCTCGGGAAACTGGGCCGGCTCGAGACGGCGGTCTATGTCGAGCGCGCGACGCTCGCCGGTGAACGGGTGTTGCCGCTGACGGAACTTAAAACCGAACGCGCCCCTTATTTCTCAATGATATTGGCGCGCCGCGCCGAAGCGGTGGATGCATGAGCACGAAACACCCCGTCTATGTCGTTCTTAACCGGAACGGCGAAGCCCTGGCGCGCAGACTGGCGGCCGCGACCGGTGGGGACGTTCACGGCCTGCAAGGGCGGACAAACGCGCCTGACGTGTCCTTTGCCGACACGCTTCAGCATATCGCGGTCCTGTTCGGAGACGGTATGCCGGTGATCGGGATTTGTGCCGCAGGCATTCTGATGCGTGCCGTGGCGCCGCTGCTGGCCGACAAGAACGATGAGCCGCCGGTGATCGCGGTTGCCGAAGACGGATCCGCGGTGGTTCCGGTGTTGGGTGGGCACAAGGGCGCGAACGGGATCGCGCGCGTCCTCGCAGCGGTGCTCGGTATCGACGCGGCGGTGACGACGGCGGGTGACCTTTCGCTCGGGTTTGCGCTCGACGATCCGCCGGCCGGCTGGCGCATCAAGGACGCGTCGGCGGCGAAACCTCTCATGGCGGCGATGCTGAACGGCGATCCGGTGCGCATTGACCGCGATGCGCATCTGCCTGCCCCCGAATGGTTGAACGCGCCTAACGTTTCAGTCGATGCGGACAGAGTGATCCGCGTCACCGACGGGGTGTCCGATGACGGGACGTTCGTGATCCATCCGCAGATTCTGTGCATCGGCATCGGTTGCGAGCGGGATTGCGATCCTTCCGAGGTGGCTGAACTGGTGCGCGAAACGCTCGATAACGCCGGGCTGGTAGCGGAAGCCGTCGCCTGTGTCGTTTCCATCGATCTCAAATCCGACGAACCCGCCGTGCTGTCGTTGGCCGAAGATCTGGAGGTGCCGGTACGGTTCTTCGATGCGGCCCGTTTAGAGCGGGAAACGCCGCGTCTTAAGAATCCGTCCGACATCGTCTTCGCCGAAGTCGGGTGTCATGGTGTTGCGGAAGGGGCCGCGCTTGCCGCTGTCGGTGCTGACGGTGAACTGATTGTCCCGAAAAGGAAGTCGGCACGCGCGACCTGCGCCATTGCCCGCGCCGCCCGACCGGTGGATCCGGAACGCCTTGGACGGGCGCGGGGACGTCTTTCCATCGTCGGCATTGGGCCCGGCCAGGCGTCGTGGCGCACACCCGAAGTCAGCAGCTGGCTGACAGGGGCCACCGATGTCGTCGGTTACGGTCTTTATCTCGATCTTCTTGACGATGCGATATCGGACAAACAACGGCATATGTCGGAACTGTCCGAAGAAGAGGCGCGGGTCAGGCGTTCCATCGAGCTTGCCGCCGAGGGCCGTGACGTGGCGCTTGTCAGTTCGGGTGACGCGGGGATCTACGCGATGGCCGCGCTGGCGTTCGAAGTGCTCGACCGGGATGACGATCCCGCCTTCAACCGTATTGATATTCGGGTCAGTCCGGGGATCTCCGCGGTGCAGGCTGCGGCGGCCAGGATCGGCGCGCCGCTGGGCCATGATTTTGCGCTGATCTCGCTTTCGGATTTGTTGACGCCGTGGGACGTGATCGAACAGCGCATCGAAGCCGCCGCCAAGGGCGACTTCACGGTCGCGTTTTACAATCCGGTGTCGAAACGCAGGAGAACGCAACTCGCAGCTGCAAAGGATATTCTCCTCAACCACAGGCCGGGGGATGTGCCGGTTATATTGGCCAGAAATCTTGGTCGGGAGGGGGAAAATGTGCAGGTAATCACACTTTCGGCGTTGGAAGTTGATATGGTGGACATGTTGACGCTGGTGCTGATCGGTTCCAGCGCGACCCGGCATATCCGACGGGGGATGCGGGAATGGGTCTACACGCCGCGTGGCTATGCGGCCAAGCATGCCGGCGGTTAGTTTAAGAGGAAACACATGAGATTTTTTATCGTCGCACTGATTGCCGTCTTCGCGACCGTCCAGGCCGAGGCGCAATCGACCCCGCCTTCGCAGGGTTCGACCGCCGAGCGTGTGCTCGGCGACATGGCCGATATCGTCTTCAAGGAAGCCGAGAAGCGTATCATCAAGGAATATTACGACAAGGTTCCCGGCGCCAAGGCTGACGACGACGATGACAGCAAGGGTGGCAAGAAGGAAAAGCACAAGAACAAGGGCGCGAAAGGCAAGGGGCGCGGCAACGGACTGCCGCCCGGCCTCGCGAAACGCGATCAATTGCCGCCGGGTCTGGCAAAACGCGGCAACCGTTTGCCGCCGGGCTTGATGAAGGGTGACCTGCCGCCGGATCTTGAAGACAAGCTCGGTAAAGCGCCCAAGAATACCGAACGTGTGATCGTCGACGACGATGTGGTGCTGGTGCAGAAAGGAACGGAGCTGATCCTCGACGTGCTCGAAGGGGTGATCAGAAACCAATGACCGTTCATTTCATCGGTGCCGGTCCGGGCGCTGCGGACCTGATCACGGTGCGCGGGCTGAAGCTTATTCAGTCCGCCCCCGTGGTGCTCTATGCAGGCTCGCTGGTGCCTGAGGCGATCATCGCCGAGGCGCCGACGGACGCGCTGGTCATGGACACGGCACCGATGCATCTGGAGCAGATCATCGAGGAAATACGCAAGGCGCACGCCGCCGGGAAAGATGTCGCCCGTGTGCATTCCGGCGATCCGTCACTTTACGGTGCGATCGCCGAACAGATGCGGCGCCTCGACGACCTCGGTATCGATTACGACGTGACACCGGGGGTGTCGGCCTATGCCGCGGCGTCGGCGGCGTTGAAGAAAGAGCTGACGCTGCCGGACGTTGCGCAGACGGTGATCCTGACCAGAACCGCCGTGCGGTCTTCGTCCATGCCCGACGGTGAGGACCTGGAGACGCTGGGAAAAAGCGGTGCGACGCTGGCGATCCACCTGTCCGTCAACAATCTGGCGCACGTGCAACGGACGCTTATCCCTTATTACGGTGCCGACTGCCCCGTCGTCGTCGCCTATCGGGTGAGCTGGCCCGACGAACTATTCATCGAAGGCACGCTCGGCGATATTCGCGATAAGGTGAAAGCGGCGGGGATCACGCGGACGGCGTTAATCATGGTGGGGCGCGTACTCGGTCCCGAAACGTTCGAGGACTCGCGGCTCTACGCCGAAGACCACCATCACGTGCTCAGGCCCAAGGCCGGTTGATCCCAAAATCCCAAACAATGTTGCCGTGACAATGCCTTGATTGACCGGATTCGGATCGCGCCATAGCGTGAGCGGATACGGGAGAGAGCCATGCGCGCAACCGCCGAGAGCTTCATCGCCGATCTGGACCGCCGCATCGACGGTATCGTCGATGCGTGTACGGTCTGTGGGAAGTGCGCCGAGGTTTGCCCGACGCCGGCCATCGCCGGCATCGGCGACAGCGCGCCGGAGGCACTCGCGGGCGGTGTCATCGATATTCTCAAGGGTGAAACGCACACGCCGGAAGCCGAGATCTGGGCGCGCAAATGCTGCGGCACCGGGCGTTGTATCGACGCGTGTCCGGAAGGGATCAATCCGCGTTTCATGCTGACGATGGCGCGCCGGCGCCTGAACGAACTGAATGCGCCGGAGATGCGGAAGGCCGAAGGGCGGGAGAAATTCCAGGCCATGAGCCAGGGGGTGCGGATGCTGTCCCGGTTGCAGATGCCGGTGGATGTGTTGGCCAGGCTCAACCCGCCGGCGAAACGGGCCAAACCCGCCCAAGCCCCCGACCTCGTTTTCTACACCGGCTGCAATCTTTTGAAGACGCCGCATATCGGGCTGATGTGCCTCGACGTGCTCGACAAGCTGGGCGCGACTTATGAAGTTTACGGCGGGCCCGGCAATTGTTGTGGCGTATTGCAGTTCCGGCCCGGCGATACCGAGAACGCGGGCCGTCAGGCTTTGACGACGATCCAGCGATTCCACGAAACCGGCGCGTCGGAAGTGCTGGCGTGGTGCCCGACCTGCCAGATCCAGTTCGGCGAGATCGCCTTGCCGTCCGTGTCGCCGCCGGGGGAGCCGTTGTTCGACATCAACATGTTCCCGGTCTACATGGCCCGGCGCTTCGACGACATGAAGCGTCTGATGATGCGGCCCGTGAACAAGAAAGTCGCACTGTTTGAATTTCCCGGATCGCGCGGCGTGACCGAGGCCGTGCAGAAGCTCTTGAAAGCGATTCCGGGCCTCGAGTTTGTGGATTTGGAGATCGATCAGGCCGGCTACCAGATGTCGGCATTGGAAACCATGCCGGAATATCGTGAATCGTCTATCGCCCGGGTGCTTAAGAAGGCCGAGGCAGCCGGGGTGACGGCGCTTTGTAGCGTATTTCACGCGGATCACCGGGAAATCTCTTCCCATGAAGCTGCATGGCCGTTCGAGATCGTCAACTACATGGATCTGATCGGCGAGAGTATGGGGATCCGCCGTGACGATCTGTTCAAGCGCCTCAAGGGGATGCAGGACGTCGACGCCATCGTCGCCGATGCCGCCGATACCATCGCCGAACATGGCATGAGCCTCGACGAGGCGCGTGACGCGGTGATGACATTCATGCTGTCGGAGCAGTTCCTGCCGCGGGACCGCGAGCGGCACCCGAACGTCGCCGATTAATCCAGATTTTCCAGGGTGCGCGCTAGTGCGCCTTCGACGCTATCGACAGTATCGCTCTCGGGTAGGGCCGGACGGTCGATCATGATCACGTCGATCCCGAGCGTACGTGCGGCCTCGATCTTCGCGTAGGTTCCAGTTCCGCCGGCGTTCTTCGTGATCATCAGATCGATACCGAGCATCTGCATCAACGCGATCTCGTCGCCGGTTTTGTAGGGTGGCGACCCGATCACGATTTCGGCGTGGTCGAGCGGCAGATTTTCAGGTTTTTCGATCAGACGGACGAACATTTTGGTCGTCACGATCCCGGCGAATGCGGCGAGGTCATTGACGCCGGTGGTGATCAGGCAGGCCTGCGAGTACCTGGTGATTCGGTCGGCGGCCGATTGGATATCCGGGACGTGCGTCCAGTTGTCACCATCCTGCTCTTCCCAGGCCGGGCGGTTTAATAACAGGCGTGGTACGTTCGCGGCTTTCGCCGCTTCGGCGGCGTGACGGCTGATCTGCGCGGCATACGGATGCGTCGCATCGATCAAAAGATCGCAGCCGGTCTCACTTAGATACGTCGCCAGTCCCTCCGCGCCCCCGAAGCCGCCGTCGCGGATCTCGCCTTTCGGCAGTTTCGGATTCTTCGTCCGGCCGGCCAGCGACGTGATGACGCGGATGCGATCGCCGCGGCTCTCGACGAGACTATCGGCGAGCTTTCGCGCGTCGGCGGTGCCCCCCAATATGACGACGGTCTTATCGGTCATGGTCACTCGTGCCGACCCGATTGCCGGTTCTGTCGTAGACGATGACATCGACCTCGGTCTCGCCGGCGAGGGATGCCATCGCCGTTTCCCGGGCCTGTCGCGCGATCGCGTCGGCCAGCGAAATATCGGCGTCCCGGCAATGCTCGAACGCTTCCATCGCCGTGTTGGCGGAGCGGATTTTGGACATGAGTGCGTTATCCGCGCCGAAATGGGCGGCGACGTCGGCGAGTTTCTCCATATCGACGGACGAGCGTTTGGAGTGCAAATCAAGATGGCCCTGCGCCAACTTGGCGAGCTTGGCGACGCCGCCGACCAATGTCAGGCGGGGGGCCGGGTGGCGGCGCAGGTATTTCAGCAGTCCGCCCGCGAAATCGCCCATGTCGATGAAGGCCTGTTCGGGGAGTTCAGGATGTTCGCGCATGGCGGACGCTTCCGATGTGGATCCGGTGGCGGCGATCAGGTGTTCGATGCCTTGTAGCCTGGCGACGTCGATCCCCCGGTGGATGGAGTTGATCCAGGAAGCGCACGAGAACGGAATGACGATCCCGGTCGTGCCGAGCACGCTCAACCCGCCCTTGATACCGAGCCGGGGGTTCATGGTCTTTTCCGCGATCTTTTCGCCACCCGGGATCGAGACGGTGACTTCAACATTGCAAGGCGCGTCCAGTTCGTCGGCGACGGCTTGCAGGGCATCCGAAATAATGACGCGGGGCCCCGGGTTGATCGCCGGCTCGCCCACGGGTACAGGCAGACCGGGTAACGTGACCGTGCCGACGCCGTCACCGGCTTTGAACCGGATGCCGTCATCGTCATTGAGTATTCTGACTGATGAAATGATTTCCGCGCCGTGGGTCACGTCGGGATCGTCGCCCGCGTCCTTGATCACCCCGGCGCGCCAGCCGTCGGAGGTCTTTTCGCAGCAATTTAGCTCGAACGTCGGCGCCTCCCCCTTGGGCAGACGGACCGTCACGGTGCGTTGGGTTTCCCCGGTCAGGAGCGCCCTGAACGCGGCCGCGGCCCCCGCGGCGGCGCAGGTGCCGGTGGTCCAGCCGCGGCGTAGTTCGCCATCGGGTTTGCGTGCCGGTGATTGCGAAGTCATCGGCGGAGTTTAGGCCTATCGGGGCGCCGCGCCAACGCCCGGAAAGCGTTAGCGGGCTTGATGAAACGCCGCATCCTCGTATGATTGGCGGGCGCGATCAAAGCGATTGGATGGGAAATGTCTGACGACAAGAAAGACGCGGACGAGACGCCGGAGACGCCGAACGTGCTCGACCCGGTCGAGGGCGAAGCGGCGGCGCCGAAAAAGAAGAAATCGTCCGGTGGCAAGTTGCTGGTCCTGCTTGTCGGGATCGTGATCGTTGCCTTCGTGATCGTACTCGCCGGCACCGAATATTTTGCGAAACGCGGCTCAGAGTCCGCCGGCAGTTCGTCGTCCGACAGCGGCCCCAGCGTCGGCGGACCGTTCACGCTCGTCAACCAAAAGGGCAAGACGGTCACCGAAAAAGACTTCCTCGGTAAGTACATGATGGTGTTCTTCGGTTACACCTACTGTCCCGATGTTTGTCCGACCGCGCTGAGCGACATGGCGGCAGTGCTGGATATGCTGGGCGAAGAGAAGGCCGAGAAAATCGTGCCTGTCTTTATTTCCGTCGACCCGGCGCGGGATACGCCCGATCATCTGGCCGAGTACGTTTCGTTCTTCCATCCGCGTACGGTCGGTCTGACGGGGACCGAAGAGCAGATCAAGGCGGTCGCGCGCGAATACCGGGTCTATTACCGCAAGAACGATCCGGCGGGCGAGGACCCGCAGGATTACCTCGTCGATCACACCTCGATCATCTACCTGATGGGGCCGGACGGGAAACTGGTGACGCATTTTTCGCACGGAACAGACCCGAAGGCGATGGCCGAGAGGATCGGACAGCTTCTGTGACGGCGCGCCGCCTATCGGGCGTTCCCGGCAGCGGGCTGATCATTGCCGCGCCCTCATCGGGTGCCGGCAAGACCCTGATTACCCTCGGTTTGCTTCGTCACTTGCGTGAAACGGGGATCGACGTGATCTCCGCCAAGACCGGCCCCGATTATATCGATCCCGCTTTTCATACCGCCGCGACCAACCGGCCGTGCCGCAATCTCGATCCCTGGGCAATGCGCGAAGAAACGCTGGCCGAGCTGGCAGGCGACATGGCGGCAAAGGCCGACGATATCATCTGCGAAGGGGTCATGGGGCTGTTCGACGGCGCCGTGCACTCGGATGACAGGCACGACGGTTCGACCGCCGCGCTCGCGGAAATTACCGGTTGGCCGGTGGTGCTGGTGATCGATGCATCGAAACAGGCGGCGAGCGCCGCCGTGCTGGCGAAGGGATTTGCGGAACACAGGCCGGGCGTCGATGTTGCGGGGGTGATCTTCAATCGGGTCGGCGGCGCCCGGCATGTCGAAATCCTGAAAGAGGCAATGAAGAAGATCGCGCCCGATCTGGAGATTTTCGGCGCGTTACCCCGTAATGACGCCCTGGAGCTGCCGTCGCGCCACCTGGGCCTCGTGCAGGCCCGTGAGCATCGAAATCTGGAGACGTTTCTCGACAAGGCCGCCGACTGGGTCGGCGAACACCTCGATATCGCGGCCCTCCGTCGCGCGATGCGGCCCTGGCCGGTGCGACCGAAATCGGATGCGCCGCTGTTGATTCCGCCGCTCGGTCAAAAAATCGCCATTGCCCGCGACGATGCGTTCGCGTTCGCCTACCCGGCCCTGCTGGAAGGCTGGCGCGCCGCCGGATCGGAACTCAGTTTCTTTTCGCCGCTGACCAATGAAGCGCCGGATCCGAAGGCGGACGCGATCTATCTGCCGGGCGGCTATCCGGAACTGCACGCCGGCAGGATTTCGGCGAACTGGGATTTCATGGATGGGCTGCAGCAGGCCGCGGATGCATCGAAGCCGATCTTTGGCGAATGCGGCGGCTACATGGTGCTCGGTCAGGGATTGACGGATGCTGACGGGCGCCGTCATCCGATGGCGGGCCTGTTGCCGCTGGAGACGAGTTTCGCGACAAGGCGTTTGCACATCGGCTATCGCCGGATCACCCTGGCGAAGGCCGGTCCGCTCGGCGGCGCGCGCACCCGGTTTCGCGGCCACGAATTCCATTTTGCGACGGTGATCGAGGAAGGCCCGGGCCTGCCGCTGTTTCGTGCCGAGGATGCGAGCGGCCGGGAACTGGGTGAGACCGGTCTTGCTGATCGGCGTGTAGTCGGTTCGTTCATTCATCTGATCGACCTTGAACGCGCCGACGCGGTGTGAGAGCGGGAGAGACATGTTCGGTTTGAAGAAAAAGAAGGACAAGGGCGAGCTGCCGTTCTGGAAGCGCAAGGCGCTCCACGAAATGACCGGCCCGGAGTGGGAGTCGCTCTGTGACGGATGCGGCAAGTGCTGTCTCAACAAGCTCGAGCACGAGGACACCGGCGAGATTTTGTACACCAACGTGTCCTGTCGGCTCTTGGATCTCGATACCTGCCGCTGCACCAGTTACGAGGACCGCCAGCGGTTTGTCCCCGATTGCCGCCGCTTGACCCCGCAGAATGTCGGCCAGATTCCGTGGCTTCCCAAATCCTGCGCTTACCGCAGGCTCGCCGAGGGGAAGGACCTGAACTGGTGGCACCCCTTGGTGTCCGGCACGACGGATACCGTGATCGAAGCCGGGATATCCGTATTCGGACGGATCGTGTCCGAGCGCGATGTCGAGGATCTCGAGGATTATGTGGTAGACTGGCCCAAGTAGGTCCGGGTAAACCATGAACAACAAACGTAAGAACCCGATGGAGGAATAAACGTTGAGCCATTCACCTTATAAAGGCGTCTTCAGCGCCGTCGTCACCGCCGTGAAAGATGACCTGTCGCCCGATCTGGATTTGACCGCCGCTCACGGCAAGTGGCTTCTGGCCAACGGTTGCGACGGTCTTGCCGTTCTGGGCACCACGGGCGAAGCCAACTCCTTCGGTCTTAAGGAAAGAATCGCGATCATCGAGGGACTGGTCGAACGCGGCATTCCCGGCGACGTGATGATGCCGGGAACGGGCTGTTGTGCGGCGGTCGACACCATCGCGTTGACCAAGGCGGCGATGGGGGCGGGTGCCAAGGGCGTGCTGATGCTGCCGCCGTTCTATTATAAGAACATGTCCGATCAGGGCCTGTTCGATGCGTTCTCCCAGGTCATCGACGGGATCGCCGACGACGATCTCAAGATTTTTCTCTATCACTTCCCGCAAATGTCGGGTGTGCCCATCACCTACGGCCTGATCGAAATGCTTTTGAAGGCGTATCCGAAGACCGTGGTCGGGATGAAGGACAGCTCGGGCGTGTTCGATAACATGGCGGGCGCCGCCGAGAAGTTCCCGGGTTTCGCCGTGTTTTCGGGCGCCGACGAACTGATGCTGCCGCTGCTGCGCAAGGGCGGGGCCGGCTGCATCACCGCGGTCGCCAACGTGTCGTCGTTCCTTAATGGCGCGGTCTACAACGGCTGGGTCGCCAACGGCGACACGCCGGAAGTGGAAGCCAATCATGAGACGCTGAGCGCGATGCGCAAGGCCGTCGCCGGCTATCCGCTGCCGCCGGCCCTCAAGGCGCTGACCGCACGTAATACCGGTCAGGCCGGCTGGGAAAACCTGCGCCCGCCGTTCGTGCCGCTTAGCGATGCCGACCGGAAGAAGTTGTTCGACGCGTTCGACGCCGTCGGCACGCCGATCCCGGCCGCGGCCTGACGGGTCCCGTGGCGGCGCGCCGCACACGCAAGGAACTCAGCTTCGATCTTGACGGCCGCGCCGTGCCGGTTCTGCTCAAACGGAACCGGCAGGCCCGGCGCATTATCCTACGCGTCGATCCCAAGACCGACGGCGTTGCGTTGACGCTGCCTTGGTATGCGTCCGAGGCTGAAGCGCTCGGATTCCTCGAAAGCCAGCACGCGTGGTTGAGGCGGCGTCTCGATAAACTGCCGGACCGCATTCCGTTCGAGCCCGGGCGCACGATCCCGATCCTGGGGGAAGACCACATGATCGAACATCGCCCCGATGCAAGGCGGGGTGTCTGGATCGAAGATGGCCGGGTATGCGTCTCCGGCGATCTCGACCACCTGCCGCGCCGCCTGCTGGATTGGCTGAAGAAAGAGGCGAAGGCGAAGCTTGCCGATCTCGCGGCGGTGAAAGCGGATGAACTGGGCGTGAAGGTGGGCCGCATCACGGTGCGCGATACCACGTCGCGTTGGGGATCGTGCGCGCATGACGGCTCGCTCAATTTTTCATGGCGAATGATCCTGGCGCCGCGTTTCGTGTTCGAGTTCATCGTCGCCCACGAGGTCGCGCATATCGTCGAGCGCAACCACGGCCCGCGCTTTCACGCGCTGGTTCAGCAACTGACTCCCTACGAAGAGCAAGCCGAAGCCTGGCTCAACGCCTACGGTCAGCACTTGCATCGTATCGGTTGATTGTCAGACCGCCGGGTCGCCCCTGCCGGCGAGGCGGTTTGCCCCGGTGCGCGCGAAACGCAAGGTCTGTGTGCGCCGACGGTTGCCGTTCATGGCGAATTCCTCGGCCGGTCTGAGGATTGCGGCGCCGTACCCGTCGGCGACGATCAGGCCGACGTCGCTGGGTAGGCGATCCTGCGGAAATTCCGGGTTCACGGCGAAATAGAAATAGTCGCAGTAGGGGAGATATTCCTTCCACTTGGAATCCGCGCGGTAGTCGGCGAGGGAGCTTTTAACCTCGATGACGACGAACTTGCCGTCCCGGTCCAGCGCCGCCACGTCGACGCGGCGCTTGTTGGTGAGACGGAATTCCAGGAGCGGCGCAAATCCCATGTCCGTCATCAGCCGCACGACACCACGGGTGATATCGTCGGCGGCACTGCCGGGCAGGGGGCCCTGTCGGATGCGCATAAGCTTGGCTCTCGTTTGCAAACGTCCATGAGGATGCTAACAGGAAAGCATGGCGCACGCACAAACCCAGCTGGAAGTCGCGACAAGGGGGCAGGGGCTCTATGAAGTGACCAGCGACGCGGTCGCGTTCTGTTTGGAAAGCGGGATCGCAAACGGGCTCTTGACCGTTTATTGCCGTCATACATCGGCGTCTCTGACGATCCAGGAAAACGCCGATCCGGATGTGATCCATGACCTGAACGTATTCTTCAAGCGGCTTGTCTCGGAAGATCCGTCGCTTTACCGCCATACCGCCGAAGGGCCGGACGACATGCCCGCACATATCCGGAGCGCGTTGACGGACGTATCGCTTTCGATACCGGTAACGGACGGCCGTCCCGTTCTGGGAACGTGGCAGGGAATTTATTTGTTCGAACACCGGGCGCGTCCGCACCGGCGGAACATCGTGTTGCATCTCTCGGGCGATTAATCGTCCTCGATCATCACCGCCGCTTGCTTGGTGACGATCCCGAACGCGAGATAACGGTACGTCCACCCGTATTTTTCGACCGCTTCCTGAAACGCTTTGTACTCGTCGTCGCGCCAGGTGGGATTGATCAGGTATTCGTCGAAGACCAGGACGCTGCCCGCTTTTATCCGGGGAGCAAGGCCGTCCAGGACGGTCACGGTGGAGCCGTATATATCGCAGTCGACATTGCAGAACCGGACCTCGCCCGGATGGTCCTTCAGGAATGGGCGCAACGTGTCCTCGAACAGGCCCGCATGCAGGATCACGTTGTCGGGGACGTCGGGCAGTTGCCCCTCCGTGGAATAGACGCCCTCCGGTTCGCCGCCCCACGCAGACGGCAAACCATGAAAAGAATCGAAGCCGTGCGTATCCTGGCGTGCCTCAGAGGCGATGTGGCGGATCGATTGGCCGTGGCGGACGCCGAATTCCAGCACCAGTCCGTCAAGCGATGCGGCCTCGAGAGCGAGGCTCAATAACGCATAAGGGCAGTGGATGATCTCGGTTTTGAGATTGGAATGACTTTTAACGTAATCCCAACTGTCGAGCCAAGCGTCGACGGCGGCGTCGTCTTCGGGCAGGGCTTTGAACAGTTTCGTCGCGTCGGCGCCGATCATCTCGGTAGCCACCGCCTGATAGAACCGTGCCATATCATGATCGGGCTTGATGTCGACGGCCTTGCCGAGGGTCCGGATGGCCTGGTCGAGGCCCGGCCGGATCATTTCCGTCAGGCCGAGATTGCAATATGCGTCAGCGTGACCGGGGTCGTGTTTGAGTGCGTCGTTATACGCGGCGACGGCGGCGTCGTAACGGCCCGCTTCCCGGTGCGCGTTTCCCAAATTGTAATGCGCGTCGGCGAACCCCGGCTGATACTTCAGGGCCAGCTTGCAGTGCGCGACGGCCTCGTCGAACAACCCCAATTCGGACAACGTGGTCGCAAGATTGGAATGCGCCTGCACCAGGTCGGGTGCACAACGGATCGCATCACGATAGGCGCGGACGGCGCCCGGCTTGTCGTCGTCGGCGCGGAGCGTGTTGCCGAGGTTGTAGTGATGATGGGCGGCATCGGGCGCGTAGCCGATTGCGGTGCGGAACGCGAAGGCGGCCTCGCCGTACCGTTCCAGCGCTTGCAGTGCCGTGCCCTTGTTACCGTACGCGTCGGCAGCTTCGGGGGCGAGTGCGATGACCTTGTCGATGAGTGGCAGCGCCTCTTCGGCGCGGCCTTGTTGAAGCCGCAGGATCGATAGCAGGTGATGGGCGTCCGGGTTGCCGGGGTCGGTGTCGATGACGGCGAGATATCCGGATTCCGCAGCTTCGAGATCGCCCTTCTGATGGTGGGCGAGGGCGTCGGCCAGCGCGGGTGGCATCGTCGGATCGGTCATAAGGGAACTATATCCCCGGATCGGCGGACTTGCGAGAGACCGTGTGACGTCCGATTGTTGGGAAATGGCAAAACAGCGGCCCCGAAAAACGGATATCAAGCTTGCGCGCGTACGCGATGCCCTGAATGAAGGGCGTCCCCGGGATGCACTGGCGCTCGCACGGCATGTGTTGGCCGCGCGCAAACGCGATGCGGCGGTGCTCAACCTTGCCGGGGTTGCAACGTTTCAATGCGGCGACCGGGAGGAGGCGCGTGCCTTGCTCGAAGAAGCAAAGGCGCGCGCACCGAAAGACGCGGAAATCCGTATGAACCTGGCCAATGTCGTGGCCGCCACCGGCGATGTGGACGCGGCACTTGAATCGTACGAGGCGGCCCATGACCTTGCATCCGGGTATGCCGAGCCTGCCTATAACGCCGGCGTGTTGCTTGCGAAGCATGGCCGTCATCCGGAAGCAACAGGGTGGTTTCGGCAAGCGATGACGCGCGATCCCGAACATCCGGCGGCGGCCATCGGTTGTGCCGAGGCACTGCGCGCCGCGGGCAATCTTTCCGCCGCGAAAGAAGAGTTGGAGGCATGGATCGCCCTGCATATGAATGATCCGATTGCGCATACGAACCTGGCGGCGGTGTTGAGCGCCATGGGCGACGACGCCGCCGCGAGGGATGCTGGGGAGCGGGCGGCCGAGATCGATCCGGGACTCGCCGCTGCGCATTTCAATATCGGCGTTGCCCAGCAATCCTTGGGAGATCATAACGCGGCGCTCAAGCGGTATCGCAGGACATTGGCTCTCGAGCCCGGTCATGCGGCGGCGGCACTCAATCTGGGGGAGGTCTATACCACCCTTGGCGATACGGCAGAAGCGGCGCGCGCCTATCGTCGTGCGCTGGATATCGATCCGGGCTTCGCCAAGGCGGCGATTAACCTGGCGGATATGAAACTGGCCGCCGATGACCCCGAGGCGGCGTTGCGGGTCGTCGACGATTTTCTCGCCCGAAACCCGTCCCATCCTGCTGCGCTCGCGTTCAAGGCGTTCGCGCTGCGTGACGCGGGACGTGAGGCCGAGGCCGTGAATTTGGACGATCCGCAGCGCTTCATTATGCAAAGGCGACTCGAGCCACCGGAGGGTTTCAAAGATACCGACGGTTTTAATGAAGCGCTGGCGGCGCATCTGCTGGATCATCCGACACTGACGCCATCGCCCACCGCACATGCCACCCGCAAGGGGCGTCATTCGGGTGAGCTCCTTACCCCGCCGTTGGGACCGATGGCGGCGTTCCGCGATCAGGTCGAAGCCGGATTCCGCGCCTATAAACGTAAATTCGCGGGAGAGCCCGCACATCCCTATCTGGACGCATGCCCGGCGGATGCCGCGATTTCGGTTTGGGGTGTGGTGATGGATGAAGACGGGCATCAGGTGCCGCATATCCACCCTTCGGCGTGGCTGTCGGGCGTTTATTATGTTGAGGTGCCGGACAGTGTTTGCGATGACGATCCGGCCCGTAGCGGCTGGATCGAATTCGGCCGCCCGCCTGAAGACATTCATGCCGCACATGATCCACACGTGGCCTATTTCCGTCCGGAGCCGGGATTGATGCTGTTGTTCCCGAGCCATTTTTACCACCGGACTGTCCCGTTGAAGGGCCGTACGCGGCGCATTTCGATCGCCTTCGATATCGTGCCGGCATTGAAATCTCGGGCGGCGGACTAATCTGTAGAGGTGAGTGATCCGTATTGAATAAATATTCCCACTGACCGGAGGCAACCATGCCGGATTCCATCTCCTTGATGATCGAACCGCGCCCGACAGACCTTGGCGATTTCGAGGTTCGCCGCGTTCTTCCTTACGCAAAGCAGCGGATGGTTGGGCCGTTCATCTTTTTTGACCATATGGGCCCGGCCGATTTTCCGCCCGGCAAGGGGATCGATGTCAGGCCACACCCGCATATCGGGTTGGCGACGGTCACGTACCTGTTCGAGGGCGAGATCATTCACCGGGATTCACTGGGCTGCGAACAGGCGATCCGCCCGGGCGCGGTCAACTGGATGACGGCGGGCCACGGCATCGTCCACTCCGAGCGCACGGGGGACGAAGAGCGTGCAAAAGCGTCGACGGTTCACGGTATCCAGGCCTGGGTCGCGTTACCGAAGTCCCATGAGAAAACCGACCCTGACTTCAAGCATCACCCGAGGGAATCGTTGCCCGAATTCGACGAGGGGGGTGTCTGCATGAAACTCCTGGCCGGCGAAGCGTTCGGCAAGCGCGCCGACGTGGATGTGCTCTGGCCGACGATCTACATGGACATCCAGGCGGGCGAAGGCTGCCGCATCGCGATCCCGGACGAGCACGAGGAACGCGCCCTTTATGTGGTTTCCGGCGGCCTCGAGATCGACGGCGCAACGGTCAAGGAACACACCATGGCGGTGCTGACGCCTGGCTCGAAGCCGGAAGTCGTTTCGACGGCGGAAAGCCGTGTCATGCTGTGCGGAGGTGCCAAGATGGACGGGCCCAGGACGATCTGGTGGAACTTCGTCGCTTCCGACAAGGACCTGCTCGAGCAGGCGAAAGCGGACTGGAAGGCCGGCAAGTTCCCCAAGGTGCCGGGCGACGACGAGTTTATTCCGCTCCCCGAATGACGCGCTCACTTGGAAAGGCCGGGTGCGTTCGTTAAGGTCGCCACATCGATTACCCTTGGGGAAACGGAAATAAAATGGACGATTCCGAACTTGAGAAATACGAACGCAAGGTCGTCGTCCGGCCGCTGCGGGTGTCCGACTATGCGGCCGTTCTCAGGGTGCAGACGGATGTTTTCAAGAGCATTGAGCCGTGGGGCAAGCCGCAGTTCCTGAGCCAGCTTCGCTCGTTCCCCGAAGGTCAGATGGGCGTCGAGGTCGAGGGCAAGCTGGTCGCGATCTCTTCATCGCTGCTGATTTCCGGACACGTCGCGTCGAGTGCGCATGATTTCGATACCGTCACCGACGATGGTTTCATCCGCAACCACCGCGAGGATGGGGAGTATCTGTACGGCATCGATATCGCGGTTTCGCGCGAGTACCAGGGCTACAAGCTGGCAAGACGCCTTTACGAAGCCAGAAAAGAACTGGTCGTCGAAAAGAACCTGAAGGGGATTGTCATCGGCGGCCGCATTCCGGGCTACCAGCAGCACGCCGACGAACTGACGCCCGAGGAATATGTCGAGAAAGTCGTCGCCCGCGAACTCGACGATCCGGTTCTCGTGGCACAGCTGTCCAACGGCTTCGAGATCATCCGTGTGATCGAGGGTTATCTTGCCGAGGACGAGGAAAGTTGCGGCAACGCTGTGTTGATGATCTGGCGCAATCCGGACTACAGACCGGAAGAAGGCGCCCAGAACCATCCCGGCACGGCACGGCTTTGCGTCGTCCAGTACCAGATGCACAAGGTCGAGAGCTTCAAGGACTTCGCGCAGCAGTGCGAGCATTTCGTCGGCACCGCATCGGAATACCATTCCGATTTCTGCGTGTTTCCGGAGCTTCTGACGACGCAGCTTTTCTCGATCATGACCACCGACAAGCCGCAGGATGCGGCGCGGGCATTGGACCAGTTCACGGAACCGTATCTGGAAATGTTCGCGGAACTGGCGATCCGCTACAACGTCAACATCGTCGGCGGATCGCATCTGGCGATTGAGGACGACCGTCTTTACAACATCGCCTACCTGTTCCGCCGTGACGGTACGTTGGAGAAGCAATACAAGCTCCACATCACGCCGAGCGAGGTGAAATGGTGGGGCGTCAGCGGCGGCGAGAAGGTGCACGTCTTCGATACCGACCGCGGCAAGATCGCGATCCTTATCTGCTACGATATCGAATTCCCCGAGTTAGCGCGGATCGCCGCCGACAAGGGTGCCAACATCATCTTCGTGCCATACAACACCGACATGCGCTCGGGGCATTTGCGCGTGAGTTACTGCGCCCATGCCCGCGCGATCGAGAACCACGTCTACGTCGCGGTTGCCGGTGCGTGCGGTAATCTGCCGTACGTGTCGACGGCGGAGATCCACTACGCCCAGTCAGGGATCTACACGCCGTCTGATATTTCTTTCGACCGCGAAGGGATCGCGGCGGAGTGTACGCCCAACGCGGAAATGGTGCTGATCCACGACCTCGACCTGGACAAGCTGCCGCATCACAAGCATTTCGGCACGGTGCGCAACTGGATCGACCGCCGCAAGGATCTCTATACGATCCAGTACGACGACGGTACGGAGAAGTTTACGGTCTAGCCGCCGACCACATTCCTGGGACTGCCCGCGACGAACGCATCGATGTTGTCGACCATCTGATCGGCAAGGCCCTGAATGGCTTCGATGCTGGCCCATGCGACGTGCGGCGTCAGGATGAAGTTCGGCTCGTCCATAATGTCGAGGAACGGATGTCCGTCCGGAATCGGTTCCGTCGTCACCACGTCGAAGGCGGCGCCGCCGATCTTGCCGGCCTTCAAGGCGGCGACCAATGCCTGCTCGTCGACAAGCCCGCCGCGCGCCGAGTTGATGACCAGAGGCTTTTTCTTCATCTGGTCGAATTCGGCCGCGCCCAGCAGATTGCGGGTGCTGTCCATGAGCGGGCAGTGGAGCGTGATGACATCGCTTTCCGACAGGATACGTTCGAACGGGGTATAGAGCGGCCCCATGCCGTCTACGCCCTTGTACGTCGAGAAACGGACCTCCATCCCGAACGCTTCGCCCAGCTTCGCGACCGCCTTGCCCAGCACACCGTCGCCGATGATACCAAGTACCTTGCCCCTGAGATCGAAGATCGGATAGTCGAAATAGCAGAACTGGTCCGCTTCCTTCCAGCGTCCTTGGACGACCGAATTGTGATACGGGCGGATCGAACGGCTGAGCGATAAAATCAGGCCCATGGTGTGCTCGGGCACGGTGGCGGTGGCGTATTCTCGGATGTTGGAGACGACGATGCCGCGCTCTTTACAGGCTTTAAGGTCGATGATGTCCGTTCCGGTGGCCGCGACCGCGATCATCTTGAGCTTCGGTAATGCCGCGATCGTATCTGCGCGCAGCGGTACCTTGTTGGTGATGACGATTTCCGCATCCTTGGCACGCTCGACGACCTCGTCCGGCCGGGTGCGTTGATACGCGTCCATCGTGTGCGCGAAGGCGGGCGGACGAACGGTGACCTGTTCGGGAAGTGTTTCCCGATCAAGAAAGACGACATGTCTGGATGCGGTATCGTTGGAAGTCATAGTCTTTAATCCCCTCTTTGGTGCATTAAATGTAGGAAGGGGGCAAAGGGCAATCCAGCATTGGACTCTTTTTATTCCCGTCGTACCGTCGCGTCCGGCATTCGTTTCCGTTTCAACAAAGGACATCCAACATGATCTACGACCATCGCACCTATACCTGCCGTCCCGGCACCATCAAGAAACACCTCGAGCTTTATCATGAACACGGTTGGGAACCGCAGACCCGCAACCTCGGCAAGCCGCTGCTGTATGCGATGACGGAAACGGGCGATCCTAACAGCTACGTCCATGTCTGGGTTTACGAGGACGCTGCCGACCGCGCCAAGAAGCGCGCCGCGATGCAGGCGGATCCGGACTGGCAGAACTACCTCAGGATCAGCGCCGAGGCGGGCTACCTGGAAAAGCAGCAGAACAAGATTCTGATGCCGGCGCCGTTTTTCGATGCGAAATGGCCGGCCTAACGCTTCCCTTGCGGAAAACTGTCTGATTCCGCAATAATCTTCTCATGTCTGGGAGGGCAATCACGTACCCGGTGATGTTATCGGCGGCGCTTCTTGCGCCGCTGGCGTTGGGCGCGTGCGGCACCGACGATAAAAACAGCATCGTCGCCGCGTCGCCGACCGCAATCACGATCCAGACTATCCGCTTTGCCGAGCCGACGGACATGGCCGAGGCCCATTGCGCGAAGTATGGACGTAAGGCGGTGGCGCGCGGCAACGTCAAGCTTGGCGCGGTCGGCTACAAGACCATGTGGGGGTATGACTGCGTCGATAAGTGAGGCGCGATCTGATCCGGCCGAGGCCGCGCCCCGTAAGAATGTTTATATGTCCACGCAAGCGCGCCACGCCCTGAAGATATGACCGACACCAAGCCGATTATCGTCTGGTTCAGACAGGATCTTCGGGTCGCCGACAACCCGGCCCTCGCCGCCGCCGTGGCAAGCGGCCACCCCGTTTTGCCGGTCTATATTCTTGATGCTGAGGCCCCGGGCGATTGGAAACCGGGCGCCGCCGCGCGATGGTGGCTGCATCATTCGCTGGCTGCGTTGGCTGATGCCTTGGAAAAGCGAGGTGCTCCCCTGGTTTTGCGGCAAGGCTCGGCCGGTGAATTATTGTCGCGCGTGGTCGAGGAAACCGGCGCCCGAGCCGTTTACTGGAACCGTTGTTACGAGCCGTACGCGATCCAGCGGGATACGGAAATCAAGCAATCGCTGAGGGAAGCCGGCTGCGAGGTGAAAAGTTTCAACGCGTCCTTGTTGTTCGAACCCTGGACCATCGAAACCAAGCAGGGTGGTTTCTACAAGGTCTATACCCGGTTCTGGCATGCGTGCCGTGACAAGGGCGACCCGGAAGTGCCGGTCCCGGCCCCTGATCGCATCATCGCGGCCGATGGCGATATTGCCAGCGACGCCCTCGACGACTGGGGATTGCGGCCGTCGCAACCGGATTGGGCGGGGGGACTTTGCGACCGCTGGACGCCGGGTGAGGAAGGCGCGATGGCACGCCTGCGCCAGTTTCTGGAGGACGGGCTGGATGCCTATAAGGACCGCCGCGACTTTCCCGCCGACGCGGTCACGTCAAATCTGTCGCCGTTCCTGCACATCGGCGATATCGGCCCGCGTCAGGTCTGGCATGAAACGGTGAAGACCGCCGGCTGGTCGGCGGCAACGGAAAAATTCCTAAAAGAAGTCGTGTGGCGAGAGTTCGCATACCACGTTTCCTATCACCTGCCGAACCTGCCCGAAGAACCGATGTACGCGCGCTTCAAGGCGTTCCCCTGGTCGGATGACGACGCGATGTTGAAATGTTGGCAGCAGGGGATGACCGGGTATCCCATGGTCGACGCGGGAATGCGGGAGCTTTGGCAGACGGGGCATATGCACAATCGCGTCCGGATGGTGAGCGCATCTTTTCTGGTGAAGCATTTGTTGCTGCCGTGGCAGGCCGGTGAAGCGTGGTTCTGGGACACGCTGGTCGATGCAGACCTGGCCGTGAACGCATTCAGTTGGCAGTGGGTGGCGGGCTGCGGTGCGGATGCAGCGCCCTATTTCCGGATATTCAATCCGATCATGCAGGGCTCGAAGTTCGATCCCGACGGGTATTACGTCCGCACATATGTCCCCGAGATCGCGAAACTACCGAACAAATACCTGTTCGCCCCGTGGGAAGCACCGGACGACGTCTTGAAAGAGGCCGGCATAGAGCTTGGAAAGACCTATCCGAAGCCCGTCGTCGATCACAAGAAAGCTAGGGAACGTGCCCTCGACGCCTTCAAGTCACTTCCTGACAACGTAGACGCATGATTTACGTCAACCAACGGATGGCTTCGGCGGTCGCAAGACCCCAGGCGATCACAGTGATCAGGATGATGACCAGGGGCTGGCTGCGCACCCGTGCAAACGGCTGCGGGCGCGACCCGGCATCCAGGACCGTCTGGTGACCGATCTCGCGCTGGCGGCTTCGTCTGAAGGTCTTGAGGGTCTCGCGCTCCACTTCCTCGAAGCCGTGCCTAAGCGACATGAACTCGCGGTAAAATGGGACGACGATCCCCAGAAACATCATCGTCACACCGGCGATCCCGTACCAGGGTACGTATCCGAGTTCCGGCGCACCACCGAGCAGGGTGCCGATCAGTACAAAGCCGGCGCCGTTGATGCCCATCAGCAGATGCACGAGACGGCGGCGGCGTTCCTGATCGATCATGGTCTCGTCAGCCTCCTCGGCGGCTTGCGCATGACCAGCGTCGACCAGCCGTCCTGGCGCCACTCTTTTTCGAACACAAGGCCTGCCGCGCGATGGCGCGACGCCACCCAGCGGGCGTCCCGGTTCAAAAGGCCGGACAGCACGACGGTGCCGCCGGGCGTAAGATTGCGTGCCGTATCCCGCACCATGCCGACGAGCGGGCGCGCCAGCACATTGGCGACGATCAGATCGTAGGGCGCCCTGCCGCGCACCGCATCGCTGGTGTAACCGTTGCTCACCATCGTTTGGATGCGATGACGCAGACCATTGTCGCGGGTGTTCGCACGCGTCACCCGAACGGCTTCCGGGTCGATATCGACGGCGAGAACTTCCGCCGGCCAGAGCTTGGCGATCGCGAACGAGAGAATGCCGGACCCGCAGCCGAGATCCAGGGCATTTGCCGAAATTCGCGATTTCGCGACGTCCGCAAGCGCTGCCATGCAGGTGCCCGTGGTCGGGTGCGTGCCGGAACCGAAAGCCGTCCCCGCATCGATCCGGAACGGAATACAGGCTGCCGGGCGCGGGCCGTCGTAATGGCTCGGGTAGATGAAGAAACGTCCCAGCCGCAACGGTGCGAATGTGGCCATGTTCTCGGCAAGCCAGTCCCTGGGTGTCAGGAACTCGATGCTGAGGGCCGGGACTTCGACCCCGGTGGCGTCGGCGGCGAGGGCGAGGCCGGCTTCGATCGCGGCCGTGTCGGGCTCACAGTCCGTGTAACCTTCGACCCGCCACGGAATGTCGTCGTCGCCCATCGATGTGACGGCGACGGAGACGCCCTCGAATACACCTTCGAACGCCGCCACGGCGTGCTTCGGCACGGTGACTTCCAGCCGCCACAGCGGCTGCGGCGCGATGGGCGCGGTCATCATGCAGGCAGAACGAAGCTGGCCATGACGCGTTTCTGGCCTGCTTTTTCAAAATCGATGTCGAGTTTGTCACCGTCCACGGACGTGACTTTCCCATATCCGAATTTCTGGTGGAATACCCGGACGCCGATGCTGAAGCCAGCGCCGTTGCTGGTCGGTTTGTAAGTGGCGGCGCGGTCGACCTCGATCATGCGGCGGCGAGACCGCGGCACGTCGTCTGCTCCCGCGAACGGATCGACGATCTCCGCCGCCGCTGCGTCACGGCGTGCATAAACGCCACTTTCGGAAAAAACGTCGATGTGATCGGCCGGCAATTCGTCGACGAAGCGGGATGGCGTGGCGCTTTGCCACTGGCCGTAAACCCGGCGGTTGGCGGCGAACGAGATCATGGCGTGCTTGCGGGCACGCGTAATGCCGACATACGCAAGGCGGCGTTCTTCTTCCAATGACGCCAGTCCGCCTTCGTCGAGCGACCGTTGGTTGGGGAACAGGCCTTCTTCCCAGCCCGGCAGGAACACGGTCCCGAACTCCAGGCCCTTGGCGCCGTGCAGGGTCATGATGTTCACTTTTTCGGTGTCGCTGCGCTCTTCGTTTTCCATCACCAGGCTGACGTGCTCCAGAAACGAGCCTAGCGTTTCGAAATCCTCGAGCGCGACGACGAGTTCCTTCAGGTTGTCGAGCCGGCCCGGCGCATCGGGTTCCTTCTTTGCTTTCCACATATCGACATAACCGCTGTCTTCCAGCACCTGTTTGCAGAGTTCCGCCGGCGGTTTTGTCCCGGACATCACTCGCCACAACTCGAACGTCGCCAGCAGATCGCTGAGCGCCTTCCGGGCCTGCGGGCGCAACTCGTCGGTTTCCAGCAACTTGGCGATGGCGCGGGTCAACGACAGCCGTTCGGCGCGGGCATAGGTGTGGATGGTCTGCAGGGTCGTCTTGCCGATGCCACGTGTCGGCACGTTGACGATACGCTCGAACGCGAGGTCGTCGTCGGGCTGGGCGATGACCCTCAAATAAGCGACGGCGTCCCTGATTTCCTGGCGTTCGTAGAACCGCGGGCCGCCAATCACACGGTAGGGAATGCCGAGCGTGATCATGCGTTCTTCGAACTCGCGCGTCTGAAAGCCGGCGCGGACCAGCACCGCCATGTCACTCAGCTTCTCACCTTTGTTCTGATATGCCTCGATCTCATCGCCGACGAGGCGCGCTTCCGCCTCGCCGTCCCAGACGCCGCGGACGCGGATCTTTTCACCGTCGTTGACGTCGGTCCAGAGCGTCTTGCCGAGGCGGCCCTCGTTATAAGTGATCAGACCCGAGGCGGCGGCGAGGATATGCGGGGTCGAGCGGTAGTTCCGTTCCAGCCGCACCACGCGTGCGCCCGGAAAATCTTCCTCGAACCTGAGAATGTTGCCGACCTCGGCGCCGCGCCAGGAATAGATCGACTGATCGTCGTCGCCGACGCAGCAAATGTTGCGGTATTGCTGGGCCAACAGCCTGAGCCACAGGTACTGCGCCACGTTAGTGTCCTGATACTCGTCGACCATAATGTATCGGAACCGGCGCTGATAGTTCTTCAGCACTTCGGGCTGCTCCTGAAACAGCTTCAGACATAACAGCAGCAGATCGCCGAAGTCCGCCGCATTCAGGGTCGAAAGACGCTGTTGATAATCCTTATAGAGGTCGAGGACTTTTCCGTCGCCCTGGCCAGCTTCCGAGGTTGGGACCTTTTCCGGAAGGAAGCCCCGGTCTTTCCAGCGTTGTATGATTCCGGAGATGCTGCGTGGGGGCAGGCGCTTTTCGTCGATTTCGTGGACATCGATCAACTGCTTGATCAGGCGCACCTGATCGTCGGCATCAAGGATCGTGAATTGCGGGCTCAATCCGACGGCTTCCGCGTTGGCGCGCAGGATCCGCGCGCCGATTGCGTGGAACGTGCCGACCCACCAGCCCTCGACTGGTCGGCCGACAAGTTGGGAAACGCGTTCCTTCATCTCGCCGGCGGCTTTGTTGGTAAAGGTGACGGCGAGTATCTCGCCGGGTCCTGCGCGGTTTTGCATCAGGATGTGCGCGAGCCGGGTGGTCAGCACGCGGGTCTTGCCGGTTCCGGCCCCCGCGAGCACGAGCACCGGCCCCTCGACGGCTTCGACGGCTTCGCGCTGGCTGTCGTTGAGCCCGTCCAGATAGGCGGGTGCGCGGACGGGTGCGGCAGGTGCCGGACGCGGTTCGTCGTCGAGTTCGAAGGGATCAGACATACGCCGGTTATAACACGTGACGGGGGTCTGAAAACCGCTCGCTTGGAGACAATGGCCTATTGATTGTGTTCGTCGTGGCGAACCTTAAGCAGGGCGCGGTTATAGGCCGTCATCACGTCGCGGTGGTGTACGCAGCCGGTGAATACCTTGGTGTGGGGGTCGCGCAGCACGGCGATGTGATCCTCGCCCGATTCGCGCATGATCCGCATCGCGGCGCCCAGGTTGTCGCCCTCGATCAGGATGGGCGGGTGCAGGCGTGCCAGGTCGGCGGCGCGCAAAAGATCGTTACATTCGCTGTCGAAAAGCGTCGCGCCGCAGTCCTGGAGCGTGATCGTCCCATAAAGCTCGCCGGTCGGTTGTACGACGAACAGCTCTCCGGTTGTCGATGCGCTGAGCTTCTCGCGGACTTCGGCGATGGGTGTTTCCATGGAAATCGTCTCGGCGGTGACGTTGGTGCCGTGATCCAGGATGTGACGCACCTTGATCGTATCCAGCACTTCGGCTTCGAAACCGTCCCTCAGATCGACGTTACGCCGCCTGAGGGTCTCGGCAAAAAACGAAGCGCCGAACAAATGATGCGTCAGTTCCGTCGAGACGACGATCGCCAGCATCACGGCCAACGAGAGTTTATAGTCGCCCGTGATCTCGAAAATAATCAGCGTGGTCGAGATCGGCGCGCCGAGTACGGCGGCGGCGACCGCGCCCATCCCCACAACGGTATAAACGCCGACGCCTGACGCCAGCGCCGGAAACACGTCAGCCGCGATCAATCCGTAGCTCGATCCGACGGCGGCCCCCAATACGAGGGCCGGCGAGAATACGCCCCCCGAAAACCCGAACCCAAGACAAAGCGCGGTCGCGAAGATTTTCGCGATACCGATGGCGATCAGAAGTTTCACGTCAAACTGGCCGAGGATCGACCATTCCACGAACCCGTAACCGACGCTCATGATCTGCGGCAGCCAGATCGCGATGGTCCCGACGATGGCACCTGCCAAAGCCGGCTTGGCCCAAACCGGCAGTTTCACTTTGGGCGAGAGCTCCTGCGCCCAGAAGATGCTCTGCATCATAACGATGGCGGCGACCGATGCGACGATGCCGAGCCCGATGAACGCCGGGAATTCCCAGAACGAGGCGATGTAGTTGTCGCCCAGCAGAAAAGCCGAAACCTCGCCGAAATGGATATGAGACAGCGCGGTTCCGGCAACACTGGCGACGACGATGGGCGCGAAGGTCTTGAGCGCGTATTGCCCGACGACAACCTCGGTCGCGAATAGCGCGCCGGCGATAGGGGCGTTGAATGAGGCCGATACGGCGGCGGCGACGCCGCAGCCCAAAAGCGTTCGGGACAGCGAGCGCGACAGGTGGAGCCGTCTCGCAATCCAGCCCGCGAGCGAGGCGCCCAGATGGACGGCCGGGCCTTCGCGGCCGACCGACGCGCCTGCACCCACCGAGATCGCGCTGCACAACGCCGAAACGATGCCGACCCGGGACGACATCTGACCGGCGCGCATAGCGGATGCCTCGACCACGTCGGCGACACCCTGGGGCTGCCCGCCGGGCATCAGTTTCCATGTGATCAGTCCCACGATCAGTCCGCCCGCGGCGGGGATCAGGATCATTTTCCAGCTTGCGACGGTCAGCTCATAGCGCGCCAGCATGTTGGTGGTGATGCCGAAGGTGGAAAGTTCGATCAGTTCGATGGCTTCGCGAAAGACGATGACCGCGGCGCCGGCGATACAGCCGACGACGAGTCCAAGTCCGACAAGCAACAAGTGCTCGTTGCGGATCGTTTTTCGGAACGCGGACTGAATGTGTCCGAACGTCAAACGAGATTGCGGCATTCTTGCCCCCAGCTTCAAAGAGAAGCATAGGGTTGTATTCCTTAAAGAAAAGGATAATGCCGTTCAAATTTCAGAGAGTGAACCGTCCTTCAGTATTTGGCCGCGTCGAGCGAATAGCCCGCCGAACGCACGGTTCGAATCAAGTCGGCATCCGATTCGGCGTTGAGCGCCTTTCTCAGCCTGCGGATGTGAACGTCGACGGTGCGCAGTTCGACGAAGATATCGCGTCCCCATACCTTGTCCAGAAGCTGTTCGCGCGAGAACACGCGGCCGGGCTTTTCGAGGAACGAGCGCAGCAGGCGGAATTCTGTCGGGCCCAGCTTGATCGCCTTGCCGCCTCGTGTGACGCGGTGCGACGTGATGTCCATTTCGATATCCGCGTACGACAGCACCTCACCCGACTGCTCCGGGTGGGCGCGCCGCAGCACCGCTTTGATGCGCGCCGTCAGTTCGGCCGGCGAGAACGGTTTGACGATATAGTCGTCGGCGCCGGTCTCGAGGCCGCGGATTCGGTCGTTTTCCTCGCCTTTGGCGGTCAGCATGATGACCGGCATGCCGCGGGTTTCGGATTTCTGCCGCAACTGGCGGCAAATCTCGATACCGGATACGTTAGGCAGCATCCAGTCGAGGACCACGAGATCGGGGATGTCGGAATCGACCGCTTCCAGGCCGGCTTCGCCGTCCCGGGCGACGGCGACGTCGAACCCTTCATTCTCCAGGTTGTAACGCAGCAACTCAACGAGGGACGGGTCGTCCTCGACGATCAGAATACGTGAAGTTTCAGTCATGGCGTTGTCTCAGCCTCAGTCTTCACCGCCAACGACGGTGTAACTCGATTGATCGTCCTTGGGCCGGTTGTCTTCCGGCAATGTCCCATGGACGAGGAAGTAAACGTGTTCTGCGATATTCGTCGCGTGATCGCCGATGCGCTCGATGTTCTTGGCGACGAACAGCAGGTGCGCACAGGCGGAAATGCTCCGCGGATCTTCCATCATATACGTAAGCAGCTCGCGGAACAGGCTGGTGTGCAGCGCATCGACTTCCTCGTCGCGAAGCCTAACGTCTTCGGCCAGTTCGGCGTCACGTTGCAGGTAGGCGTCCAATACGGTGTTGATCATGCCCTGCACCACGTTCCCCATGCGCGCGATGGTGCGGCTTGGGCCGACCGGCGGGGTCTGGGTAATGGCGACGGTGCGTTTGGCGATGTTCTTGGAATAATCGCCGATCCGCTCGATGACGCTGGCAATCCGGAGCGCCGTGATGACGACGCGTAGGTCGTCGGCCATCGGTTGGCGGAGCGCCAGCATCGAGATCGTGTGCTGGTCGACGTTTTCCTCGATCGCGTCGATGCGCTTGTCGCTGAGGATGACTTTCTCGGCGAGTTCGCCGTCACGCTTCACGAGCGCCTTGATGGCGTCGGCGAACTGATGCTCTGCAAGCCCGCCCATCTCGGCGATCAGGTTGTCGAGCTGGTTCAGGTCTTCGTCGAACTTGGAAACGATGTGGTCGTGATCTTTCACCATGATAGGTGCTCCCGATTAACCGAACCTGCCGGTGATGTAATCCTGGGTACGTTGATCCTGCGGGGTCGTGAAAATCTTCCCGGTTTCCCCGACCTCGACCAGGTCGCCCAGATGGAAAAATGCCGTCCGCTGCGATACGCGCGCAGCCTGCTGCATGGAGTGCGTCACGATCACGATCGTGAAGTTGTCGCGAAGCTCGTCGATCAGTTCCTCGATACGCGCGGTGGCGATCGGATCGAGGGCCGAGCACGGCTCGTCCATCAGGATGACTTCCGGCTGAACGGCGATGGCCCGCGCGATGCAGAGCCGCTGCTGTTGGCCGCCGGAAAGGCCGGTGCCGGGCTCGTCGAGCCGGTCCTTGACCTCTTCCCAGAGGCTCGCCTTGATCAGGCTTTCCTCGACAATCTGATCGATCTCTTCCTTGCCGGTCGCGATGCCGTGGATGCGCGGCCCGTAAGCGATGTTCTCGTAGATCGACTTGGGAAAGGGGTTCGGCTTCTGGAACACCATGCCGACCCGTGCGCGCAGGTGCACGACGTCGATCTTGTCCGAATAGACATCGGTGCCGTCGAGCTCGATCTTGCCTTTGACGCGGCAGATATCGATGGTGTCGTTCATGCGGTTGAGGGTCCGCAGGTATGTCGACTTGCCGCAGCCAGACGGGCCGATAAGCGCGGTTACCTCGTTCTCGTAAATATCGAGATCGACGTCGAACAGCGCCTGCTTTTCGCCGTAGAACACCTGAACGCCGCGGGTGTGGAATTTGGTCTCGCGTGCGGCATCGGCGGATGCCATCGGCGCCGTGACCTCAACTTTATTGCTCATATCTACTTCGCCCATAATGGGTCTCTCCTACCAGCGCCGTTCGAATTTCTTGCGAAGCAAAACGGCCAGTGCGTTCATGAAAATAAGGAAGGTCAGCAGGACCATGATCGCTGCCGAGGTGCGTGCGACGAAGGCGCGCTCGGGGCTGTCCGCCCACAGGTAGACCTGCACCGGCAGAACCGTTGCGGGGTCCGTGATCCCACCCGGGATATCGACGATAAAGGCGACCATGCCGATCATCAGAAGCGGGGCCGTTTCGCCGAGTGCCTGCGCCATACCGATGATGGTGCCGGTCATAATGCCCGGCATCGCCAGCGGAAGGACATGGTGGGTGACGACCTGCATACGTGATGCACCGAGGCCGAGCGCTGCTTCGCGGATCGACGGCGGCACCGCCTTCAATGCGGCGCGGGATGCGATGATGATGGTGGGCAGCGTCATCAGTGCCAGGACCATCCCGCCGACCAGCGGTGCCGAGCGCGGCAATCCGAAAAAGTTGATGAACACCGCGAGGCCCAGAAGACCGAATACGATCGACGGTACGGCGGCCAGGTTGTTGATGTTGACCTCGATAATCTGCGTCAGGCGGTTCTTGGGAGCGAACTCCTCAAGATAGACCGCGGCGCATACCCCGATCGGAAAGGACAGCGCCAACGTCACCAGCATAGTGAGCAACGACCCCATGGCGGCGCCCAGGATACCGGCGAGTTCCGGTTCTCGGGAGTCGGCGTTGGTGAAGAAAGTCGTGTTGAGCTCGCTTTCGACGATGCCGCGTTCTTTGAGGGTGTCGAACCAGGCCATCTGCTGGTTCGAGACGCGGCGGTCGCTTTCGGCTGTTCCTTTGTTGATCACGCCCTTGTTGTAGAGGTCGAAATCGGCCGCGACCGGCAAGCTCAGTTCAACGGTCTGGCCGATCAGCGACGGATCGGATGTCACCAGTTGCTGGACCTGGAACGCGGCGCCGGAGCTGAGGATTGCCGTCAGCGCACGCTTGTCTCGGCGGCTGGTGACGTCGGGGAATTCCGCCAGAAGCGTGTCGAACACCAGCTTGCGGTAATTGGCGTTGATCAGCGTGGACTGGTCGCGTGTCCCTTCAGGGTCGATCACGTCCTGCTTCAACTCGACGTTCAGCGTGATCGCGCTTTGCGTGAAGGCAGGCAGGCCGCTGGAAATGATCGTCGCAAAAAGAACGACGATAAACGCCATGGCAATGCCCACGGCACCGATCCCATAGGCGCGGAACCGGGCTTCGGCGGCGTAACGTTTCTTGAGGCTGCGGCGGACAGCGTCGGATGCGCGGGCCGCACGGTCGCGGCGCATCTGATCGGGCGTTTGAACATCTGTCATAACGGCATCAGTCATACTGCTCTCGGTACTTGTTGACCACCGCCATGGCGATGATGTTGAGGCAAAGGGTGACACAGAACAGCACCAGGCCCAGCGCGAACGCGGCCAGTGTCTTGGCGCTGTCGAACTCCTGGTCGCCCACAAGAAGGGTGACGATTTGCACGGTCACGGTGGTGACCGCTTCCAGCGGGTTGGCCGTCAGGTTGGCGCCGAGGCCGGCGGCCATGACGACGATCATGGTTTCGCCGATGGCCCGGGAGATCGCGAGCATGAACGAGCCGACGATACCGGGAAGCGCGGCCGGCAAGATCACCCGTTTGATGGTTTCGGACTTGGTGGCGCCCAGGCCATACGACCCTTCGCGCAGGCTCTGCGGCACGGCGTTGATCACGTCGTCGGAAAGCGATGATACGAACGGGATGATCATGATGCCCATCACCAGCCCCGCGGCGAGCGCACTTTCGGACGAAATATCGAGACCCAGAAAGGTGCCCTGGTCGCGCAGGAACGGCGCGACGGTGAGCGCGGCGAAGAAGCCGTAAACGACCGTCGGGATGCCGGCGAGGATTTCGAGCAAAGGCTTGACCGCACCGCGTACTTTCGAGGGGGCGTACTCGGCCATGTAGATGGCGGAGAGCAGGCCGATCGGACCGGCGACGCACATCGCGACGAACGAGATCAGAAGCGTGCCGACGAAAAGCGGGATCGCACCGAACGCGCCGCTGGCGCCGACCTGGTCGGAGCGCAATGCCGTCTGCGGGCTCCATTCGAGGCCGAACAGGAACTCGACTGGCGAGACCTTTTCAAAGAAGCGGTAGGATTCGAAGACCAGCGACATCACGATGCCGATGGTCGTCAGGATCGCGATCACCGAGCAGACGATCAGGATCGTCATCATCGTCTTTTCGACCTGATTTCGGGCCCTGAGAGACGGGTCGATCTTGCCGCGCGCATAGGCGATGGCGGCGATGCCGATCACGAGGATCAGGACGAATTTGGCGAGGCCGCTCGTCTGCAAAAGGCTGACGTACTGATCGGCGGCCGCCTGGACCGCGGGCGTGATCTCGCCGGATGTGATGTTGCCGGACGCCAGATTGCGGATGTCGTTCATGATCAGCGACATCTGCGCCGGGTCGCCTTCGAGCATACGTTCCGGCAGGTTGCTCTGAACGATCATCTCGACGATCGGGGTCTGGAATACCGTCCACGCGCCCAGGATCAGCAATGTCGGGATGCCGCACCATAGCGCGACGAAGTAACCGTAATAGTGGGGCCGTGAATGAAGCCGGGACGCCGTTCCCCCGGCGCTCGCCAAGGAGCGCGAGCGGCCGAGATAAAAGCCGCCGACGGTAAGGATGATGAGCGCGCCGAGAACGAAGGTGAATGACATTTTCTATTTTCCTCGAAGCACGCTGAGCTGTTGTTTTTGGTCTGGCATATTCAATAACGAATGGGATGAAGGGGGTCCCCGGCGAAATAACCGGGGACCCGTTGTCCTTACATCGAGATGTTGTTGGCCATCATCTCGCCGTCTTTCTGGAACTTCTTGCGCTCCGCATCCGGCATCGGGATCAGACCCTTGTCGGAGAGGATGCCGCCCGGACCGAAGGTCTTTTCGGCGGTAAACGCAGTGACATATTCCTTGATGCCCGGAACTTTGCCGACGTGCGCGCCCTTCACGTAGAAGTACAGCGGACGCGACACCGGATAGGAGCCGTCAGCGATGGTTTCGAATTCCGGGGCAACGCCGCCGATAAGCGAACCCTGCACCTTGTCGGCGTTCTGATCGAGGAACGAGAAACCGAACACGCCGAATGCATCGGGGTTGGCTTCCAGCTTGCGGACGATCAGGACGTCGTTTTCGCCGGCTTCGACATAGGCGCCGTCTTCACGGATGCCGTGACACACGGCTTTGTATTTCTTCTTATCGGACTTCTTCATGGCTTTGATGAAGTCGAAGGTCTTGCAGCCGCCTTCAAGCGCCAGTTCGGCGAAGGCGTCACGGGTGCCGGAGGTCGGCGGCGGGCCCAGAACTTCGATTTTCTTGGCCGGCAGCGACGCGTCAACGTCGGCCCAGGTCATGTTGTCGTTTTCCTTGAGACCGCCTTTCCCATCGGGGATGTTCTTGGCGAGCGCGAGGAAAATCTGCTGCTTGGTGAGCTTCATCTGCGGTGCGGATTTCGCGTTGGCGAAAACGATGCCGTCATAACCGATCTTGATTTCGGTGATGTCGGTGACGCCGTTCTTGGCGCACTTCTCGACTTCCGACTTCTTGATCCGGCGCGATGCGTTGGTGATGTCCGGATGCTCGACTCCGACGCCGGCGCAGAACAGCTTCAAGCCGCCGCCGGAACCGGTGCTTTCGATGACCGGGGTTTTGAACTGGGTGGTTTTCCCGAACTGCTCGGCGACGACGGTCGCAAACGGGTAAACGGTCGACGATCCGACGATGCGGATTTGGTCGCGGGCTTCGGCCGCGGAACCGGCAATAGCGATACCGGCAACGACGGCAATCCCGAGAAACTTACGATACATGGCTGACTCCTGCCTATAGTGCGTTTCGGAGAGGACTCCGTGATAGCGGTTGTCGGACGCGTCAAAACGCCATCTCGACAACCATTCGCGGCGGAACCTACGCTTCGACCGCTTACATTATATGACAGAAATGCTACGGTTTTATGACATACCCGGGGTTGGCTGTGGATAAGGTTTTGAACCGGTCAGAGCCGGTCAGATTCGTTCAGTTCTGGGCTGTAATCCGGTCGGAATGTAGACCGTGAAAGTGCTGCCTTTGCCGATTGTGCTCGCAACTGCGAGATGGCCGCGGTGACGGCTGACGATATGTTTGACAATCGCCAATCCGAGGCCGGTCGAGCCGATGCTGTTGTCGCCGGCGCTGGAGCGCGCTTCATCGACGCGAAAGAAACGCTCCGTCAGTCTGGGGATCAATTCCTTGGCGATACCCTGACCGTGATCGGAGATGGCAATGGAAACGCCCGGCCTTGCCGTGCCCGGAATCCGTTCCGCGCTTTGCAGCTTGATATCGATGGCATTGTCTTTTCCGCCGTATTTGATCGCGTTTTCGATCAGATTTCGAAAAACCTGATGCAACTGATCCGAATCCGCGATCGCTTTCGGCAGGTCCGGCGCGCAATCGACGTTGAAGGTGATGCCTCTCGCCGAGGCCTGCGGCTCCAGGGCCTCGATCACGTTATTGATCGATCGCGTCACATCGACCGCGTGCCGCGGCGGGACGTGTTCGTTGATCTCGACCCGGGTCAGCGACAACAGGTCGTCGATCAGACGCGCCATGCGCTGGGATTCCCGGTACATAATGTCGAGAAACCGGCTGCGGGCTTCGATATCGTCGCTCGCCGGGCCACGCAGCGTTTCGATGAACCCGATGAGGGCCGTCAACGGCGAGCGCAGTTCGTGCGACACGTTGGCGACGAAGTCGGCGCGCATTTCCTCGGCTTTCTTGGCGGACGTGATGTCGTTCAGGACCAACGTCGCGACGGCGCTGTCGTCGAGGGGAGCATTCGGCAGGCGTTCGATCCGGTACGACATGCTGCGCGAGACGGGGACCGGTAAAGTGTATTCGCCTTCCGCTTCCGGCGCGCCCTTCAGGACACGGTCGAGGCCGTCGAGCACGCTCGGATGACGGAGGTTCAGTGCGAGGTCGCGCCCCGGCGCATTGATGCCGACCAGTTCCAGCGCCGCCTTGTTAGCCTGGAGGATGCGGCGCTTGTCGTCGACGACGATCACCGCCGTGGGGATGCGGTCGAAGACTTCCTGCGAGATCAGCGCCATTTGCGGTTCCGTCCGTTGCGCCGTCTATGATTTGCGGCGAATACCGATCACGCGGCCCTTCTTGTCCGGCGCCGCGAGGGTTTGGTGCTCTTTATATATCTCTCCGATCCGCGTTTGCACGTGATCGATGAAGGGGCCGACTTTCCGGGTGTTCAAATTGACCTGAAGGATCATCAACTCGTTTGTCGCGCACAGGCTATCGTCTTTCGCATTGTACATGGTGTGGAAGAGATGCAGCCGCTTTTCGTCGTGGTCCAGAACCTGCGAGGTGACGTAGACCGTTTCGCCCTCCATCACCTCGTTGTCATACGTAATGTGGGCTTCGGCGACGAAAACCGAGCTGCCGGTTTCGAGCCGGAGTGCTTTGTCCATGCCGATGTGCATAAGGAATGCGTCCGTCGCGTGATCGAAGATCAGGACGTAATAGGCGACATTCATGTGGCCGTTGTAATCCACCCATTCGGGGGAAACGGTTTCTTCCCAGAGCCGGGAGGGGGAGATTTCGGACATTAGCTTTCCTCTTGCCGGTTTTCTTCTGTTAGCCGATCACGGCGCGCTTGTCGACGTACCCGGGCTCGGCCACCATAGGGCATGTTGAAGATCGAACACCTGTCGCGTGCCGTTCTCAAGCCGGTCAGCCTGGAAGTGCCGGCCGGTATTTGCGTTGCGATCCGCGGTGCATCCGGGTCGGGGAAGTCGCTGTTGCTCCGGGCGATTGCCGATCTGGATCCGTGCAGCGGCCGGGTCTCGCTCGACGGCACGGAGCGCTCGGCCATGGCGGCCAACGACTGGCGCCGCCGGGTCACATATGTCGCGGCGGACAGCGGCTGGTGGACGGACAAAGTAGGCGATCACTTCGAATATCCCGACATCGCCGCGGGCTATCTGGTGCGGCTCGGATTTCATGGTGACGTGATGTCCTGGCCGGTTAGCCGCCTTTCGACCGGCGAGCGTCAGCGCCTCGCGTTGCTTCGCGCCATGGTGCAGTCGCCGCGCGTGTTGCTGTTGGACGAGCCGACCTCGGCGCTCGACCCGGAAGCCACGGCCAAGGTCGAAAGTTTGCTCCATGAAAAGATCAACGGCGGAATTATCATCGTCATGGTGACCCATGACGCCGGTCAGGCGGCGCGCATGTCCAAACGCCGCTTCCGCATGCAGGATGGCGTCCTCAGCGAGGAAGCGTCATGAACTATATCGAGCTCAGCTATCTGGACATCGCGCTCGCCGCCTCGCTTTTGACGGTGAACGCCGGGCTTTCGATCTATTACCGGCTTGGAACGGCGAAGCGTCTGTTGGTGGCCGCGACCCGCATGGTCGTTCAGTTGACGTTGGTCGGACTGGTGCTGAAGGCATTGTTCCACACGGTCTCGCCTTGGCTGACGCTCCTGGTCGGCCTCGCCATGGTCGGTTTCGCCGGCCGCGAGGCGATGGCGCGGCAGGACCGGTCGTTCATCGGGTTTTGGGGATACGGGCTCGGCACCACGTCGATGCTGATGGCGGCGGCGATCGTGACGATTTTCGCGCTGGCGACGCAATTCCATGCCGATCCCTGGTACGACCCCCGTTACGCGATTCCGATCCTAGGTATGATTCTCGGCAACACCATGACCGGGGTCAGCCTTGCCCTGGACCGGTTACTGGCCGAAGCGGATAACGGACGGGCCCGGATCGAGGCCCGCCTTGCGCTTGGCCACACTTTCCGCGAGGCGATGCAGGAACCTCTCAAAAGCGCCATGCGTGCGGGATTGATTCCGACCGTCAACGGTATGGCGGCGGCAGGATTGGTGTCGTTGCCGGGTATGATGACCGGTCAGATTCTGGCCGGCGTCGATCCGGTCGAGGCCGTCAAATATCAGCTTTTGGTGATGTTCCTGATCGGCGGAGGAACGGCGCTTGGCGTATTTTGTGCGGTGATGATCGGTCTCCGGCGGTTGACCGATACCCGTCAGCGGCTGCGGCTCGATCGACTTCGCGTGGAATGACCGAAATTTCTCCGCCAAATCCCTGTTTTTGTTGGCCCATCGGGTGCGGGCGTTGTAAAAGCGCAGCACCCAAAACGTATGCTTTTTCGAGGAGACCGCGCGGGCATGGGTGAAGCCGGTCGGGAAATCTCTCTGGTCGATATTTCGGTCGTCGTGCCGGTCAAGGACGAGGCGGATAACGTCTTGCCCCTGATCCGTGAAATATCGGCCGCGCTCGACGGCGTGTGCCGTTTCGAAATCGTCTATGTCGACGACGGATCGACAGACGGAACGGTGGCAAGGCTTGCCGAAGCCAAGGCCGAGTTTCCGATGCTGCGCATTGTTCGTCATGACGGTTGCTTTGGGCAGTCGCAGGCGATCCAGACCGGCGTCCGTCATGCCGCGGCACCATTGATTGCGACGCTCGACGGCGACGGGCAGAATGATCCAGCGGATATTCCGGCGCTGCTCAAGCGCTTCGGGGAGGAGGGCGGCTCGGCGGATGCGCTTTTGATGATCGCGGGATGGCGGGCCAAGCGCAAAGATACTTGGTTGAAGCGAATCTCGTCTAAGGTCGCCAACGCCGTGCGCGGTACGCTGCTCGGCGACGCGACGCCGGATACGGGGTGCGGTCTCAAGGTGTTTCCGCGCACGATGTTCCTGGCGTTTCCCGGGTTCGATCATATGCATCGTTTCATGCCCGCGCTGACGATCCGCGCCGGCGGTCGTGTTGTCTCCGTTCAGGTCAATCACCGGCCGCGCGAACGGGGAACCTCCAAATACGGGCTCTTCAACCGGCTCTGGGTCGGAATCGTCGACCTGATCGGTGTGATGTGGCTTAACCGCAGGCCGAACCGCGTCCGGGTTGTCGCCGACGACGGTCAAGAGACGCAATGACGCCACGCATTGTTATCCGCTCCATCCTTTTGTTTGCGTTGCTGATCGGGGTCGGCGCGGCGATCAAGCTGACCCCTTTGGGGAGTGTTCTCGACGAAGGCTGGATCGATACCTATGTGCGTGGCGAGGGCATTAAGGGCGAGTTGATCTTTCTGGCGGCGGGCGCGCTGTTCACGGCGGTCGGGTTGCCGCGCCAGGCGGTCGCCTTCATGGCGGGGTACGCCTTTGATATTGCCTTCGGTACGTTGATCAGCGTGGCCGCCGCGGCGCTCGGCTGCCTGACGACTTTCCTGGTCGCCCGCTTCCTTGCGCGTGATCTGGTCGCGCACAAGTTTCCCGACAAGCTCAAACGCATGGACGCGTTTCTGAGCGAGAATACCTTCACGACGACGCTCCTGATCCGATTCCTGCCGATCGGTTCCAACGTGCTTACCAATATGCTGGCTGGCGTATCGCGCGCACACGTCACGCCGTTCATCGCCGGTTCGGCCATCGGTTATATTCCGCAGATGCTGATTTTCGCGCTGGTCGGTTCCGGGTTTGCGGTCGAGCCCGGTGCGCGGCTCGTCGTCAGCGTGGTGCTGTTCGCCGCTTCCGGGGCGCTTGGGGTATGGCTCTACCGCCGTTATCGCGATAGTCATAAGCTGCTCAACGCCGGTGTGGTCGATGCTGGCGACGTAGGTGCCAGCGAGGCGGCGAAGGAATGAAGCATATCGACGTGCCGGGCCGGATCCCCATTTGGGCGATTTGCTGGCTGATTACGGTTGTGGCGGCAGTTACCTTGCGCCCGCCGTTGCCGGTCGATGAAACACGATATCTCTCCGTCGCCTGGGAAATGTGGCTCAGGGGCGATTTTCTCGTGCCGCATCTTAACGGGGAGCCCTACCACCATAAGCCGCCGCTGCTATTCTGGTTGATGACGGCGGGCTGGTCCGTCTTCGGGGTTAACGACTGGTGGCCCCGCTTGGTCGCACCGTTGTTCGCGTTGATTGCGATGTTCTGGACAGGGTGGTTGTCTCGTCTGATCTGGCCGGGCGAGGCGGCCGTGGCGCGTCTGGCGCCGACGATCCTCGCGGGCTCTGCGTTCTGGACAGTTTTCCAGACTCTGACCATGTTCGACATGATGTTGGCGACATGCACGATCGCCGGCATTGGCGGGGTCGTTTCCGCATGGCGGACCGGTGCGCTCGGTGGGTGGATGATTGCCGCGCTCGCGATCGGAATCGGCGTGCTCGCCAAGGGGCCGGCGATCCTGTTGCATATCCTGCCGGTCGCCTTGCTGGCGCCGTGGTGGGGGCGGGCGCTCCCAAGCGGGCCGGACCGGCCGCTGGTGTCGTGGAAGGGCTGGTATTTCAGGTTGCTGCTGAGCGTCCTGATCGGTGCCGCGATCGCGCTTTTGTGGGCGATCCCGGCGGGCATCCGGGGCGGCGAGGAATACCGCAACATGATCTTCTGGGGACAATCGGCGGGCCGAATCGTCGAAAGCTTCGATCATGCACGGCCGTTCTGGTGGTATGCGGCGCTCCTGTTGCCGCTGCTGCTGCCCTGGCCGGTTTGGCCCAGGCTGTGGCGTGCGTGCCGCGTTTCGAGGGTGCTTCAGGACGGCGGTCTCGGGTTGCTGGTGGCCTGGGTGGTGCCGGCGTTCGTCACGTTCTCGCTGATTTCGGGAAAGCAGCTGCATTATTTGCTGCCGGAATTTCCGGCGTTCGCGCTGTTGTTCGCGTACCTGCTGGCTAAAACAGCGGATATGGAGGGGCGGCGGTTCGACGGCCTGATCGCGGCCCTATTTTTTGCGGTGCTCGGTGGCGCAACGCTGTTGCTGCCGGACGACCCTGCCTTCTTCGATGCGCCGGTATGGTTTCACCGGCTCGATACGCACTGGGGCTGGCTGCTGATCCTCGCTGCCGGCGCATGCTGGTTTTGGGCGCGCCGGGACGTCGGCCGGGGCGTTGCCGCACTTGCCGTTTCGATGTCGGTTCTGGTTGCTGTCGTCCATCTGGCGGCGCGGGATTCGCTGGCGGTGGCCTACGACCTCAGGCCGATCGCACGCGAATTGAAGGCATACGAAGACAACGGCAAGCCGCTGGCGAATTTCGGCGCCTATCACGGGCAATATCAGTTCCTGGGCCGGCTGACGACGCCGATGGCGGAACTCGGCCTGAAGCGGGAATTCACCGAAAGCTATATCGCCCGGCATCCCGACGCGGTGGTCGTTGCGTATTACTATCTCGACGAGATGCCCGACTTTCCGGAAGGCGCCACACCGCTTGCGGCATTCCGGTTCCGGGATTACCGGGTGCTATTTTGGCGGGGCTCGCAGTTGCGGGCCTATCCCGGTCTCGGCAATCGTACATAGCCGGTGACGCTTTTCTGTCGAATGATGAAGCTTTTGTAAACTAATTTACATTCGAAATCGTGCTCTTTATCCTGCGCTGACGGGTAATCTGAACAGGTGAGGCTTCGGTGGCAGAGATCACGCGATCCGGTATCAGCGACCGGCAGCAGGAAATCGTCGGCCTCGTCCGTGATCGCGGGTATGTCTCCATCGACATGCTGGCGGAACGTTTCGGCGTCTCTCAACAGACGGTCCGGCGCGACATCATCTTCCTTGCGGAGCAGAATCTCGTGCAGCGCCACCATGGCGGGGCGGGGCTGCCGCCGGGAACCGACACTCTCGCCTACTCCAACCGGAAAATCCGCAACGCCGCCGAGAAAGCCCTGATCGGGCGGGAAATCGCCAAGCAAATCCCCAATGGCGCATCCGTTTTTATCGATATCGGGACGACGATGGAGGCGGTCGCGGATGCGCTGATCGGCCACGAGGGCTTGCGTATCATCACCAACCACATCGGGGTCGTATCAACGCTTTGCGAGCATACCGACTTTGAAATCATTCTCACGGGGGGCCTGGTCCGAAACCGGGATCGTGCCATCACCGGCGAATCGACAACGGAATTCATTCGCAATTTTCGGGTCGGATACGGGATCTTCGGGATCGGCTCACTTACCGAGGACGGCCAACTGCTCGACTATCACTATCGTGATGCCCAGGCCTCCCGCGCGGCGCTTGAAATCTCAAAGGTCAAGTTCGTCGGCATCGATCATTCCAAGTTCAATACCGATGCGATGATGCCCTTCGCGCACGTTTCCGATATCGATGCCCTGTTCACCGACCGGGACCCGCCGGCTGGCCTGAAACGCGTCATCGACGAAAGCGGCTGCGACCTGTTCGTGGCGCATGACGACGCTACCGAGAAGCCCCTCAAAAGCGCCGGGTAAGCCGCCTTATCCACAGAATGTATATAAATTGACAGTCTGTGTAAGAAAACTTACATTTTCGAGTCATATAAGGGACCCATATCACGGGTACCAATAACGCGCCGTCTCGAAACGGCCTGTGGAAACGTCGAAGTTAAGCGAAGGCATACCTGTTTATGTCGACCATCGAGCTGAGCGGTATTACCAAACGCTGGGGCGAAGCCATCGGCGTCGACGACGTCTCGTTCCGCGTTGACGAAGGCACGTTCGCGATCCTTCTTGGACCGTCCGGTTGCGGCAAATCGACCACGCTTCGCATGATCGCCGGTCTGGAAGATGTCAGCGAGGGTGTGCTGACCATCGGCGGCAACGATATGACTTCGACACCGGCGGCGGAGCGCAAGCTTTCGATGGTGTTTCAGTCCTACGCGCTGTTCCCGCATCTGAACGTCGAAGAAAATATTCTTTTCGGGCTCAAGGTCCGCAAGACGCCTCCGGCCGAAATGGCGACGCGTCTTGGCAAGGTGGCCGAGATTGTCGGCCTTTCAGGCCTTCTCGACCGCAAACCCTCGCAACTATCCGGGGGGCAGCGACAGCGTGTGGCGCTGGCCCGCGCGATCATCGCCGAAAATCCGATCTGCCTGATGGACGAACCGCTTTCGAACCTCGACGCCAAGCTACGCCAGGAGATGCGGATCGAAATCCGCGCCCTGCAGCAACGCCTTGGAATGACCGTGATCTACGTGACCCACGATCAGGCCGAAGCGATGAGCATGGGGGACAAGGTGATCCTGTTGAATGACGGGAAGATCGAACAGGAGGGTGCCCCCGACGTTCTTTACGACAGGCCGGCCACGGCCTTCGCCGCGTCGTTTATCGGCACCCCGCCGATGAACCTGTTGAAGACCGTTTCTGTCGACGACGGCGCCGCCATCGACGGCGCAGGCGGGAAGGCGGTTCTGGAGGGGGCCAACGGCGCCTGCCTGTTCGGCATTCGCCCTGAGCACATGGAAATTACCGACACCGGAGGGATCGAGGTTGAACTGGTTTCCGCTGATTATCTCGGTTCGGAAACCATCGTCGCCGCGCGCGTCGGGGATCAGAACATTCTCGTACAGGCGCCAGGTCACGTCCGCGTCCCCGAGCCGGTCAAAGCCCGGGTCACCTGGGACACGAAGAACGTTCACGTATTCGATGCCGGCAATGGCCGGCGTGACGACAACGTCCGGCCTTTGCCGATCTGAAGCCGGATGCGCAACGCCTGCGCCGGGGAAGCCGGGCGCGGGGCAGGGAGGGCCGCCGGATGTCCGGTGGACCCGGATAACGGAGGAGCAAGGGATGCTTACCAAACTGAAACGCAGGGCCGGGCAACTGGCTTTGGCCGCGGCGTTGAGCCTCGGCCTGACGTCGACCGCCTCGGCGATTGAACTCACCATGTACTATCCGGTCGCGGTCGGCGGCGCGCTGACCAAAATCGTCGACGGCCTTGTCGCGGATTTCGAAAAGGAAAACCCGGACATCAAGGTCAACGCGATCTATGCCGGTAACTACAACGATGCCCGCATCAAGGCGCTGGCAGCGCTCAAGAGCGGTGAGCCGGCACAGACGTCGGTCATGTTCTCGATCGATATCTACGAACTGATCGAACAGGGCGCGATCGTCGCCTTTGACGACGTCGTCAAGAGCGACGAAGACAAGGCGTGGCTGGACAAGTTTTACCCGGCGCTGATGGAGAACGGCAAAACCCAGGGCAAGACCTGGGGGATCCCGTTCCAGCGCTCGACGATCGTCATGTACTATAACAAGGACGCGTTCCGTGCGGCCGGTCTCGATCCGGAACAGCCGCCGGCAACCTGGGAAGAGCTTGTCTCCATGGGCAAGAAGCTGACCAAGAAGTCGGGCGGAAATGTCGATCAGTGGGGCGTGATGATCCCGTCGACGGGTTATCCGTACTGGATGTTCGGCGCACTTGCCATGCAGAACGGCCAGACCCTGATGAACGGCGACGGCAACCAGACGTACTTCGATGCGCCGGCGACCGTCGAAGCGCTGCAGTATTGGAAGGACCTGGGCGAGAAGCACGGCGTCATGCCGTCCGGCACCATCGAATGGGGCACGCTGCGCCAGAACTTCCTCGAAGGCAAAACCGCGATCATGTGGCACTCGACGGGTAATCTGACGACCGTCAAGAACAACGCCAAGTTCGACTTCGGGGTCGCCATGCTGCCCGCCATGAAGCGTCGCGGCACGCCGACCGGCGGCGGTAATTTCTATATCTTCGAGAAGAGCACCGACGAAGAGAAAGCCGCCGCGCTCAAGCTGATCAAGTTCCTGACCCAGCCCGAGCGCACCGCCGAATGGAGCATCAAGACCGGTTACCTCGGGACCCGTCCGGATGCTTATGAAACCGATGCTTTGAAAGCCTACGTGAAGGAATTCCCGCCGGCTGCGGTTGCCCGCGACCAGCTCGAATTCGCCACGGCGGAACTGTCGACGTATCAGACGGGCCGCGTCCGCAAGCTCCTGGATGACGCCATCCAGGCGGCGCTGACCGGCTCCAAGTCGCCGGCCGATGCGCTCGGCGATGCCCAGAAGCAGGCTGACCGTCTGTTAAAGCGTTACCGCTGACGACTAAGCCTATACTGTCCCGGGGGCTGCCCATTTGGGGGTCCCCGGGCAGTCCGTTTTTTTGATTGGAAGACTTGAGCGCGCGTACACCGGATGAACAGACGGATTTCGCAATCTTATCTATATGGGTGGTTGCTGCTGATGCCGGCGGCGATCTTTTTGATTGCGTTCACGTACTATCCTGCGGTGGCGACGCTGGCGAAAAGTTTCTTTTCTCAAGGCACGGCCCTCAAGCCGTCCGAGTTCGTCGGTTTCGAGAACTTCGAATACATGCTCGGCGATGACGTGTTCTGGAAGGTTGCCTGGAACAACATCATGTACGCCGTCGGCACAATCCCGATTTCGATCGCGCTGGCGATCCTGATGGCGGTCTGGGTCAACGGGAAACTGCCGCTTCGGTCGCTGACCCGGATGGCATACTTCACGCCGACGATCCTGCCGATGATCGCTGTCGCCAACATCTGGCTGTTTTTCTATACCCCGGACATCGGCCTGCTCGATCAGGTGTCGGCGGTATTCGGCCTGCCGAGCCACAATTGGCTTGGCGATCCGGACACGGTCCTCGGCTGCATCATCGCCATCACGATCTGGAAGGAAGCCGGGTTCTTCATGATCTTCTATCTGGCGGCGCTGCAGACGCTGCCGCTGGAACTCGAAGAAGCCGCGCGTCTCGAAGGCGCCAGCCGCTGGTATTACTTCCGGCGCGTCATGTTCCCGCTTCTGATGCCGACCACATTGTTCGTGCTGATCAACGCGGTGATCAACTCGTTCAAGCTCGTCGATCACCTGTTCATCCTGACCAAGGGCGGGCCGGACAACGCGAGCTCGCTGTTGCTCTATTATATCTACGAGGTTGCATTCAGCTTCCTCGACCAGGCCTATGCTTCGACGCTGACCGTTGTATTGCTGCTGGCCCTGGCGCTGATTGCCGTCGGGCAGTTCTATTTTCTGGATAAACGGGTGCACTACAGATGAGTACGCCCAATCAACACCGGCAATGGACTTATTATCTGGAAACCGTGGGTGCCTGGGCGCTGGCCCTTTTGTGGATACTGCCGCTTCTTTATGCGTTCTGGAGTGCGTTTCATCCGCGTGAATATGCGATCACGTTCGAACTTTTCGCACCGCTGACGCTGGACAATTTCAAGACCGCCTGGAACCAGGCGCCATTTGCGCGGTATTTCCTGAACACCTTTATCCTGGTGACGATGATCCTGGCGGCGCAGTTCGTGCTTTGCACGCTTGCTGCTTACGCCTTCGCGCGGTTCGAATTCCCGGGCAAGAACATTGCCTTCGTGATGGTACTGCTGCAGTTGATGATCATGCCGGAGGTACTGATCGTCGAGAACTACGTGACGATGAGCAAGCTCAATCTCGTCGACACCATTACCGGTATTGGGCTTCCTTATATGGCGAGCGCGTTCGGTATTTTCCTGTTGCGTCAGACCTTCAAGACGATCCCGCAGGAGTTGGAGGACGCCGCCCGTGTCGAGGGATGCTCACGCCTGCAGATTCTCTGGAAAGTCTACGTTCCGCTGGCGCGGCCGACCTATATCGCCTATGGCCTTGTGTCGGTCAGCCATCACTGGAACAACTTCCTTTGGCCGCTGGTCATCACCAATTCGGTATCGACGCGGCCGTTGACCGTCGGTCTTGCGATCTTCGGCGCGCCCGAGTCCGGTGTCGACTGGTCCATCATCACGGCGGGAACGTTGTTGGCGGTGGCGCCGCTGCTGATCGCGTTCCTGCTGTTCCAGCGCCAGTTTGTGCAGTCGTTCATGCACGCGGGGATCAAGTAATGGACGAGAAGAAAACAGATAGTGAGTTCGACGCCGACGTTCTGGTGATCGGCGGCGGCATCAACGGCGCCGGGATCGCGCGGGATGCGGTCGGTCGTGGCCTGAAAGTCGTTTTGTGCGAGAAGGGCGATCTCGCAGGCGGGACGTCATCGGCGAGCACCAAGCTCATTCACGGCGGTTTGCGTTATCTTGAGCATTACGAGTTCGGCCTCGTCCGCTCGGCGCTTTCGGAACGCGAAGTCCTGCTGGGAAATGCGCCGCATATCATCTGGCCGTTGAGATTTATCCTGCCGCAGTCGCCCGGCGTCCGGCCGGCTTGGCTGATCCGGCTGGGGTTGTTTCTTTACGACCATCTGGGGGCGCGAAAGCGGCTGGCAGGATCGGGTGCGATCTCGTTGAAGAATTCTCCACAGGGGAAGCCGCTCAAACCGGAACTGACAAAAGCCGCCTATTATTCCGACTGTTGGGTCGACGACGCGCGGCTGGTGGTGCTGAATGCCATCGATGCCTCGGCGCGTGGCGCGCAAATCCTGACCCGGACCGAATGTGTCCGTGCCGTGCCGACGGGGTCGGGCTGGCAGGCGACGCTTGCGGATCGCCGCACCGGCGATGAGGCCGACGTTAACGTGCGGCTCGTCGTCAACGCCGCCGGCCCGTGGGCGGAAAAATGCCTGACCGATGTGATCGAAGGGGCGCACGCAACACCGCTTCGTCTCGTGCGCGGCAGTCATATCATCGTGCCGAAAATGTTCGACCACGACGATGCCTATATCTTCCAAAACCCGGACAAACGTATTGTCTTCGCCATTCCGTATGAGCACGACTTCACGATGATCGGGACTACCGACGAGGATTTCGACGGCAGCCTCGACGATGTTCGGGCGTCCGACCGCGAGATCGATTATCTGATCGAAACCGCGAACAGGTTCTTCAATGAGCGGGTTTCCAAGAACGCAATCGTACGGTCGTTCTCGGGCGTCCGGCCCTTGCTGGGCGGTGGCGGTGACGATGCCAAGGAAGTGACACGCGACTATCGCCTGGACCTGAGGAAGACGGCTTCCGGCGCCCCGGTTCTCTCGGTCCTCGGTGGCAAGATCACCACGTACCGGAAATTGGCAGAGCAAGCGGTGGAAAAGATCGCTGCGACGCTCGGCGTAGACGGCGATGCCTGGACGGCGTCGGCGCCGCTGCCGGGTGGCGACGTGGCGGATGGCGATATCGATGCATTCGCGCGAACCCTGGCCGGACAGTATCCCTGGCTCTCAGATAACTTGCGGCATCATTACGTGCATACCTATGGCACTCGCACATCGGCGCTGCTGCAAGGGGCCCGGCGGATCGAAGACCTTGGCCGCCACTTCGGCGCCGGTCTCTACGAACGTGAGGTTCTCTATCTAATCGACAATGAATGGGCGGTAACGGCGGAGGATATCCTCTGGCGCCGGACCAAACTGGGGCTGCATGGGGAAGCTGCCATGACCGACGCGTTGCAGCGCTGGATCGACGCGCGGCCCGGCCACAAGAACACAGTCATATCACCCTCGGAAAAAGCCTTATGAAGCCGATTGCCTCGTTTCCCGAAGAACGCCTCAGAGCCGTCAGGGGCGTATTCACCGATATCGACGACACGTTAACCAACGACGGCCGCCTGACCGCCAGGGCCTATGGCGCAATGGAGCGTTTGCAAAACGCAGGTGTCGCCGTCGTCCCCATCACGGGACGGCCCGCGGGCTGGTGTGACCATATCGCGCGGATGTGGCCGGTCGACGGGGTCGTCGGTGAGAACGGTGCGTTCTATTTTCGTTACGACCGCGCGAACAGGCGTATGGACCGGCGCTATGTCGACCCGGATGACGTCCGCGACGAGAAGCGCTGGCGGCTCAAGGAACTGGGCGAACAGATTGTCAGGGCCGTGCCGGGCGCGGCGATCTCCGCCGATCAACTTTACCGGGAAACCGACCTCGCCGTCGATTTCTGTGAGGACGTGCCGCCGCTGAGTGCGGAGAGCATCGATGCGATCGTGGCCCTTCTGACCGAAGCCGGGGCGACGGCCAAGGTCAGCTCGATCCACGTCAACGGCTGGTTCGGTAACTACGACAAGCTGACGATGACGAAGTTGTTCGCAACCGACTGCCTCGGCGTCGACCTGGATGCGTTTGAGGCAGAGTTCGTCTTCACAGGTGACTCGCCCAACGACGGCCCGATGTTTGATTTCTTCTCGAATTCCGTCGGCGTCGCCAACGTCCGGGAATTCGAAGACCGGCTTGCGAGCCCGCCCAAATACGTCACCAATGGGTTCGGCGGTGACGGTTTCGCCGAGGTTGCCGAGATGATGGTCGCAGCCAGGTCGGGGGCCGGTGCATGACAAAGGTTCTGACGTGGAACATCCAATGCGGGCTCGGCGTCGATGGCCGGGTGGACCTTGTCCGTATCGCCGATGTGATCCGAACCATGGCGGATGTCGATGTGATCTGCCTTCAGGAGGTGTCGCGATTCAATCCGGAGTTGGATGGCGGGCAGGGGGTGGATCAGGTTGCGGCGCTCTCGGCTTTGTTCCCCGAATATAAACCGCAATTCGGTGCGGCGATCGACCGTCTGGGAGATCATCCTGACGCGCGCCGGCAATTTGGGAATATGATCTTATCGCGCCTGCCGGTCTTGCAGGTGTTCAACCATCAGCTGCCGCAACCGGCCCCGCAAACGGAATGCAAACATATGCCCAGACAGGCCTTGGAAGTTATTGTGCAGGCGGCGTCAGGGCCTGTCAGGGTTGTGACGACACACCTCGAATATCATGCCGAAGTACAGCGTCTGGCCCAGGCCCGGCGGTTACATGACATCCAGTCCGAGGTCGCTGCAAATCAGGGGTATGCGGCATTCGCCCCGCCGGAAGGGCCTTACGCGGCTGCGTCCCGCCCGGTGGATGCGATATTGTGCGGGGATTTCAATTCTGCCCCTGACGACGATGTCTACGGCTGTCTCACGGAGCCGATTGCAGGCGGGTGCGGATTTCAGGATGCATGGCGTATCTGCCATGGGGATCGCCCGCACGCGCCGACGTGCGGCATATTCGACCGCAGGCAGTGGCCGCAGGGACCGCACTGCCGGGATTTCTTTTTCGTGGCGGGGATGCCCACGCAAAGTATTCAGGACGTGCAGGTCAACGAAGAGACCGATGCTTCCGATCACCAGCCGGTCTTGCTGGTGATGGGGTGAAACCCGCCGAATGGTTGCCGAGCCTCGGACATTCGGCATATCTTGGCGGCGAGCTGAAACGTGAGCCGTCAACCGTATGTCCGACGAAGAACAGGAATTTCTGACCGCGAAGGAACTGGCCGCGCTACTGCGGGTCAAGGAGCGTAAGGTCTACGAGCTGGCGTCGAACAACGAGATTCCCTGCACGCGCGCGTTGGGGAAACTCCTGTTTCAGAGAGATGCTATCGATCGCTGGTTGAACGAGAGCAGCACAGGGCTAGACCATGCGCCCAACTCGAAAACCCGGCCCAACGTTATGTTGGGCAGCCACGATCCGTTGCTCGAATGGTCCCTTCGGGAATCCAAATCCGGAATGGCGATGTTCTTCGATGGGTCGATGGACGGGATCGAGCGGTTCGCCGATGGCGACGGCATCGCGACGGGATTGCACGTTTACGAGCCTGACACCAAGACCTGGAATATCGAGACGGTCAAAACCGCCTTCCGAAACAAGCCCGTGGTGCTGAGCCAGTGGATCTGGCGCGAGCGAGGCCTGATCTTCCGTCCCGAACTGGACGGCAAGGTTACGGGGATCGATAGCGTAACGGACCTGAGGCTTGTTCCGCGCCAAGCCGAGGCGGGCAGCCAGCGGCTTTTGGAATACCTTCTCAAGGAACAGAAAATCGATAAGGCGGCGCTCGACATGACGCCGGTGGCGCGGACCGAGACCGACGCAGCGCTCGCTGTCAGTGACGGGTCAGGCGACGTGACATTGGGGCTCAAATCGCTCGCCAAGCAGTATAGACTGTCCTTCGTACCGGTCATGCGCGAACGCTTCGATCTGCTCGTCGACCGGCGCGCGTGGTTCGAGGAACCGATGCAGCGGTTTTTCGAGTTCTGCGCAACAGACACTTTTAAAAAACGTGTCGGGGAACTCGGCGGTTACAACACCGACGGCATGGGCAAGATCGTCTTTAACGGTGCCGGCTGACACCGCAACGGCGGCAAATCCGCTCCGCAGGGTTGACACCCCCCAGCATGTCCCTTACATCACTGGCACTCACTCATGCAGAGTGCTAACCAATCACTGAAATTTAAGATTTATCAAAATGTTATGGAGAGCAATTCCATGAAATTCCGGCCTTTACATGACCGTGTTCTGGTTCGCCGCGTCGAATCCGAACAAAAGACCGCTGGCGGGATCATCATCCCCGAGACCGCGCAGGAAAAACCGATGGAAGGGAAAGTGATCGCTGTCGGCTCCGGCCACAAGGCCGACGACGGCAAAGTGACCAAGCTGGACGTGAAGAAGGGTGACAAGATCCTCTTCGGCAAGTGGTCCGGCACCGAAGTCAAAGTCGATGGTGAAGACCTCATCATCATGAAGGAATCCGACATTCTCGGCGTGATCGAATAACCGGTCCACGGGAATAAGAAGAAACCAACCACAAAGAACCCAAGAGGGGATTATTTATGGCTGCCAAAGAAGTAAAATTTTCCACCGATGCGCGTGACCGCCTGCTCAAGGGCGTGGACACGCTGGCCAACGCGGTGAAGGTGACGTTGGGTCCGAAAGGCCGCAACGTCGTTCTGGACAAGTCGTTCGGCGCGCCGCGCATCACCAAGGACGGTGTGACGGTCGCGAAGGACATCGAACTTTCCGACAAGTTCGAAAACATGGGCGCGCAGATGGTCAAGGAAGTCGCGTCGCGTACCAACGACGAAGCCGGCGACGGCACGACGACGGCGACCGTTCTCGCCCAGTCGATCGTCCGTGAAGGCGCGAAAGCGGTTGCCGCGGGTATGAACCCGATGGACCTGAAGCGCGGCATCGAGCTTGCCGTTACCGCTGCCGTGGCCGACGTGAAGAAGCGCGCGCAGAAGGTCAAGACCAACGAAGAGATCGCCCAGGTCGGTACGATTTCGGCCAACGGCGACCGCGAAGTGGGCGACATGATCGCCAAGGCCATGGAGCGCGTCGGCAATGACGGCGTGATCACGGTCGAGGAAGCCAAGTCGCTGCATTCCGAGCTTGACGTCGTCGAGGGTATGCAGTTCGACCGCGGTTACACGAGCCCGTATTTCGTGACCAACGCCGACAAGATGACCTGCGAACTGGATGACCCGTACATCCTGATCCACGAGAAGAAGCTCTCCAGCCTGCAGCCGCTGCTGCCGGTCCTGGAAGCGGTGGTTCAGTCGGGCCGTCCGCTGATGATCATCGCCGAGGACATCGAAGGCGAAGCGCTTGCGACGCTGGTCGTGAACAAGCTGCGTGGCGGCCTGAAGGTCGCCGCCGTGAAGGCGCCTGGCTTCGGTGACCGCCGCAAGGCGATGCTCGAAGACATTGCGATCCTGACCAACGGCCAGGTGATCTCGGAAGATCTGGGCATCAAGCTGGAAAACGTGACCATCGACATGATGGGCCGCGCCAAGAAGGTGTCGATCACGAAGGAAGAGACGACCATCGTCGAAGGCACCGGCAAGAAGAAGGACATCGAGGCCCGCTGCACGCAGATCCGCGCGCAGATCGAGGAAACGACGTCCGACTACGACCGTGAGAAACTGCAGGAGCGTCTGGCGAAACTGGCCGGCGGTGTTGCGGTGATCCGTGTCGGCGG
>JAGLED010000006.1 GCA_023145215.1 Rhodospirillales bacterium | reverse complement strand
AACGCGCAGGGCGCTCAGCAAGGTGTCCAGGGGGGCAATGGTCAAGGCAGCGGCGCAGCGGCGACATCCGTGCAATCCGGCTCGGGTGGGGCACAGCACGCGGGCGGCAACGAACCCTTGAATAACACGTCCCAGACCGCAAACGGCGGTCAACAGACGCAGCAAACCCAACAAACGCGCGAAACGCAGCCGCAACACCAGACGCAGCAGGCACAGCGCGCCAACGCGCAAGGCGGCTCGGTCACGGAACAGGTGTCGGTCAAGATCACCAAAGCTTTGCAGGCCGGGACCGACAAGATCTCGATCCAACTCAAGCCGTCCGACCTGGGCCGCGTCGATGTGAAGATGGAACTTACCCACGACGGCCGCGTCATGACGGTAGTGACCGCCGAGAAGCAGGACACCCTGGATCTGCTGCGCCGCGACTCTTCTGAACTGCAGAAGGCGCTTGCCGACGCAGGCCTGCAGAGTGGCGACATGGAATTCAACCTGAAAGGTCAGGAACAGCAGTCCGCCGAGGCGGAAGGCGATGGCGCGTCCGGCACCAGCAACGGTGAAGCCGACCTTGCCGAGGAAGCCGAAACCGACATCAACGATGGCGTGATGTCCGCTTGGGAAAGCGGAATCTTCGCCAACGGACGCGTGGATATGCGCGCTTAATGGCACGACTGGATATGCGCGCTTAAGCGCAACGAAGGACTAAGGAGCGGGAACAATGTTTATCAGCGGCGCATCGAGCACCACCCTGGAGGAAGGCACCAAGTCCGCCAATGCGGCAGCCGGCCTGCAGGATGACCTGAACAGGTTTCTCAGCCTGTTGACGACGCAGTTGAAAAACCAGGACCCACTGGATCCGATGGACAGCAACGAGTTCACATCGCAGCTTGTGCAGTTTGCCAGCGTCGAGCAGCAGATTTACCAGAACTCGAACCTTGAGCAGCTGGTGGCACTCGGGCAGACCAACCAGGTCTCGTCTCTGGTCGACTTCATTGGCAAGCGAATCGAAGTTGCGGGCACAGCCAAGTTTCCTCTGGAAAACAGCAGTGCCGAATTTACCTACAACATGCCCGCCGGTGCCAAATCGGCGAGCATCATCATCCGCGATGCTAACGGTCTTACCGTCTACGAACAGGATGCCGACCTCGAACAAGGGGCGCACACCTTTGACTGGGACGGCCGTGATCGCAACGGCGGCACGGTGCCGGACGGGCAGTATTCGGTGCTCGTCAGCGGCCTCGACCACCAAGGTGAGCTTCTGGATATCTCGACCACGGTCTTCGGCCGCGTCACCGGCATCGGTGTCGAAAACGGCCAGACGACCATGTTCATGGGCGACATCGAAGTACCGCAGACCATGGTGCTCTCCGTCAAGGAAGTACCGACGGCAAGCGAAGCAAACTGATTTGAGGACAAGCCATTCACGCGGGCCGTCAGGCCGCTGAACGAAGGAGACGAGAAATGACACTCTTTGGTGCACTTACTTCCGGGGTTTCCGGCCTGACCGCACAGTCCAGCGCGATCGGGGCGATTTCGGATAACATCACGAACGTCAACACCATCGGCTACAAGGGAACGCAGGTCGACTTCCAGACCCTCGTCACGGTGCAGACGTCTTCGACCTTCTACTCAGCGGGCGGCGTTCAGTCGCGGCCGCGTCAGGACACCGGCGTCCAGGGCCTTCTGCAGTCCTCGACTTCGCAAACCGACATCGCGATCTCGGGCAGCGGCTTCTTCGTCGTCAACGAGGCGAGCCAACCGACACTGTCGAACGAGTTCCTGTTCACCCGCGCGGGATCGTTCTACCAGGATGACGAAGGTTATCTCCGGAACACATCCGGCTACTACCTGCAGGCCTGGCCGACCACCGCCGACGGCACCGTCACCACCAACAACACGTCCCTGACGATCCCGAACCAGAACGTCATCTCGACCGACTTCCTGGCCACGGTGAACCTCAACCGGGTTGGCGGCACGGCGACGGCGACCAGCGAGATCGGCATCGGCGCCAACCTGCCGTCGACCGCGACGCAAGGCGACACGCACAAAACCGACGTGCAGTTCTTCGACACGCTTGGCAATGCCAACACCACCAGCTTCACCTATACCCGCGGCAACCGCGACAACGAATGGGATGTCCAGGTGACCCCACCGTCCGGCGTCAACGTGGTGACGATGTATTCGGACACCGCTGGGGCTACCGTGTACGAGAGCCGCGGCCAGCTCGAGTTTACAGGCGTGCCGGCGGACGGTGCCACGGTCGTCATCGACGGCGTCACCTACGAATTCGACACCAACTCTTCCGTCACGGAAACGGCAACGCTGAAACCGGTGACCATCGCCACGACGGCGACCGTCGCACAGGCGGTCAGCGCACTTGTCAACGCGGTCAAGGCGGACGACTCCGATTTCTCCGACCATGGCGGGTTCACCAACAACCGCATCCAGGTCAACCCGGGCCAATCGACGGCGTTGTACTTCACCGAGGACGGCACTGGCAGCATCACCGTCGACCCGACGGGCCTGCTGACGTCGAGCGGGTCGCGGGCGACGCTTCAGGAATCGTCCTTCACCGTCGAAAAGACGGCAACCGCGAACCGGGATTTTCATCAGATGACCTTCGCGGTGGGCTCGACGCTGACCGACAACACCGTCATCACCATCAACGGGGTTCTATACGAAATCGACGGGAACGCCTCAGGCGCCACGGTGGCCAGCGCGGTCGCCGTGACGGCGACAACCGGCGCGGCGCTTACAGCAGCGCAGCTCAACACCTTCCTGACCAACCTGGAATCGGCCATCGAGACCAACGACGCTTCGTTCGCGTCCGGTGCTTCGAGCGTGCGTATCCGCAACGTCAGCGACACCACGTCCGGCGGCCCCAGCACCAACGCCGACACGTTGGTCATTTCGACGCTTTCCAGCGGATCGTTCAATGTCTTGTTTGACGACGGCACACTGGGCGCAGCCGCTTTCACCGGCACACCGACGGAACCGGACGGCACCGCCACCTATACCAACGGCACGGCACACGCCGTCAACAAGAACCAGGCGATCACGTTCGACTCGGATGGTCTTCCGTCAGCCTTCAACGTGGCTGAGATGGAAATCATCGGCTTCGCAAATGGCGCCGCCAACATGGACGACGACGCGTCGAACGCGACGCGGCTAACGCTTGACTTCGGGCGCGTCGGCGAAGCCAACGGCTTCACCCAGTTCGGCGCAGAATTCACGCCGGGCTTCATTACCCAGAACGGTTCCCAGTTCGGCACGCTGGCCGGCGTCACCATCGACGAGGACGGTCTGATGACGGCGCTGTTCGACAACGGCGAAACGCGTCCGATCTACAAGATCCCGATTGCCACCTTCGTCAACGTCAACGGCCTGAATGCGCGGACCGGTAACGTTTGGAACCAGACCCAGGCATCGGGTGACAACACGCTTCGCGAAGCCAACAACGGCGTCGCCGGATCTGTCACTCAGGCAGCACTCGAATCCTCCACCGTCGATATCGGGGAAGAATTCACCAAGATGATCGTCGTTCAGCGGGCCTACTCCGCGTCGACCCGGATCATCTCGACAGCCGACGAAATGCTCGAAGAGCTGGTACGGATCAAACGATAAGCCCTAGCACTTCAAAACCGAACCCCGGGACCTCGGGAAACCCTTCCACAACCCACCGTCCCAACCCAAGACCCCGGCAGCGGACTGAAAATCCGCTGCCGGGGTCATCCCATTTTAGCCCGGCGCCATCTCAATTGTTCGCGCTGCGAGCGACCGATATGTTGTGTGATCGTGACCGAGTGGATGTTAGAAATATCCGATGCCCGATTCCCAGTCAGAGCTCAGGAAACGCAATCTCGCATTTTTTGCGAAGGCCGCCCCCGAAGTCCATTTGCGATTCGCGTCGCCAATCGGTCCGGATGGTGCATCGTTCTCGCCGCCTGGCCCGGGGAAAATCCCGAGCCGGCGATTCACGATCCCGGCACCCGACGCGAAGAGCCTGGACCGGTACACATTCGACACCATCAGCGACATGCTGGCATCCGCCATCGATCAGAACATTCCCGTCATCGACTGGCCGCGCACTGAACAGTCTTTCTACCTGATCCTTTTGGGCGTCCATCATCAGCAGCTTATTCAACGGATGCTGGACCAGACACAGTGTATGTCCGCAATTTTCATCGAGCCCGATCCGGCCGCCTTTGCCTGGTCGCTCGAGCACGTAGATTGGCCCGAATTGATTGCCGATGTGCAGGCGCGGGGCGGGACATTCGATTTCGTGTTCGATCCGAACCCAGCGACAATCAGCGCGACGATCTGGCGCACCATGCGCTTCATCAATCCGACATGCACCGACGGCGCCATGTTCACGGCGTTCGCTCATCCGGAACTCGCTCGGGATCTGACGGCGCGGCTCGGCAATGACCTCGCTTTAAGCTACACCTCGCTCGGCTTCTTCTACGACGAGTCCCTCATGATCCATAACACGCATCGCAACCTCTCGAGGGGTGATGCACGCATTTTCCAACGGAGACACGAAGACGACCCAGGCTGCCCGGTATTCGTCGTCGCCAGCGGCCCGTCGCTCGATGACAGCATCGAAACGATTAAGAAACACGCCGACCACGCCATCATCGTATCGTGCGGCTCGGCACTACGCCCGTTGCTGGTCAACGGGATCATCCCTGACTTCCAGATCGAGACGGAAAATGCCGGTGTTTCGCCGTTGACCCGGCAGATGGCGGATGAGCACGACCTGTCCAAGGTGATTTTGGTCGCATCGACGACCATCGACCCCGACGTTCTGCCGTCATTTCGCGACGTCGTTTTCTATTTTCGCTCGTCGCTTTCGCCCTACCCCGTGTTCGCACCGTCGCACGCTTCATCGCTTTTCATGCCCGACCCGACCGTCGGGAACGCCGGGCTCAGCCTCGCGCTCGAACTCGGCTTCAAGGACGTGTATCTATTCGGTATGGATTGCGGATCGCGCAATCCGGCACGGCACCACAGCAGCGACGCCTATCATTATTCCGCAGACGCGGGCGACATCGACGTCCGTTACGACATGCAGGTCGACGCCAATTTCGGCGGCCGCACATGGACCAACCATGGGCTTTTCATGTCGATCGTCAATCTCATCGAATTACTCAAGATTTTCGGGGACGGGCGAAATGTCCGGAATTGTTCGGACGGCGCAATGATCAATGGAGCAACGCCCCTCAAGCCCGTCGATATCGATCTCTCCGCTAATGCCGGCATGAAACGGGCAGCCATGCAGTCGCTCATCGAGACCATGTCGCCTTTTGCCGACGCCGGACACGATACGTCGTGGCCGGGGGATACGTTCGCAGACGCGGTACACAGCTATTGTGCGCAGATCCGTGAACACCTGATGCAGATCGACAACTACGAGGACAAAAGTTACCAGCGCAAATTGATGGAGGTGCTTCAACCGCCGGTCGCTTATTTTGCTCCACCGCCAAAGGGCGTGCAGCACGGCGTCAATATCCTGATGCGGGGCACGTTATTTTGCATGTTAATGTTCTTTGAGCGATATCTGTCACGCGTTGCCTATCACGATGATCTGAAGAGGTTCGGCGATATCGGCGTAAAAGCGATGGTCAAAGGTCTCGATCTACTCGAACGGGATGCGATTGAACGGCTCGGTGGTTCGGCACCGAAAGCGCCGCCGCCGCTGGACACGATCAAACATGACGCCGGGACGCGACTTCAGTCACCACCAGCGCCGTCGCGGAACAGTCCCTGCCCGTGCGGATCCGGAAACAAGTTCAAACATTGCCATGGCAAGACCGCATGACGGCGGACGATCCGCAGGCGATCCTGGACCGTGCCGGCCGCGCGTTCTCGGAAGGCCGCTACGCCGATGCCGCCGCCGACTTCCAGACACTCACGACCGCGTATCCCGACATCGGAGAGCTTTATATCAATCTGGGCGCGGCACTCAGAGCGGCGGGTGACAAATCGGGGGCGGAGCAGGCGCTCCACAAAGCCGTTCGATTGCTACCGGAAAGCGCCGCCGCGTGGTTCAACCTCGCCAATCTGTTAAGTGAGGACAAACGCGGCGAGGAGGCGATCGGCGCGTATGAAAAAGCTGACAAGCTTCAGCCCGGCACACCGGAGATCCTCAACAATCTGGGGGTCCAACTCTACGAGACCGGTAGGATTGAGGATGCGCTCAAAAAATATGACGCCGCCCTCGATGCCGATCCCGGCTTCGCCGACGCTCTCACAAACCGCGGTAACGCACTGCAGCGTATGTGCCGAATGGCCGATGCCGAAGCTTCCATCGACGCAGCGCTGTCTATTAACCCCGGCCATGCCGTCTATCGTCTCAACAAATCGTCGTATTTCGCCGCCAACGGCCGTCACGCGGAGGCGCTCACGTGGGCCGACAAGTCCATCGACGCGGACCCGACCTACACGGAAGCCAGGCTCAAAAAGGCATCGCTGCTGGTTCAGACCGGCGATCTCGAAGCCGGGTTCAGGGAATACGAGGCGCGCTGGAACATGCCGAATTGGCATTCGCTTCCCAAGAAACTGACGGTGCCGCCGTGGCGCGGCGAGGACATTGCCGGACAAACCCTTCTTATCTGGAACGAGCAGGGTTTCGGCGATGCACTGATCTACGCGCGTTATCTGCCCGTGCTGGCGGCGCGAGGTGTAAAGGTCAGGTTGATGGTTGAAGCGCCACTGATGCGGCTTTTCGAAGGCAGTTTTGAAGATATCCCCGTCTCTCCCCTCGACGGTCTGCCGCCCGAGGCGGATCAGCATTGTTCGATCATGAGCCTCCCCTTTCTCACCGGCACCACGATGACGACAATTCCGGCCGAAGTGCCTTACCTGAAGCCGGATCAAGCCGACGTCGAGCGTTGGCAGGCAGAGATAAACGGCGAACGGCCATCTGTCGGACTGATCTGGGCGGGCAACCCGGGCCAGGCCCACGACTACAGCCGGTCGTTGGCCGCGGAAACGATTATGCCGCTGATCGATCGGGACGACGTGCGGTTCTTTAATCTTCTGGTCGGTCCCCGCGGGGATGAATTATCTGATCCCCGCGTCCTCGACGTTCGCGCATGCCTGAACGATTTTGCCCAAACGGCCGCGCTGATGCAGAACCTGGATCTGGTGATCAGTGTCGACAGCGCGCCGGCGCACCTTGCCGGGGCGCTCGGCCGGCCTTTGTGGGTCTTGCTGGCCTTCGATCCGGACAGCCGTTACTTCCTCGAGCGCACTGACAGCCCCTGGTACCCGACCGCCCGATTATTCCGTCAGCCGAGCCCCGGAGAGTGGGCTTCGGTGATTGAGCGGACCGTCAATGCACTCGATACGTTTGTTGGAACGATAGCAAAGCGTTAACGCGTATTTACCTTAGGGTTTAGGTCTTTTTTAAGGCCCTTCTGCTTTTCTATACATCCCAAGATTCTCAGGGATAGAAACAACGAAGCTAATATCGGAAAGCAGAACGCAATGACCGAACTGAAACATTATCGCGAGGGAAACCGGCCGTACCGTTCGGAAGCTTTAAGCCCGAGTGGTCCGCCGATGACCATGTCCGATTTGCCGCCGACCGACACCACCCGTTGGGTGCCCCGGCGCAAGGCGGATGTTGTCGCCGGTGTACGCTGCGGCTTGATCACGCTCGAAGAAGCGTGCCGGATGTACCAACTGTCGATCGACGAGTTCCGCTCCTGGGAGCGGCTTTTGGAACGGCACGGCATACGTGGTTTACGCACCACCCGCATCAAATCATACCGCAACGCCTGATCAATCTCGATCACCTGGCTCCGGCGCCCGGCATTTCATGCTCCGGACGCCGGAGCTAGGCAATTTTTGCCGGTCATTAACTTCTTATTCACTAAACCGCCCCTAGCATCCAATCAGGGTTAACGGTGGAAATGCGCTTGCGCGCGAAACCACCAGGGATGAAGTGGGGACGCACGTGGAAACCTTTGTTCAGGCTATAAGAAATCTGGGCCCGATGCGGCTTGCCATTATGGGCGGCGTGATCTTGGGCCTTCTCGGCTTTCTCGTGTTCTTCGCGACGAAGTTGTCGACGCCGAGCCTCACCACACTTTACGGCGAGTTGAGCCAGTCCGATGCCGCGGGTATCGTTCAGGAGCTCGAAAGCCGTAACATCCCCTTCGAAATTAAGCAGAACGGCACACAAATCATGGTTCCGCAGGACCGTGTGATGCAGCTTAGGCTGGAGCTCGCCCAGCAGGGACTGCCGTCGGGTGGCTCGGTCGGCTATGAGCTGTTCGACAACACCGACAGTATCGGCTCCACCAATTTCATGCAGAACGTCAATTTGGTGCGTGCACTCGAAGGCGAGCTCAGCCGTACGATAGGGTCGATCGGCACCGTAAAAAGCGCGCGCGTTCATCTTGTCATGCCGAAACGCGAGCTTTTCAGCCGCGAAAAGCAGGAACCGAGCGCATCCGTCGTACTGCAGATGCGTGGGCCGGTGCGCCTGACCAACGAACAGGTCGCCGCCGTGCAGCACCTTGTCGCCTCTGCCGTGCCGCAGCTGACACCGAACCGTATTTCCATCATCGATAACAAGGGCTCCCTGCTCTCGTCCGGATTTGAAAGCGCCGATCCGATAACCGGCGCTACCGCCAAACTCGACGAACGCCGCCGCCGGATCGAAATGGAATACGCGCATACGATCGAGGAACTGCTTGAAAAAACGGTCGGTTTCGGCCGGGTTCGGGCCGAAGTCAGCATCGACATGAACTTTGACCGAATCTCGACGCAGACCGAGGAATACAATCCGGATGGCCAGGTCGTACGCTCGACCAACGCTATCGAAGAAACCGCCAACGCACGTGATACCGAGGGTGAGCCGCCGATCACCGTGGGCCAAAACCTGCCTGACGCCAATCTCGGCGCCGGCGACACCGCGAGCCGCACCGAGAATACCAGCCGCATCGAGGAGACCACCAACTTCGAAATCTCCAAGACGGTGACCAACCACATCAAGGAAGGCGGCGAAATCGAAAAGCTGTCGGTCGCAGTCCTGGTGGACGAACGGCAGGCTGTGAACGCCGATGGCGACCCGACGTCCGAGAAACGCTCGGAAGAGGAAATGAACCTCCTTTCTACGCTCGTGCGCGGCGCTATCGGCTTCGACGAAGACCGTGGCGACAAGGTCGAGATCATTCAGATGAAGTTTGCCGAGTTCGAGGCACCGGAAGAAGAACTCGAGCTGTTTTTCGGCATGGGTAAAAATGATATCCTGCGGGTCGTTGAGATTCTCGTCCTCAGCATTGTCGCGATCCTCGTGATCCTGCTGGTGGTCCGGCCGCTTCTGTCGCGCGCCTTTGAGGCTCTGCCGTCGGCTCAGGAAGCCGCCGAGCGCCTGCTTGCCGACCAAGGCCGGGCGCCGGCGCTTACGGGACCTGCTGCGGGCCGTGTACCGGCGGAGACCGAGGAAGACGAGGAGCAGTTCGAGGAGCTCATCGACATCGACCGGGTCGAAGGCCGGGTCAAAGCGTCTTCCGTCAAGAAGGTCGGCGAAATCGTCGAGAAGCACCCGGAAGAAGCACTGGCGATCCTGCGTTCCTGGATGTATCAGGAAAGCTGAGGCTAAGACCCGGGGGGAGCATAGGATATGGCGAAGTCACTCGATTACAGGACACTTACCGGACCTCAGAAGGCGGCGGTCTTCATGCTCGCCGTCGGTCGCGAACATTCATCGAAGATCTTCGAACGGATGGACGACGAGGAAATCCGTGAGCTGTCTCATGCCATGTCGACGCTGGGTTCGGTGAACGCCGGCGTTGTCGAACGCCTATTCGTCGAATTTGCCGATCAGCTGTCCACCGCCGGTGGCCTCGTCGGTTCCTACGACAGTACGGAACGACTGCTGATGAGCTCTCTCCCGGAAGAACGCGTCAAGCAGATCATGGAGGAAATGCGCGGTCCCGCAGGCCGCACCATGTGGGACAAGCTCGGCAACGTGAACGAAGCCGTGCTCGCCAACTATCTGAAAAACGAATACCCGCAGACCGTCGCGGTCGTGCTGTCCAAGATCAAAACCGACCACGCAGCCCGGGTTTTGGCCCTGCTGCCGGAAAACTTCTCGATGGAAGTCATCATGCGGATGCTGCGCATGGAAGCGGTGCAAAAGGAAATCCTCGACCACGTGGAACGCACGCTCAGGACCGAGTTCATGACCAACCTGGCCCGGACCGCGCGGCGCGATAGCCATGAATTGATGGCCGACATCTTCAACAATCTCGACCGCAACACTGAAAACCGCTTCATGACGGCCCTCGAAGAGCGTAACCGTGAATCGGCAGAACGCATCAAGCAGCTCATGTTCACCTTCGACGATCTGGTGCGCGTCGACGCCAGCGGTATCCAGCTTCTGCTACGCCAAGTCGAAAAGGATCAACTTGCGATTGCACTGAAGGGCTCTTCGGAAGAGGTCAAGGAACTGTTCTTCGCCAACATGTCCGAACGCGCGGGCAAGATGATGAAGGAAGACATGGACGCCATGGGCGCTGTTCGGCTCAAGGACGTCGACGAAGCGCAATCGGGCATCGTGCAGACCGCCAAAGCCCTGTCCGACGCAGGCGAAATCGTCATCGCCGGCTCCGACGAGGACAGCGAGCTGGTCTATTGATGACCGTCACTTCCCTGCCCGCGGTTGACGCGGCAACATTCGAGATGCTGGGGCAGATAGACTTTTTATGAGCACCGTCAGAAAATTCACTTTCGATCTCGACTTTGACGCCCCCGAAGAGCCGGAAACCCCGGAGCCCGAGGTCGAAGAGGAGGAAGAGGAAGAGATCATCCCCACTTTCTCGGAAGAGGAAGTGGAACAGGCCCGCGCCGAAGGTTTCGACGCAGGGAAAGAGGAAGGCCGGCGCGAGGCCGCCGATGCGACAGAACAGAAGCTGCTGGAAACCGTGGAGACCGCCTGCGCCAAGCTGGCCGACGTCTATAACACTCAAACCGAGGCAAACCGTGAAATCGGCCGCGAGATGATTTCCGTCGCCACCGCCATCGCCAAGAAAATGTTCCCCGATCTCAATGCCCGGAACGCCTTGGGTGAGGTCGAGCGAGTGGTTCAGGAAACGCTGAAAGCCGTCACCGAAGAGCCCCGCATCCAGATCATGGTCAACCCGGAACTGCGGGAACCGCTCAGCGAGCGTCTCTCCACGATGACCCATCGGGCCGGTTTTGAAGGTAAGGTCTTCGTCAACCCTGACCCGGCCATGCAGTTGGGCGACTGCCGGATCGAATGGTCGAACGGCGCGGCTGTACGCGATTCCGAGGAAATGTGGCAGATGATCGACAAGATCATCGAGGAAAATCTGCACGATATCCCTGACGACGAAAGCGAAGACGACGGCACTTCAGAGGAAAACCGGGCCGAGCCCGCCCCCGCGCCGGCCGAGGACGCTGATGAAAACACGTCCGAACCGGAATCCCGCGAAAATGACATCACGGAACCGGTGCCTGAAAGCGTGCCGGAACCGGAGCCCGCGCCGGAAACCGATTTGTCGCCTGAGCCTGAGCCTGAGCCTGAGCCTGAAACAGAACGCGATGCGCCTGCAACCGAAACGGACGCGGCACCAGAGATGCGCGAAGCGAACACACCTCCCCCCGATGCCGAACCTGAAGCGGACGAGCTGGAGACCCCGGAAATCGGTGATATCGTGGAAACGGCGGACACGCCGGCGCCGGAAGTCGGGGACGACGTGGAGGAGGCTGACATCGAGGAAACACCAAGCTGGGAAGCCGCCGTCGGCGAATCGGCAGGTGCGAATATGGCGACCGATCCCACGCCGGCCCCCGAGTCGGCACCCGCCCCCGCGATGGATCCTCCGGATCAGGCGCCGGAGACCGACGATGCCGGAGCGCACGGCCCCTCATTCGCGCCCAACGTCGACGACGGCGAGACGCCGACTGAACCGGAAAATACCGAGCCGCCTCAAAGCTTTATGGACGAAGACCGGGACGCCCCAATCCCCCATCTCGACGACGAAACGGATCAAGGCAGCAATGGTACGGCAGACGGTGAAACGCAAGCAGGCCGGGTCAGCGACCCCGATCCTGTGTCGCCGGCAACCCAAGCAGCTATACTCGATGCGCAAAGCGCGATGGATGATGACGACGAAAATCCCTCTGGTGGATGAACCGGAACAGGAGAAGATAAATGGCTGAAGAAGAAGACGGCGGCGGCCTCGATCTTGCCGATCTCGACGAAGTCGAAGATGCGCCTCAGCCGGCGCCCAAGAACGATGAAGATAACGACGACACCATCGGCGATGCCATGGACATGGACCTACCGCGCAGCGCCAAGGACCTGGAAGCCGTTTACGACATCCCGGTTCAGGTTTCCGCTGTCCTGGGGAAGACGACAATGCCCGTCAGCAGCCTCCTCAAACTCGGCCGCGGTGCCGTCGTCGAACTCGACCGCAAAGTCGGTGAAGCGATCGACATCTACGTCAACAACCGCCTCGTCGCGCGCGGCGAAGTGGTCGTCGTCGAAGACCGTCTCGGCGTGACGATGACGGAAATCATCAAAACAGACCGGGCGAACTAGTCACTTCAATGGCGGAAGAACGCATCCATAGCGCTGGCGGGTCGTCGCTCGATTTAGCGACCGTCATCGGACTCGTTTCCGGGTTCGCGATGATCACAGCCGCGATCATGCTGGGCGGGACGCCGGAGAGCTTTATCAATCCGCCGTCGATCCTGATCGTAATCGGCGGCACATTGGCGATCACGACTGTCTGTTTCAGCTTCGGCGACATGGCCAAGATGCTCAGCGTCGCCGGGCGCGCCATGGTGCGCAACACGCAAGAACCGTTCGATGCCGCCTATAAGGCGCTGCAAGTCGCCGAGATCGCCCGCAAACAAGGCGTCCTTGCCCTGCAGAATGTCGTCGACGACGTGCGCGACGAGCCGTTCTTCCACAAAGGTATCCTAATGGTAATCGACGGCACGCCCGGCGAAGAGGTCGAGGCGATCCTGAGGCGCGACCTGCAGTCGATGGTGAGCCGCCATCGGCAAAGCGCAAGCATCCTCAGAAAGATGGCTGAGTTTTCGCCGGCGATGGGGCTGATCGGCACCCTGATCGGGCTGGTGCAGATGCTAGGGAACCTTCAAGATCCAACGACGATCGGCCCGGCCATGGCCGTAGCGCTCTTGACCACCTTTTACGGCGCTGTCCTCGCCAACATGGTTTTCCTGCCGCTTGCGTCCAAGCTGGAGCGCAATTCGCATGAGGAAGCCCTCATCCTGCAGGTGTTTCTGCTGACTGCGGCTTCCATCGGCCGCCAAGAGAACCCGCGGCGGCTCGAGATGCTGCTCAACAGCGTCCTGCCACCGTCGCAGCGGGTGCAGTATTTCGACTAACGAAGACCCTGGGAAACGAACGAGACCATGCAACTCATCATTGTCGGAACACTGAACGGACAGATCGGCGCAGCCAGCCAGATCGCAATTAAGCGTGGTGCCAAGGTGCAGCAGGCCGACACCCTGGAGGACGGCCTCGATCTGCTACGCCGTTCGGGCGCCGACCTGGTGATGATCGACGTCGGGCTGGAGGTCGCGGATTTCATGGCCGCAATCGAAGCCGAGCGCATTAACGTTCCGGTCGTCGCGTGCGGCGTATCCAACGACACCCAGGCCGCTGTCCGTGCGGTTCGCGCCGGCGCCAAGGAATATGTGCCCCTGCCTCCGGATCCGGAGTTGATCGCTGCCGTCCTGGAAGCGGTCACCGAAGACCAGCACGCGTTGATCTTCAAGGACCCTAAGATGGCGGAAACCGTGAAAATGGCGACGCAAATCGCGCCCTCTGAGGCGAGCGTGTTGATCACCGGCCCGTCCGGCACCGGGAAAGAGGTGCTGGCGCACTATCTGCACTCGAAATCCAAACGCAAGGACCGCCGCTTCGTCGCCGTCAACTGCGCGGCAATTCCGGAGAACCTGCTGGAATCGGAACTTTTCGGCCACGAAAAAGGCGCCTTCACCGGCGCCGTCGCCCGGCGCATCGGCAAGTTCGAGGAAGCCGACGGCGGCACCCTGTTGCTGGACGAAATTTCGGAAATGGACGTGCGCCTGCAGTCGAAACTGCTGCGCGTGCTTCAGGAACGCGAGGTTGACCGTATCGGTTCAAACAAGCCGGTCCAGGTCAACGTCCGCATCATTGCGACATCGAACCGAAATATGGAGCAGACCGTCAAGGAAGGCGGGTTCCGCGAAGATCTTTATTTCCGCCTCAACGTGGTCAACCTGCGCCTGCCTTCGCTCGCCGAACGACCCGGCGACGTGATGCCGTTGGCCAGCCACTTCGCCGCCAAGTACGCCGACGCCAACGACGTCCACAACAAGCCGATTTCCGAGGATGCGCAGAAAAAGCTGATGGCGTATAGCTGGCCCGGCAACGTACGCGAGCTTGAAAACACCATGCACCGCGCCGTGTTGCTGGCGACGGGCGATGAGATCGACGCCGCCGCCATCCTGCTAACCAACGAGGACAGTGCCGCCGCAGGAACCGGCGCACATGGGGGCGGCGACGACGGGGCTCAGGCGCTGGTCGGGCGCACCGTCGCCGAGGTGGAACGCGAACTGATCATTGATACGTTGCAGCACTGCTTGGGCAACCGCACCCATGCGGCGAATATTCTTGGCATCTCGATCCGTACGTTGCGAAACAAACTGAAGCAATACGGAAACGAAGGATTCAACATCCCTTCGCCGGGCGACGCGTCGCAGGCTGGGGTGTGAGAGTGCCAAAACGGTTTGGCAAGAGGATCGACGTAAATGGCTGAAGCCGGCGGCGGCGAAGTCACTACACTGGACACCGGACAGTTTATCCGCGACCGGCTGGCTTCTGCCGCCAAGCGCGGCGACATCATGCTGGCGTTGGGTGTCGTCGCGATTCTGGTCGTGCTGATCCTGCCGATGCCGCGTTGGCTGCTGGATTTCTCGCTGGCGTTCTCGATTACCTTCTCGGTCCTGATTTTGATGACGGCACTGTTCGTCGAGAGACCGTTGGACTTCAACGCTTTCCCGACGATCCTGCTGCTCGCGACCATGATCCGGTTGTCGCTGAACCTGGCCTCGACGCGTTTGATCCTCGCTGACGGCCATGAAGGCACGCATGCCGCCGGTCAGGTGATCGAGGCTTTCGGCGGCTTTGTCATGGGCGGCAATTTCGTCATCGGTATTATCGTTTTTGCGATCCTGGTGATCGTCAACTTCGTCGTCATCACCAAGGGTTCCGGCCGCATCGCCGAAGTGTCCGCCCGGTTCTCGCTGGACGCCATGCCCGGCAAACAGATGGCCATCGACGCCGATCTGTCTTCGGGCCTGATCGACGAGGAAACCGCCAAGTTACGCCGGAAGGAACTTGAAGAGGAAAGTTCGTTCTTCGGTGCCATGGACGGCGCCGCCAAATTCGTTCGCGGCGATGCGGTCGCCGGCCTGCTGATCACGTTCATCAACGTTATCGCCGGCATGATCATCGGCGTCGCGCAGCAGGACATGTCGTTCGGCGCCGCCGCCGACACTTATACCCGCCTGACCGTCGGGGACGGCCTGGTGTCGCAGATTCCCGCACTGATCGTCTCGACCGCAGCCGGCATGGTCGTTACCAAGGCAGGCGTAGCGGGCACGGCGGAAGTTGCCATCTTCCGCCAGATGGGCGGTCAACCGAAGGCACTGGGCCTCGTCTGCTTCCTTCTTCTCGCGCTGGCGATTCTGCCCGGCATCCCTGCGATTCCGTTCCTTACCCTGGCGATACTCTGCGGTGGCGCTGCTTACTTCGTGCACTGGCGCAACAAGACCGCGGCCGAGGAAGCGGTTAAGCAGCTTGAAGAGGAAAAAGTCGATCCCAAAGCGATCGCCGACGAGCCGATCTCGACCGCACTTAAGATCGATCATATCCGTCTCGAATTGGGCTACGGCCTGCTGACGCTGATCAACGCCCCCAAGGACGGCCAGAAACTGACCGACCAGATCAAGGCGCTTCGCCGCCAGCTCGCCGCCGAAGTGGGGTTCGTGATGCCGTCCGTCCGCATCCAGGACAATATGCAGTTGCCCGCCAACGTCTATGTCATTCGCATCAAGGAGATCGAAGCCGGACGTGGCGAGCTTCGGCCCAACATGCTGCTCGTGATGGACCCGCGCGGCGAGGAAATCTCGCTTGCCGGCGAAAAGACCACCGAACCCACATTCGGCTTACCCGCCATGTGGATCGAAGAAGCGAACCGTGAAGAAGCGCTGTTCCGCGGCTACACCGTCGTTGATCCTGCGACCGTAGTGACGACCAACATCACCGAGTTGATCAAGGACAACATGTCCGAGCTGCTGTCCTATTCCGAGACGCAAAAGCTGTTGGACGAAATCGACAAGGACCACCAGAAACTGGTCGCCGACATCATTCCGTCGCAGATTTCGCTCGGCGGTATTCAGCGGATCCTGCAGAATCTACTGGCGGAACGCATTTCGATCCGCGATCTGCCGACGATCCTGGAAGGGGTCTACGAAGCCTGCGGCAATACCCGCAACGTGATGATGATCACCGAGCACGTACGCGCCCGCCTCGCTCGACAGATTTCCAACATGAACACCAACGACCAGGGCTTTATCCCGCTGGTGACGCTGTCGCCGGGTTGGGAACAGACCTTTGCCGAAAGCCTTGTGGGTCAGGGCGAAGACCGTCAGCTTTCGATGCCGCCGACCAAGCTGCAAGAGTTCATTACGCAACTCCGTAATACATTCGAACGCCAGGCAATGATGGGTGAACAGCCGGTACTGTTGACCAGTCCGACGATCCGTCCGTTCGTACGCTCCATCGTCGACCGGTTCCGGCCGATGACGGTGGTCATGTCGCAAAACGAGATATACCCTAAGGCGAAGATCAAAACGGTCGGCCAAATCTAGTTTAGCGAACAGGGCTTATGCGCCTCAGAAACTTCACCGCCCCGACGATGTCAGACGCCATGGCGCAGGTGCGCGCGGAAATGGGCGATGACGCCATTATCGTCTCCACCGAGGTGGATGGCGAAGACGGCACCTGTTGGGTCACTGCTGCGCTCGAAGACGACATCGTCCTGCCTGACGAAGTCTATGAAACGCTCCAGAAACAGCCGATGGATCCGCTGGCCAAGCGCGAGTTCCTGGCGCAGGTGCTGACCGCGCACGGCTTGCCGCAGCATTTGACCGAGCAGGTATTGCGCGACTGCGACCTCGTCGATGAGACCGACCCGACCATGACACTTGCTGCCGCTATCGACATGGGTGCCCGGTTCGGCCCGATCGACTTCGAGACCCAGACGCGCCCGCTGATGCTGGTGGGGGCGCCGGGGGCCGGGAAAACCATTACCGCCGCAAAGTTGGCCGCGCATGCGCGCTTCGCCGGCAAACGCGTGTTCATCGCCACCTCGGACAGCAAACGTGCCGGTGGCGTCGAACAGTTGAAGGCGTTCACCGATATACTTGAGATGGACCTCGTTATCGCACCGGATGTCGATACACTCTCCGAACAGAACGATGCGATTTCGGCCGCGGATGCAGCAATCATCGACACCGCCGGGGTCAATCCATTCGATGACGAGGATATGCAGGCGCTTCGCACGCTCGCTGCCGCCGCGAAGGCGGAACTGGTACTGGTGCTGGCCGCAGGCGCGGATGCCATGGAGTCCGCCGATACCGCCCGCGCCTTTGCCGCAATCGGCGCCGAGCGCATGGTGATCAGCCGCCTCGATATGACCCGGCGGCTTGGCGGCATTCTTGCTGCCGCCTTGGCGGGCCGTGTCGCAATCGCCAATGTTTCTATCAACCCGCAGGTCGCAGATGGCCTCAGCCGTATCAATCCCGTCTCACTGGCTCAACTCCTCGTCCCCGGCGACGAAGACGAGCCGATACAGAAAAAGGCCGCGCAATGAGCGAAACGTCCCCCGTAACCCCTGATCGTCCCGCACGCACGAAAGGCAATATTATCGCCGTTGCCTCCGGCAAAGGCGGTGTCGGCAAGACCTGGTTTTCGATCACGCTGGCGCACGCGTTAGCGATGGTCGACCGGCGCGTATTGCTTTTCGACGGTGACCTAGGCCTTGCCAACATGGATATTCAGTTGGGTCTCGCGGCCCGGACCGATCTTGGTGCCGTACTGGCTGGCCGCGCCAGCCTTGCACAAGCCGTGGGCTATTGCGACGACGGCGGGTTCGATGTCATCGCCGGGCGATCCGGGTCCGGCGCGCTTGCTAATCTCGCATCGAACCGGCTGCAATCCCTTCTGGATGAATTGGCGTTGCTGGCAGCCAACTACGACTACGTGATCCTTGATCTCGGTGCCGGCGTCGAGAGCACTGTGCGCCGCCTGGCCTATGCCGCCGATCAGATCATCGTCGTCGTCACGGATGAGCCGACGTCACTCACGGACGGGTATGCGTTCATCAAGATCGCCCATAATGAACGTCCAGAGACCAGCATCAAGGTCGTCACGAACATGGTTAATTCCACGACCGAGGGCGAGCGCACATACAATACGCTCAACAAAGCCTGCCAGGGTTTCCTCAAGTATTCGCCCGAACATCTCGGCATCGTCCGCCGGGACGACAAGGTCCGCGCGGCAATCCGCGCTCAACAGTCGATCCTGAACCGCGCGCCCGACAGCGCTGCCGCGGAAGACGTAAAACAGATCGCGCGCCGCGTCCGTCGGGGCAGCGCGGCCAAAGTATGAGCGAGGTCACGCCCCCCACCCCCACGCCGCCGCCTGCCGGGCAGGCGGCTCTACCTCGTTTGACCATCACTCAGGTGCCGCCGCAGTTGCTCGAATTGCCGATCGGCAGCAAATTGGACGTCCTCGTCATAGCTTTGGCCGATGCCGCAGAATTGAAGGTATCGAGCCGGCTGGGTGACATCGCCGTCAAACTGCCCCCGAATGCGCAAAGCGCCTTCAAGCCCGGTGACGCCTTGATCCTGCAACTCCTCAGCAAGGGCACCACGCCCAAAGCACTACTTACCAACGCCGACGGCAAACCTTTGACTTTCACGAATGCTGCGGGAACGAACACGTCTGCCGCCAGCCCCGGCGCCTCCCCGGCCACTGTCCAGGTCTCCTCACCGACCGGTCAGCAGATCGCCCCCGGCGCATTGCTAAGCGCCACCTTGCTCCGCCCTGTAACACTCAATCCCCAACAGGTCGTGCAGATCCCCGGACAAGTCGCTGGGACCCCAGCCGGGGCGGCACCCGGTTCGGTACAACCCGGACCGGGCATCAGCGCCGCTGCATCCGCCACAGGCAATCCCGGTCAGTCGCATCCCGCAGCGGTCCCCTCTCAAAGCGCCAACGCCACACCTACGACGGGCGTCCAGCCACAGGTGCAGACTGGTCTGACATCGTTTCCCGCCGGAAGCACTCTGCAGATCAGAATCGTCGCGGTTGACGTGCCTACAGGCGTACCGCAACGCCTCGTCCCGCCGCCGCCATCCGGTCAGGTGTCCCTCGCCGCCGGAGCACAACTCACCGGGGTCGTCAGCGGCAGTCACGGCGCCGGACAAACGCTGGTGCAGACCCATGCGGGTCCGGTGACGCTGCCCACGGCGCAGCCGTTGCCACCGGGGACGGAATTGCGGTTTGAGATCATCACCCTCCAGACATCCGCGAGCGGAACGGCGCAACATGGACTTATGCACGGTGCTCAACCGATCCTGGATGGCGACTGGCCCGCCTTCGAAGACGCGCTGAGTTCGCTCCGAGATATCGCGCCCGGGGCACACCAACACATCATTCAGAGCGCGCTCCCGCGCGCCGACGCGCAACTAGCGACCAATATACTGTTCTTCCTGTCGGCGCTCAGGGGTGGCGATATCAAAAACTGGCTCGGGGATGGCCCGATGCGCATTCTCGATCGCACCCGCCCGGAACTTGCCGCGCGGATGCGCGCCGACATGTCGCAAATGGCTCGCACCGTCGACGACCCGGCATCGGGCGAATGGCGCCTTATGGGTGTCCCCTTCCTCCACGGCAGCGAACTTGATCGTATCCAGATGCTAGTACGTGATCGCGACGCAGGTGACGATGAAAGCGAAGATGACAAGGACAGTACGCGTTTCGTGGTCGACCTGAATTTAAGCCGTCTCGGGCATCTGCAGATTGACGGGCTGGTCGGGGACAAGAACAAACGTCTCGACATGGTCCTTCGAACGGACGAGCCGCTTCCACCGCGGATGCGCGAGGACATCCGCCGACTTTTCACCGACGCGCTTGACGTGACGGGGCTCGAGGGCTCAGTCGGGTTCCAGGCCGCGCCGGGTAAATTCGTCAACATCCCCAAGCGCAGTCCCGGCGCTGCCGGCGATGTAATGGCCTGAGGACGGAGAGCGGGAATTGGACGCCACCGAGGACATCCGCAAACGCCGCGACGTATTGGAGACGCTACCGGCACCGCATCCACGGCATGATGCGGTCGTGGTGATGGAAAACGATTGCATGGGTGCGACACTTAGGTTGCGCTATGTACCGGATCGCGACGTGCTCAAACCCGAGAGCCTGAGCCGCTATGTCGGCACGTTGGCCAAGCTCCCCTTTACAAGTCTCGAGGAAACAGCCCAGACAATTCTGGAAGACATCAATGACCAAGTGATACCGAACTGGATCGAAGTGACGCTGTGCCAGTCAGGGTCCGACATGCGCCACGAAGTCCGGGTCGAAGATCGCCAGCCGAACTGGAAGGAACGCGGCTTACTCGACCGTTTGGCGCCTTAGGACGGCGAACGTCATTTTACCTTGCTGGACCGGCGGCGGTTGTACTGGGTGATACCGATCTGATCGAGTTCGAGTTGCTCGTCACGTTCGATCTCAGCTTCAATCCGGGCGACACGGCGGTCCTCAGAGATTTCGTACTTCTTGAACTCTAAAAACGCGACGCGAAGTTCTTCACGTGCATCCTCGACGGCGCGCTCCTGCTGGACGATACGGTTCTGGTAATCCTCGCGGCGGCGGATCGCTTGCTCGGCATATGGGCCATAGAGAATCCCACCCTCGGTGGGCATACTCGCGGCGTGCGCCTGTTCCTGCTTGATCTCTTCCTCAAGCGCTTCCAGCAACCCGATCAGGTTCTCGAGTTGGCGAAGTTGTTCGGCAAGGATGCGGCGTTTCTGATCCACTTCCCAATCATTGAGCCGTACGAGCGCCTTGAAATCTTTCGCCATCTAATTTTACCCGCCGGCAGTTTCAGGGTCGGCCTCATCTGCTGCCGGATCACCTGTATCACCCTGCATGCCAAGCAGGTCGTAAAGCTGCCGGTAGCCTTCCGCGAGCGACGGGCTCTCGCCAATCTCCTGAGATAGATAATTTTCTAGCTGATCGTAGTATTGGATTGCCTCGTCGACCGCCGCGTCGGATCCACGCCGATAAGCGCCAAGACGGATCAGCTCCGCCATGTCTTCGTAAGTTGCCAGCAGCTTACGCGCCCGCACGATCGCGGCATTCTGGGATGCCGTGTTGCAAGCCGGCATTGTCCGCGAGATGCTCTTGAGCACGTTGATCGCCGGATAGCGGTTCCGCTCGGCGATCTCCCGCTCCAACACCACGTGACCGTCGAGAATACCGCGCACTGCGTCGGCGACCGGTTCGTTATGATCGTCACCTTCGACCAGCACGGTAAAAAGACCTGTAATATCGCCCTGCGCCCCATGCCCCGGACCGGCGCGCTCTAGCAACTTCGGCAATTCGGCGAAGACGGAAGGCGTATACCCCTTCGATGCCGGCGGCTCACCGGCTGAGAGGCTGATTTCGCGCTGTGCCATGGCGAAACGCGTAATGCTGTCCATCATGCAGAGCACGTTCTTACCCTGATCGCGGAAGTATTCCGCCACGGCCAGTGTCACATAAGCGGCCTGGCGGCGCACCAACGGCGGCTCGTCGGACGTAGCGAGGATCACAACGGTGCGCTTCATCCCCTCCTCGCCCAGATAATCCTCGATAAATTCCTTGGCCTCGCGTCCGCGCTCCCCGATCAGGCCGACAACGCTGATTTCGGCGTCAGTGTTGCGTGCCATCATCGACAGTAGTGTCGACTTGCCGACCCCGGAGCCTGCAAAAATACCCATACGCTGACCGCGGCATGTGGTCAGGAACGTGTTCATCACGCGTACACCAAGATCGACCTTGCCGCCGACGCGGCGTCGCTTGTGCGCGGGCGGCGGCGAGGCATGGATTTGATAGGGCTTCATGCCGCTCTCAATGGCGCCATGATCGTCAAGCGGCTCGCCGAACGCGTTGATGACACGCCCCAGCCAGGACTGATCGGGATAGATCGAGGGTTCGGTCGAGGCGAGTTCCGCCTGGCAACCGAGGCCGATCCCGTCGAGCGAACCGAACGGCATAACCAGCGCGCGCCCGCTCCGGAAACCGATCACCTCGCAAATAACATAATGACCCTTGCGACCATCGACACGGACATGATCGCCGATCGACAGCGTACCCTGCAAGCCGCCGATTTCGACCATCAAGCCGACGATATCGGCGACGCGCCCGAACACCTGATGGTCCGGCAGCCGCGCCACCGCATTGGCGATGTTGTTGGAAAACACCCGCAAGAGGCTATTCCCCGTCCCTATCCATGGCGCCCATCCCATAGGCGCTGAACCCAGGCTCAGAATGCCCGGTCATTCCTAAATTTGTGTAAAGGATTTGCATTTGGTTAACCATAACAGATCGCCGGGGATCGATCCAAAATCCTGTTTCCGAGACATTCCGGGAGCCAACCTTGCCGTTCGCCGAGAAAGCCCCTAGGAAAGAAACGCAATAATCATAAGACGTTGAGGGGGACTTGCAGTGGAAGCGCACGAGGATAACTGGGACGAGACAGTTGACATCGTGGTCGTCGGCTTCGGGTTTGCTGGCGGCACAGCGGCGATCGAGGCCCACGATATTGGCGCCAACGTCCTGCTGGTCGAAAAGAACCAAACCCCCGGCGGCATATCGATCTGTTCGGCGGGCGGCGTGCGCATCGCCAAGGATCGTGACGCCGCTTTCGCCTATCTGCAAGCGACCAATGCCGGCACCACGCCGGACGAACCGCTGGCGGCACTGGCTGAAGGTATGGTGACGATCTCCACCTTCATCGAAGACATTGCCGAGGCCGCCGGTGCGAACCCGGTGATCAACTGGATGCCCGGCAACTATCCGTTCGAGGGTTTCGACACTTTTGGTTTCATATCGATCGCCGACTACCCGGGGGTGGAGCTAAACGAAAAGTATCCGCACGTGCGCGGGCTAAGGGGCGGCACGCGGCTGTTCGCAGCGCTACACCATAACGTCGAGGCGCGTGATATTCCCGTTCGATATTCGACGGCAGCGGAACGCCTGATCACGGGCCCCGATGGCGCAGTCGTCGGTGTCCAGCTCAGGGATTCGTCCGGCGTCCGCCGCGTACGTACGCGCGGCGGCGTCATCCTGGCCTGCGGGGGCTTCGAGGCCGACACGGAAATGCAGGCGCAGTACTGGCAAGGCAAACCCGTCATGCCGCAAGCGTATATGGGCAACACCGGCGACGGCATTCGCATGGCACAGGCTGTCGGCGCGGACCTTTGGCACATGTGGCACTACCACGGGACGTATGGCATGCCCCACCCCGACCCCGATTATCCGTTCGGTATGCGGCTGATGAAGTTTCCCGACTGGATTCCGGAGCAAGAAGAGCCGGAAGACGTCCCTGCGTTTTTCTCGGCATTGCATGGAAAACGCATGCCGTGGATCGTCGTCGATGCGCGCGGCAATCGCTTTATGAACGAGTACCCGCCCTACGTTCAGGATACAGGCCATCGAGACATGGAAATCATGGACCCGGTGTCGCGCACCCACCTGCGCAACCCGGCCTGGCTGGTGATCGATGCCCCGGGCCTTGCATCCGGACAGATGGGCCTGCAGACCTACAACGACCACGGTCAGACATTCATGTGGAGCGCCGATAATAAGCAGGAGATCGAACTCGGCATCATCAAGGGTGCGGACACGTTGGCGGAACTCGCAGATATCATGGGAGCGCCTGCCGATGCGCTGGAAGAAACCGTTGACCGCTGGAACGCTTTCGTCGCGGCGGGTGAAGACAAGGACTACGGCCGCATACCGGAATCCCTCGTCCCCATTCAGGAGCCACCGTTCTACACGACCGAATTGCGCCCCTTGGTCGGCAACACGCAGGGCGGTCCCGTCCACGACGGACGTCAGCGTGTGCTCAACGCGTTCGGCGAGGTCATCCCAGGCCTTTATACGGCGGGCGAACTCGGCAGCGTGTTCGGTCACTTGTATATCTCGGGCGGGAATCTCGCAGAATGTTTCATCGGTGGGCGGGCGGCCGCACGCGAGGCGTTCGGCAACGTCGCCGACACCGCCTGACGGCTCCGGGAGGGATAGGGTATGCGCGCGAAACTCGTCACTTATGACGTCTATATGGCGCTCCTGGATATCGAAGGCAGCCTAGCCCCCATCGTCAGCAAAACCCTCAATCTAAATGCTGAAACCGCGGTGGCTTTTGTTCGGCTTTGGCGCGGCAAACAGATGGAGCGGGCTGCCGCCAGCAATTCGCTGGCAAAACCGCGCACGCCATTCCGCGAATGTACGGTCATGGCGCTCGATTATTGTCTCGGCCGCCATAAACTTTCGATGCCGTCGAGCACCCGAAACGACCTGGTATTGGCGTGGGACAGAATGAACCCTTGGCCGGAGGCCGATGCCGCAATCGCTGCGGTTAGAAACAAGGGCCTCAAAACGGCTATTCTGTCGAACGGGGATCAGGATATGCTAGACGCCGTGGCCAGGAATTTCTCGCCCGGCACTTTCGATCACATTCTTTCGTCGGAAACGGCGGAATACTACAAGCCGCACCCTGCCGTCTACGATCTGCCCACCAAGGTGTTGGGCATCAACATGGATGAGGTCGTTCATGTCGCCGGAAGCCCCAACGACGTCACCGGTGCAGTGGCCGCCGGGATGCGCTGCATCTGGTCCAACCGCCACCGTGATCGGATATTGGATTCCGCTTATCCACCTACGGTCGAGATTTCGGATCTTTCCGGGGTCGCGGATTTGGTCGACGCCTCATAAGAAAACCCGGACACAAGGGTCCGGGTTTCTGCATCGAAAAAAGAGTTTCTCAACAACCGGCTGTGCATTTCCCCGTGCCATCGAACGACATGGTCTTGCCGCTGAGTGGTAGGTGGACGGGCACCTTGGTTGCCTTGATAAATGTTTCCGTCTTGGTGCCGGCGATGACCTTCCCGCCCTCTGTGCCGACCTCGTTGGCATGCGAGGCAATCACGCTCGTGGGCTTAATCAGATCGTTGATCACGTAGGCCGCTTCGGCCGGCCCGGTGGTATAGGTATCGCCGATATTCATGACGACAAGCTTGGCCTTGTACTGATCGCCGACGACGATTTTCTGTTCCGCCGTCACCCCGGTATCACCCGAAAGGTACACGACGAGTCCATTCGAAAACGTCAGCACATAACCGGTTGGCGGTCCGGCGTAAGCCGTCAGCCCGGCTTCATCCAAGTGCTTGCCCAGATCGCCGCCGATCATTGCACCCGCAACACCGTTGGAGTGCACGGCCGGCACCGTCGTCACCGTGACCCCACCGATCTTCTTGTTGGCACCGAAACGGACCAGTTGCGATTTTTTGGGATCACCGCCAAGGGCTTTGAGTTTGGCAGCGAAGAATTTCGGCATTTCGCTGCCGGTGACAATCACGGCCCCGGTCTTGAGCGAAATGTTGACGGAGTTGGTATTAGGCGTCGCTTTGACGGACACGTCGGGCTTCGAACAAGTACCGGCACCCGGTGCCGTCAGGTGGCGGTCACCGACATGATCCCCGTGCATGTGGCTGACCAGGATCGCGTCAATTTTACCAAGACGGGGATCATCCGGTCCGGCAACCGTACGACCTGCGTCGTACAATAGCCTGGTTCCATCCGGATCCTCGAAAATCATTGCGCGGTCGAAGCGGCAGAACTCGCCCTCGTGCGAGCCCAATGGCGTGACTTTGACATCAGCGGACGCGGCTGCGGCGATGATGCTCACCAGCACGGTCAGAACGATTGTGTTGATTGATTTCGGCATATTGTCTCCCTTATGGCTGTCGCATACAGCGGTAAGCCCGATCTTTGACGCCGGGTCAGTTATATTTATAAGGGGACTCGGGTGGCTTTGAACAACCCGTTATTATCAGGACCGTCGCGTCAATCAGGTGCCGGCCGTCGCCTTTTTCGGCATCTTGCCGCAATGCATCTCGATATCCGCACGGCGGTTATTCTCGTTCTTGACGCCATCGTAGGTATGCACCTTGAGCCGGCGCTCGCCCCATGCCTCGACGCTGTAAACATCGATACCTGATTTCCGCAGTCTTTGGGCCACGTAGTCGGCCCGGGTGCGCGAGAGCTTGAGGTTGGACAAATCGCCACCCAACGTATCCGCAAATCCGATCACATGGGTTCTGCACGCGCCGCCTGCGAGCATCTTCTTCATCGCTGGCAATATTTTGGCGATCTGCGTATCAACACGGCTGCCTGAGGCCTTTCCGATATCAAAATAGACGGTTTCCTCGAAATCGGCGGGCGGCCCTTCTTCCTTGAGGCCGGCCTTGGCGATTTCCTTTTCCGCCTTCAGAACCTTCGTGAGATTTTCACTGATCGTTTTCTGTTCAGCCAGAATTTGCTCGGTGGCCTGTTTTAGAGCGGTCATATCGGCGGTCAGTTGCTCATTCGCGCCGCCGCCACCTCCGGCGTTCTTGATCGCTTCAGCGGTTTTTTCCGCACCGGCACGGATCTCCGCGGCCGTTGCCGACTGAATGTCCATCACGACCGAGCGGGTCTCTGTCTGGTGCGCCTGGATGTCCTTGCGCATGAAGTCGAGCGCCACGTAACCCGCAGGCAGCAGAATGGCCGCCACGATAACCGCGCTCAGGATCGATTTACCAATGCCGCTGCTTGCGCTTTTCTCAGCCATTTAAACACCCGATTGTTTCCCAGGGCCGGGATTATATACATATTTATCAGGTCATTGGAATCCCGGCCGAATACCGGGCGATTGTCCATACGAGTGCGTTCCGCCTGCGCTCGACGTCGTCCGATGGTGTAAGACACCCGTCCCCTACATCGCGATTCGCGACTAAAACGGCAGAAATCCGGGCTTTCGCGCACTAGATTCATAAAGGTTAACAAAAAGACCCGTAAAGGGTTTGGCGCAGACTCCGCAAATGGTAATATGGTTAACAGATATCGATTCGCAGCGTTTGGGCGGCCCGGAGGGGAAAATGCGCGTACTTTTAGTTGAAGACGATCCGACGACCCAGGCAACGGTCAAGCTCATGCTTGAAACCGCCGGGATGGTGGTCGATGCGACCGATCTCGGCGAAGACGGCCTTGAGATCGGCAAGTTGTATGAATACGACATCATCATCCTTGATCTGATGTTGCCGGACATGGACGGCCTGGAGGTGTTGCGCCGGCTCCGCGATTCGCGCGTGCAAACCCCGGTCCTGATCCTGTCGGGGCTCACGGAATCGGAAATGAAGGTCAAAGGTCTCGGCATCGGCGCCGACGACTATCTGACCAAACCGTTCGACAAGTCGGAATTGATGGCGCGCGTCCAGGCAATCGTTCGCCGCTCGGCAGGTCACTCGCATTCGGTCATCCACACCGGCCAGATGTCGGTCAACCTTGACACCCACATGGTGGAAGTCGACGGTCAACCAGTACACCTGACCGGTAAGGAATACGGCATCCTGGAACTTCTGAGTCTGCGCAAAGGCACGACGCTCACCAAGGAAATGTTTCTGAACCACCTCTACGGTGGCATGGATGAACCCGAATTGAAGATCATCGACGTTTTCATCTGCAAGCTTCGCAAGAAGCTGGCGGACGCGACCGGTGGCGAGCACTACATCGAGACGGTCTGGGGCCGGGGCTACGTGTTGCGTGATCCGGAAACCATGCCTGCGGCGCAGACCGCTTCAGCTTAAACCTGCCGCCAATATTTAAGGAAAAGGGCCGGCGTCACCGGCCCTTTTTTGATGTTCTCAAACCATCCCCATCTGAGTGAGCTTGGTGAGCAGGCTCTCGCCATCAAAAGGTTTCATCAGGTAGTCGCTGGCGCCGGCCGAAAGTGCTTCGTCGATATGTGCCGGGTCTTCCTGGGTCGTGCAGTAAATGACGACCGGCTGATCCCCACCGGGCATGGCACGCAACGTTTTCAGGAACTGTAACCCGTTCATGCCCGGCATATTCCAGTCGAGCAGGATGGCATCGGGCATCGCATTCTCGCAGGATTCCAAACCGTCATATCCGTTGCCTGCCTCTTCAGCATCTAGCCCGATCTCTTGAACGATCTTCCGGGCCACCATGCGGATAACCATGGAGTCGTCAACAATCAGGCATCGCTTTACGTCGCGGGCATGCCGACGATAGGTATTCAAGTTTGTCCCGAAAGCGCGGCAAAGCGAACCTGATCATCGTCCGCCGCCACCTCCAGTTCGCACCCGGCTTCCAACACCAAAAGCTGGGTCAAATAGCTGTGGATCGACCGGCTATCCATCGACGTCACTTCCTTGCCCGGCGTCAGCCCGTTGGCCAGATCCTCGCGCAAACCCGCATCGTCCCCCGAAGCTGCGACAGCGAGCCCGACCCCGCCATCGACTTCGGCAATCTGCACGCTCACCGTGCCCCCACGCGGCAGGCACTCGGTCGCGATCAGAACAAGGTTCAGCAGAAGCTTCCCCATCACCGGGTCGATCTCGCGAACACCGTCACCGAAATCGGGCCAATCGAGCTTCGCGTTCGACCCTTCGAGAAAATCGTTGGCAAGTCCCCGCAGCACGGCCACTTCCGCACCACCTTTCCCGGCACCACCTGCGCCGAAAGCAACCCGGTAGAATGCAAGCCGTCGGGTCATTTCATGGCCGCTTTTGGTCGCCAGTGCCATCGCGCTGTCGTCGAGCGCCCCCATCTCGGCAAGGATCTCGAGGCCTGCGTTGACGGCGCCCGCAGCACCGACAAGATCATGGCACAGCCTCGAGCACACGAGCTGGCTGAGGCGTAACTGTTCACTCATGGATCAAAACTCCGCGTGGTTGACCGTCCGCCGAACCCTTCTTTCCCACAGTCACGATAGCATGGATGCCGAACAGGCCAAGACCGCAAAATCGGATGTCTCGCCGTCAGTCGTCGGCACGTTTTACGATATCCTCGGCCAAAGACGAAACAAGGTTCTTGTTGCCGGTTTCGCTGGAACCGGCGTTGCGCGCACGACGTTCGGCCTCTTTACGGACGTCGGCAATGTTAACGGGGATTTGGCGCAAAATGACGGTGAGAACCGACTCGATCGCCAGAACGTGCGCTGCCAGATTCTCCGTATCGCGCCCCTGTCTCTGGGCATTGGTGCCAAGCGCTTCAATCCCGTCCGCGACTTTCTCCAACGACGTTTGCAGATCAGCCAGATGACGCACGAACCCGTCGATGCCAAGCGCATCGAGCAACTCGGCCGCAGCGTCCTTATCGGGGGGCGTCTCACTCATGATTGTTCCTTTTCGGCAGCGAAGCGACAGCCTAACGTGGCATCAGCGGCGTTGCCAGCCCTCCCTCCCCCGCTTTAACGACGATGGGAGGTGGAGCAACTCCTTGATATCGCACCCGTTTCGTTTACATTAGTGGGACGCGGCACCCACGTGCCGTAAACAGGAAATGGTGATTTTCATGAAGTCAGTACTTATCGGCGGGATCGCCGCCATCGTCATCGCGATTGCAGCCGGCGCAGTGCTCACGAACCTGAATCCGTCGGCGGGCGAAAAATATTCGACGTCCAACGCGCGCATCCAATAAGCCCG
>JAGLED010000052.1 GCA_023145215.1 Rhodospirillales bacterium | reverse complement strand
CCACCTTTCCCGACGGCACCAAGCTTGTCACCGTCCACAACCCGATCCGCTGACCCGTAGGGTGGGTTTGCAACCCACCGCCCCCGTGGCCGCCCAGCGCGCCCACCGCCCGCCGCGCCAGCGCCAGCGCGTGGCTGTCGTCTTCGGCCAGGTAATCCGCCACGCCCGAAAGCCGCGTATGCACATCGCCACCGCCAAGATCCTCGGCGCTCACCACCTCGCCGGTCGCCGCCTTCACCAGCGGCGGCCCGGCGAGAAAGATCGTGCCCTGTTCCTTGACGATAATGGTCACGTCCGACATCGCCGGCACATAGGCGCCGCCGGCCGTGCACGAGCCCATGACCGAGGCGATCTGCGGGATGCCGCGGGCGGACATGTTGGCCTGGTTGAAGAAGATGCGCCCGAAGTGTTCCTTGTCGGGGAACACCTCGTCCTGGCGCGGCAGGAACGCGCCGCCGCTATCGACCAGATAGATGCACGGCAGGTTGTTTTCGCGCGCCACTTCCTGCGCGCGCAGGTGTTTTTTCACCGTCAGCGGATAGTAGGTGCCGCCCTTCACCGTCGCATCGTTGGCAACGATCACGCATTCGACGCCCTCGACGGGGCCGATGCCGGTAATGATCCCGGCGGCGGGCACATCGTCTTCGTAAACGCCATAGGCGGCGAACTGCGAAAGCTCCAGAAACGGCGCACCCGGATCGATCAGATTGCGGATCCGTTCGCGTACCGGCAACTTGCCGCGCGCCGTATGCTTGTCGCGCGCCGTCTTGCCGCCGCCTTCCTTGATGCGTGCCAGCTTTTCCGCGAGATCGGCGAGCAGGTCTTCGACCGCCGCCGCGTTCTTGAGAAACGCTTCGCCCTTGGTATCGACGCTGGAACGGATGACGCTCATCGACTTCTACCGATCAGTCTTTCTTCGCCCGCTCGCCGACCGGACCGCCGGCCTCTTTCCAGGCCTTGAAGCCATCGGCGAACTGCTTGACGTTTTCCATGCCCATGTCCTTGAGCGTCTTCGCCGTCAGCGCCGAACGCCACGCCGCCGCGCAATAAAGAACATAGGTCTTGTTTTCGTCGCCAAGGTCTTCCTTGAAGTACGGACTGTCCGGATCGAACCAGAACTCGGCCATGCCGCGCGGCACGTGATAGGCCCCGGGAATCATGCCGTCGCGTTCCAGTTCGCGCACGTCGCGGACGTCGACGAACATCAACTTGTCCGAGCCGTGTTGCGCGATGGCGTCCTCAAGCGAGATCGTGTCGATGGCGGCTTCCGCCTCGGCGACCAGATCCTTGATGCCCTTCTTGAATTTCTTCGTCATGTCACTTCCCATTCGTTGTTTTTACCAGCCGCCGGACTTGAGCCAGCGTTTGACCATCCAAAGCCTGTCGGCGCCCCAGAACCCTTCACCATCGACGATGATAAACGGCGAGCCAAACACGCCCTTTTCGACCGCCCAAGCGGTTTCGTCTTTCAGGCGCTGCTTCACCGCCTCGTCCTCAAGCGCGGCCAGAACCTCATCTTCGGTAAAACCCTGCTTCGCCGCAATGGCTGCGACGGTATCTTTCGATGAAATGTCCTTGCCGTCGCCGAAGAACGTCAGGAAACAGTCCCATGCGAAAGCCCGCGCCTTGGCCGCGTCCTGGCCTTCGATCCAGTAGAACGCCCGCGCCGCAGCAACCGTGGCGATCGGAAAAGGGTCCGGCATGGTCCATTTCAGGTCCTGGAACCGCGCCAGACGCGCCCAGTCGTTCTTCACGTAGTCGCCCTTGAGCGGCACTTTCACAGGCGGCACCGCGCCGGTTTCCTTCAGCGCCACGCCCAGCAGCATCGGCTTCCAGACGACCTCACGCTCGAATCCGCTCGCCAGCCGGTCGATCTGCTGTGCCGCGAAATACGCATACGGCGACGAAAAATCAAAATAGAACTCAACGGGATTTGGCATTCGTTTTCCTCACTAACTCTCCCCTCATCCTGTCCTTCTCCCAAGGGAGAAGGGACTCACGAGCCACTATCCCTCTCCCTCGGGAGAGGGTGGCGAGCGAAGCGAGCCGGGTGAGGGGCACTTGCAATCAGTTCTCCCCCAGTGCACGCGCGATGACCATGCGCTGCACGTCGGACGTGCCTTCGTAAATCTGGCAGACGCGGACATCGCGGAAGATGCGCTCGACCGGGAAGTCTTCGACATAACCGTATCCGCCCAGCGTCTGGATCGCGCCAGAGCACACGCGCTCCGCCATTTCGGACGCGAACAGCTTGGCCATCGATGCCTCTTTCAGGCAAGGCGCGCCTTCTTCGCGCAGCCGCGCGGCGTTCAGATACATCAGTCTTGCCGCTTCGATCTGGGTCGCCATATCGGCCAACCGATGGCCGACCGCCTGATGATCGATGATCGGCTTGCCGAAACTCTTGCGTTCCTTGGCGTACTCGACCGCATATTCGAGTGCGGCGCGCGCCATGCCGACGGATTGCGCGGCGATGCCGATGCGCCCGCCTTCGAGGTTCGACAGCGCGATGCGGTAGCCCTGCCCCTCCTCGCCCAGCAGATGATCAGGGGTCAGCCGGCAATCGTTGAACGTGATCTGTGCGGTATCCGAACAGCGCTGCCCCATCTTCTTTTCGATGCCCGTGATCTCGTAACCTTCCGTATCCGACGGCACGACGAAGGCGGAAATCCCCTTTCGTCCAGCTTCCGGGTCGGTGACGGCGAAGACGACGGCGATATCGCAATTCTTACCCGACGTGATGAACTGCTTGGTACCGTTGAGGACGAAATGATTGCCGTCCCTGACGGCGCGGGTACGGATCGCGGCTGCGTCCGACCCGGCTTCGGGCTCGGTCAATGCGAACGCGCCCAGCATTTTGCCCTCGGCCAGCGGACGCAGGTATCTCTCTTTCAGGGTGTCGGAGCCGAAGTCATTGATCGGCTTCTGCCCGACGCCGTTGTGCACGCTCATAATGGTCGACACCGCGCCGTCGCCCGTTGCGATTTCCTCCATTGCCAACGCGTGCGCGATCATCCCCGTATCCGAACCGCCCCATCCCTCCGGCGTCAGCATCCCTAAGAACCCGAGCGCGCCCATTTCGGCCAACTCGTCCTTCGGAAAGGCGGCGGACCTGTCACGTTCCGCCGCACCCGGGGCCAGCCGCTCGCGCGCGAAGTCGCGGGCGGTGTCGCGGATCATTTGCTGTTCGTCGGTCAGGTGCATATCGTTGCTCCAAATCCCCTCACCCTCCCACGTGCTCGCGCACGCGGGCCCCTCCCTCTCCCTCGGGAGAGGGAACATTGGCCGTTCGCCCCTCTCCCTTGGGAGAGGGTGGCGCGAAGCGCCGGGTGAGGGGTTTCATATTCATTCGTTCACCACGGCAGCGGGCTGCCGTCGTAGTTGAGGAACTTGCCGGTATCGTCGAAACCCAGCTTTTCGATAGACGCGCGCAGGTGCGTGATGCTTTCGGTGGGCGTCAGCGTGGCGTTCGGTCCGCCCATGTCGGTCTGCACCCAACCCGGGTGGAAGTTGACCACGGCGACGCCGGTCTCGGCGATCTCTTGCGCGTAGCACGCCATCACCATATTGAGCGCGGTCTTTGACGAGCGATAGATGTACTCGCTCGGCGCCGAGCCCTGCTCGATGGACGCCATGATCGACGAGATATTGACGATCAGTTTGCGCGCCCCCTTCTCCACGTTCGGCAGTAAGGCACGCGCGATGAACAACGGCGCCATGGCGTTGGTCTGCATAACGGGCGTCCAGTCCTTCATCGTCACGTCGGCGGCCTTGACCGGTTTCGGGCCATAGACGCCGGCGTTGTTGATCAAGACATCGATGGCGCGGCCGTCCAGGTCGCTGACGAAACGGTCGATGGAATTCTGATCCAGCACGTCGAGACCATAAACAGCGATGTCGCCCTCAATGGTGCCGAGTTCACCGACTCCGATCGGGTTGCGGCAGGTGGCGATGACGGACCAGCCGTCGGCCGCATACTGCTTCGCGAACTCGAGGCCGAGGCCGCGGTTGGCACCGGTGATCAAAACTGTCGGCATTTATAACTCTCCCTTGTCGTCTTTTTAATTGGTCTATCGCTTTTCCCCTCACCCGGCTCGCTTTGCTCGCCACCCTCTCCCGAGGGAGAGGGGCCGAAGTCCGTGAGTCCCTTCTCCCTCGGGAGAAGGACAGGATGAGGGGCCTTCGTCACTTATTCTTCCTCGCCGTCACCTCGATTTCGACCTTCATGCGCGGATCGACCAGACCGGCGATGATCGCCGTCGAGGCCGGGCGGATATCGCCGAACGTCTCGCCCAGGACCGGATAGATCGACGGCCAGTCGTCGGCGTTGGTGATGATGTAATTGGCGCGCACGATATCGGCCAACGTCGCGCCCGCTTCCTTGAGCGCGGCTTCGATATTCTTCAGCGTCTGACGGGTCTGCTCCGCCGGGTCGTCGGAAATCGTCCCCGCCGCGTAATCGAACCCGGTGGTGCCCGATACGAACACGAAGTCCCCATCGACCACGGCGCGGGAATAGCCGATCTTTTTCTCGAACTCCGATCCGGACGAGATCAGCTTGCGGGTCATCAGTTCATCCTTTCGATGGCGACCGCCGTTGCCTCGCCGCCGCCGATGCAAAGCGACGCGACGCCTTTCCTGAGGTCGTATTTAGTCAGGGCGTTCAAGAGCGTCACGAGGATGCGCGCGCCCGATGCGCCGATCGGATGGCCCAGCGCGCATGCGCCGCCATGCACATTGACCTTGTCGTGCGGCAGGTCGAGGTCGCGCATCGCCGCCATGGCGACGACGGCGAACGCTTCGTTGATTTCGAACAGGTCGACCTCGTCTTTTTTCCATCCCGCCTTGGCGAGCACTTTCTCGATCGAGCCGATGGGCGCGGTGGTGAACCACGCCGGTTCCTGCGCGTGCGTTGCGTGCGCATTGATCTTGGCAAGCGGCGTCAGGCCACGCTTCTCGGCTTCGGACAATCGCATCAGCACCAGTGCCGCGCCGCCGTCCGAGATCGACGACGAATTGGCCGGCGTCACCGTGCCGTCCTTGCGGAACGCCGGTCTCAGTTGCGGGATCTTGTCGATGTTGGCGCTGTGCGGCTGCTCGTCGGTCGTGACCTCGACGTCGCCCTTGCGCGTCGAAACGGTGACCGGTTCGATCTCGTGCGCGAACGTGCCGTCCTCGATCGCGGTCTTGGCGCGGGTCAGGCTCTCGATGGCGAAGTCGTCCTGCTGTTCGCGGGTGAACTGGTAATGCTGCGCCGTGTCCTCGGCGAACGTGCCCATCAGGCGGCCTTCGTCGTAGGCATCCTCGAGCCCGTCCAGGAACATGTGATCCTTTACCTGGTCGCCGTGACCGAGCCGATAGCCCTTCCGTGCCTTCGGCAGGATGTAGGGGGCGTTGGTCATGCTCTCCATCCCGCCCGCGACCATCACGTCGTGCGCGCCTGCCAGGATATTGTCGTGCGCCAGCATCGTCGCCTTCATTGCCGAGCCGCACATCTTCGACAACGTCGTGCAGCCCGTCGACCAAGGCAGCCCCGCCGCGTGCGCGGCCTGTCTGGCGGGGGCCTGTTTCAGACCGGCGAACAGGCAAAGGCCCATCACCACGTCTTCGATGTCTTCCGGCTTCACCCCGGCGCGTTGCACGGCGGCCTTGATCGCGGCGCCGCCGAGTTCGGGGGCCGACATGTCGGAAAGCGATCCCTGAAAGCCGCCCATCGGCGTGCGCGCGGCGCCGACGATGACCACGGGATCCTTTGCGGGGCTAATCTGATCAGAATTCATTAACGTCACTCCTCAAATCCGGAATTCATGCAGGGTTTTGCAGATCTGTGCAGGCTCGGACGCGTCTCAGGTGATCAGGTTCCAAGTCGTCACTGTCCAGAAAACGACATAGAGAACGACGGCGCCGCGCGCCGCATATCCCCACTTGGACTCGGCCGCATGGGCCGCCGAACGCCAAACGGTGATCACCGACCAGATTCCGAAAAGCGCCCACACACCGCCGATGGCATACATGATGAAACGCGCCGCGGACATGGATTCGTCGACCCTTTCGGGGTCGATCGTCAAGCCCGCGACGACCCCGATGACAAGCGCGCCGACCGAGAACGCGAGGACGATCCCGTGGCCAAAAAAGAACCCGCCCCAGAACGCGATCCAGAGCGGCAGCTTTCCCTGTAAGCCTCTGATCCAAAAGGGCCCGTCGGGATGCGGGCCTTCGAAACCGTGCGGTCCCTTGGCGTGTTTAGACGGCTTCTCCAGGCCCAGCCGCCTGGACGTCCCGTAGATGTCGATGAAGACCGGTCCGTGATCGCCGCCGCCCGAGTGATCCGCCATCTCAGGCCGTCTCCTCGAACAGCTCGCGGCCGATCAGCCATCGCCGGATTTCCGACGTACCGGCGCCGATTTCATAGAGTTTCGCATCGCGCAAAAGCCGCCCGGTCGGGGTTTCGTTGATGTAACCCATGCCGCCCAGGCACTGGATCGCCTCGAGCGCCATCCACGTCGCTTTCTCGGCCGCGTAAAGGATTGCACCCGCAGCATCTTTTCGGGTCGTCCGGCCCCGGTCGCAGGCTCTGGCGACGGCGTAAACGTAGGCTTTTGCGGCGTTCATGGTGGTGTACATGTCCGCCAGTTTGCCCTGCATCAGTTGGAATTCGCCGATGGATTTTCCGAACTGTTTGCGGTCGTGCATGTAGGGCACGACGATGTCCATACAGGCCTGCATGATGCCAATCGGGCCAGCCGCGAGGACCGCGCGCTCGTAATCAAGGCCGCTCATCAAAACGTTGACGCCTCTGCCCTCGCCGCCGAGCACGTTCTCTTCCGGGACTTCCACATCCTCGAATACCAGCTCACAGGTGTTGGAACCGCGCATGCCCAACTTGTCGAGTTTCTGCGCCTGGGAAAACCCTTTGAACGCACGCTCGACGAGGAACGCGGTGATGCCCTTGGGGCCCGCGTCCATATCGGTCTTGGCGTAGATCACGTAGGTGTTCGCGTCGGGTCCGTTGGTGATCCACATCTTGTTGCCGTTGAGGATATAACGGTCGCCTTTCTTGTCGGCGCGAAGCCGCATAGAGACTACATCCGAGCCAGCGCCGGGCTCGCTCATCGCCAGCGCCCCGATGTTTTCGCCGCTGATCAATTTCGGCAGATAACGTTCCTTCTGATCCTGGGTGCCATTACGCCGGATCTGGTTAACGCAAAGATTCGAGTGCGCACCGTAGCTAAGGCCGACAGACGCGGACGCACGGCTGATCTCCTCCATCGCGACACAATGTTCGAGATACCCCATTGCGGCACCGCCGAACTCTTCTTCGACGGTGATCCCCAACAACCCCATGTCCCCCATCTTGCGCCACAAGTCGTTCGGAAATTCGTTGTCGCGGTCAATGCCGGCGGCGCGCGGCGCGATCTCGTCCATGGCAAAACCACTGACCGATTGGCGAAGCATGTCGGCGTCTTCACCGAGCCCGAAGTCGAGCGTGGGATACGCGTTGGGAATCATGGCTTGTTTCCGCCCCTTGTTCTCTTGTTCAACAGGTGGTGACGTTATGCCAGAAGTCTAGTTTCCGTTTACGTTAACGTCAACTTTGAGCCATTCGATTTAAAGTCTTCAATGTACGGCATGCGCCGCCAGAATGGCGAGAGCGCCTATTCCCCCACTCCCCAAAGCGGCCGTATAGCTGCCGCGTTGGCACCGTGCGCCTGCATCCAATACTGCCTTAAACAACCCAGCGCAGATTGCAAGCCCAACCGAGAACACGATTAACGAGCCCCAGCCACGAAGCTGTTCGAGATCGACTCCCGCGAGTACCGATCCAAAAACCACGAACCAATATAACAAATAACCGAAAGGCAACGCTGCCAGCGCAGCTCCCGTAAATCGGTACGCCCATCCATCACTCCCCGTATCCGGTGCGGCATGCAACAACGTCCATACACCCGCATTTGCAGCATACAGAATCATTGCGATTAGCAATCCGGACACCGCCCCTTCAGCGGGAGACCCCTTCAACATATGCGAGGTCAAAGACCAAACGGCGTAATACGGCAACACAAACAGCGCCAGAACCGCAGTTAATCCCGCCAGCAACGCTGTTACGGCTCCTGCACGTCCCACAAGCAACATGTGGACGAAGGTCGATCCGGCCATCAATAGATAGCAAATCAGCAAAAACGGAGACCCGCCCAAAACGGCGTTCAGCAAAGCCGCCCCCGGCAACACCAAAAACAGTACGGCAGGCACCGCCGCGCCGAAAATCACATCCCTGTCAAAACCAAGTACCGTCCTGGTGACGGCCGTCTGAAACATGTTTCGTAAAGACACGGCAGGCGTGTTCTCATCGCTGGATATGGCTTCATGAGCCAGCAATGCTGCCAACATCAGAAACGCAATCCCTACACCCGTCATCAGGCTCATTAACACATGCATTGTACCGCCCGAACACTCCCCAATTCAGAAACCGGTTTCCCATGTGCAGCACGAGCAGACAAGCCCCCGATCGCACCGGCCCAACTCAGCGATTGGCACCATAATAAACTACCCCTGAATGCCGGTCCGCCCGACGATCCGCATCAAGGTCTGCTGCATTAGGGCGCAAAGCTTGGTCTCGCCATCCTTGCGGACAAAGACTTCACCCTTGGTGACTGTCAGCGTTCGGCCAGGCTTAATGACTTCGCCCCGTGCGATCAGCATTTCACCGTCGGCGGGTGACATGAGGTTGAGCTTGAATTCAACCGTCAGAACACCGTCGTCAGGCGCGAACAAGGTCGCCGCCGCATAGCCGCCAGCGGTGTCGATGACGCTGGCGATACCGCCCGCATGATAAAAGCCATGCTGTTGAGAAAGTTCGTCGGAAAACGCCATCTCGATTTCAACCAGACCTGGCTCGACCCGGGTCATGGCGGCGCCGAGATGCGACATCAAACCCTGACGCCCGAAGCTATGCCGCACCCGCTCCGCGAATTCCGGGTCTTCAGCTTGAAATCCGGCCACCGACGTCAGGCTCCGATGCGAAGCGGCGACACCATCCCTTCCAGCGTCGCCATGACGGAGAGCGGCGTCAGCTTGCCGGTTGCCGGGTTTTCCTCGGTCGGCACCCCGGCAATGGTGAACTCAAACCGCGTTGAATCGCTGTCCAGTTTGACAGTGTGCGTATTACGGTCAACGGCGGGGTCGGCCCAGATTTCGTACTGGGTTTCGTCCGGCCCCGCACCGGCAAGACTTAACGCCACCGCAACATTGACATTGGCCGGGAATTTCTGCGCCGCATCACGCACCGACCCTTTATAAAGACAAAGCGGTTCCTTGAGATCGGAGAGATCGATCCCCTGCTCCACCACGAACGGCGCTTTCACCAAGCCCTTGGGCGGTTTGCGCGTCGCCATGACGAGGGAATGAATGGTGCCGTACCGCGCGGCATTGACCGCATCGAACGCCATCAGCGCACCGGTTGGAACGATGATCCTGGCACCGGTTTCCTTCGCCTTCTCGATCAGGTCGGGTCGTTCCAGGAGCTGCGTTACGGTAACCGCAACAAGGATTTTACCCTTTTCGATCGCCGGTTCGGCAAGATCGAAGTACCTCTCGGGCGGCAACCCCTCGACGATCAGATCGGCCATATCCACGACATCCGCCAAGTCGACAATCGGCGGTTTGACCTTGAAGTCCGCGATTTTGTCCTTGGCCCGCTCCTTGTCGCCGGCAGAGACAGCGACAAGATCGTAACCAGGAACACCGTCAGCCAGCCATTTGGCCACGGGCAAACCCACCGCGCCAAGTCCGGCCACGGCAACTTTCAAATTCTTCACGGACGTCATAGGTACCTCTCAGAAAACGGTTGGTTATTTTTTATTCTGCTTTTGCGATAGCAACTGGGTGCACTGGCGTTCGAGCCGGGTCATCTCGGCAAGAATATCCTCGATATCCTGTTTCTGACCTTCAAGGACAGTCTTGCGCTCACGAATAACGCCAATGAATTGTTTGAGTTGAGTGACTTCGCTTGGGTCGGCATCGTACAGGTCTATCAGCTCGGCAATCTCGTCGAGGGTCAAGCCCAGTCGCTTGCCCCGCATGATCAACCGAAGCCGCACCCTGTCGCGCGGACTATAGATCCGTCGCTGTCCTTCGCGGGTCGGCGAGATCAGGCCTTTGTCTTCATAGAATCGGACGGTCCGCGTGGTAACGCCGAATTCCTTCGCCAGTTCCGCAATGCCGTAAGTCTCTGTCATAAAGGAGATGCTATGCGAGCTTTACGTTAACGTAAAGCAGCGTAGACGGATTTCGTACGCCCCTAAAGCAGCACCAGCGCCGCCAGGCCCAGAAAGGCAAAGAACCCTACGACATCCGTCACTGTGGTCAGAAACACGCTGGAAGCAATTGCCGGGTCGGCACCGGCCTTATCCAGCATGATCGGGATCGTCGTCCCCGCCAGCCCGGCGATGACCATATTGATAACCATCGCGCTGGCGATCACCATCCCCAGCGTCGCGCTTTGGAACCAAAGCCACGCCACAAGTCCCGAAAGAATAGCGAAAGCAACGCCGTTGAAACACCCGACGATCACTTCCTTGGTGATCACCCGGTAGGCGTTGGCGCCCGTCAGCTCCTTGGTCGCCAGCGCGCGAACGGTCACGGTCAGTGTCTGCGTACCTGCATTGCCCCCCATCGAGGCGACGATCGGCATCAGAACGGCCAAGGCCACGACCTGTTCGATGGTCGCATCGAATATGCCGATCACCATCGACGCCAGGATCGCCGTCAGCAAGTTGACGACGAGCCAACTGAAACGCGCACGCGCCGTCGAGATCGAGGCGTGATAGAGGTCATCCTCGATAACACCACCCATACGCATGATGTCTTCTTCATGTTCTTCGTGAATGACGTCGACCACGTCGTCGATAGTAATCGCCCCGACCAGACGGCCGTCGGCGTCGATGACCGGCGCAGAAACAAGGTCGCGCTGACGGAACAGAAAGGCCACGTCTTCCTGGTCGGTGTCGACCGCGATCTCGTGCATTTCCTCTTCCATAACCTCGGTCACGGGCACCGGACGGCGCGAACGCAAGAGCGTGCTCAGCGACACCGCACCGACAGGGTGCCGGCGTACGTCGATCACGAAGATGTCGTAGAATATGCTTGGCAGTTCGTCTTCACCGGTATCGGCCTTGCGGCGCATGTAGTCAATGCACTGGCCGACGTTCCAGTGGCTCGGCACCGTCACGACCTCGCGCTGCATCAGGCGGCCGGCGCTGTCTTCCGGATAGCTCAGCCCTTCCTCGATGAAGGTTCGGTCCTCGTCGGGAATCTGCTCAAGCAGTTCTTTTTGGCGATCCTCGTCCAGCTCCTCGAACACCATCAGCGCGTCATCGCTGTCGAGCTCGGTGATGGCGTCAGCGGCGCGCTGGGTACCAAGCGCGGCAAGCACGTTTTCACGTACCGTTTCGTCGAGTTCGGACAGGACTTCCGGGTCGAAAATATCGCGCGTCGTCTTGATCAGACGGGTGCGGTCATCGGGGCTCAGGCGCTCAAGAAGATCGGCGAAATCGGCATAGTGAAGTTCAGCGACGAAGTCGTGGACCTTTTCGGTCTCACCCGCATCCATGGCCTCGATAACGAAAACCTCTGGCCCCACCGGTTCCGCAATCACGGCGGCGGCGTCGGCTTCAGCATCAGGCTGGGTCTCGGTCTTGTTTTCGTCTTCCGCCATGTGCCCTGTTCTCCGTTACCGGCGATACAAGATACGACATGAAGGGCGCATAAACGAAACCCGCCAAGCGGCGGGTCATTCAAACGCGATGTGCGGAGCCGGGATATGGAACCAAGCGCCAGCAATCATCTATGACCCGATTACGTCGTCTTGATGTTCTCCCGGATTGCCGTTTACCGACTAGAAGATTTGGTGCGGTCGAGAAGACTCGAACTTCCAC
>JAGLED010000051.1 GCA_023145215.1 Rhodospirillales bacterium | reverse complement strand
CCGACGTAGCCGAGGTAGAGCATCGGCGGATGGAATGCGAGTCCCGGATCCTGCAAAAGCGGGTTCAGGTCCTGCCCGTCGGCCGCCGGCGGAAACATCCGTTCGAACGGGTTGGAGGTGAGCAGGATAAACAGATAGAAGCCGACCGCGATCAGCGCCTGGATCGACAGTGCTCGTGCCTTCAGCGCCGGGGGCAGATACCGCCCGAACAAGGCCACCGCACATCCGAACACGGCCAGGATCAGCACCCACAAAAGCATCGAGCCTTCGTGGTTTCCCCAGACCCCCGACACCTTGTAGAGCATCGGCTTGGCCGAATGCGAATTCTGCACCACGTTGACGACGGAAAAGTCGGAGGTGACGTAGGCGTGTGTCAGGCAGGCGAAGCTGACCGCCACGAGGATAAACTGGAGGACCGCAGACTGGTCGGCGAAGCGCATCCATGACAGCCGTCCCATTTGCGCCCCGGCCATCGGAATGACGCCCTGCACGCAGGCGACGGCAAGCGCCAGTATCAAAGCGAAATGACCGAGTTCAGCGATCAATTGCCGCTCCCCTGCCACTGGCCGGATTTCTTGATGGCATCGGCAACCTCGGGGGGCATGTAATTTTCGTCGTGCTTGGCAAGGACCTCATCCGCGACAAACACACCGTTCACGATCCGCCCCTCGGCGACGACGCCCTGGCCTTCGCGGAACAGATCGGGAAGAATCCCCGTGTAACTGACGCTGACCGTGTTGGCCGTGTCCGTCACGCGAAACGTGACCGTCTCCCCACCGGTTCTATCGACACTACCGTCCTCGACCAAACCGCCCAGCCGAAAGCGCCGGTCGTCGCCGATTTTACCGGCGGCGATATCGCTCGGGCTCTGGAAGAAGACGATGTTCTCTTCGAACGCGTTCAAAACCAGTGCCGCCGCACCGCCGAGCAGCACCAGGGCCACCAGCACGAAAGACAGTCTTTTATGTTTACGCTTCATCCGACTTCCCAGGCATTTGTGCTTCGAGGCGTTTCAACTGGGCACGGGACTTCCTGAATGCACGCAAGCTCACGACAACGAGCCCGATCAGCACCAGGGCGGCAACGCCGTAGCTCGGCCAGACGTAGCCTGCATGCTCGGTCATGCTCACGATGGTATTCGAATTTTCCACGGATATTCCCGCCTGTTTCATCGCCCCATAGGTTTACGGACCTGTTATCCTACCCGCAACCCAAATGCTGCCCGACAAGCCTAGGCAAGTCATTGATTTCGATCAAATTAACGATCGTCCATGGTCGCCGGCTCAGGCCCGCCCGACGTATCGCCGGCATCCGACTTATCCGGACGCCTGACGGTGCCGGAGCGCGCGCGTCCGGTTCACCATCAACTCACGGCGGATACGTACCAGAACCAGCCAGAAATAGTAAAACTGAAATGCCGCCGCCATCAGGAACAACGGCGTCAGCATGTCGGCGTGAATCGTCGGCCCGTCCATGCGCAAGACGCTCGACGGCTGATGCAGCGTGTTCCACCAATCGACCGAGAACTTGATGATCGGCACGTTGACGAAGCCGACCAGCACCAGGATCGCCGACGCTCGGGCGCCACGTCCGGGTTCGTCGAAGGCGTCCCGCAGCGCCATGTAACCGAGATAAAGAAAGAAGAGCACCAGGACGGACGTCAGCCGTGCGTCCCACACCCACCACGTGCCCCACATGGGCTTCCCCCAGAGCGAGCCGGTCACCAGCGCCAGAAACGTAAAGGCGGCCCCGATCGGCGCCGTCGCCTTGGCCGCGACATCGGCCAGCGCGTGTTTCCAGATCATCGCCACCGCCGCCGCGACCGCCATCGCGGTATAACAGAACAGGGCCATCCAGGCCGCGGGGACATGGATGTACATGATCCGAACGGTGTGGCCCTGCTGGTAATCGACAGGTGACGAGAACAGCGCGAAATAAAGGCCTGCCCCGAAGCACACCAGCATCGCCGTCAACAGCCACGGCTCGACGCGGCGGCTCAGGCGCTGAAAACGGGTGGGATTGGCGAAGTAATGCAGCATATGTTTCTACGTATTTTCCTTGGGGTTTATAGCACCTGAAACCGGCTATGCCACGGCTTCACGTAGCGCATGTGCCGTGACCCAGGGCGTCAACGCCAGCGCCCCAAGCAACATGCCGCCCAGCAGCATCAGATTGGCCTTGGCGCCGGCGCCATAGAGCACCGCGTCACCGGCCCCGACGGCGAAGATCAGGACCGGAATCAGCAACGGCAGAACCAGTAACGATAAAAGCACACCGCCGCGCCGGGCCCCAAGAGTCAACGCCGCGCCGACACTGCCCAAAAGACTGAGCACCGGCGTCCCCAATAACAGCGTCATCAGCAGCACCGGCCAGATGTCTTCGGGGACGTTCATCATCACAAACAACAGCGGCGCGGTCACGATCAACGGCAGACCCGTCGTCAACCAGTGCGTCAACACCTTAACCAGCACGACGAGTTCGAGCGGCACCGGCGACAGCACCAGAAGCTCGAGCGAGCCGTCTTCGTAGTCGCCCATGAACATCCGGTCCATCGACAGCATCGCCGCCAAAAGCGCCGCGACCCAGATTACCCCCGGGCCGATGCGGGCCAGCATGTTAGGTTCCGGCCCGACACCGAACGGAAACAGCACGACCGCGACCACAAAAAACGCGATGACCATGAAACTGTCGGTGCTCTGGCGCATGGCGAGACGCATTTCGCGCCGGAACAGGACTGCAAACGCGCTCATGCGGCCCCCCCGAGGGTCAGGGTGCCCGTTTCGGCAAGACCGAGTTCCGCGTGCGTGGAAATCACCGCCATCCCACCCGATTTCAGGTGCCCGTCGATTAACGACGTGAGCGCGTCGGTGGTGGCTGCGTCCAGCGCCGTTGTCGGCTCATCCAGCAGCCAGAGATCGGCACCTGAAGTGAGAGCGCGGGTCAGGTTGACGCGCCGTCGCTGCCCGGCGGAGAGATAGCGTGCGGGAAGATCCGAAAGATGCCCGATGCCCAGCGCGGCAAGGGCGTCGGCTGCCGCCATCCCGCCCGCGCCCGCAAGCTCGCCCCAGAAGGTTACGTTCTCGAGAACGCTCAGCGCCGGCTTCACGGCATCCGCATGGCCGACATAGGCGAGACGCGCATTGTGTTCATGCGGGTCGTCCGCGATATCCACGCCGTCCCAGGTGATCGTCCCCGCAACGGGACGCATCAGCCCCGCCATCAGACGCAGCATGGTCGACTTGCCGGCGCCGTTGGCACCGCGCAGCGTCAACGCACCGCCGCTTTCGAGCGAGAACGCCGCCGCCGACAGAACCTGCCGTTCACCGCGAATGCAGTCGATGTCCCGACCCGAAAAAACCGCCATCTTCACCCTCGAAAAATGCCGGGAGAACCTAGCTCATGGGGCCGTTGAAGAAAAGCCGCTGGACACCGGCGGCGACCAACCGGGGCGGGCAAAATAAAACGGCCGGATCGCTCCCTGGGGGAATAGATCCGGCCGATTAGTTTCGGCGTCTGGCGCCGATAGGGGACCAGAGAGGGGGGTCTCTGGTGTATAGACGAGGAGGTCTATGATCATGAAAATAGGCTTTGAATGTGGCGCGAATATGGCACCGAACATTACAAATTTGTTAGGATTCCCGCAGTTTCCACAAGTGTTTGATTCAAGAAAGAGAATCAGTTTTCGCGGGCGTCTTCGATGACCTTGCCGTCATTCGGCAACGACCCTTCGGCGACACATTCGGCCACACCTTTGAGCTTGCAGACCGCCTGAATCGTATCGTTGATACCACCGATAAGGGCATCGCCGCCATCCGCCGTCTCGCATTTCAAGGTCATGACGTCGGTTTTCCCGTCGTGGGTCACGACGACGCGCGCGCGTTTGACCTCGGGGTGACGCCTGACGATCTCGGCGACCTGGGCCGGGTGCACGAACATGCCCTTCACTTTGGTCGTCTGATCGGCGCGGCCCATCCAGCCGGCGAGCCGCATGTTGGTGCGCCCGCATGGGCTGACACCGCCCAACGCTTTCGACAGATCTCCGGTAGCGAACCTGATCAGCGGGTAGTCGTTCCTAAGCACCGTGACGGCGACCTCGCCCACTTCGCCTTCGGCGACCGGGTCGCCTGTGCCGGGACGGAGAATCTCGACAATGTTGCGTTCGTCGACGATCAGTCCCTCGCGGGCTTCCGATTCATAGGCGATATTGCCGATGTCTGCTGTCGCATAGACCTGGCCGCAGTGAACGCCGAAGTCCTCGATCTCTTTTCGAAGCGCCGGGGGCAATCCCTCGCCGGCGACACAGGCTTTCTTCAGGCTGGACGCATCCTTGCCCAACTCCACAGCCTTCTCGAGCAGCATCTTGAGGAAGCTCGGCGTGCCGGTGTAGCCGGTCGGCTTTATATCGTGGATCGCCTGCACCTGAAGTTCCGTGTTGCCGACGCCTGCCGGGAACACCGCGCAGCCGAGCGCATGCGCCCCAGCTTCCATCATCACACCCGCGGGCGTGAAATGATAGGCGAAGGTATTGTGCATGATATCGCCCCGGCGAAACCCACTGGCGTAAAGCGCCCGCGCCGTTCCCCACCAGTCATCGCCATGCCCTTCCGGGTCGTACGTCGGCCCCGGCGACTGGAATATCCGCGCGAGCTGGCCGACACCCATTGTCGTCATCCCGCCCAGCGGATCGCCTTCCGACTGAATGTTCACAAGTTCGGACTTCCGTGTCACCGGCAGCTTGGCGAGAGCGACCCGGTCGACGATCGAGGCCGGGTCAATATCCTTCAATATCTTGGTATAGTAGGGCGCGTTATCCTTGGCGCTCCTGAGGCACTCAGGCAGCCGTTCAAACAGGTCCGCTTCGCGCTCGGCCGGATCCCGAACCTCAAGCTCGTCGTAATACCGTGTGTCCGACATGGTCAGCCGAGCCAGCGCTTGCGGCGGCGGTAGTGTTTGACGTCGCGGAAGTTCTTGCGGCCCGAGGTAGACAGGCCGAGATAGAATTCCTTCACGTCTTCGTTCTCGCGCAGGTTGGCGGCGGGACCGTCCATGACGACGCGGCCGTTCTCGAGGATGTAGCCGTAATCCGCATATCTGAGCGCTATGTTGGTATTTTGCTCGGCCAACAGGATACTCACGCCCTCTTTCTTGTTGAGGTCGTCGACGATCTCAAAGATTTCCTCGACGAGCTGGGGCGCGAGGCCCATCGACGGTTCGTCCAGCAGGATCATCTTCGGGTTCGACATCAGCGCGCGGCCGATGGCACACATCTGCTGTTCGCCGCCGGAGGTATACCCGGCCTGTGACGTGCGCCGTTCTTTCAGGCGCGGAAAATAGCTGTAGACCTTTTCGAGGGATTCGTTGATCGCGGCATTCCCGTCGGTGCGGGTATAGGCGCCGGTCAAAAGGTTTTCCTCGATCGTTAAATGCTCAAAACAATGGCGGCCTTCCATCACCTGAATGACGCCGCGTTTGACCAGGTCGTTCGGCGACGATGCCTCGACCTTCTCGCCGTCATAAACGATGGAACCTTTGGTCACTTCGCCACGTTCCGCATGCAGGAGATTAGAGATCGCCTTCAGCGTCGTCGTCTTGCCGGCGCCGTTGGCACCCAGAATGGCGACGATCTGTCCCGTCGGCACCTCGAGCGAGACACCCTTCAGGACGAGGATCACGTGGTTGTAGATAACCTCGATATTATTGACGGAGAGGAGCGTGCCGGCGTCCGATTGGACGCCGGCGTCATCCCCCACCACTTGGGCGGAACTGCTCATGTTAGTTGCAGGTCCTTGGCGTGATGTTGTTCTCCTTCGCATAAGCCATCGAATCTTCGGCAATCAGCTTGTCGATGACGTCACGATCGGACGAATAGAAGTCCGTCACCAGGCTCCACTCGCCCTTCTTCGCGTCCCACTGCTGGAGCGCGACCTTGCCCGGGCCGGTGTGGTTCTCGCAGGTCACCTGCAGCGGATAGGTGAAACCCTCGAGGCCGAGAACGGCGAGACGCTTGGCGTCGACGTTCAGGCTTTCGAAACCGTCACGCACCTGCTCACCGGTCGGGTTCTTGGTGTTGTGGATACGCATGGCGTTGCGGATCGCCTCGGACGTCCACATCGCGGCGACGATACCGCGGTTGTAGAGCACCTCACCGATGCGGTCGCGGTCGCCGTGACCCTTACCCTTGTCGTAGACGAACTTCTTGATGTCGTCGTGAGCGCGGAAGTTATCGCCGGACGCGTGGAACGTCGCCGAGAGATACCCGTGGGCGTCTTCACCGGCCGGCGTCACATCGTTTTCCGAACCCGACCACCAGACACCGATGAAGTGATCCATCGGATAGCGGATGGACGAAGCTTCCTTGATGGCGACCTGGTTCATGACGCCCCAGCCCCACATGAAGACCCAGTCAGGGCGCTCGCGGCGGATCTGCAGCCACGTCGCCTTCTGTTCCTGACCCGGGTGATCGACGGCGAGAAGCATCAGCTCGAAGCCGTGCTTCTTGGACAGCTCTTCGAGGGTCCGGATCGGCTCTTTACCGTACGCGGAGTTGTGATAGACCAGCGCGATCTTCTTGCCTTTCAGCTTGTCCATCCCGCCTTCTTTTTCACCGGCGTACTTGACGAACACCGAAGCCTGATCCCAGTACGTGGCCGGCATGTTGAAGACATACGGGAACACCTTGCCGTTGGCGGCCGAGGTCCGGCCGTACCCCATCGAGAACACCGGAATCTTGTCTTCCGTGGCCTTCGGGATCAGCTGGTAGGTAATACCGGTCGACATCGGCTGATACACCAGCGCGCCGGAACCAATACCCTTGGTGTTTTCGTAGCACTCGACGCCCTGTTTCGTGTTGTAGGCGGTTTCGCACTCGACGTAGTTGATCTTCGTGCCTTCGATGCCCCCGTCGCGCTCGTTGAGCATGGCGTAATAGTCGGCAATCCCGTTGGCCCACGGAATACCGTTCGGCGCGTACGGGCCGGTGCGGTAAATCGTTCCCGGAATCGTCAGTTCCGCCGCGTCGGCGACCGCCGTCGTCAGCGGCATGGCGACCGCGGCGACCGCTAATGCTTTCGTTAGAAGTTTCAGTCTCATGGTTGCCTCCCTTTGAGGTTGTTTTGGCGGCTTTGCCGCCGGTTAAGCCCTTGGATGTCAGTATGTTAACTTGTGCAGGCTTGATTTGATAGGCCCGCCCGTCAATACGGGAACGGCCAGCGTCTGAGTTTCTCCTTCAGAATCTGCCAGAGCCGCGCCAGCCCGTGCGGCTCGACAATCAGGAAGAATATGATCAGTGCCCCCAGAAGCATGACCTCGACGTGTTTCGCGGCGCCCACCGCGAACCCCATGCCGTCGACCATGATGGTCTTGAGGGTGATCGGCACCAGCACCATGAACGCGGCACCCAGGAACGAACCCAGAATGCTGCCCAGGCCCCCGATGATGACGATGAACAGCACAAAGAACGACTGGAAGATATCGAATGCCTCGGTCGGCTCGGCGCTCCCCAACCAGACGTTGAAGTAGAGCGCGCCCGCGACACCCACATAGAACGAGCTGACGGCGAACGCCGAGAGCTTCGCTTCCAGGGGACGGATGCCGATCAGTTCGGCGGCGATGTCCATATCGCGGATTGCCATCCAACTGCGGCCGATGCGGCCGCGAACGATGTTCTTGGCGGCCAGCGCAAACACTGTGACCACGCTCAGACAGAACAGATATCTGACCGCGGGGCTGGCCTCGGGACCGGTGATCAGGAAGCCGAACACTTCGCGCGGCGGCGATACGATCATGCCGGTCGGCGAATAGTTGAAGAACCAGCCGACCTTGTTGAACAGCCACACCAGAAAGAACTGCGCCGCCAGCGTCGCGACCGCCAGATAGAACCCTTTGATCCGGAGTGACGGGAGCCCGAAGAACATGCCGACGCACGCCGTAACCCCGCCTGACAGCAGAAGCACGATGATGAAATTCATTTCCGGGAACGACGTCGTCAGCTTGTACGACGCATACGCGCCGACCGCCATGAACCCGCCCGTCCCCAAAGACACCTGCCCGCAGTACCCGGTCAGGATGTTGAGCCCAAGACCCGCCAACGCATAGACCAGTACGTGGATGAGGATGGCGTTGGCCCAGTAGTCGTCGATGAAGAACGGGACGACACCGAACGCGATAACCAGAAACGCGCCGACAAAAAACTTGTCCTGCGTAATGGTGAAGATCGCCTGATCGGCTTTGTAGCTCGTCTTGAACTGGCCTGCTTCGCGGTAAAACATGGACGTCTACACCCTCTCGATGATTTTTTCGCCGAACAGGCCCTGCGGACGGATCAGCAGGAATACCAGCGCCAGCATGTACGCGAACCAGTTTTCGATGGCGCCGCCGACGAACGGCCCGGCGTAAACTTCCGCCACCTTTTCCCCGACGCCGATGATCAGGCCGCCGATAATCGCACCCGGCACCGACGTAAAGCCGCCCAGGATCAGCACCGGCAGCGCCTTAAGCGCGATCAGGGACAACGAGAACTGGATGCCCGATTTCGATCCCCACATGATCCCCGCGACCAGCGCCACGAACCCCGACACCGACCACACGATGACCCAGATGGTGCGCAGTGAAATCCCGACACTCAGCGCCGCCTGGTGATCGTCGGCAACGGCGCGGAGCGCGCGGCCGATGCGCGTTTTCTGGAAGAAAATCGCGAGCACGATCACCAGCACCGCGGCAACGACGGCGGCGACGACTTCGAGCTTTTCGACATAGAGATTGTAATTATCCAGCAGATAGTCGGACGCGCCCTGCGGGAGACCGATATCGAGCGGCTTCACATCCGAGCCGAACAGGATGTCGCCGACGCCCTCGAGGAAGTAGGCGAGACCGATGGTCGACATGAACAGGATGATCGGTTCCTGGTTGACGAGGTGGCGCAGCACGAGACGCTCGACCAGCCACGCGACGATCACCATGACACCCATGGTGGCGATGATGCCGAGCCACACCGGCAACGCGAAACCGAACAGGTCGTAGAACCAGCCGTCTTCGGAGATAAAGTCGTAAAGCGCCAGGCCCGCGAACAGCGCGAACACCCCCTGGGCGAAGTTGAAGATGCCGGAAGCCTTGAAGATCAGCACGAAGCCGAGCGCGACGAGCGAATACATCACCCCCGCCATCAGGCCGCTGATCACCGTCTCTAGAAAAAACAGCATAATCTATTCGCCCTATTCGTCTTCGCCGTGCGATACGCCGAGATAAGCGTCGATCACGTCTTGGTTCGTCCGCACCTCGTCGGGCGTGCCTTCGGCCAGCTTCTTGCCGTAATCGAGCACGACCACCCGGTCGGAGATATCCATCACCACGCCCATGTCGTGTTCAATTAGCACGATGGTAGTGCCGAACTCATCGTTCACGTCGAGGATGAAGCGACACATGTCCTGTTTTTCTTCCAGGTTCATGCCCGCCATCGGTTCGTCGAGCAACAGCAGGTCCGGCTCCGCCGCCAACGCCCGGCCCAACTCGACCCGTTTCTGCAGACCGTACGGCAGCGTGCCGACGGCGGTCTTTCTGATCGCCTCGATCTCGAGAAAGTCGATGACCCTCTCGACCACGGCGCGGTGTTCCATCTCTTCTTTTTCCGCCGGCCCCAAACGGATCGCCTGCCAGAACAGACCTTTGTTCATCTTGGTGTTGCGACCGGTCATGATGTTGTCGAGCGTCGACATGCCGCTGAAGAGCGCGATGTTCTGGAACGTCCGCGCGATGCCGTCGCGCGCCGCCTCGGACGGACGCACCTGGCGGCGCGTCTTGCCCTTGAACGTGATCGTACCTTTCTGAGGATGATAAAAGCCATTGATGCAGTTCAGCATCGAACTCTTGCCGGCGCCGTTCGGGCCGATGATCGCAAAGACCTCATGTTGGCGGACGGAAAAGCTGATATCCGAAAGCGCCCTGACCCCACCAAACGACAGTGAAATCTGGTCTACGGCGAGGATCGTATCCCCGATTGTTCTTTCATACGTCATGGATTGCGCCGCTATTCCGCTGCTTGTGCCTGTTGGGAGGGATAGATCGTCGCCTCGCGAATTTTCACATCGGCCTTGATCGTTCCGGTACGGCCGTCTTCAAACGTAACCTTCGCTTCGACCGGGCAGACATCGATGCCGGAATAGAGCGCGTCGATCAGTTCGCCGTAGCGCTCCGCGACCGTGCTGCGCCGGACCTTGCGGGTCCGGGTCAGTTCGCCGTCGTCGGCGTCGAGCAGCTTATGCAGGATCAGGAAACGCTTGATCTGCGAACCGGCGAGCGCCTCGTCCTCGGACAGGTCCTTGTTGACCTTATCGACGCACTCGGCGACCAGGTCGTACACCTCGTCACGCATGGCGAGATCGGTATAACCCGAGTACGCGAGGCCGCGCCGTTCCGCCCAGTTCCCGACCGCTTCCAAATCGATATTGATGAACGCCGCAGCGTGGTCCTTTTCGTGTCCGAAGGCCACGGCCTCGGTGATGAACGGGAAGAACTTAAGCTTATTTTCCAGATACTTCGGTGCGAACATGGTGCCGTTGTTGAGCTTGCCGACATCCTTGGCGCGGTCGATGATCTTGAGATGCCCGTCGGCGTCGAAGAAGCCGGCATCGCCGGTCATGACCCAGCCGTCTTCGGTCTTGGTCGTTTTCGTCGCTTCGTCATTCTTGTAATAAGCGACGAACACGCCCGGGCTCTTGAACCAAACCTCGCCATTGTCGGCAATCTTGAGTTCGACGTCGGTCGCGGGCGGGCCCACCGTGTCCGGCTTGATGTCGCCGTCCTTCTGCATACAGATGAACACCGACGCCTCGGTCGAGCCGTAAAGCTGCTTGATGTTGACGCCGAGGGATCGGAAGAAATCGAAGATATCCGGGCCGATCGCTTCGCCCGCCGTATAAGCCAGACGGAACCGCGAGAAGCCGAGTTCGTTTTTCAAAGGCCCGTAAACCAGGAATTCGCCGATCGCATAAAGCATGCGGTCGATGAACGAGACCGGCTTGCCGTCCAGAAGATCGGGGCCGACGCGACGCGCGACATTCATGAACGTCTTGTAAAGCCACTGGTTGAACTTGGTCGCATCCTCCATCCGGATCGAGACCTGCGTCAGGATCGTTTCGAAGATACGCGGCGGGGCGAAGAAATAGGTCGGGCCGATTTCTTTCAGATCCTGCATCACCGTGTCCGAGCTTTCGGGGCACGAAACGCAAAAGCCAGCCACATAGGACTGACCGTAAGAGAAGATATTGTCGCCGACCCAAGCCATTGGCAGGTAGGCCATGACCTCGTCGGTTTCTTTCAGATTGTCCCAGGCGACCCCGTTGCGGGCGGTGATCAGCAGGTTGTCGAAGCTGAGCATCACCCCCTTGGGCCGTCCCGTCGTCCCGGACGTGTAGAGCATGATGGCGATGTCCGAGCCCTTGCCCTTCGCGGCCTCGTCCTCGAACCAGCCCGGGTTCTCGGCGAGGAATTTACGGCCGGCCTCCATCAGGCTGTCGAGCGAGCGCACGAACGGCTGATCGTAATGCCGCATGCCGCGCGGGTCCTTGTAGACGACCTCTTTCAGTTTCGGGCAACGGTCCATGATTTCGAGCAGCTTGTCGGTCTGCTCCTGGTCCTCGACGACGGCGAAGCTTGCCTCGGCGTGTTCGAGAACGAACTGCATCTCTTCGGCGACCGCGTCCTGATACATCGGCACCGGCGTCCCGCCCAGCGCCTGCGCAGCGGTCATCGCCCAGTACAATTGCGGCCGGTTGTCGCCGACGATCGCCAGGCTGTCGCCGCGCTCGAAACCGAACACCTTGAGGCCGGCCGCCATCGCGGCAATCTGATCCTTGACCTGCGCCCAGGTCCAGGACTGCCAGATCCCTAGATCTTTTTCACGAATAGCCGGGCGGTCACCGATGCGGCGCGCATTATCGAGCAGCAGTTTCGGAAACGTGTCGACGGCACCGTTCGACGGTTTGACGTCACCCATGATGTTTTCTCCCTGCAGCATCCCCGATCTTTCGCCGGTGTCATGCTTAGCTTGAAGAGAGGTTTACAAAACTCCCACCCGACGACAAGTCAAAAGATGGTGAGAGCAGAAGCGCCGCCTCTTCAAAGACGCCTCATTCGCGTACGGTCCGACCCGCTTCCCTTCTCGGGCACGCACCGCAATGACGTTTACGTAAACGTCATCGACCATAATGCCGGTCTGAACGCACAATCAAGGAGAATCCGGAAATCGACTTTCGGGCCCGGCCCCTCGCCAGGCGCGCCCGGCATCGACGGAAGCGGCTTGCGCGACTACATCAGTGGCATGGACAAAGCCGCGAAAATGTGGAGATTCCACAGCAATCCCTAAACAAGTGCTTGAGCTAGGAGGGCCTTATTGTGTCTATCACTGGAACAGACAGCCTTGGAACCCGCAAAACTCTCGATGTAGCAGGGAAATCCTACGATTACTTCAGCCTCGACGCGGCCCAGTCGGCCGGCATCGGCGACGTGTCGAAGCTTCCGTACTCGCTGAAAGTGGTGCTGGAAAACCTTTTGCGCCGTGAAAACGGCCGCACGGTGACGGTCGACGACATCAAAGCCGTCGGCAAATGGCTGGAAACGCGCACCTCGGACCACGAAATCGCCTATCTGCCGGCACGCGTGCTGATGCAGGACTTCACCGGCGTGCCCGCCGTCGTCGATTTGGCCTCGATGCGCGATGCCATGGTCTCTATGGGCGGCGATCCGGACAAGATCAATCCGCTGGCGCCGGTGGACCTCGTCATCGACCACTCGGTCATGGTCGACGAAGCGGGCAACCCGATGGCCTTTCAGAAGAACGTCGAGCTTGAGTTCGAACGTAACATGGAGCGCTATGAGTTTCTGAAATGGGGCCAGCAGGCGTTCTCGAACTTCCGCGTCGTGCCGCCGGGCACCGGCATCTGCCACCAGGTCAACCTCGAATATCTGGCGAAAGTGATCTGGAGCCGTGAAGACGACGACGGCCGGATGATCGCTTATCCGGATACTCTCGTCGGCACCGACAGCCACACCACCATGATCAACGGCCTGGCCGTTCTGGGCTGGGGCGTCGGCGGCATCGAGGCCGAGGCCGTGATGCTCGGTCAACCGGTGTCGATGCTGATCCCCGAAGTTGTCGGCTTCAAGATGACGGGTAAGCTTGCCGAGGGTATGACCGCCACCGACCTCGTGCTGACCGCCGTCGAAATGCTGCGCAAGCAGGGTGTGGTCGGCAAATTCGTCGAATTCTACGGCGACGGACTCGACAACCTGTCGCTTGCCGATCAGGCGACCATCGCCAACATGGCCCCCGAATACGGCGCCACCTGCGGCTTCTTCCCGGTCAGCCCGGCAACGCTCGACTACATGAAGCTCACCGGCCGTGACGACGAAAACGTCCAACTGGTCGAGAAGTACGCCAAGGAACAGGGCATGTGGCGCGAGACCGGTGCGGCAGATCCGGTCTTCACCGCCAGCCTCGAACTGGACCTGGCGTCGGTCGAGCCGTCCATCGCCGGCCCGAAGCGTCCGCAGGACCGTATCCAGCTGTCCATGGCGTCGAAGGCCTTTAAGGAAGGCTTCAAGACGCTTACCGGCCGCGACCAGGGCAAGTCGGCCCAGGTCGGCGACTACACCCTGGAGGACGGCGCCGTCGTGATCGCCGCCATCACGAGTTGCACCAACACGTCCAACCCGGCGGTGCTCGTCGGCGCCGGTCTCGTCGCCAAGAAGGCGCACGAACTTGGCATCAAGCCGAAGCCGTGGGTCAAGACGTCGTTCGCACCCGGCTCGCAGGTGGTGCAGGAGTATATGGACAAGGGCGGCCTCACCGAATACATGGACGCCATCGGCTTCAACCTCGTCGGCTTCGGCTGCACGACGTGCATCGGTAACTCCGGTCCGTTGAGACAGGAGATCGAAGAAGCCATCACGGAGGAAGGCATCACGGTCGGCGCCGTGCTGTCCGGCAACCGTAACTTCGAAGGCCGCGTGCACCCGCTGTCGACGGCCAACTACCTGGCATCGCCGCCGCTGGTCGTCGCTTACGCCATCGCCGGCAACATGAACGTCGACATCTACAACGACCCGCTCGCCGAAGACAAAGACGGCAATCCGGTCTATCTCAAGGACATCTGGCCCTCGAACGAAGAGATCCACGGCTACATCACCAGCGTGATCAATGCGGACATGTTCCGCGAGCGCTACGGCAACGTCTTCGAGGGCGACGAGCTCTGGCAGAAGATCTCCGTCACCGGCGGACAGACCTACAAATGGTCGCCGGGTTCCACCTACGTCCAGCACCCGCCGTTCTTCGACGCCGACGAGGCCGCGACCGGCGAGCCGGAGGACTTTACCGGCGCGCGTGCGCTCGCCATCCTCGGCAACTCGGTCACCACCGACCACATCTCGCCGGCCGGCAACATCAAGAAGGAAAGCCCGGCGGGCGAATTCCTGATCGAGCACCAGGTGCGGCCGAACGACTTCAACTCCTACGGCGCGCGCCGCGGCAACCACGAGGTCATGATGCGCGGCACTTTTGCCAACATCCGCATCAAGAACGAAATGGCGCCGGGCACGGAAGGCGGCTGGACCACGCACCGTCCGTCGGGTGAGGTGATGTCGATCTATCACGCCGCGATGAAGTACAAGGAAGAAGACGTGCCGCTGTTGGTGTTCGGCGGCGCCGAATACGGCACCGGTTCCAGCCGTGACTGGGCTGCCAAGGGCACACGCCTGCTGGGTGTGAAGGCGGTGATCGTCGAAAGCTTCGAGCGCATCCACCGCTCCAACCTGGTCGGCATGGGCGTGCTGCCGCTGCAGTTCAAGGACGGGGTCACGCGCGAAACGCTGAAACTCGACGGTACCGAAACCTTCGACCTGACCGGCATCAAGGACGGCATCAAGCCGGGCATGGACGTGACCCTGACGGTGCACCGTGAAGACGGCTCGTCGGAGGAGACCACCCTGCTCTGCCGCATCGATACCGTAGATGAGGTCGACTACTACCTCGCCGGCGGCATCCTGCAGTACGTGCTGACCAACCTGAACAAGGCGGCTTAGGGTATAGTCCCCGGACCCCGGCGCACGCCGGAATGACCGTTTCCGCAGGCAACAAAGGGCGCCCTTCGGGGCGCCCTTTTTATTCAGGTTATGTTCATTTTAGTGCTGCACATTTTGACACGTCGAACACGATTCGACACCGGGGACACTGCAGGGGGCCGCAAACCATTGAACCGCGATGGAACACCATTTGATCAAGAACATCTCGCCGAAGAGCGCCTGACCTGGATGCTGAACCCACGGGTAGCGTTACTCACCATCGAATGCCGTGGCGGCGTCACCGACAATGACCTCATCGAGAGAATTCCTGCAATCTGGCAACAGCATGAGGACATCCACCGGTACGATGTTCTGGTCGACCTCCGCCGGTTGACCAATGAAGGCGGCTGGACCTGGGCGGGGCTCAAGAAGCTCTCCTGCGAATGGAATGCCTACGCAAAAGGAAAACCCATCAACAAGCGCATCGCCATCCTGACCGGAGACAAACTGATCGTCCTGCTGGTCAAATTGCTTGCGCACTTGTTCGAGGGTGGACGCTACAGGTGTTTCACCGACACAGGACCCGCGCTTGACTGGATCGCCAGGAAATAGGGCGCCGGGCCTTCAACCGCGCCGGGCCCGCCACAATCTGGAAACCTGCGAGAACGTCAGCAGATAAACCGCCGCCGCGACGTAGGCGACGATGGTCCCCCAGAGCAAACCCATCGCCGGCAGGCTGAACGCCGCCGTCACGCAGAACGACACCACGCCCCCAAGCCCGGCCGGGACATGCTTCAGCACCGCCGCGATCTCCTCGCCCGTATACGTGATGTGAATGACGAGGATGAGGGGGTAGAGCGTGATCGGGAACGCCGTCAGCAGGCCCGTCCACTGGGCGCCG
>JAGLED010000050.1 GCA_023145215.1 Rhodospirillales bacterium | reverse complement strand
CGGTGGTGGTGCCGTCACCGGCGATGTCGTTGGTCTTGGAAGCAACCTCGCGCAGCATCTGCGCGCCCATGTTCTCGAACTTGTCTTCCAGTTCGATTTCCTTCGCCACGGACACGCCGTCCTTGGTGATGCGCGGAGCGCCGAAGGACTTGTCGATGACGACGTTGCGGCCTTTCGGGCCGAGGGTCACCTTGACCGCATCGGCCAGGATGTTGACGCCGTTCAGCATGCGCTCGCGCGCCGAGCGGCCGAATTTCACTTCTTTAGCGGACATATTCTAAACTCCCGGGCTTTTCGCCCAATATGAATGTCTAGGGGTTTGAAGAGCGAAAGCGGCTTAGCCGACGATGCCCATGATGTCGGATTCCTTCATGATCAGGAGATCCTGGCCGTTCAGCTTGACCTCGGTGCCCGACCATTTGCCGAACAGCACGCGGTCGCCTGCCTTGACATCGAGCGGCTGAACCTTGCCGTTTTCGTCGCGAGCGCCGGGGCCGACCGAAACGACTTCGCCTTCCGACGGCTTTTCCTTGGCGGTATCCGGAATGATGATACCGCCTGCGGTCTTCTCCTCGGATTCGACGCGACGCACGACGACACGGTCATGCAGCGGACGGAAATTCGCATCTGCCATTGATTTGAACCTTTGCAACGTTGGCTTTGAGTGGATTAGCACTCACCTCCGTAGAGTGCTAGCGAGGCGGATGTAGTGATGCGATCTGCGTGAGTCAAGGATTGGACGGTCGGGAAAAGCGGATTGGTTACCGCTATGCTGCCGTATCGTTGCGCACCGTCACCGTGACAGGGCGGTAGAACACTTTCGGCAGGACGATGCCGCCGAATGTCAGCTGCGTCGTCGTCGTCACCCTGGCGGACCAAGCACCATCCGGCAGTTGCCGGAATGTCGGCGGTGACGATGCCTGCCCCTCGGGCAAGTGAAGTCCGGCGGCATAAAGCTCAACAGCGTGGTCCGCGTCAAGGTCGCCGTCGGGAGAAAGGGCGCTGCGGACCGCCGTGAAAAGGGAGGAGGAGGCGCTGCGGGTGGCGTGGTCGATGCGCGAGAAGTCGACGGCAAGCGCCAGACCCATGATGATTGGGACGGCCACAAGGCTCGCCGCCAAAGTAAAATTACCTCTTTCATGCCGCGCGAACCTCGCGACGGCGAAAAACCGCATCGCCTTCATGGCGTCCCTTTCAATACATTCCAGCGTTTGGCTGGCGGGCGGACGCTAGCGCACGAATATTGAGGTCGGCGAAAGAGGCTTGTTCAAATTTTAGCCAAGCGGGATTTTACGATTCCGCTACGTAACTATTTGACGATACGTAACTTTGATAGTTCGGCGCCGATTGTGCCGAAAGCGTTCTCAAGCTCGGTATTGCTGGGCGCGTGGTAGTATTTTCCGGGGTCGGACGCGCAATCCTGGAAGGTCTGCCGGGTTGCGGCACTCGGGCTCGATCCGAAGGTTACCGTATAGACGATGATGTCCTTGTCCTTGGCCTGTGCGCAAAGCGACAGAAGGCGGTCATCGACGATCTCGTTGGCAAGGTTCTTGTTGTTCGTTTCGAAAATCGCATTCGCCTGGCTCTCGCCGAGACGCCCATAGGCCGTGTAGTCGGACTTTCCCGGATGCGCCTCGTTCGGGCCGGCATTGCCCGGCAGGTCATAGAAGACGTTGTCGCCGTCGGTCATCATCACGATCGCCTTGCGCCAGCGCGGGCTGTCCCACAGCGTCGCGCCCGTTTTCGGATCGACCTCGGTGCTCTGGTCGAAGGGGACGCCGGGCGACAGCGTGCGAATGCCCCAGGCCATGCCGATATCGCCGAGCGTGCCGCCGCGGTTCCACGCGGTCAGCGCGTCGACGGCGGCGTCCACATCGGAGTAGGATTTCGTCAGCGGCAGGATCGGCGTCGGGCAGCCGATATTCGGACCGGTGATGCCGTTGGAATTGTAGTATCCGCCGGGATGGATCGTGTCCGGATCGTCGAGGTCGTAGTCGTTATCGACCGACGGTTCCCAGAAAAAGGGCGACCATTTGGCGACGTCCGGCCCGGTGTCTGCGATGGAATCCGCACCGGCGCGCTCCATCACGCAGCCCTTCCAGCCGTCGATATCGTCGGTGCGCAAGCCGTAGCTGTGCGTATCGACGATCGTGTCGGCGATCGAGCCGGGATTGACCGTCGCCGCGTAGGGTACGATCGCGACGCGCAGGTCGTCGGGCTCGGTCTCGCCGTCGAAAATGGCGTCGACGAGAATATCGGAGGCGCTGCGCAAGGAACTGATCTTCGACGGACTGCCGCTCCACATCGAACCGGTATTGTCGAGGACGAGGCTGACCAGAAGTCCACCCCCGGCCCGCTTCACCTTCGTGGTGACGGAGACCTGGACCTCGCTTACTTCGAGGATCGACATGAACAGCGTTTTCATCGTGGCGGTGCCGTCCACCGTGATGATGTCGCCGGAGACCGAAGTCGATACCTCGCCGAGCGTCGTTTCCGACAGAGAAAAGTTCTTGGTCACATATTGCGTGGCGATAGCGTCGAGTGTCGACTGGCCCTGATAGATGGTCGCAACCGCCAGGGCGGCCCGGTCCACCGCGGACTGGAGATGATAGCGCGTCAAGAGGAAGCGCGAACCATCGATCGACAGGCCGACGGATGCCAGAAGCGGGATAAGGAGCAGGGCGAAGTTGACCGCCATAGCGCCGCTGCGCTCGTCGCGCAGCGCCTTCAGGCGGCCGAAAAACCCGGTCTTGCCGGCTGCGGGATCGTTTCCTGTTTTTTTCTTCTCGATCGCCATGGCGTTGTTTCCGGTTGGACCCATCACTCGGACGGGATGTTGTCCCATGTCTGGTCGTATTCGGAGACGGCTCCGTCCATTGCGATGGCGCGCGTTTCGCGCGGGCGGAACCATGCGACGGAATCCAGTTTCCGGCTCGTCGACGTCCACACATAATTGAACGGGCTCGAATAATTCATCTTGGCCTCGAAGCGGATCACCGTGTCAGCGGGCAGACCGAGGCCGGCGGCGGCTGTCGCGTCCGGCGTCAGCGACGATCCGCCGGCCGAGCGCGTCCACAGCAGCACCGGCGTGCCGTCATGTTTGAAGCCGATGCTCGATACGTTGATTTCCAGCGTCTTGTTGGCGTCGAAACCGACGATCATCTGGTCCGCGGCGCTGAGCACCGTGGTGATCGACGAGGTCGTCAGCGTCGGCTCGCGCGCCAGCAGGTCGCCCGCCTGCTGGACGTAGCGCACGAACTGGTCCTCTGTTGCATGTTCGACATAGACCTCGGCAAGGCCGAAGGCGAGCACCATCATGATCGGCGAAAACAGGATGAACT
>JAGLED010000005.1 GCA_023145215.1 Rhodospirillales bacterium | reverse complement strand
AGGGCGGTGCCGCGGCACCGCCCTTTCGCATTCAAGCACTGAAGTTTACTCGGCCGGCTGTTGCTGGCCGGAGCTCTTCTGCATCTCTTCCTCGACCCAGAGCGAGTGGTGCTCCTTCGCCCAGTTGATGTCTACTTGGCCCGAGCCCACGGCGTCGAATGCACCTTCCATACCGACGGAGCCGATATAGATGTGCGCGATGACGATCACGATCATCACCAGCGCCACGGCCGAGTGCCACAGCACCGAGAGTTGCGTTTCCTCAAGCGGCGTGAACTGCGTCGGCAGATCGAGCCCGAACACATTCAGGAATGCGAAGGTCCCTGCCCAAGGCTGAACTTCGAACGGCCACATCAGGGCAACACCCGAGAGCGACAATGAGAAACCGCCAAGGATCACCGACCAGAAAATCAGCTTCTGACCAGCGTTGAATCGGCCTGCCTCTGGATGAACGCCCTTCGAGAACAGGCCGCCGCCAATAGCCAGCCATTTCAGGTCACGTAATTTCGGGATGTTATAACGGACCCAGAGGATAAACATCAGCGCAACGCCCAGCATAAAGGCGAAGGCGATGTAATTGTGTGCGAGCTTTCCATAGTAGGTCAGCGTCCCGAAAGCTTCCGGCCCGATTACTGGTTTCAGGAAATAGCGTCCGTAAAGCACGTTGAGGCCGGTCACCGCCAGCACGATGAAGCTAGTGGCCGTCAGCCAGTGAACGGCGCGCTCGAGCGCATTAAACCGCTCGATCGTGCGGCCCTGCGGATCGGGGCCGTGATCGATCTTGATCCGTCCACGCACCGCAAAAAAGACAACAAGGATCACGATAATTCCCAGGAGGCTCCATGCGCCGTAAGTGCTAAGCGGCCCATTCTTGAAGTTGCGCCAGTTTTCGCCGCCACGCTGAACCAGCCGACCGGCGGATTTGTCGGGGATCGACACCTCGCCGACGATTTCCCTCTGGCCAATAGCGCGCCAAAGATCGGCGTCCGATCGAATGCCTTGAACATTCCCCGGAACACTACCCTGTTCCTGCGCCAAGACCGGCTGGTCGGCGATCAACGCAAAACCGGCGTTCATCATCATGGCGCCAACCCCGATCGACGCGGCGAATGCCAGCGCGATGCCCCCGGACCGGATAAATTGCATCATCTTCGTCATCTGCTTCACTCCGATTGCTGCCCGGTGTTTACACCGGATCAGTTACCACCTTGCAGTTTGCCACGTTCCCGAAGCTGCTTGCCGGCCTCAGTCTCAACCGGGGCGCGAACGTCGTCGCCCGTCGTCGTACCGCCACCTGACAGCGCCCCGCCTGCAGGAATGCCGCCTTGCTCCACCGTGCGCTGGCGCAATTCGGCAAGGTCACCCTCATCCAACGCCGACGACGGTTTCCCGCCCGGATAGACACCCGGTTCATAATGCAGCGGTCTGCCCTGCTCTTCCGGACGGCAGCCGGCCAGCACGAAAATCCCGAAGCATATGACCCCAAAGGTTTTCAGAAATCTTTTGTCGAACATTGTCGTTCCTTGTTCTTTCAATTCCAGCAACCAGGGCCGGAATCCATCGGAAGTTAAAGGAGGGGCGGCACCCCGTTTAAGAGATGCCGCCGCCTTACCTTTAATCAGACCGATAGGTCAGGAGCCGGCCTTCAGATCGTAGGCCGTACCCCAACCCCACGCGCCCGAGCCGAAGCCACGGGACACGATACGCTCGCGATAGATATTGGAGATCATGTTGCCATCCCCGCCAAGCAGTGCCTTGGTCGAGCACATTTCGGCGCAGATCGGCAGCTTGCCCTCCGCGAGACGGTTACGGCCGTATTTCTGGAATTCGGCCGCAGAGTTGTTGTCCTCCGGACCGCCGGCGCAGAAGGTACATTTGTCCATCTTGCCCCGGGAGCCGAAGTTACCGGCCTGCGGATACTGCGGCGCGCCGAACGGGCACGCGTAGAAGCAATAACCGCAGCCGATGCACAAGTCCTTGGAGTGGAGCACCACACCTTCTTCGGTTTCGTAGATGCAGTCCACCGGGCACACCGCGATACACGGTGCATCCGAGCAATGCATGCACGCCACCGAGATGGAGCGCTCACCCGGCTTGCCGTCGTTAATCGTGACGACGCGCCGGCGGTTGATACCCCAGGGAACCTCGTGCTCGTTTTTGCACGCGGTGACGCAGGCGTTGCACTCGATGCAGCGTTCTGCGTCACACAGGAACTTCATTCTAGCCATTTCTGTGTCTCCCTATCTCGCTCAAGCCGTTTTCAGGCGGCAGAGCGTGACTTTGGTTTCCTGCATGTTGGTCACCGAGTCATAGCCGTAGGTGCCGCACATGTTGGACGCTTCGCCCAGCACATACGGATCCGCGCCTTCCGGATACTTGTTCCGGAGCGAGTCACCCATCCAGTGTCCGCCGAAGTGGAACGGCATGAACACAACCCCAGGCGCCACACGCTCGGTTACGAGCGCCTTCACCTTGGCACGGCCACCTTCGGGGCTTTCGACCCACATCATGGCGCCGTCCTTGATGCCGGTGTTATTGGCATCAATCGGGTTGATTTCGCAGAACATGTCCTGCTGCAGTTCAGCCAGCCACGGGTTGGACCGCGACTCGTCACCGCCACCTTCGTATTCCACAAGACGGCCCGATGTCAGAATGATCGGGAAGTCCTTGGAAAAGTCCTGCTTCTGGATCGACGCATACTTGGTCGGCAGACGGTACATCTGACGATCCGAGTACGTTTCGTACTGCGGCAGGAGGTCGCGACGCGGTGTGTACAGCGGCTCGCGGTGCAGTGGCACCGGATCCGGGAACGTCCACACCACGGTGCGCGCCTTGGCGTTACCGAACGGCGCACAACCGTGCTTGATGGCGACACGCTGGATACCGCCCGAAAGGTCGGTCTTCCAGTTGGTCTTGTCGCCGGCGATCTTTTCGATCGTCGCACGCTCGTCGTCGGTCAGGTCCTTGTCCCAGCCAAGCTTTTTGAGCATGGCCATGGTGAACTCTGGGTGACCGTCCTTCAACTCGTTCCCGACCGGGTAGGAGCCTTCAGCGAGCAGGTTGGAGCCATTGCGTTCCACACCGAAACGGGCACGGAAGTTGAGGCCGCCTTCGGCGACCGGCTTCGACGGATCGTAAAGAACCGGCGTCCCCGGGTGCTTCATGTCGGCGGTGCCCCAGCACGGCCACGGCAAACCGTAGTAGTCGCCGCTGACAGGACCGCCCTTCGCGAGAAGCGTGGTCTTGTCGAAGGTCGCCTGGTTCGCCATGTGCGCCTTGAGACGCTCCGGCGACTGACCGGTGTAGCCGATCGTCCACATGCCCTTGTTGAACTCGCGGGTCACGTCTTCGATGTTCGGCTCTTCACGGCCTTCGGCGATCTTGTCCATCTTGATGTTTTTGAAGAACTTGTCGGCCCAGCCGAACTTCTTCGCGAACATCGCCATGATTTCATGGTCGGTGCGCGATTCAAACACCGGGTCCACAACCTTGTCGCGCCACTGCAGAGAGCGGTTCGACGCCGTCACGGAGCCGCGGGTTTCGAACTGCGTTGCCGCCGGCAAGACGTAGATACCGTCCTGACGGTCCGGAATGACGGCTGCGAACGTCGGCACCGGATCGATGACGACCATCAGATCCAGCTTCTCCATCGCTTTCTTCATTTCCGGCAGACGGGTCTGCGAGTTGACCGCGTGGCCCCAGTAAACCATGGCCCGAAGGTTGTCCTTCTGGTCGATGTTCGCCTTGTCTTCGAGGACACCATCGATCCAGCGGCTGACCGGGATACCCTTCGAGTTCATCATCTTTTCTTCGTCGAATTGACCGGCGAGGAACTCGTAGTCGACATCCCAAACACGCGCCCAGTGCTTCCACGATCCCTTGGCGAGACCGTAGTAGCCCGGCAGCGAGTGCGACAGGATGCAGAAGTCGGTCGCACCCTGCACGTTATCGTGACCGCGGAAGATGTTCGCGCCGCCACCCTGCGTGCCGATGTTACCGAGCGCCAGCATCAGGATGCAGTACGCACGCGTGTTGTTGTTACCGTTGGTGTGCTGCGTGCCGCCCATGCACCAGACGATGGTGCCCGGACGGTTGTTGGCCAGCGTCCGCGCGACGCGACGGAGCTGCGAACCCGGAACCCCGGTCACACGCTCGGTCTCTTCGGGCGTCCACTTCTTCACCTCGGCGCGGATCTGATCCATGCCCCAGACACGCTGTTTGATGTATTCCTTGTCTTCCCATCCGTTCTCGAAGATGTGGTAAAGGATACCCCAGATCAGCGCGACATCGGTGCCCGGACGGAACCGGACGAACTCGTCGGCATGGGCAGCCGTCCGCGAGAAGCGCGGGTCGCACACGATGAGGGCGGCATTGTTCTGCTCTTTCGCCTTCAGAATGTGCTGCACGGCGACCGGGTGCGCCTCGGCCGGGTTGGACCCGATGAGGAACATGGCCTTGGAGTTGTGCATGTCGTTGTAGCTGTTCGTCATCGCGCCGTAGCCCCAGGTGTTGGCAACACCGGCGACCGTGGTCGAGTGACAGATACGGGCCTGGTGGTCACCGTTGTTGGAGCCCCAGAACGCGTAGAACTTACGGAACAGGTACGACTGCTCGTTGTTGAATTTGGCGGAGCCGAGCCAGTAGACGGAATCGGGACCGGAGGTCTTGCGGATCTCCAGCATCTTGTCGCCGATTTCGTTGATAGCGTCGTCCCAGCTGATCTTCTGCCATTTGCCGCCCGATAGTTTCATCGGATACTTGAGGCGGCGGTCGCCGTGGGCGTGGTGACGCACCGAAGCACCCTTGGCACAGTGAGAACCAAGGTTGAAGGGGCTGTCGAAACCAGGCTCCTGGCCGACCCATGCACCGTTGGATACCTCGGCGATAACCGTGCAGCCGACGGAGCAGTGCGTGCAGACAGACTTGATCTGTTGAATATCACCGGCAGCAGCAGATGCCGCTTCGGCTTTCTTGACCATCCCGGCCGGCAGGGCAGAGGCCAGCGCGATACCGCCGGCAGTAACCCCTGAACGTTTCAGGAAGGTCCGGCGGTCCATCGAACCGCCAACGACTCCGGCTAGCGCCTTCGTCAAACGGGGGCGTCCCGCAACCCCGTTGCTCTTCTTGGTGAGCATTTAATTATCTCCCAATTTTGACCTTGTTAATCGAAGTCACGAAACTCGGCTTAGAAACGGCTGAGCTCGTAATACTTCATGACGTGTTCGGTTTCCCGGTAACCGCCCGTCTGGCGGTCTTCGGGCAACGCGGCTTTCGCCTCATTACCTGAGAGGGCGGCCGTGGCGATACCGGCGGCACCGGCAACACCCGCTCCCTTCAGGAACTCTCGGCGGGCCAGCGTTTCCGATTTCTCGGTCCTTTTCATTGCTGTCTCCCAATTGTTGACACGTACGTGTTCGAACATCGCTGTTCGTTTTGTTTTGGCCACCATGGCCATTTCGTCCTGGACCCGGCGGACACCCCCTTTTTGGCGAGCAACCGTCCGTTCCGTCTTTCAGGCGGCTCAAGCCGCCATTTCGTAAACCTCGCGCTCGATTTCAATAAACAAACGACCGATGGTGCCCACCGGCATGTAGAGCGCAGCTGCCTGCGCCCCCTCGAGGTCCTTGAACATCCGTCCGGCCCAAGGGGCCAGGTGTTTGTCGAAAAAAGCTTTCGCTTCGGCCGGCCCCGCGTCGCCGCCAAGGGCGCCGGTCAGAAGGCCATGCATCATTTCACAAAGACTGGCGATATGGTCTTCCGGCTCGCCCGTCCCGTCAGCGGCGGCAATTCCAAGTCGCGCCATATCGGCACGCAGTTCCGCCAAAGGCTTGTCGTAAACGAGCCCAGTCAGATAGAGCGACGCATACGGCGATATCTCGCCACCGGCGCCAACCCCGTAAAACAGTTCCGTGAATTCCTCTTCGGCTTTGGCGCGTGGCGTCCGGGCGCATAGCTTACCGAATGAAGCAATGGCCTCACCAAGCGGCGAACCATCATCATGCGCAGCAAGACCGCGCATGGTCTCAAGCGTCTCTTCATCCATCGGCTTGGCGAGAACACGCGCCAGAAGGCCATAAAAATTCGCGCGCATCATATCGTCAGATATCGCGTCTGCGACCGCATTATTACTTGGGGTGTTCTGGTTCTCGCCCATGGACGTCGCCACTGCGTCTCCCTTGCATATTTCGCCGCCGGTGTACGTTATCGGTCCGGCGCGTTTATTCTTTGATTGGCGCTTCCGCTCTCACCCGGATACGCAAGAATAATTATCCTGCTTTAGAACCGTTCAAGTCAACGGAATTATCGAATTCCGCGTACCGCAGTGCAGCAATTCTCACGCTATTTCAGTGACTTACTGATCGCCCAAACAAATTTGCCTCAGGAATCTTTTCTATCTTTACGAGTGTCTTTTTTATTCTTTTGGATGCTTTTTCTTCTATTATCGAAAGAATCATCACTTTCATCAGTCGTTAGTGCCAGATTTTCGGTATCATCGGCTTCGGGTACTACCGGCGCGGGTTCGGTGTCTAGGGGATCTGACAATTCGGCGTCCTCATCCGCAATGTCATCCTGTTCCGCTGGCTCTTCTTGTTCTGCCGGCTCTTCGTCATCGAAAGCTCGACGCGCCTGCTCAGGCGTCATGTCGCGGAGTTCCTGATCGGTCAGATGTCCGCGGCCGACCTTATAGGCGCCGGTCATCTCATCGATGATCTTGTGAACAACATTGAAATCTTCGTCGTAATCATTCAGGCCGTCACGAAGATTAAAAAACGGGTTGAGCCGCCACAGTAAGCGCAACGCCCGGCGCTTCATGAATTCCGGCACACCGTCACGCAGAAACGGCGAGAAATCGGAGTCCTTGTCGAGCGATTCGAGCGGGGGCAGTCCGGCCACGACCTCGCGTTCGTCCTCGGTCATTTCCTCTTCGTCGATCCCGTCGAACAAATCTTCCTTCTCGAGGACAGTCGCCGCATCCGCGACGGGTTCGCCATCGCCGTCGACACCCTCTTTGGACTCCACGTAACCGACGCCCCGCGTGAAGCGGTCGTCATCGTCTTCCGGTGCCGGGGCCAGCGGTGCCATCGCCGGCACAAAGTTGCGCACGCGTCTGCCCCCGGGCAATACCGCGAACTCGTCCGGCGGCTCGGCTCGGGCAAGATCCTCTTGCTTCTTGTCTGTTTCGACCTGCGCCTCTTCGCGGGCATCCGCGCCACCCTTCGATTTCAGGCGCGACCAGCGGCTCAAACGACCCTCAGCCATTTCGCCCTCCGTGGCGCGGGCGCATGAAATCGCCCTTGCGCGGATCATAGGACTTGCGCTTTCGCTTCTTGAATGGAACGTCCTTGTGATGAGTATCGCAGAACGTCTTGACCCAAGCCGCGACCTCCGGCGGCATCATGACACCCTCGACCATCTGATCGCTGTCCTCGGTGTAGCTCTCCGCCTCGAACGGGCACGCGGTCACCATGTGCACCAGCATCTCCGGATCGTCGGCTTCCTCGCCCGGGCTAAGCACGATGTAGATGTGCGGCGGGTCGTTCGACAGGTTGACGCGGTATCCCTCCGTCTCGCCCCGGAAAAGTTCGAGCGGCAACGTCGCGGCATGAAAGTGCGCCCAGCCCTCGCCCTCGCGCAGCATCGTCCATTCGCCGTGCGGATCCTTCGCAGGCGCGCCCTGAAATACAGCGATCGGCTGATAGGTATGATCTGCCCATCGGTTGTCGCTGTCGCGGCGCTCGATCACGACACCGAGGTCGAGGGCCTCGTGGATATCCGGGGCCGCCGCTTTCTCGACGTCAAGCAGATGCTCCGCTTCTTCGAGATTCTCCGGGCGATTGACGTTGAAGAACGGATCGACGGGCTCGGCCTCAAACGGGACGTGGACGATGCCGTACCGCTCGGTCCAGGCGTCGATCTTGCGCATCTCTTCTTCGACCATCGCCCGGCGCAACTCGTCCCGGAGCGCCACCGGCCAGATGCCGAATACCGGGTGCGTACGGTCGCCCGTGATGGCGCATGCAAGTTGCGCGTCGGTGCCGTCGACGGCCGTCAGAAGGCGCGCGACCAGATCGCGCGGCAGGAACGGCGCATCGGTTGCGAAACTGACCACGTATTCGGCGTCCGGCACGTTTTCGGCGGCCCAATCGAGCGCGGTCAGGATACCGGCGAGCGGCCCCTGATGGCCCTCAATCACATCGGCGATGACGGGCAGGCTGTACTTGGCAAAC
>JAGLED010000049.1 GCA_023145215.1 Rhodospirillales bacterium | reverse complement strand
GTCGCGCCGATGAACCAGGAACACGCTTTCGCGCTGGCGACCGAGAAGCTTCTCGGCATTCAGGCGCCGGCGCGGGGGCAGGCGATCCGCGTCCTCTATGCCGAGATCGGCCGGCTTCTGAACCACCTGATGAACATCTGCGCGTTCGCCATGGACGTGGGCGCGATGACGCCGATGCTGTGGGGCTTCGAGCACCGCGAAAAACTGATGGAGTTCTGCGAGCGGGCGTGCGGCGCGCGCATGCACATGCACTACTTCCGTCCGGGCGGCGTCGCCTTCGACGTGCCGCAGCAACTGCTCGACGATATTTACGAATGGACGCCGAGTTTCCTAACGATCGTCGACGACATGGAAACGCTGCTGACCGAAAACCGCATCTTCAAGCAGCGCACCGTCGATATCGGCGTCATCAACGCCGAACAGTGCCAGGACTGGGGCTTCACCGGCGCCAACCTGCGCGCGTCGGGCGTTGCCTGGGACCTGCGCAAGGCGCAACCGTATGACGGCTATGAAAAGTATGAATTCCAGATTCCCGTCGGCACCAACGGCGATTGTTACGACCGCTATCTGATCCGCATGCTGGAAATGCGCGAAAGCGTTAAGATCATCCGCCAAGTCATTGAAAACATGCCGATTGGCCCGGCCAAGTCCATCGACCACAAGGTCACGCCGCCAAAGCGCTCCGAGATGAAACATTCGATGGAAGCGCTGATCCACCACTTCAAGCTCTATACCGAGGGCTTCAAGGTGCCGGCCGGCGAAACCTATGCGGCGGTCGAAGCACCGAAAGGCGAGTTCGCGGTCTATCTGGTGTCCGACGGCACCAATAAGCCTTACCGCTGTAAAATCCGCGCACCCGGTTTCGCCTCGTTGCAGGCGACCGAATTTCTATCCAAGGGTCACATGCTCGCCGACGTGGTCGCCAACATCGGCTCCGTCGACGTCGTGTTCGGGGAGATCGACCGATGAGCGATGCACCTGAAACCTTCGAGTTCACGGCCGAAAACAAGGCCAAGGCCGATGCCGTCATTGCCAAATACCCGGAAGGCCGTCAGCGCTCCGCGGTGATGCCGTTGCTCGACATCGCTCAGCGTCAGAACGGTGGTTGGCTGCCGATGCCGGCCATCGAATATGTCGCCGATTATCTGGACATGCCCGCGATCCGGGTCCTTGAGGTCGCGACCTTCTATACGATGTACAACCTGAAGCCCATCGGGAAGCATTTCGTGCAGGTTTGCACGAACCTGCCGTGCTGGCTCAACGGATCCGACAACATCATGCACGCCTGCCACAGTCACCTCGGGATCAAGACCGGGGAAACGACTGAGGACGGGGAGTTCACAGTGGTCGAGGCGGAATGCCTGGGCGCCTGCGTCAATGCCCCGATGATGCAGATCAACGACGACTATTACGAAGATCTCGACAGCGAGGCGACGAAGCGGATTCTCGACGAACTGCGCGCCGGCAAACAGCCGAAAACGGGCTCTCAGCTCGAACGTTACACCTGCGAGCCGCTCGGCGGGCTGACCAGCCTGACACACCAGGAAGAGCTCCGTGCTCAGAAAGTCTCCGAAAAGGGGGATAACTGATGCTTAAAGATCAGGATCGTATCTTTACGAATATCTACGGGCTTGAAGACCCGTTCCTCGGTGGCGCCCGCAAGCGTGGCGACTGGGACAACACCAAAAAGCTGATCGAACTCGGGCGCGAAACAATTATCGACCAGGTCAAGGGTTCCGGCCTGCGCGGCCGTGGCGGCGCCGGGTTCTCGACAGGTATGAAGTGGTCGTTCATGCCGAAGGAAGTGGGTGAGCGCCCGCATTACCTGGTCATCAACGCGGACGAGGGCGAACCCGGGACGTGTAAAGACCGCGAGATCATGCGCAACGATCCGCACAAGCTGATCGAGGGTGCGCTGATTGCGTGCTTCGCCATGCAGGCGCATGCAGCGTATTGCTATGTGCGTGGCGAGTTCTACCGCGAGACCGAAGCCCTTCAACGCGCCGTCGACGAAGCGTATGAAAATGGCCTGATCGGCGAAAACGCCTGCGGCACCGGCTGGAAGTTCGATTTTTACATCCACCGGGGCATGGGGGCTTATATTTGCGGCGAGGAATCGGCCCTGATCGAAAGCCTCGAAGGCAAAAAAGGCCAGCCGCGTCTGAAACCGCCGTTTCCGGCCAATGTCGGCGTCTGGGGTTGCCCGACGACGGTGAACAACGTCGAAAGCATCGCCGTGGTGCCGGAAATCCTGCGCCGCGGTGCGGAGTGGTTCGCCGGTCTCGGCCGCGAGAACAACACCGGCACCAAGCTCTTCAACATCTCCGGACACGTCAACAAGCCGTGCACTGTCGAAGAAGAGATGGGCATTCCTCTTAAAGAGCTGATCGAAAAGCATGCCGGCGGCGTGCGCGGCGGATGGGACAACCTTTTGGCTGTTATCCCGGGCGGCGCATCCGTCCCGCTGTTGACGCAGGACATCTGCTCGACCGTGTTGATGGATTTCGATTCCCTCAAGGAACAGAAATCCGGGCTCGGGACGGCAGCGGTCATGGTCATGGACAAATCGACCGACGTAATCCGCGCCATCACGCGCCTGTCGCGTTTCTACATGCATGAAAGCTGCGGCCAGTGCACGCCATGCCGTGAAGGCTCCGGCTGGATGTGGCGGATGATGGAACGCATCTGCGCCGGCGACGCCACGCCGGCCGAGATCGATCTGCTTGCAGAAGTTACCAAACAGGTGGAAGGCCACACGATTTGCGCCCTTGGGGATGCAGCGGCGTGGCCGATCCAGGGTCTTATTCGCCACTTCCGTCCGTTGATGGAAGAACGCGGCGCCGGCGGTCAACAGCCGGTCGCTGCCGAGTGACGCAGGAAGGTAAGGACACCCATGCCGAAACTGACAATCGACGGTAAGGAAGTCGAAGTCGACGCCGGATTGACGGTCCTGCAGGCCTGCGAACAGGTCGGGATCGAAATTCCGCGCTTCTGCTATCACGAACGGCTATCGATCGCCGGTAACTGCCGTATGTGCCTCGTTGCACTGGAACGCGCACCGAAACCGGTGGCGAGCTGCGCCATGCCGGTCGCGGAAGGAATGGTGGTGCACACCAACACCCCCGAAGTACACAAGATGCGCAAAGGCGTGATGGAATTCCTGCTGATCAATCATCCCCTGGATTGCCCGATCTGCGACCAGGGCGGGGAATGCGACCTGCAGGACCAAGCGATGGGCTACGGTCTCGACCATTCGCGCTACAAGGAAAACAAGCGCGCCGTCGAAGACAAGGAAATGGGCCCCCTGATCAAGACGATCATGACCCGCTGCATTCACTGCACCCGCTGTGTGCGTTTCACGACCGAAGTCGCGGGCATCACCGACATGGGGATGCTGTACCGGGGTGAGCACGCGGAAATCACGTCGTATTTGGAAAAAGCCGTCGATTCCGAGCTTTCCGGCAACGTCATCGACCTTTGCCCGGTTGGTGCGCTGACGTCCAAGCCTTATGCCTTCGTGGCGCGGCCCTGGGAACTGAAAAAAACCGAAACCGTCGACGTGATGGATGCGGTCGGCTCGAACATCCGCGTCGATGCACGCGGCTCCGAAGTGATGCGCGTTCTGCCGCGCCTCAACGAGGACGTGAACGAGGAATGGATCTCCGACAAAACACGCTTCGCCTGCGACGGTCTGCGCCGTCAGCGCCTCGACCGGCCGTATGTCCGCCAGGGCGGCAAGCTGCAGGCGGCGACGTGGGATGAAGCGTTCGCCGCCATCAAAGCGAAGGTTGACGGCGTCGCCGGGTCGAAGATCGCCGCCATCGCCGGCGATCAGACCGATTGCGAAGCCATGGTGTCGCTGAAACTGCTGATGAGTAACCTCGGTTCGGCCAACATCGATTGCCGTCAGGACGGATCCAAGATCGACCCGTCGCTGCGCGCCGGTTACATCTTCAATTCGACCATCGCCGGGATCGAAAACGCCGATGCACTTTTGATCGTCGGTTCCAACCCGCGCCTCGAAGCCGCCGTCCTGAATGCCCGCATCCGCAAGCGCTTCTTGGCCGGTAAATTCCCGATCGGCGTGGTCGGCGAGGCAGCCGACCTGCGCTATGATTACGAACATCTCGGCACCGGGCCGGCAGACCTGAAAAAGGTCCTCAGCGCGAGGTCCGGGTTCGGCAAGATCCTGAAAGCCGCCAACCGGCCGATGATCATCGTTGGCCAGGGCGCGTTGGCCCGTGAAGACGGCGCCGCCGTCCACGCGTTGACCCGCGAAATCGCCGACACCTACGGCATGATCGACAAATCGTCGGGTTGGAATGGCTATTGTGTGCTGCACACCGCCGCATCGCGCGTCGGAGGCCTCGACCTCGGTTTCGTGCCGGGTGAGGGCGGTCTTTCGACCGATCAGATCGTCGCTGGCGCCGGGAAGGGCGACATCGAAGTTCTTTATCTGCTCGGCGCCGATGAAATCGACATGAGTGCGCTCGGCAATGCGTTCGTGATCTATCAGGGCCATCATGGGGACGCGGGCGCGCACCGTGCTGACGTGATCCTGCCGGGCGCCGCCTATACCGAAAAGAATGCGACTTGGGTCAATACCGAGGGCCGGGTGCAATTGGGCCGCCTTGCTGCTTTCCCGCCGGGCGACGCGCGCGAGGACTGGACCATCATTCGCGCGCTGTCGGATGTGTTGGATAAGTCCATCGAAGTCGGCGACCTGCGGGCCGTGCGCAGCAAGTTGGTCGACGCGCATTCGAACTTCATGAACATTGACACCGTCTCGAGCGCGCCCTGGGGCGAGTTCGGTACGGCGGGTGACGTATCGAGCGCGCCGTTCGCGTCGCCGATCACGAATTTCTACATGACCGACCCGATCAGCCGGGCCTCCGAAACCATGGCCAAGTGCACCGATACATTCCTCGGCAGCCAGGAAATGAAGACCGGTACCGATGGCTGATATGCTCGACACCTACATCATCCCGGCTGCCTGGATGATCGCCAAGATCGTCGCCATCGTCGTACCGATCATGCTCTCGGTCGCCTACCTGACACTTGCCGAACGCAAGGTCATAGGCGCCATGCAGTTGCGCAAGGGCCCCAACGTGGTCGGCCCGTTCGGCCTTCTGCAGCCGATTGCCGACGGCGTGAAGCTATTCTTGAAGGAAACCGTCATCCCGACGGGTGCCAACCGGGGCGTTTTCATCGCAGCCCCGATGATCACCTTCATCCTGGCGCTGGTCGCCTGGGCCGTGATCCCGTTCGACGCCGGGATGGTGCTGGCCGACATCAACGTCGGTATTCTCTATCTGTTCGCGATCTCGTCGCTGGGTGTCTATGGGATCCTGATGGCGGGCTGGGCGTCCAACTCGAAATACGCGTTCCTGGGTGCGATGCGCTCCGCCGCGCAGATGGTGTCCTACGAAGTTTCGATGGGCCTTATCATCATCACGGTGCTGATGTGCGCGGGCTCGTTGAACCTGTCGGTCATCGTCGAGTCGCAGCGCGACATGTGGTACGTGATCCCGCTGTTCCCGATGGCCGTGATCTTCTTCGTTTCGACGCTGGCCGAAACCAACCGCCACCCGTTCGACCTGCCCGAAGCAGAAGCCGAACTCGTGGCCGGCTACAACGTCGAATATTCGGCGATGACCTTCGCCCTGTTCTTCCTGGGTGAATACGCCAACATGATCCTGATGTCGGCCATGACGTCGGTCCTGTTCCTGGGGGGATGGCTTCCGTTGTTCGACATTGCGCCGTTCAACTGGATACCGGGGCCGATCTGGCTGGCGCTCAAGATCGCATTCTGCCTGTTTATCTTTATCTGGGTACGCGCGACGTTCCCGCGTTACCGCTATGACCAACTGATGCGGTTGGGCTGGAAAGTGTTCCTGCCGATCTCGCTGGCCGCGGTCGCCGTTGTCGCAGGCGTGCTCGTCGCCTTTGACATGGCGCCGGTACTGTAAGGGAAGAGGGGACCGTCATGAGCTTCATCGGACGCGGCGCACGCACAATCTTCCTCGCGGAACTCGTTTCCGGAATGTCGCTGACCCTGCGCTATTTCTTCCGCAGAAAAGTCACCGTCAACTACCCGTACGAAAAAGGCCCGCTGTCGGCGCGCTTCCGCGGTGAACATGCGCTGCGCCGTTATCCGAACGGTGAAGAGCGCTGCATCGCCTGCAAACTCTGCGAAGCGATCTGCCCGGCGCAGG
>JAGLED010000048.1 GCA_023145215.1 Rhodospirillales bacterium | reverse complement strand
GAACTCGGCGGCGCCAAGTGCACCCCATGCAATACCGAAGCGCGCCTTGTTAAGACAACCGAACGGACCTGCAAGGCCGGATACGTTGGGAAGCAGGGCATCTTCGCCGACTTCGACACCATCCAGCGAAATATCGCCGGTGACCGAAGCGCGGAGCGAAAGCTTGCCTTCGATCTTGTTGGCCGAGAGGCCCTTTGTACCTTTTTCGAGAACGAAGCCGCGGATCTTATCGTCAAGCCTGGCCCAGACGACGAACACGTCGGCAATCGGGGCGTTGGAAATCCACATCTTGGAACCGGTGAGCTTGTAGCCGCCGTCGATCTTCTCGGCGCGGGTTTTCATGCCGCCCGGATCGGAGCCGAAGTCTGGTTCGGTCAGACCGAAGCAGCCGACCAGTTCGCCGGTCGCGAGCTTCGGCAGGTACTTCTTTTTCTGTTCTTCCGTGCCATAGGCGTTGATGGGATGCATCACCAGCGACGATTGTACGCTCAGGGCGGAACGGTAACCGCTGTCCACGCGCTCCACTTCACGGGCGATGAGGCCGTAACACACATTATTGACGCCGGCACCGCCGTATTCTTCAGGGATGGTCGGGCCGAGGAGGCCCAGTTCGCCGAACTCGTTCATGATCTCGCGGTCGAATTTCTCGTGACGATATGCTTCGAGCACCCGCGGCATCAGTTTGTCCTGAGCGTAATCGCGCGCGGTATCGCGCACCATGCGCTCTTCCTCGCTGAGCTGCGTGTCGAACAGGAACGGGTCTTCCCATTGGAATTCAGGCTTGTTGGGCATTATTTCCTCTTGTTGGCAATGCGCCTGCGTCGGCGCTTTCAGGTGTCGTCGGGTGACTTGGCAGGCGTGACGCCGACCATGCTGTCACGGGTAATCAATTGGGCGAGCTTTCGTTCGTCCCAGTCGGCGGTGCCGTCAGGCCGCGCCGGGAGGACGAGGTACCGCAAATCGGCGGTCGAGTCATGTACGCGGACCTCGACATTATCCGGAATGTGCGTGCCGAACTCTTCCAAGACCTTACGCGGTTCTTTGACGGCGCGGCTCCGATAGGCACGGGATTTGTACCAGTCCGGCGGCAGGCCGATCAGCATACGCGGGTAGCACGAACAAAGCGTGCAGACGACGACATTGTGGACGTCTTCGGTGTTCTCGATGGCCTTGATCGGAATATCGCCGATGTCGATGCCGATTTCGGCAGCGGCTTTGGCACAGTCTTCGAGGACCCGCGACTTGAACTCGGGATCGACCCAGGTCTTCGCCACCAGTCGGGCGCCCAGCGCCGGTTCCTTGCTGTCCATCAGCTCGATCTGCTGACGCAATTCATCGGCGGTACAGATACCTTTTTCAACGATCAGCTCGGCGATGGCCTGGGTCATCACCATGCGGTCGGTGAAAGGGAAATCCTCGATATCCGGCTGATAATCCGTGTGATCGTGTGTGTGATCGTGGCTCATGTCCGGGGCTCCAGCCAGTGTTCGTATAGATCGATGACGACGGTATCGGCGGCCGGGCCTTCGTATCCGTCCCAGACCTCGGATTGCTTGAACACCACCCGGTAGAGCGGCACGCTGGGCAGGCCGTCGCGGCCGTAGGCGAGTTCTTCCGGGTTCGGGAATACACCTGCGATTTCCTGCACTTCGCCGGTACAGCCCCGCACGAAGTGGGGGGTGCGGACATGACCCGGCGGATAGGCTTCGCGCACCTGCACCTTGTCGCCCGGCGAATACCTGAGCGCGGTCATTCGGCGGTCTCCCGGTCCTTGATCCAGCGCGCCTCGACCTCGGCCATCTTCTTGCCGAGTTCGTCGACGGTGATCACGCCTTTCTCCAGGAGCAGGTTTGTCGCCGAAGAAATCCAGCGTTCGTAATAGCTTAACTCGTCATAGACGCCGGGGCCGAGTTCCTCGATCCCACGTCGGAGTTCATCCGTCGAGAGTAGCTTGCGATCCGGCGTGGACAGCACTTTGACGATGGCGTCGACGCGCTTTTCCCACATCGCATAGTCGTGTTCGCTTCGGTCGACGGGCCCCGCGTCGAGGCCGCCCATGTCGTGGTGTCGGCGGATGGTCATGGCATGTTCTCCTGAGGCTAAAGCTGACATGGAAGATGCCGTTCATCAAGACGCCAGCGGTTGCAAAATCCTGTTTTAGGCTGCACCCGTTCCCGAAACCGGCCGACGCATTAACTTGTTTTTGCGGTATTTGGCCTTAGTTTGGGCGGAAATACCTATCCGCGAGTTCACGAAACATGTCACCACCCGATCACGCCCCAACGAACGGTGCAGAGAAGGACGCCAGGTTCGGCTCGGCGCTCCTGCACCTAATGGAGGACGCGTGCGCGACGCTCGACATCGATGGCCGCATCGACGCCGTGAACGCCGGGATGGAAGAACTCCTCGACACCCACCAAAGCCGACTGCTCGGCCGGCACGTCTCGGATGTGTTCTCGGAAGCGAGCCACAAGATCGACGAAGCACTCGCAGACGGGTGTGCCTGGGAAGCGGAAACCGTGGTCGGTCCGGGACGAACCGTGCGCCTGCAACTTTCACCTGCCTATGACGCGGACAGTCACATCGCCGGCTGGGTGGCGCTGGCGCGGGTGATCGATCTCAATCTGAAGGCCGCGCACGAACTCGCCATCAGTTATTACGACCCGTTGACCAACCTGCCGGGACGAACGCTCGTGCTGCGCCGGCTGCAACCCGACCTCCGCCAGCTCAACGGCGATCCGGTGCAGGTGACGATCCTGTGCGTGGATCTCGACGGCTTCGACGCGGTCAATCGGGACCATGGCCGCGCCATCGGCGATCAGATACTGGTCGAGACCGGACGCCGGCTCGGCCGCAGCATGCGGGCGTCGAACATCGTCGGCCGGTTGCAGGAGGATATGTTCGTCGTCGGTATTTCCGACATGCGCACGTATGAGCAGATCAACGCCGTGGCGCAGCGCCTGATCGCCGCGGTCTCGGTTCCGTATCAGGTCAAGGGCGCGCGCGACGCGATTTTGCTGACCGCGAGCGTCGGTATCGCCGTCGCGCCGGAGAACGGCCACGACGGAGATGAACTCATCGGCCACGCCCAGGCGGCCGTCGATCTTGCCAAGCAGACGGGCACCGGCACCTACCAGTTCTACACCAACTCGACCGGCGGCGAGGTACGTGAGCGCCGGTCCCGGGTCAACCGGTTAAGGCGCGCGATCGATGACGGGCAGCTGCAGCTTCGTTATCAGCCGAAGGTGTCGCTGGCGTCGGGCGAAATCGTCGCCGCCGAGGCATTGGTGCGTTGGCAGGACCCGGATTCCGGGCTCGTGATGCCGGCCGACTTCATTCCGCTTGCCGAGGACGCCGGACTGATCGACCCGCTTGGCCGAAAAGTCCTGGTCGAAGCCTGCGAGACGTTGGCAGGCTGGCAGAAGGACGACATGCCGTTCCTGCGCATCGCCGTCAACGTCTCTGCGCGGGAAATCGCGCGCTCGACCTTTTACGAGGATCTCGTGGCGATTTTGAACGCCACCGGCGTGGAACCCGACGCGCTCGAACTGGAAATCACCGAAAGCGCGGTGATGGAGGGCGCGGAAGACGTGATCCGCTCGATGCGGGACATCCGCGAACTGGGCGTGCATCTGACGGCGGACGATTTCGGCACCGGCTACGCGTCGCTGAGCTATCTGCGAAAATTTCCTCTCGACGGCATCAAGATCGATACGACCTTCGTGGGCGACATCGTCGCCGGCGGGGGCGGGCTGGCCTCGGCGGTGATCGCCGTCGGGCATTGCCTCGAAATGAACGTCGTCGCCGAAGGGGTCGAGACCGAGGACCAACTTAGCTTCCTGCGCTGGCGCGACTGCGACGAAGTGCAGGGGTTCCTGATCTCGAAGCCGCTTGTTGCGGCGGAGTTCGTCGATATGGTGAACAAGGGACCGGTGCTCTAGGGCTGTTTACCCATCGATCCCAAACAAGTTCGGGACAGCGGTCTTCACTACACATAGGTACACGTCATTCCGGCGAAGGCCGGATTCCAGGACAACGCTTCAGAGCGTTCGCCAACGCACTCCCTGTATCTGGACCCCGGCCTGCGCCGGGGTGACGAAAGGATGAAGAATTGATGGGACGTTACCTACCGTCCGGCCCCATCCAGCGCTTGATCTCGTCATGTTCGATATCGAACAGATCGAGTGCGCGGCCGACGCTTTGGCGGACCAGGTCTTCAATCGTCTGCGGTCGTGCATAAAACGCCGGCATCGGCGGAAAGATCACCGCACCGGCTTCCGTGGCGCGGCGCATCAGGTCGATGTGCCCGGCGTGATAGGGGGTTTCACGGACCATTAACACCAGCCGGCGGCGCTCCTTAAGACAGACGTCGGCGGCTCGAATGATCAGGTTGTCGGCGTAAGAATTGGCGATCCCCGAGAGCGTCTTGATCGAGCACGGCGCGATCAGCATCCCCCGGGTCCGGTAAGACCCGCTGGAAACGCACGCCGCCTGGTCCTTGTTGGAGTGGACAACTTCGGCCAGGGCCTTGACCTCGTCGATGCTGACATCGGTTTCAATCTCGATCGTGCGCCTTGCGACCTCGGACAGGATCAGGTGCGCCGGTTGCCCGATGGATTTGAGCAATCTCAGCGTTTCGATCCCGTAGATGGCGCCGGATGCACCGGTCATGGCGATGAGAATCGGTTCAGGCATGCGTGTCTCCAGCCGGAAAAAGGACTTTAACTCTAAGATACGGGAAACGCACGGTTTTGGAGCACATCAGCGTATATTTGTTACGCGTGCTTTAGTTGTTTGTTTCCGGTGCGCGCGGTATAGAAAAGCATGGATATCAAGTGGACCGTTCTGGCGCTGACACTGATTGCCGTTGCAGGTTGCACCGGTGCGCCGCCCTATATCGATCGTCCTTATGAGATTAACCGGGATTTCAAGACGTTTCCGGACGGTCCGCCCATCGTCGATGGGTCCACAGGCACGGTTTGTTACGCGAAGTCCGGCACGACACCCGACGAGATCAGGGCGCTCGCCGAAGCCGAGTGCGCCCGCGGCGGCAACCTGACAGCGCGGTTTACCTCGCAATCGCTGGAGCTATGCCCGTTGCTGACCCCGATTGCCGCGAACTTCAGTTGCGTTGCCACCGGGCCCGCCAACCGCGCGGGTTCCGGTACGGGTGCGGCGACGGGCGCGCAAGCGGACACAACGCAGCCAGCGTTTCAGGCGCCCCGGCCGGCGGGCCTTGGCCGGTCGTTCGGCAATATCAATGCGGGTGACGTCTCGACGACGGCGAAAAGCCAGCCGTACCCGACATATCTATTCAACGATGGCCAGCAGAACCGCTGACGGCCGCAAGATCCCCGGGAACTAGACCTAAGATGCTCCAAGTGATTCTGGCGGCCCTCGGGGCGTATGCGCTGATCGTGATTTCGTTGTTCGTGTTTCAGCGCAACTTGATGTACCACACCGGCAGCCCGCCGGTCCCTGTACAGCAATCCCAGGTCCCGCAGGCCGAAGAACGCTTCGTGACGAGCAGCGACGGGATCGAGGTGCGGTCCTGGTATCTGCCGCCGGCTGACGGCAAGCCGGTAATCGTCGTCTTCCACGGCAATGCCGGAACGATCGCGGATCGGGATTTCAAGGCCGGGCCCTGGCATGCTGCCGGATACGGCGTGTGGCTGTCGGGCTACCGTGGTTTCGGCGGGAATGCCGGCAGCCCGACGGAAGACGGCCTGTATGCCGATGCCCGTGCAGCGATCGGCGCGCTACAGAAGGATGGGATCGCACCTTCGCAGATGGTGCTTTACGGGGAATCGCTGGGATCCGGCATTGCCACGCAAACGGCCTATGAACTGGCTAAGGCAGGCACGCCCGCGCGCGCGTTGGTGCTCGAGGCGCCGTTCACCTCGATGGGCGATGCGGCACAAGCCCGGTATCCGTATGTCCCGGCGCGTTTTTTGGTGAAGGATCGTTACCGCAACATCGACAAGATCGCGGCAATCGACACGCCGCTGTTTGTGGTGCACGGGGATCGGGACCGCGTGATCGGCCAGTCCCACGGGCGCGTGTTATTTGCCGCTGCGAAAGAGCCGAAAAAGGCGCTTTGGATCGAAGGCGGGGGGCACACCGACCTGTTCGATTACGGGGTCGGCCAAGCGGTCATCGAATTCATCGAAGAATTGGGGTAGGCGGCTCGTTCTAAGCCCCTCACCCGGCTCGCTGCGCTCGCCACCCTCTCCCCTTGGAGAGGGAACGCCGCGATAATCCCTCTCCCTCGGGAGAGGGAGGGGCCCGCGCGCATCAGCGCGTGGGAGGGTGAGGGGCTTAACGCTTGTCCCGCACGCGTCAGCGCGTGGGCGGGAGAAGAGGATTACAGTTTATCCCGGCCACCATGGTCGGCGGACCATTTGATCGGGTCGTCGAGAAAGGCACGCACCCCGTCGAGGCTTTCCTGCGGAAAGTCGCCGCCCCGGGTCGCCTCGGCCAGCACGTCCTGCCACGTCGCCAAATAGTGAAGTTTAACGCCCATGTTGGCGAAGGTTTCCTCCGCGCCCGGGAACGCGCCGTAAAAGAACACTACGAAGATATCCTCGACCGTGGCGCCGGCTTCGCGAAGCGCGTTGACGAAGTTGACCTTGGAGCCGCCGTCAGTGGCCAGATCCTCGACCAGGATGACCTTGGCGCCTTCGGGCATGGATCCTTCGATCTGCGCGCCACGGCCGAAACCCTTCGGCTTCTTTCGGACATACAACATCGGCTTCGAGAGTGCTTCGGATAACCATGAAGAATAGGGGATACCGGCCGTTTCGCCGCCTGCCATGAAGTCGACCGACGCCATGTCCGTGTCTTCGGACAGCATTTCGGCACCCATTTCGATGATGCGGCGGCGCGCATCCAGGAACGAGATCACCCAGCGGCAGTCGATGTAGACCGGGCTCGCCCACCCGGCGGTCAGCATGTAGGGTTCCTGAGGACGGAAATTGACGGCCTTGATATCGAGCAGAAGGCGCGCCGTTTCCATGCCACGGGCGCTGGTTTGGATGGTTGTGTCGGACATGCTTTTCCCGTTCTATGCTTGGGTGAGAAGACGGGTTGTTTTTAAGCGCTTCCGCCGCCGATGACAATCTGGCGTTGACTTGTCCGGAGGCCCGCGCCATCCCAAGTAAAGCGCAGGTCACGAACCCTGGGGAGACCTCGATGAACCGTCGCGAACGACGCCGCCGCGAAAGCCTGGGTATGGAGGCCGGAGAACCGGCACCGGCCCGGTCGGTCAACGCGGCCAAGGCGAGGGTGCGCTCGGCGGAAAAGCGGCTCGACGCCGGTGACAGTGCCGGTGCGCTGGCAGCGATCAAGGAAGCGCAGGCGCTCGACCCCGAGAATGCGCGCGCCTGGTTTTTACAGGCAATGCTGGATCTGAACGCGGGCCGCGTCACCGAAGCGGGCGACGCCATTCTTAAGGCATCCCTGCTTGACGAGAAGGACGTGACCATCCACGCCAACTGCGCGGCGATCATGAACCTTTGCGGCCGTCCGATGGAAGCGGAAGCGTCGGCCAGATTCGTGCTCGACCTCGACCCCGACATGCCGGAAGCGTATTGCAATCTAGGCGTCGCGCTGGAGGCGCAGGGCAAGGTCGCCGACGCGCGCGAAGCCCTGACGAAGGCCATCGACCTGCGTCCCGGCTATGCGGATGCGCTTTTGTCGCTGGGGAACATGTGGTTTCGGGCGGGGGATTATATGTCGGCGGCGGAAAGCTATGCCGATGCGGTCAAGGCAAGGCCGGAAAACGTCATGGCCAAGACCAATCTGGCGATTGCCCTCAGGCACCTGGGCGAACTGGCGGCGGCCGAACAACAATGCGTGGAGGCGATCAGCCTCGATCAGTCTTACGCCGAAGCGCATAACGCATTAGGGAACGTGCGGCTGCAACTGGGCGACGTGCCGGGCGCGATCCGTGCGTTCGAAGACGCGATCCAGCGCCGCGACATTTATCCGGAAGCCCGCGCCAATCTCGCGGGTGCGAAGTTCAAGGCGGGCGATTTCGAGGGCGCGGAAGGCGCTTATGCGGACCTGCTGGAGCGCCACCCGGAATTCGCCGAGGCGGCACTGGGCCTGGGCGTGGTTATGCTGTCGCAGGGACGCCTGGAGGATGCCGAAAAACGGTTTCGCCGGGCCGTCGAAATCCGCCCGTCACTGGGCGAGGCCTGGATGAACCTGGTCGATGCCGGGGGCAAGGATCTCGCCGACGCAGATATTGCCGTTTTGCGGGAACGGAGCGAGGACTCGCGTCTGGCCGAGGAAGACCGCATCGCGTTCCTGTTCGCGCTGGGGAGCGCCGAGGATGCGAAGGGCAATTATTCGGCTGCCTTCGAGGCGTATCGGAAGGGCAACGAGCGCCGGCATCGCCTTGCCGAAACCGCCGGCATGGCATTCGATGCGGATGAATTTAGCGAAGAAATATCAAGTGTTATCAATTCAATAAACAAAGAAGTTCTATCAGAACTTGAAGGATTTGGTGACGCTGAAGCGGAGATGATCTTCATCTGCGGCATGCCCCGGTCCGGCACCACGCTGGTTGAGCAGGTCTTGGCCGCGCACCCGGCCGTCACGGGAGCGGGTGAGGTGGATATCCTGAGCGGGCTTCCCGACGATTACCCGGCCGAGGTCGCCGATCTGGACGCGGCGCGCGTCAGATCGATGGCGGATACGTATCTTCAGCGGCTGCCGGTGCGGCCCCGCGACGGCGTGCGGGTGACCGACAAGACGCCGCAGAACGTTTTCTTCCTGGGTTTGATTCAGGTGCTGTTTCCGAAGGCGAGGATCATTCACTGCCGCCGCGATCCGCGCGACGTCGCGTTGTCGTGCTATTTCCAGAACTTCAAGGCGGGTGGCCTCGACTGGGCGACACGCCTGGATGATATCCGCGCCTATGCCGCCGCCGAAGAGCGGATCATGGCGCATTGGCGCGAACACCTGTCGATCGGGATCAATGAGGTCGCTTATGAAGACATGGTCGCGGGCACCGAGGCCGAGACCCGAAAGCTGCTGGAATTCTGCGGGCTCGCCTGGGACGACGCGGTGCTGAAACCGCACGAAACCACCGGAACCGTTTTGACCGCGTCCAACTGGCAGGTGCGCAAGCCGGTGTACACGTCCGCGGTCGGCCGCTGGAAGAACTACGAGGGCCTGCTGGGTGACGGCTGACGTCGATATCTGGGTTCTACTGGACGACCGGGCCGGGAACCGGTCTCAGGCGCTGGGCGTGGCCGAGCGGTTGGGCCATGCTTTCCGCGAAATGGAAATCCGCTACGCCGTGATGGCGAACCTGCCGAACGCCATGCTGGGCGCATCGGTTTCAGGGCTCGACAGGGATTCCAAGGCCGCGCTGCATGCGCCGTGGCCGAAACTGGTGATCGCGGCGGGGCGGCGGACCGCGCCGGTCGCACGCTGGATCAAGAAACAAAGCGGTGATGAAACAAGGATCGTACAGGTCATGGACCCGGGCAGCGGAGATACGGCGTTCGATCTGATCTGCCGGCCGGCGCACGATACTGGAATCAAGACCGGGCCGAATATCCTGACCATATCCGCCGCGCCGCACCGGATCGACGCCGGCATGCTCGACGCGGCACGGGATTTGTGGCGGCCGCAGATCGCGGACCTGCCGGAACCCCGGATCGCCTTGTTGGTCGGCGGCTCCACGAGAAAACACACCTTCACCCCCGCGATGGGCCGGATGCTGGCCGCCGCGGCGAGCGATGCCGCGGCCAGTATCGGCGGCAGCCTGATGGTGACCACCAGCCGACGAACGGGTGACGCCGTCGACACGGTCAGCCAGGCGCTCAAGGGGCCGCACAGGCTCTACCACTGGGATCAGGGCGGCGAGAACCCGTATCCGGGCTATCTGGCGCTCGCCGACGCAGTGATCGTGACGGGGGAATCGGTCTCGATGTGCTCCGAAGCGGTGGCGTCGGGCAAGCCGGTTTATATCGCCGCACCCGCGGGGCTGATATCCGACAAGCACCATCGTCTGCACGAATCGCTCTGCCGTGGCGGGCATGCGCGGATCTTCGACGGCCGCTTGTCGCTCGACTGGACGCCCGAACCGCTCGATGCCGCCCAGGATATCGCGGACGAGATCAGGAAGCGGGGCTTCGTCTGATGCCCAATCTATGCGCCAACCTGATGTACCTGTTTACCGAACTGCCGCCGATGGCGCGGTTCGAAGCGGCGAAAAAGGCCGGGTTCGACCTGGTCGAGTACCAGTTTCCCTACGATCACGACGCGACCGACATGCGCCATGCGATGGACGAGGCGGGGGTCAGGATGCGCCTCATCAACACGCCTCCGGGCGACAAAGCGAGAGGTGAGCGTGGGCTCGCGGCGCTCGCCGACCGGGAAGCGGACTTCCGCGACGGGTTTCTTCTGGCGCTGTCATATGCGCGCGAACTGGGCTCGCCGCTGATCCACGTGATGGCCGGGGTGGTCCCCGACGACGAACGCGATTATGCGACCGCGGTCTATGCCGAGAACCTGCGCATTTGCGCCAGCGCGGCGGAGGCGGCGGACGTCGGCATCGTCATCGAGCCGATCAACGGGATCGATATCCCGGGTTATCTTTTGCAACGCACGGCGCAGGCGCGTGCGATGATCGCCACCGTCGGCGAAGCCAATCTGACGCTCCAGTACGACGCCTATCACGCGTTGATGAACGGTGAGGATCCGGCGGAAGGGCTGCGCGCCAATCTGGATATCATCAGCCACATCCAGATCGCCGGCTTTCCGGGACGGGCCGAGCCGATCGCAGGCGACGGATACGATTTCGGCGGCTTCATCGAGCTTTGCGACACGCTGGGATACGCCGGTGCCATCGGCTGCGAATACAATCCGAAAAACGGCACGCAAGCAGGGCTTTCGTGGGCGTCGCGCTACGGGATTGCCGCGCCGTAACTCCAAACGTCGATATGCGGGCTATCCTTCGAGATGGCCTTGCAGGCCTTCTTGGGATGAGGGTTTAAATAGCCTCATGCTGAGGCGCGCGGCGTCTCGAAGCATGAGAACTCAGCCGCCCGTCATCGTATGGCGCTGTTCGCCCAATTCCTCGATCCCGAAGTTTAGGCTTTCGCCCGGTTTCAGGAAGCGCTGCGGCTTGCGGCCGGAACCGACGCCAGGCGGCGTGCCGGTGGCGATGATGTCGCCCGGCATCAGGGTGAGGCGCTCCGACACGAACGCGACCATGTGACCCACGTCGAAGATCATGGTCTTGGTATTGCCTTCCTGCATGCGCTCACCCGAGACGTCCAGCCACATGTTGAGGTTCTGCACGTCCTTCACGTCGTCAGGCGTGACCAGATAGGGGCCGAGGGGGGCGAACCCCTTGTAGCTTTTGCCCTTGGTCCACTGGCCGGTGCCCTCAAGCTGCCAGGCGCGTTCCGACACATCGTTCATGATGGTGAAGCCGGCAATGTATTTCATGGCGTCGGCGCGGGCCACGTGTTCGGCCCGCTTGCCGATGACAATGGTGAGCTCGATCTCCCAGTCGGTCTTGGTCGAACCGGGCGGAATCGCGATGTCGTCGAACGGCCCGGTGATCGCATAGGGCGATTTCAAAAAGATCACGGGCTCCGACGGCAACGGCATGTTTAACTCGGCGGCGTGATCGGTGTAGTTGAGGCCGATGCAGACGACCTGGCGGATGTCGCCGACCGGCGCACCGATACGCTCGTCGTTCGAGACTTTCGGCAAGTCTTCGGGGTTGAGCTTGGCAAGGCGCGCGAGCCGGTCCGGGTCCAGGGATTTGCCCGCCAGATCGTCGATCCGGTCGGACAGGTCGCGAATATGACCGTCAGCATCGATCATGCCCGGCTTCTCGGCGCCGGGTTTGCCGTAACGTACGAATTTCATGATGTCTCACCGCTCCGAGGTTTTGTTTTTTTTCCAGCTTATGCCCCGCAGACCGGGACGTCCATTGATCGTTGGAATTTTCGGCTAATGTGATGAAAATCATATTCAATTCAAGGTTTCCGACGTATCCCCGACGAAACCATCAGGAGTGACAACCTTGAGCATTGCATACCGGGAACTGACCCACCTCGTCGAACGCCTGCACCGCCGCCTGCTGGACGTGGTCCGTGCCGAGCTGACACGCGCCGATATTCACGATCTCAACGGCGTGCAGGCTTTGCTGCTGGCGAACGTCGGCGACGGCGAGATCGCGGTCCGCGATCTGGTCGAGCGCGGCTATTATCTGGGCTCGAACGTGTCCTACAACCTGCGCAAGCTGACCGAGCTTGGGTATCTGAAGCAGAAACCGACCAAGCACGACCGCCGCTCGGTCACCGTGATCCCGACCGACAAGGCAAAGAAAGCGGTCGCCGCCGTTCGCGCCGGCGAGGAAGTGCACGCCAAGCAGTACCGCGAAGCGATCTCCGGACTCGCCGATACGGAAACCGTGTGCGAGGCGCTCAAACACCTGGAACACGTCTGGACGGAAAACCTGGCCCGAACCGCCGGGTAGTAGAGACGTTATAGCTTCGGGGCGCCACGCTCCCGCCATATGATATAAAGTCCGCTCGCGATAATCACACCTGCGCCCAGAAACGCCGCCCGGTCCGGTATTTCGCTCCAAATCAACCAACCCAGCGACGTCGCCCACACGATGCCTGTATAGTCGAGCGGGGCGACCAACGCGGCCGGGGCCAGCCGGAATGCCTGCGTCATCATCGTCATGCCTGCGGTCCCGAACAGTGCAATCGCGACAAAGAACCAAAGATCCTCGAGGCGGACCGGCTGCCACACGAACGGCACGGCGAAGGCACTCAGGAGCGCGCTGGCGCCGGTGAGATAGAGCAGCATCGTCCAGATGCTCTCGCGGGAATCGACCCAGCGGGCGCTGAGCATGAGGACCGCATAAATGAAAGCGGTCGAGACCGGCAGCAACGAGACCATCTGGAACGCTTCCGTACCGGGCCGAATGACGATGAGGACGCCGACGAAACCGGCGATGACGGCGAGCCAGCGTCGCTTGCCGACGTGTTCGCTGAGGAAAATCGCGGAAATCGCGGTAATGAACAGCGGTGCGACGAAGATCAGCGCGGTCGCTTCGGCGAGATCGAGGTGGATAAAGCTCGTGAAGAACATGATCGTCGCCACGATCCACAGGAACCCACGGAAAAAATGCGCCGCCGGACGGTGAGAGATTAAAGCGCCGCGTCCCCCCATCTTCACGGTAAGCACGATGGCGAACGGCAAGGCGATCAGGTTGCGCAGGAAAAGGATCTGCAGGGGGGAATAGTCCTGAACGAGGAACTTCGCGAGCGCATCGTTGGCGCTCAGGCAGGCGACGCCCGCGCACATCATCAACGCCCCCGCGATCGATCGGTCGCGTGACACCGTCATGCCGACCGGCAGGACGACACAGGGTCAGCGCGGTCCCCTCTCGAATATCTGCGGTTTGATGTGCGGTCCACTGCCCACCCCCGATATTAGGTCCCGGATCTTCGCGCAAAAGCGCTTCGCCCGGGAAACAAGGACGTCCGAAATCAGGGGAAAACTAGATATCGATATCCTCGACGAACCGCGCGTGTTCCTGGATGTAGTTGAAGCGCAGTTCCGGCTTCTTGCCCATGAGCTGTTCCACCAGGCGCGCGGTGGCTTTCGCTTCGATCTTTTCGTCGTCGGTGTGCTGGCCCGGCACGGTGACGCGGATCAACGTGCGGTTGGCGGGCGCCATGGTCGTTTCCTTCAACTGCGCGGGCGGCATTTCACCCAAGCCCTTGAAGCGTGAAACCTCGACCTTGCCACGGCCCTTGAACTCGGTCTCCATCAGCTTTTCACGATGCACGTCGTCGCGCGCGTACATGGTCTTGCCGCCCTGCGACAGGCGATAGAGCGGCGGCATCGCCAGATAGAGCGCGCCTTCCTCGATTAGGCCCGGCATCTCCTGATAGAAGAACGTCATCAAAAGCGACGCGATGTGCGCGCCGTCGACGTCGGCATCCGTCATGATGATGATCTTTTCGTAGCGCAGATCGTCGATCATGAACTTGTCGCCGGTGCCGCAGCCCAGCGCCTCGATCATGTCAGTCAGTTCCTGGTTGGCGCGCATCTTGTCGGCGGTCGCGCTGGCGACGTTCAGGATTTTACCGCGCAAGGGCAGAATCGCCTGAAACTTGCGGTCGCGCGCCTGCTTGGCGGAACCGCCGGCGCTGTCGCCCTCGACGATGAAAAGCTCGGTGCCTTCGCGGGTGTTATTGGCGCAGTCGGCGAGCTTGCCCGGCAGGCGCAATCGACGCGTCGCGGACTGGCGCTTGGTCTGCTTGTCGTCGCGTTTCTTGAGACGCAGCTCGGCCCGTTCGATTGCGTGTTCCAACAACGCCGTCGCCATTTCGGGGGACGCCGAAAGCCAGTGATCGAAGTGATCCCGGACCGAGGTTTCGACCAGCTTCTGCGCGTCGGTGGTCGAGAGTTTTTCTTTGGTCTGCCCCTGGAACTGCGGGTCGCGGATGAATACCGACAGCATGATGTCGGCGCCGCCGACCACGTCTTCGGCCTGCAGTTTCGAAGCCTGCTTGTTCTTGATGAGATCGCCATAGGCGCGCAGGCCCTTGGTGAGCGCGCCCCTGAGGCCCAGCTCGTGGGTGCCGCCCAAGGGCGTCGGCACGGTGTTGCAATACGAATTGAAGAATGCGTCCTCGTCGACCGGCCACGCCACTGCCCATTCCACGCGCCCGGCATCGCCGGGGAAGGTGGCTTCGCCCGCGAACGGGGTATGCGTCAGCGTCTTGCGGTTCTTCAGCAAGCTTTCCAGGAAGTCGCCGAGCCCGCCCGGGAAGTGCAAGGTCGCGCTTTCGGGAGTGTCGTCGTCGGCTTTCAGAATTTTAGGGTCGACCGACCAGCGGATTTCCACGCCCCGATAGAGGTACGCCTTCGAGCGCGCCATGCGGAACAGGGTGGACGGTCGGAAACGCGCGCCGGCCCCGAAAATCTGCGGGTCGGGCAGGAACGTAATCGTGGTGCCGCGCCGGTTTGAAACGGCGCCGCCGTCAGTCAGTTTGGTTTTCGGCTTGCCGCGCTCGTAGGTTTGGGTCCAGAGCTTCTTGTCCTTGCAGACTTCGACGACCAACGTTTCGGCGAGGGCGTTGACGACGGAAAGACCGACACCGTGCAGGCCGCCCGACGTCGCGTACGCGTCGCCGCCGAACTTCCCGCCCGAATGCAGCGTGGTCATGATGACTTCGAGAGCCGACTTGTCCTTGAATTTCGGATGCGGGTCGACGGGAATGCCACGGCCGTTGTCGCGGATCGTCAGTTGGTAGTCGGCGTCCAGTTCGATTTCGATGCGGCTGGCGTGGCCGGCCACCGCTTCGTCCATCGAGTTGTCGAGGATTTCCGCCGCCAGGTGATGCAGCGCGCGCTCGTCGGTGCCGCCGATGTACATGCCGGGGCGGTGGCGGACCGGCTCCAGCCCCTCCAGAACCTCGATGTCCTTGGCGGAATAGCTGTCCTTGGTGCGGCCGCCCGAAGACGCTGCGTCGGCTTTTTTAGAGGGCTTCTTGGTCACGGTCTTTTCGGCCTTCTTCTTGCCCTTGGCGCTGCGGGGGCTGCCGCCGGTCGCGGTATCGGAATCACCGTCGCCGAACAGGTCCGCCATGTCGCCACTTTTTTCCATTTAAGTACCCCCAGCGATAGTCAAGATCGGCACGCGCCTAAAGCCCCGGATTCGGCGCCCACTTTACGCTGAGAGCATACCCGCATCAAGGATGATAAGGTATATGGCTGCTTTGACGGTACCCATATCTTGTATATATTTCATTAACCATCCAGATCAGGGAATTGCCCGCATGAGCGACGAAAAAGCACAGACACCCAGCACCGAGCGGCCGCGCGGCGAACTGGCGCTGCGCACGCTGGCGATGCCGGCGGACACCAACCCGTCGGGCGACATATTCGGCGGTTGGGTGATGGCGCAGATGGATATCGCGGGGGGCATCACGGCCTGGAACCGGGCCGACGGCCGCGTCGCGACGGTCGCCGTCGACGGCTTCACCTTTCACCGGCCGATTTACGTGGGTGATGTGGTGTGTTGCTACACGGACGTCATCAAGACCGGCCGCTCGTCGATCACCGTGCTGGTGTCGGCCTGGGTGTTGCGCGGACGGCGCCCGGATCAGCGGATCAAGGTAACGGAAGGGACCTTCACGTTCGTCGCCATCGACGCTGACGGGAACAAGCGTCAGGTGCCGCCGTTGGAGTCCCTTCCGCACGAGGTCTAGATTCTGGATCCTGGGGACCCCGCCCTAGATCAGCATCATCGAGATATAGGCGGACACGAACAACGTGCTCAGGGCCAGGAATTCGCTCAGGAAACGGCCTGCGTTATGCCACTTTTTCATGTTTTTATCCTCCGTCCGGTATGCCCGTGCTGCGGGCTGTGTCTTTCCTGAAAACAGGAACATTAAAAGAACAGTATAAGAACAAATATGGAATTTCAAGCGAAATCGATATCCATACTTGATCTGTGGCGCGGGCTTGCTCACGCTTGGAAGAACGTTATTTCAGGAGGGTGTCCAATGCGGTCCTACATCGCTCTTGCTGCGATTTTTTCTTTTATGGGGACGTTCCCTGCTTTGGCCGATCAGCCATCGGTTCTGGATGTGACCGCCAGTGCCAATGAGGACGGGACCTACGCGATCAACGCCACCGTCACGCACCGCGACGAGGGGTGGAAGCATTACGCCGACAAGTGGGAGGTGCTGACGCCGGACGGGAAGGTCGTCGCGACCCGTCAGCTTTATCATCCGCACGTGGACGAGCAGCCCTTCACACGCAGCCTGAGCCGGGTCGAAGTGCCGATCGGCACGACCGAAGTCACCGTGCGCGCGTTCTGCAACAAGGACGGCGCCGGATCGCGGACTTTTACGGTGATGCTGCCACCGCGGAAGTGAGGGCGGTCCGACAACCCGCGTGATCCTGAACTTGATTCGGGATCCATAAATCACATGCCGTTTTCGCATAGACCCCAAATCAAGTTTGGGGTGACGGAATTTGTATCTGCTTCAATGTCATTCCGGTGCATGCCGGAATCCAGAGTACGGTCTGCTGAAATCTCCGAGTGTAACCTGAGGCTCGACAGCCCTGGAGCCCGGCCTTCGCCGGGGTGACGAGGTGAGGGGGATGCTTTTAGGTCCGCCCGTAGCGCGCAAGCAGGCGTGCGAGATCTGCCATTTCCCTGAGGCAGCGCCGACGTTCGGTGACCAGCATCGCATAAATAACAGGCGACGCCACGGTGAGAACGGCCGCGGCGAGCAACATGGCGCTGAGCGCGAAGTCGGTGCCGTTGTCGAAGGCGAGCAGGCTTTCGATCAAGGGTGTTTCCGCCGTGGGCGTGGTGTTGATGAGCTTGATGACCCAGCCCGTGATGCAGAGCAGCACGGCTGCGGCGAGGAGAGGGAAGCCGAACTCGATTGCGCGCAACCGTTCGTTCAGGTCGCGCTTCGCGGCCTCGGAAAACAAAAGCCGCAGATTGTCGTCCCGGAGTTCGAAATCGCCGTCGATCTGGTCGATCCGTTCATTCATGCCGGATATTATGCGGCGTGCAGGAGGATTTTCCAGTGCGGCGGCGCACACGTCCGATGACAGATCCGCAAACGAAAAGACCCCCGCCGTTGCCGGCGGGGGTCCCCACGGTGAGGCGTAAGCCCCGGGTCCGCGTTAGGAAGAGTAGTACATCATGAACTCGACCGGGTGCGGCGTGTGTTCGAAGTTGAAGATTTCTTCCCACTTCAGATCCATGTAGCCATCGATCTGATCGTCGGTGAACACGTCGCCCTTGGTCAGGAACTCGCGGTCCGCGTCGAGCGCTTCGACGGCTTCACGCAGCGAGCCGCACACCGTCGGCACGTCGGCCAGTTCTTCCGGCGGCAGGTCGTAGAGGTCCTTGTCCATGGCGTCGCCCGGGTGGATCTTGTTCTGGATGCCGTCGAGGCCGGCCATCATCATCGCCGAGAAGGCGAGATAGGGGTTGGCCGTCGCATCCGGGAAGCGTACTTCGACGCGCTTGCCCTTCGGCGAACCCGCGAACGGGATACGGCACGAAGCGGAGCGGTTGCGGGCCGAATAGGCCAGCAGCACCGGCGCTTCGAAGCCCGGAATGAGACGCTTGTAGGAGTTGGTCGACGGGTTGGTGAAGGCGTTGATGGCCTTCGCGTGCTTGATGATACCGCCGATGTAGTAGAGGCAGGTGTCCGAAAGATCGGCGTAACCCGAACCGGCGAAGGTCGGCTTGCCGTCGCTCCAGATCGACTGGTGCGTGTGCATGCCGGTGCCGTTGTCACCCGCGACGGGCTTCGGCATGAAGGTCGCGGTCTTGCCGTAGGTGGCGGCGACCATCTGCACACAGTACTTGTAGATCTGCACGTTGTCGGCAGCGCGCACCAGGGTCGAGAACGCCATGCCCAGCTCGTGCTGTGACGGCGCCACTTCGTGGTGGTGCTTGTCCATGGTCAGGCCCATTTCCTGGCAGACCGAAACCATTTCGGCGCGGATGTCGTGCGCCTGGTCGACCGGCGGCACCGGGAAGTAGCCGCCCTTGACGCCCGGGCGGTGCGCCAGGTTGCCGTCGTCGAAGACCGTACCCGTGACATACGGGCCTTCTTCGGACGAGAAGCCGTAGTAGCACTCGTTCATTTCGACCTTGTAGCGGACGTCGTCGAACACGAAGAACTCGGGCTCTGCGCCGAAGTAGGCCGTGTCGCCGATGCCGGTGGTGCCGAGGTAGGCTTCGGCCTTCTTGGCGACGGAGCGCGGATCGCGTTCATACGGCTGACCGTTGGTCGGCTCGATGATATCGCAGTTCAGGATCAGCATCGGCTGGGCCGAGAACGGATCCATGACGGCGGTCGTGGCGTCCGGAATGAGCGCCATGTCCGATTCGTTGATCGCTTTCCAGCCGGCGATCGAGGAACCGTCGAACATGACGCCGTCTTCGAAGGTTTCGTCTTCGATGAAGTCGGACACCATCGTCAGGTGCTGCCACTTGCCGCGCGGGTCCGTAAAGCGCAGGTCCACGAAACCGATCTCGTTGTCCTTGATATACTTCAGAACATCGCTCGGCGTTTTAAGATCCAATCCCATTTCTAGTCCTTCCTTCCTAACTCGGTGTGGTTTTGGTTGATTATCCGGTGATTGGGAAACGGCGGCGCGCCATCAGATGGCGTCGTTGCCGCGTTCGCCCGTTCGAACACGAATGGCTTCCTCGACGGGGGTGATGAAAATCTTGCCGTCGCCGATGCGCCCGGTCTGGGCCGCCTGCTGAATGGCCTCGACGGCGCGTTCCAGCATGCCGTCCTCGACGACGATCTCGATTTTGACCTTGGGCAGGAAATCCACGACGTATTCGGCGCCACGATAGAGTTCCGTGTGACCCTTCTGGCGGCCAAAGCCTTTCGCTTCCAGGACGGTGATGCCCTGGAGGCCGATTTCGTGCAAAGCTTCCTTAACTTCATCGAGCTTGAATGGCTTGATGATCGCTTCGATTTTTTTCATTGATGTTTACACCCCTTGGTCAAGCTCGGAACCAGGCTGGGCGCCTGAGTAACGCGTGAAAAGTCATAGTCACGCGGATTAACAGCATGGATCGTGCCAGTTTTGTCCGGACATCCTTATTTGAGCTTTTCCAATGGGTTGTGACGATATCTTGAAGGAGATGATGGGATTCTAAGTAGGTATATCTGCACATTATTTAATCACGTGGCGTTATTTTGATCGTCAAATTTGGGGATTTAGGGGGTAATGCTGACGCCTTGTTCTAATTTTTCGCCTGAAAATGTGGACTTTTTTCAGGATTTGTGAAATTATATGTCTTCATCTTGAGGATCTAACCAACAAGTGAGGTCTGCAGAGCGCCTTACCCTTTGTAATCGCAAGTCAAATTTCTGGTTATGGGAATTTTGCTGCAATGCAGCATTTTTTGTTGCGTTGCGATTACAATAGGACTACAAGGCGGGGCTTGACTATCGAGGATCGCTTAAGGAGTACGAAAGATGCAACGCCTGGACTTGGTAAAATTTCTTGCGGA
>JAGLED010000047.1 GCA_023145215.1 Rhodospirillales bacterium | reverse complement strand
GCCCATCGGGTTTTTGGGAAATTTCACGTTCGGGGTTGGCGCTTAGGTAACGATCGGCATAAATGATGTTTGAAACACGGGAAATACCGATGCGGATACTGGTAGTCGAAGACGATAAGGACGCAGCGACGTTCATTGCCAAGGCTCTTGGCGAGGCCGGACACGTGGTCGATGTCGCGGGCAACGGCGAGGATGCGCTGGGGATTGCATCCGACGCGCACGAGGTCCTGATCGTCGACCGCATGATGCCGAAACTGGACGGCCTGCAAATGGTCGAACAACTGCGCGCGCAGGGGATCGCCACCCCGGTCCTGTTCCTGAGCGCGCTCGGCAAGGTCGACGACCGTGTCGCCGGGCTCCGCGCCGGGGGCGACGACTATCTGGTGAAACCATTTGCGATGGCCGAGCTTATCGCCCGTGTCGAGGCGCTTGGACGGCGCAAGGGTTCGCCGGAGACCCAGACCCGCCTGACCTGCGGCGATCTCGAACTGGACCTGATCTCGCGCGATGTGACGCGCGGTGGCGAAAAGATCGACCTGCAACCCCGCGAGTTCAAACTGCTCGAATATCTGATGCGCAATGCGAACCGGGTCGTGACCCGATCGATGCTTCTGGAGAACGTCTGGGACTATCACTTCGATCCGCAGACGAACGTTATCGACGTCCACATCAGCCGGCTCCGCGGCAAGATCGACAAGGGTTTCGACACCCAGTTGCTCGAGACCGTGCGCGGCGCCGGATACCGTCTGCATGCGCCTGGTTAGCGTCCGCCTTATCCGGACCTCGTGGTTCCGCATGGCCGTCGGTTATGCGGTCCTCTCCATCGTATCCGTAACCATGCTGTTCGCGCTTCTTTACTGGAACACGGCGGTGTTCGTCGCCGAGCAGACGGAAGAAACCATCGAGGCCGAGATCACCGGCCTCGCCGAACATTACCGCCAGGCCGGGTTGTTCGGTCTCACCGAAGTGATCCAGGAGCGCTCGCAAGGCCAGCGTCTCAGTCTCTATCTTCTGACCGATCCCAACCGGCGGCCGATTGCCGGCAACTTGAATTCATGGCCCGCAGCGACCCACCCCGGCGAGTGGATGGATTTCGAATACGAACGCCCCGTGGGCAGCCGCTTGGTCGAACACCGCGCCCACGCGCGTCACCTTGTTCTGCCGGGCGGGTTCCATCTTCTTGTCGGATACGACGTGCAGGACCAGGTCCGCCTCGAACAGCGGATGCGCCAGTCGATGATCTGGATCGGGGCGCTCGCCCTGGCGCTGGGTCTTGGTGGCGGCCTTCTGATGGCGCGGCACTGGCTCAGGCGTGTCGACAGCGTCAACAAGACGCTCAGTGAGATCATGGATGGCGATATGACCCGGCGTGTGCCGGTCAGCGGTACCGATGACGAGCTCGACCGCCTGGCACGCAACCTCAACGACATGCTGAACCGGATCGAAGCCTTGATGACGGGGCTGCGCCAGGTCACCGACAATATCGCGCACGACCTGCGCTCGCCGCTGAACCGGCTGCGGTCCCGGCTCGAAGTGACGCTGATGACGGATCAGGACACGCAGGCCTACAAGGACGCGCTGACCGATACGGTCGCCGAGACCGACGAACTCCTCAAGACTTTCAACGCGCTTCTTCTGATCGGCGAAGCGGAAAGCGGCGTCGACCGCGCGCGGCTCGAATCCGTCGACCTGACCCAGCGCATCGGCGACGTGGTCGAACTTTACCAGCCCGCCGCGGAAGAGACGGGCCGCGTCCTCGAAGCCGACATCGCCTGGAACATCGGTGTGCGCGGCAACCCGAACCTGATCTCGCAGGCGGTGGTCAATCTTCTGGACAACGCCCTCAAGTACACCTCCGAAGGGGGCGTCGTGCATGTCCGCGCGGATACCGATGCGGGACGGCCGTTTATCGAGGTGTCGGACAGCGGTCCCGGCATTCCGGAGGATGAGCGCAAGCGCGTGCTCGACCGGTTCGTGCGTCTTGAAGGCAGCCGCTCGACACCTGGGAGCGGCCTGGGGCTTTCCCTGGTGGCCGCCGTCGCCAAGCTCCACGGCGCCGAACTCCGGCTCGACGACAACGAACCGGGATTGCGGGTGCGGATGACGTTCCCCGCCGCCGAGACGGGCGAGGGCGCAAAAAAAAGCGGCGTCAGGCGCCAGCAGCGCTGATGCAGAACTCGGGAATGGTGTCCGCGTTCTTGATGGTCTTCAGGATAAACGTGGTCTTGTAGGACTGAACGTCGGTCGACGTACCGAGCACGGACTGCGCGAATTCGTGATATTCCTCGATGCTCGGCGCCTTGATGATCAGCAGGAAATCGAAATCGCCGGTGACGACATGGCATTGCTGCACGTCGTCGATCTTGGCCATGGCCCGGGCGAAACGATCCGAGACGTCGGCCTTCGGCGCGCTCAGCGTGACCATCACCGCGGCCGAGACGGGCTTCGGGAATTTCTTCGGATCGAGTTTCGCGGTAATTGCGGAAATGGTGCCGTCATTCTTCAATCGTGCCACCCGCTTGGCGCACGCCGACAGCGACAACCCGACATCGTCGGCCAGTTCCGCCGTGGTGCCAGAGGCGTCGCACTGCAAATGGCGAAGAATTTTCCTGTCGATCTGATCCAAGACCTCACCCCATATCAATCTTAAACTGCCGCACTAGTGACATAATTTCTATCATATATGCCAAATTATGAGAAAAATTCTTTTCAAAATGCTGATTGCAGGAGCCACCGGAAACCGGTTCCTGATAGGCTTCGATCAACGTGGCCGCTGAACGGCCGGCAGATTTTCCAGGAGCAGGGACGAATGAACGACATGCCTTTTATGCAGCGCGCCGACGCCGCGCTGATCCGCTACGGTGCCAAATTCATGCCGATGGAGATCGCGTCGGCCAAGGGTTCCTACGTCTATGACTGCGACGGCAATCCGATGCTCGATTTCACGTCGGGACAGATGAGTTCGGTCCTCGGCCACTGCCATCCCGAGATCACTAGCGTCATTTCCGAAATGGCCGGTAATCTCGACCATCTATACAGCGGCATGCTGTCCGAACCGGTCGTGGCGCTCGCCGAACGTCTGGCCGCGGCGACGCCGGACGGCCTCGACAAGGTGATGCTGCTGTCGACGGGCGGCGAATCGAACGAGGCCGCGGTCAAACTCGCCAAGCTCTATACGGGCGGATACGAAGTCGTCGGGTTCAGTGCGTCCTGGCATGGGATGACGGGCGGTGCGGCGGGGGCGACTTATGCCGCCGGACGCAAGGGTTATGGCCCGCAGGTGCCCGGGAATTTCTCGATCCCGGCGCCCAATCCGTACCGGCCCCGCTTCGAAGGTCCCGGCTTCGACTGGCGGGCGGAACTGGATGACGCGTTCGCGCAGATCGACCGTCAATCGACCGGCAACCTTGCGGCGTTCATCGCCGAGCCGATTTTAAGCACCGGCGGCGTCCTCGACTTGCCGAAAGGTTACCTCCGCGCTCTCAAGGATCACTGCGCGGCGCGTGGCATGCTGTTGATTCTGGACGAAGCGCAGACCGGCCTCGGCCGGACGGGAATGATGTTCGCGTTCGAACGGGACGGGGTCGCACCGGACATCCTGACGCTGTCGAAGACGCTCGGCGCGGGCCTGCCGCTCTCCGCCGTGATCACCAGCAGGGAGATCGAGGAGACGTGTCACGAACGCGGCTATCTTTTCTATACGACCCACGTCAACGACCCGCTGCCCGCGGCGGTCGGTCTCAAGGTGATGGAGATCGTCGCCCGCGACGGGCTTTGCGAGCGGGCGCGCGAGATGGGCGCACGGCTGGAGGCCGGGCTCCGCGACATGATGCAGCGCCATCAGGCCATCGGCGACGTTCGGGGCAGGGGGCTACTTTTAGGTGTCGAGATCGTCGCCGAACGCGCCAGCAAGCGGCCGTCGCCGGAAATCGGCAACGCCGTCACCGCGCGTTGCATCGAAAAGGGGCTGTCGATGAATATCGCCAACATCCCCGGCCTCGCCAGCGTGTTCCGGATCGCGCCGCCGCTCACCGTCAGCGCCGACGAGATCGATCGCGGCATTGAGATCCTCGACGAAGCGTTTACGTACGCTTGCGGTTGAGGCGCTCCAGCTGCCGTTCGCGGTAGGCCAGGAACAGCGCGCCGGCAATGATGACCGCGGCGCCGACCCAGCTGATCGGTTCCGGTATCACGCCGAACAGCCCGAAATCGTAGGCCGCCGCGAAAACCAGTGTCAGATAGAAGAACGGCACCGCGAAGCTGGCGTCCGCCGACTTCATCGCCTGAATGAAGCAGGACTGCGCTGTGACCATGATCAGGCCGAGTAGAATAAGCAAAAGCCACTGTTCGAAGGTCGGCTGGACCCAGACGAAGCTTGCGGCGATGACGGAGATCGTTGCGCCGAAGGTATTGTTGACGAACAGAATGCGGATCGCCGGTTCGCTGCCGGACAGCCGCTTGGTGACCGTCATCTCGAGCCCGATCAGCAGCGCCGCCGCCAGCGCCAGCAGGGCCGCGAACTGGAACGCATCGGTGCCCGGCCGCATCAGGATCAGCGCGCCTGCCAGCGAAATCGCGGCCGCCGACCAGCGGACCGGTCCGACTTTCTCGCCCAAAAACGGGATCGCGAAAATCATCGTGCAGATGGGGCTCAGGAAGGTAATCGCGGTCGCTTCCGCAAGCGGCATCTGTGCGGCGGCGGCAAATGTAAAACTGACACCCATCCAGCCTAGTGTGGAGCGCAGCAGATGCCATTTGTAGGGCGTGTCCCGCGTCAATTTGAGCTTCATGAACGGCGCGACGATGAGCAGTGCCGAAAACGCGAAGACGAACCGGCCCGCCGACACCTGCATCGGGTGCAATGCCGGGCCATAAAGGTCGTTGCCGAGTATCTTGGCCAGCATCGATGTCGCTGCCAGCAGCGCCGCCGCGCAGATCATGAAGGCTGCGCCCCGCAAGTGGCGCGGCTGAAACGGGACTGGGGTTTCGTGCACCGGCGTCAGGACCCGGAAACCGAGATGCAGACCTTGCCGAAGTGCGCGCCGGACGCGAGATAGCGGTATGCTTCCGCCGACTCCTCGAACGGGAATACCTTGTCGATCACGGGCTTCATGTTGGCGGTCTCGATGGCTTTGCACATCTGTTGCATGGCGTCTTTCGGTCCCACCGTCACACCCTGCAGGCGGACGTCACGGCTGATGATGAACGGCAAAAGCACGTTGCCGGTGGTCGCGCCCGACAAAACGCCGATCAGGCTTAATGTCCCGCCCGGCCTGACGGCGATCAGGGACTGCTTCATGGTTTCGGTGCCGCCGAGTTCGACCACGTTGTCGACGCCATCGCCGCCCGCCCAGTCCTTCGCCGGCTGTCCCCATTCCTCGACGTCGGCGTAATTGATCCCGTGATCGGCGCCGAGTTCCCGGGCGCGCTCGAGCTTTTCGTCCGACGACGATGTGATGGCGACGCGGCAGCCGTTCATCTTGGCGAACTGCAAGGCGAACAGCGACACGCCGCCGGTGCCCTGGGTCAGGATCGCATCGCCCGGCTCGGCGCGGCCCAGCCTGACGATCGCCGACCAGGCGGTCAGTCCGGCACACGTCAGGCTCGCAGCTTCGGCATCGGTGAGATTATTCGGGGTATGGACGAGCCCGCTCGCGGGGATCACGCGGTATTCCTGCAGCATGCCGTCCTGGGCGCGGCCGCTGTCGCTTTCCATCGCGTGCTCGGTGGCGGTGCCGGACGGCCAGTCGAGAAAGAAGCACGCCGTCACCCGGTCGCCGGATTTGAACGCCTCGACGCCGGGACCGACCGCCTCGACCGTGCCGGCGCCGTCGGAAAGGGGCACCAGGCCTTGTTGTTTCTGACGCTTTCTGTAGCCGCCCTTTGATATCAGCAGATCGCGGTAGTTGAGCGATGCCGCACCGATCTTCACCAGCACCTCGCCCGGTCCCGGTTCCGGCATGGGCCGGTCGGCGGGTTTGAGGGCATCCGCCCCTTCGGGGGTTTCGAAGATCATCGCGCGCATCGTCGGTCCTTTCGTTCAGATGGCCGACATATAAGCGCAGCGTGGCGGGGGTGTGCAATCACCCGTGAACGCAAAAGAGGCCCGGGTGAGGGCCTCTTTCGCAGGGAAGGGACTGTTCGCCTGTGCAGCTCAGGAGAAAAAACCCTTCGCCTTGTTACTCGGGCACGGCGCCTCAAGCAGCGATTTGCCGTGATGATGCAGGTTGATCCAGATCCGGTTCTCGCCGGTCAGCCACTCGTAGACCCATGCGTTGTCGGGCGGGCAGGCGAGTTTCAGATACGAGTACTTGATCCGCTCCGATCGCGTCCGGATGACCTCGGCATGGTCGAACCGGGGCACGTGCACGTCGACCATCAGGTTCTGCTCTTCGGAGATATAGACCTTGGTCGCCTGCCAGCCCTGGCGCGGCGGGTTCTCGTCGATGTAGTTCTTCACCGCTACCGCGGCGACTTCCAGCGCTTCTTCCTGCGTCATATCCTCGGCGTAGAAGCTGAGCGTCGCCAGAACCGCGCCCGGGATCATCAGGGTGATCAGCAGCGACGTGATGAACCAGCGTTTGGAACTGATGATGTCGGAAATCCACATTGTCTTATTCCCTTTCCCTTCGGTAGCTCCGCTGCCTCTTGTTTTTGTTCTTGAGGCCGGTGGCTTTGCGTCCCGCCGTCGCCGGCGGTTTGCCTGTTCGTGGGCCCGGGGGAAACAATTCGTCCCGAACCTTGATGCCCCTATTTATAGCCAATGCTGAACCGAATCGCTGTGAGCCAAGTCACATGTTGAGAATTATTCTCATCATAATAACACATTGATTTTAAATAGTAAAATACGTTTCCCTCCATGGATGTAGTCAAAAACAGGGTTAAATAAGTCTAAAGGTCGACCGACTAGGTGTTGTGTAGGATCGACCCGATTCGCACCAGGAATTCGTCCGCATCGTCCATGTTATTGCAGAGATGCGGACTGACCCGGACAGCGCCGCCGCGCGAGCTGACATGCACGTTCGCCGCCGCCAGCCGTGCGGCGATATCGGCCGGGAAACCGCCGGGGCGGCGGATGCCCAGAATATGCGGTGTCCGGAACGATTTCGGCGCGATCTCGAGCCCGAGATCTTCGGCGCCCTTGGCGATGCGGGCCGTGATGGGCGCGATGGCGTCGGCCACCCGGGCCGGCGTCCATGCCTGCAACTGCATGAGCGCGACCTGGATCATCGGCAGGGTAATAAGGCTCAGGTATTCGCCCGCATCGTAGCGCCGCGCCCCTGTCGTAAACGCCTCCGGATAGCCGAGCCCGCCCGTGATGCTGTCGACGCCGCCGTGGTTGAACAGGTGATCCTCCAGCGGCAGGCCGTCCTGGCGCGCGGGCGCGGCATACATGAAAGACAACCCGTACGGCCCCAGCAGCCACTTGTAGGCCGCACACACCAAATAATCCGCCTGAAGCGCCTTGACGTCGATGGGGACGGCGCCGACCCACTGCGTCGCGTCGATCAGGAACACCGCGCCCGCGTCCTTCAGCTTCGGCGCGATTCTGGATAGATCGACCAGCGATCCATCGGTCCAGTGGCATGGTGGTAATGCGGCGATGGCGACCTCGTCGTCGATCATGTCGATCACGGCCCGCGTCCAGTCGCCGTCGCCGGGCCAGGGGACGGTCGATAGCACGGCGCCGGTTTCATTGGCGAGCCGTTGCCAGGCATAGACGTTGGACGGGAACTGCCCCTCGATCACCAGGATGCGCTGACCGGGCTTCGCGGTCAGGTTCTTAGCCGCCGTCGCAACGCCGTAACTCGCTGCGGGCTGGATCGCGATATCGTCGCCCGTGGCGCCGATCAGGCTGGCGAATCGTTCGCGGATGTCGTCCGCCTGCACGTAACGCGCGGGCTCGTCGATCTTCCACGGTTGCCCTTTCGCGGCGGCGCCGATCCGGCCGGCTTCGATGGAGGCTTTCAGCAGCATCGATTTCGACGCCGCGTTCAAAAACACGGTGCCGTCTTCGATGTCGAAAAGGTGGCGTTGGTCGCCGAGCGGGGGAAGCGATGCGTCCATGTTTGATAGTTATGCAGGTTCCGGGGGCGGGATCAATCGCGTCGCGGCCTTTCTGAATCGGGCGTGCCACCCTATATTCGTTTGATGACGATACGCCGCCAGCCGCCGAAGACCACCAACCAGGACGGGGATCCGCGCCGCATCGGCGTCGAGATCGAATTCGGCGGCCTTGACCTGGACCGTGCGGCCAAGCTGGTCGAGCAGGTGTTCGGCGGCGGCATCGAGCGTTCGGGCGCGCACATGCGCAAGGTGACCGGCACCGATATCGGCGACTTCGAGATCGAGTTGGATGCGCAGGTCGTACATCCCAAGGCCGACGCCGACGAGTTCGAAAAGAAAGCGAAGGAGTGGATCGGCGATCTTTCCGCGAACTTCGTGCCGACCGAGATCGTCGGCCCGCCCGCGCCGCTCGACTCACTCGGCGACTTCGACGAACTGATAAATGCGCTTCGCGATGCCGGCGCGGAAGGCACCGAAGACGGACTCAGTTACGCGTTCGGACTGCAGCTCAACCCCGAAGTTTCGTCGACCGATGCCGCGGAAATCCTGCGTGTCCTGCAGGCTTACGTGCTGATGTCGCCGTTACTCAGAAAGCGAATCCGGGTCGATCCGCTCAGGCGAATACTGCCTTATGTCGATCCGTTCCCGGCGGATTACGCCCGGCGCATCCTGAAACCCGATTATGCCCCGGACCTCGCGCAGCTGATCGACGATTTCATCACGGACAACCCGACCCGCAACCGGGAATTGGACATGCTGCCGCTGTTCATGCATCTGGATGAGGATCGGGTAAGGGCGAAACTCGACGATCCCCTGATCAAGTCGCGGCCGACGTATCATTACCGCCTGCCGAACACCAACCTCGCCAATCCGAACTGGAACGTGACCACGGAATGGAACAGGTGGGTCAGCGTCGAACGCCTCGCCGCCGACGAGAGAAGACTGCACCAGCTTTCCAAAGCCTACCTCGCGCGCCATCCGGAAGATTTCATCGACTGGATCACCGTCCGCGCAAAAGAGTTTCTCGGCGATATTATCGAATGACCTCGTCGCCCGCGGCTTCGGCGGCGATCTTTCGGCGCTTCTGGTGTTCGCGCACGGTGATGTAGGCGGTCGAACCGAAAATCAGGGTGCCGCCCAGCCAGACGAAGATATCCGGGATCTGGTCGAAGAAGACGAACCCGGTAATCGACACCCAGATCAGGCGCACGTAGTCGAACGGCATGGCGACATGGGTTTCGGCGTTCTTCAGCGCCTGCGACACGCAGAACTGCCCGCAGCCGCCGCACAGCCCCAGCAAGACCAACCAGAAGAAATCCATCGGACTTGGCGTGGTCCAGACGAACAATGCCGGAATAAGGGCCAGCGGCGCCATCACCAGCGACATGTAAGTGGTGATGGTGACCGCCGATTCCGTGCGCGAGAGGTTCTTGATGATGATCACGCACGCGCCCCAGAACGTCGACGAGAGCAGCACCAGCAGATACCCGGTATGAATTTCCTCGAAGCCGGGGCGCAGCACGATCACGGTGCCCGTGAACCCCAGCATGATCGCGACGATCCGGCGCCAACCCAGCCTCTCCCCCAAAAGGACGACGGCAAGAAGGGTCGCGAACAGCGGCGCGGTGAACGAGAGCGCCGTGATGTCGGCGATCGGGGCCAGGCTGAGGGCGGTGAAGAAGCACACCATGGCGATGAAGTTGAGCACGCCCCTCAGGATCAGCATGCCCAGCCGCCCGGTCCGAAGCGGTTTCAAACCGTGTTTGACGAAGAACGGGAACACCACAATCAGGGCGAAGGTGAGGCGGAAGAAAACCACCACGAAGGGATGAACCGTGTCGGAAACATAACTGATGATCGTGTGCATGGAGGCCAGGCACACGGTCGACAGCAGCATCCAAAAGATGCCGCGCAGGTTGCCGGCGGTCTTGCCGTCCGGCCCGCTTTCAGTCGTGGGCTCTGCCATAGGGGGCCTCCAGGGGGCGAAATAGCAGCATAGCTGACGTAATAGGCGATGCAAGGCGGCGGCGCGGCGAATATCCGGGCCCGAAAAACATGCTTTCCCCGTTGACAGCCCCCCGGCTGCCCCGTATGTTCCGCCCGCTTTCGTCTCCCGGGTGTCCGGGAGGCTATTTGTTTGTACCGCTCAGATTAGTTTGCCGGGGATCGAGTTATGAAAATCAGAAACTCGTTGAAGTCGGCCAAGCTGCGTGAAAAAGGCTGCCGTATTGTGCGCCGCCGTGGCCGGGTCTACGTCATCAACAAACGCAATCCGCGCTTCAAAGCCCGCCAGGGCTGATTAGCGCCTGAACGATCCTTTGGCCGCGCCCATGCAGCCATGGGCGCGGTTTTCGTTTGTCTGCATGTCAGGTTCCGACCCGGCCGGAACATGTCCGCCACCGGACCCGAAACCCCGTAAGTACGGGTGACGCCATGGGTTTTACGTGGCACACTTAATTCCTACATAATATCGCGACATATGTGGCGGGGGAGACCGATCCGTGGAAATGCCCAAACCGGACGAGAGCGTTATTGCGCGCCGCGCCGAACTCGCGGCAGCGCTGCGCGAGATCGTGCCGGGCGAGGGCGTCATCGACACTGAAGAGGAACTTCGCGCCTTCGATTGCGACGGCCTGATGGCCTACAAGCAGCTCCCCTTGATCGTCGTGCTGCCGGAAACCACCGAACAGGTGTCGAAGGTTCTCAAGTACTGCCATGAAAACAGCGTCAAGATCGTGCCGCGTGGTGCCGGCACCGGGCTTTCGGGCGGCGCGCTGCCGTTGGCGGACGCGATCACGCTAGGCCTCGGCAAGTTCAAGCAGATCCTTGATATCGATTTCGAAAACCGCTGCGTGGTCACCCAGCCGGGTGTCACCAACCTCGGAATCACCCAAGCGGTCGAACACGCCGGGTTCTATTACGCCCCCGACCCGTCGTCGCAGATCGCGTGTTCCATCGGCGGCAACGTCGCGGAAAATTCGGGCGGTGTGCATTGCCTTAAATACGGCCTCACGACCAACAACGTGCTTGGCGTCGAGATGGTCTTGATGAACGGCGATGTCGTGCGCTTCGGCGGCAAGCACCTGGACGCGGGCGGATACGATCTGTTGGGCGTGATCACCGGGTCCGAGGGGTTGCTGGGCGTGATCACCGAGGTGACCGTCAGAATCCTGAAAAAGCCCGAAGTGGCGCGGGCGCTTCTGATCGGGTTCCCGACCATGCTCGATGCCGGCAAGTGCGTCGCCGACGTGATCGCCGACGGCATCATTCCGGGCGGGATGGAACTGATGGACAAGCCCATCATTCATGCGACCGAGGATTTCGTGCACGCGGGCTACCCCCTGGATGTCGAGGGCCTGATGATCGTCGAACTCGACGGACCCGAGGCCGAGGTCGCCTATCTCGTCGAACGGGTCGAGAAAATCGCGCGTGCGTGCAACGCGACGACGGTGCGGATCTCGGAAAGCGATGACGAGCGCGCGCGTTTCTGGTCCGGACGCAAGAACGCGTTCCCCGCGGTCGGCCGTATTTCGCCCGACTACATCTGCGTCGACGGCACGATCCCCCGGAAGAAGCTCGCCGAAGTGCTGGAACGCATTTCGGAATATTCCGAGAAGCATGGCCTCCGCGTCGCCAACGTATTTCATGCCGGTGACGGCAACCTGCATCCACTCGTGCTGTTCGATGCCAACCAGCCGGGCGAGCTTGAGGCCGCCGAGGCGCTCTGCGCCGACATCCTGACGCTCTGTGTCGAGGTCGGCGGGGTGTTGTCCGGCGAGCACGGCATCGGTGTCGAGAAACGCGACCTGATGGGCACGATGTTCACCGAGGACGACCTGAAACAGCAGCAGCGAGTCAAATGCGCGTTCGATCCGGAACATCTTTTGAACCCGGGCAAGGTCTATCCCGAACTGCACCGCTGCGCCGAACTCGGCAAGATGCACATCCACCACGGCAAACTGCCGTTCCCCGACATTCCGAGATTCTGACCCACCTGACCGATGTCCGACACGCTCCGCCCCGAAACCGCAGACCAACTCCTCGATACCGTCAAATGGGCGGTGTCGGAAAAGACGCCCATGGAAGTGGTGGCAGGGGGCTCGAAGCGCGACTTCGGGCGGCCGATGCAGACCGCGGCGACGCTGGACATGTCGGCGATGTCCGGGATCGATACATATGAGCCGGAAGAACTGTTCGTGACCGCCAGGGCCGGGACGCCGATGCAGGAACTGAATGCCGCGCTCGACGAAAAAGGCCAGCAGTTCTCGTTCGAGCCGCCTGACCTCGGCCCGTTGCTGGGTGCAGAGAGCAACCAGGGAACGATCGGCGGGATCGCCGCCACCAATCTGGCGGGGCCGAGACGCATCAAGGAGGGGGCCGCGCGCGATCACGTACTTGGCTTCAACGCGGTCTCGGGACGCGGCGAGGTGTTCAAATCCGGCGGCACCGTCGTCAAGAACGTCACCGGCTTCGATCTTTCGAAACTGATGGCGGGGTCGTTCGGCACCTTGGCCGTTATGTCGCACGTAACCCTCAAGACTCTGCCGCAGCCGGAGAAGATCCGCACCCTTCTGGTGTGCTGGCGCATCGACGGGGTCTATGACCACGGTGCGATGAAGGTGATGTCGAAAGCCTTGGGCTCGTCGCACGACGTGTCGGGCGCGGCGCATCTGCCGGCGGCAGCCGCGGCGGCATCGAGCGTCGATTACGTCAACGCCAGTGGCGGCGGGGTGACGGCACTCAGACTGGAAGGGCCGGGACCGTCGGTTGAGCACCGCCTCGAAGCGCTGAAATCCGAAATCAAGGATTTCGGCCGGATCGAGGAACTGCACACCGTCAATTCCAGGACGTTCTGGGAGGAAGTTCGCGACGTGAGGCCGTTCGTCGGCCGTGACGATCTGGAATACGTGTGGCGGATTTCCGTGCCCCCGGCGGACGGGTCCAGGATCGCGCTGTTCATTCTGGAATCCCTCAAGGGCGAGGTGTTTTACGACTGGGGCGGCGGTCAGATCTGGCTGGGCCTGAAGCCGGTCGTCAATGCGGGGGCGGAAGTGATCCGCGCGGCCATCGCCAACTCGGGCGGTCACGCGACCCTGGTCAAGGCGCCCGCCGATATCCGGGGCGAGGTGCCGGTGATGCAGCCGCTTTCGGACGCGGAAGCGCTGATCGCCGGAAAGATCAAGGAAGGTTTCGACCCCGAAGGCGTGCTCAACCCGGGCCGGATGTATTCCGGGATTTAAGGCAGGGATCGGATATGCAGACCAACTTCTCGATCGCGCAACTGGCCGACCCCAATATCGATGCCGCCAACGACATCCTGCGCAAGTGCGTGCACTGCGGGTTCTGCACTGCGACGTGCCCGACGTATGTCCTCAAGGGCGACGAACTGGACAGCCCCAGAGGCCGCATCTACCTGATGAAGGAAGCGTTCGAGAGCGGCCAGCCGGCGACGCCCAAGCTCGCCAAGCATCTCGACCGCTGCCTGTCGTGCCTGTCGTGCATGACGACCTGTCCGGCGAGCGTCGATTACATGCATCTCGTCGACTATGGCCGGACCTATGTCGAAAACACCTATACCCGCCCACTGCACGACCGCGCCCTCAGGTGGGTGCTGGCGAAGGTCCTGCCGTATCCGGGCATGTTCCGGTTGTCGATGACGGCGGCCAAGCTCGGCCGGCCGTTCAGGAAACTGATGCCGGGCCGTCTCCGCGCCATGCTGGAACTGGCGCCGGCCAACGTGCCGGCGCCGAGCGCCGTCGATCTGGCGCAGGTCCACAAAACGGATGGCGCGCCGAGAATGCGCGTCGCGCTGATGACCGGCTGCGCTCAGCAGGTGCTGCGCCCGTCGATCAACGAGTCCACGGTCCGCATTCTCAACCGGCTCGGTTGCGAGGTGGTCGTGGCCGAGGGGGCGGGCTGTTGCGGCGCACTGGTGCATCACATGGGCCGCGAGAAAGACGGCCACGACGCCGCCAAGCGCAACATCGAAGCCTGGGAAACGGCTGAGAAAACGCATGGTCGGATCGATGCCGTGGTGATCAACGCATCGGGTTGCGGGACGACGGTCAAGGACTACGGCTGGATGTTGAGAAACGATCCCGCCTGGGCCGCGCGCGCCGGTGCGATTTCGAACAAGACCCGCGACATCACCGAAGTCCTGCTGGAACTCGGTCTCAGCGGTGTCGTGCCGGCGGAAAAGCCCAGGATCGCCTATCATTCGGCATGTTCCATGCAACATGGCCAGAAGCTCAAGTCCGAACCCGTCGAACTGCTGAAAAGCGCGGGGTTCGACGTGGTCGAGCCGGCTGAATCGCACCTTTGCTGTGGGTCTGCAGGGACCTACAACATCATGCAGCCCGACTGGGCGGCGGACCTGGGGGCACGCAAGGCTGGCAACCTCAGAGACACGGGGGCGGCGTATGTCGCGACAGGGAACATCGGCTGTCTGGCGCAGATTTCGTCGGCGCTGACCGATGATAGGGACCCGAAGGTGTTGCATACGGTGGAACTGCTGGACTGGGCGACCGGCGGTCCGGTCCCCGACGGCTTTGCCGATCGCTGATGACCGGCCGCGGTATTGCGGGCAACCCTCATTGGTTTTTATGCAGGATTCGTGACAGCATAATGGGTCTACGGCGGCGTTTGTTCGCAACTGGACCGATAAAAACGGGAGCGGCTTAAACGGCAACGCGCATGACAGGGACGGACGGCCTCAGAGACAAGGGTTTCTTCTCACGGCTGAGTCATCACGTGGTGGTGGTGCCGTTGACGGTGTTCGTCCTGATGCTGTCGGCAACCGCCTTCGTCTGGTTCGAGATCAAGAAGTATCAACTCGCCCAGCAGATTTCGGATACCGAGGAGCAGCTTGAATTCGTCTCGGCGCATCTTGCCGCGCAACTCGACGTCAGGCTCGTACTCGCCCAATTGATCCGTGAGGAATGGATCTATTCCCAGTCCGACAATCGCGAAGACTTCACCGCCATCGTCAGGTCCAAGCTCGACCGGTTTCCGGATATTCAGGCGATCAACTGGATCGATGCCGACGGTGTCATTCAGTGGGTTAACCCGGTCAAGGGCAACGAGGGGGCGGTCGGCCTCAACGTCCGCCAGCATCCGCTCGCGAGCTCGACGCTCGTCGACGCCGAGCATTTGATGGAACTGCAGGTCACGCCCCCCATCGACTTGGCGCAGGGCGGGCGCGGGTTCGTGATCTATCTGCCGGTGGCCGAATTCGGCCGGCTCAGTGGCTTCGTTAACATGGTGTTCCGCGCCCCCGATCTGATCGCCCGCTCGCTGCCGATTGAAAACCTGTACGGGTTCGATCTGCATATCGCTGACGGCGAAGATCTCATTTACGAGAGCCACATCGACAAGCATCTGGCCGAGGAGCTCCAGCGCGAGATCGATGTCGGCAATCGGACATGGACCATCTCCATCGCGCCCACGCGCCTCAGTCAGGGGGATTTTTCCGCGGCGAGTGGCAATCTGCTGCTTTTGTTGGGGTTGATCTTCTCCGTCGCGCTGCCGTCGATGTTGTTCCAGTTGTTGCAGCGGAATGCCGAACTGCGCGAAACCCAGCGGCGACTGACCGACTTTGCCGACATCAGCTCCGACTGGTTCTTCGAAACCGATGAAAAGCTGAGGTTCTCGTATTTCTCGCCCAGGTTCGAAGAGGTCACGGGCGTGCCGCCCGAAAAACTTCTCGGCAAAACCCGGGAGGAAGTGGGCGCGCCGGATGCCGACCCGGCGCAATTCGAGGCTGTGCTCCGCAACATGCGCAACCGCCTGCCGTACCGCGATTTCGAACATTCGCGCACCAAGCCGGACGGGACCAGCGTCTTCCTTTCGATCAGCGCGCGTCCGGCTTACAACGAGAAAGGCGAGTTCATCGGTTACCGGGGTATCGGGCGCGACGTCACCGACCGCAAGACGAACCAGAAGGCGCTCAACGACGCGCTGCTCGCGTCGGAGCAGGCGAACCGCGCCAAATCCGAATTCCTGGCGACGATGAGCCACGAGTTCCGCACGCCCCTTAACGCCATCATCGGATTCAGCGAAATGCTGAAAGAAGAATATTTCGGCAAGCTCGGCGCCGACAGTTACGTCGATTACGCCAACGACATTCACCGCAGCGGCAAACACATGCTCGATCTCGTCAACGACATCCTCGATTTCTCGGCGATCGAGGCATCGAAACGCCAGATGCACCCGGAGCCGTTCTCGTTCAGGGACGTGCTGAAAGACGGTATCCGCAGCGTCGAGGCGCAGCTGCGCGACAAGAACTTGTCGCTGAAGCAGGATATCCCCCCGGACCTGCCGGACGTCGTTGCCGATAAGCGCTCGGTCTATCAGATCGTGCTCAATCTGCTCTCCAATGCCGCCAAGTTCACCGAGCCCGGCGGCGGCATCACCGTCGCCGCGCAGGTCGACGGCGACATGTTCGAGTTCTCCGTGGCGGACACCGGTGTCGGGATCGACGCCGACCAGCTGGCGACCATCACCGAGCCGTTTTCGCAGTCGCGTGCCAATGCGCATATCGCGGGCTCCGGCACGGGGCTCGGCCTGACCATCGTCAAATCGCTGATCGAGGCGCACGGCGGCAGCTTGAAGATCGAAAGCGAGCATAATGTCGGGACCCGCGTCGCCGTCAGATTGCCGCTCACGGGCAATTGACTGGAACTTGTCCCCGGAACCGGCGTATCCATATAAATGGAATGAACAGGCTCTTTTCGACGCTGATGTTCGTATTTCTGGTCGCGCCGGCATCCGCCCACGCCGACCAGACCAGCACGCTGCTGCCGCCGCTTTTCAAGGAACTTCAAACCGCCAAGACCGCCGCCGAAGCGCGCGAAGCGGAAAGCCAGATCTGGAAGATCTGGAGTCTGCCTGACAACCGCGAGGCCAGCGCGCCGTTTGCACAGGGTGTGATCTCGATGAATTCCGGCAATCTGAAGCAGGCGCTGGCCTACTTCAGCCGGGTCGTGAAGACGGCGCCGGACTTCGCCGAAGGATGGAACAAGCGCGCCACCGTCGCCTACTACCTGGGTGATTTCGAAACCTCGGTCCACGACATCCAGAAGACCCTGGCGCTCGAGCCGCGTCATTTCGGGGCGCTTTCCGGGCTTGCGATGATCTACGAGGCGAACGGCCAGGAAGCCCAGGCCCTGGATGTGCTGATTCAGGTCAAGGAAATCCATCCGACCCTGCCGGGGCTGGACCAGCAGATGGGAGCGCTCAGAAAAGCCATCGAGGCGAAGAAGACCTAATCTTCCCGGTGGATGGCGTCGTTCGCGGCCTCGGCGCGAGATTTCTCGCGCTTGATCTTGTCGTTCCTGAGAAAACCCAGGATTCTGAGCGCGCCCGCGAACGTGAATGCCGCCATCCCCAATAGTGCGGTCAGGAACATCCATCCCGGGTCGGGCGGTTCCTGGCCTGGAAACACGAAGGGGTAGCCGAAATAAAGCCCGACGAAGACCAACGGCCAGATGACGGCGAAAAACAGATACAGCATTTCGGCACGTTAGCATGTCATCCGGCTTTGCGGAATCCCGTCCGGCACCCTACATTGGAGACTGGAGGAAATGGAATGACAGCCGCCGCTAAAAGCCGCTTTGACGAGCAACTTCTGGAGGTGTTGCGACAGATCGTCGGCGAGCGCGTGACGACCGCGGATGCGATCCGCGAGCAGCACGGCAAGGATGAGTCGTTCCACCCGTCGATCCCCCCCGATGCGGTCGTGTTCGCGCATTCGACCGACGAAGTGTCGCGCGTCGTGACGGCATGTGCCGAGCGCGGCGTCCCCATCGTGCCGTTCGGCACCGGGACATCGCTCGAAGGCCATGTGGCGGCGCTCGAAGGCGGGGTCTGCATCGACGTGTCGCAGATGAACAACGTGCTGGCGGTCAACGCCGAGGATCTCGACTGCCGCGTGCAGCCGGGCGTGACCCGCAAGCAGTTGAACGAATACCTGCGTGACACCGGGCTGTTTTTCCCGATCGATCCGGGCGCCGACGCATCGCTGGGCGGCATGACCGCGACCCGGGCGTCCGGCACCAACGCGGTGCGCTACGGCACCATGCGTGAAAACGTATTGTCTTTGGAAGTCGTGCTTGCCGACGGCCGCGTGATCCGCACAGCCAAGCGTTCCAAGAAGACCTCCGCAGGTTACGACATGACGCGCCTGTTTGTCGGCTCGGAAGGGACGCTCGGCGTGATCACCGAAGTGACGCTCAGGTTATACGGTATCCCCGAAGCGATGTCGGCGGCGGTGTGCTCGTTCCCCGACCTCGAAAGCGCCGTCAACACGGTGATCCTGACCATCCAGTCCGGTGTGCCGGTGGCGCGCATCGAGCTTCTGGACGAAGTCCAGATGGACGCGTGCAACAAGTATTCCGATCTCGACTATCCGGTACAGCCGACGCTGTTTTTCGAATTCCACGGCTCCGAGCGCGGCGTCGTCGAACAGGTCGAGCAGGTCGAGGCCATCGCCGGCGATTTCGGCGCATCCGAATTCAATTGGGCCCGCAAGGCCGAGGACCGCTCGAAGCTCTGGCAGGCGCGCCACGACGCATATTACGCGGGCATCGCGCTCAGACCCGGCGGCAAGGGGATCGCGACCGATGTCTGCGTGCCGATCTCCCGGCTCGCCGAATGCATTCTGGAAACCAAGAAAGACGTCGTCGAAAGCGGTCTGATCGCCCCCATCGTCGGTCATGTCGGCGACGGCAACTTCCATCTGGTGATCGTCGTCGATCCGGACGACAAGGACGAGATGGCGCGGGCCGAAGCGCTTAACGAACGCATGGTGATGCGCGCACTGGCGATGGACGGCACCTGCACGGGCGAACATGGGGTCGGTTACGGCAAGATCGGTTTTCTCGAAGCCGAGCACGGCGAGGCCCTCTCCGTCATGCGCGACATCAAGCGCGCGCTGGACCCCGGGAACATCATGAATCCCGGCAAGATCATAAGACTTTAGGAAGCGATCCATGCCCGACCCGAAAGAGCTGTTGCGGCAGCTTGCCGACGCCGCCATTCGTGCCGCAGACCCGAGCGTCCGCGTCCCGCCGATCCTGCCCGAACCGCCGAAGAAAGCGATCGTCCTCGGCGCGGGCAAGGCCTCGGCTGCGATGGCGCGCGCGATCGAAACGGCGTGGCCGGATACCGCACTTAAAGGGGTTGTGGTGACGCGCTACGGCTATGAGGTCGCCTGCGACCGGGTCGAGATCGTTCTGGCGGCGCACCCGGTCCCGGACGAAGCCGGCCGTGAAGCCGCGCGGCGCATTCTTGAGATGGCCGAAAATGCAACGCAGGACGACCTGGTGATCGCGTTGATGTCGGGCGGCGGCTCGGCGTTGCTGACGGCGCCGGCGGAAGGGATAACCTTCGAAGAGAAGCAGGAAGTGAACCGCCAACTCCTGCGGTGCGGTGCCGATATCGGCGAAATGAACACGCTTAGAAAGCATGTATCGGCGATCAAGGGCGGCCGTCTCGCCGCTGCTGCGCACCCGGCGCGGGTGTTGAGCATCCTGATCTCGGACGTGCCGGGCGACGACCCGGCCGTCATCGGATCCGGCCCGACCGTTCCCGATCCGACGACGTTCGCCGATGCGACTCGCGTGGTCGAGAAATACGGTCTCAAGCTGCCCGCAAGCGTGATGAAACACCTCGAAACGGCGGCGTCCGAAACGCCCAAGCCGGGCGATGACATCTTCGACGGGAACGAGCTGATCTTCGCCGCGAAGCCGGATAAAAGCATCGCGGCGGCGGCGGACGTCGCCAGAAACGCCGGCTTTACGGTCGTCGACCTGGGTGACCGGGTCGAGGGCGAGGCCCGTGACGTCGGCCGGGAACATGCGGAAATGGCGCTCGCGTGCAAGGCGGGCAACGGCAAGGCGGCGGCGCCGTGCGTGATCCTGTCCGGCGGCGAAACGACGGTCACCATGACCGGAAACGGACGTGGCGGGCGCAATACGGAATACCTGCTGGGGGTTGCCGAGAAACTCGACGGGGCGGACGGAATCTACGCCGTCGCGTGCGATACGGACGGCGTCGACGGTTCGGAGGACAACGCCGGTGCCTTCGTCGATCCGACGACGGTCGCGCGGGCCGCCGAAACCGGTCTCAGCGTCTCGGACGCGCTTGCCGGAAACGACGCGTACTCACTGTTCGAGAATATCGGCGATCTTTTGGTGACCGGTCCGACCTATACGAACGTCAACGACTTTCGCGCCGTGGTCGTCACCTGAGCGGCATCTCGCCATGTCACGGAACCGTGACGTGCAGCCGATTGCCCGCTTCTGATGGACTCGTTACCATGCGGTCCTGATCGGCAACCGGCATCAAACGGTAACAACGAATCCGGGACTGGAGGCAACTCTGTGAAGAAAGTTTTCTGGGCAATCGGCGGTTTTTTCGCCCTTCTCGTGGCGGCCGTCCTGATCGTCCCGAACGTCATCGACTGGAATTCCTACAAGCCCGAAATTTCCGAGCAGGTTCGCAAGGTGACCGGCCGCGAACTGGTGATTGCCGGCGATATCGATCTGAAAATACTGCCGGCGCCGGCCCTGGTCGCCGAGAAGGTTTCCATCAGCAGCATCGACGGCGCGCAGTCGCCCGATCTGGCGTCTTTGCGCCGGGTTGAAGTCAGGATCGCGTTGGCGCCGCTTCTCGGCGGCAACATCAGTGTCGAAACCGTGCGCCTCGTCGAGCCTCAGATCTTCCTCGAAATTCTCGCCGACGGCCGTGCCACCTGGGAATTCCAGGCGCCCAAGGCCAGCCCGGAAGACACCGCCCCGGTGACCTCCGCGTCGGCCGTGCCGGGGGATAGCGGCGCAGGATCGAAGATCGCCGTCGGCAACTTCGAAATCGTCGATGGCTCGCTGACATATCATGACGCCGGCTCCAAGACCCATGAACAGATCAGGGATATCGACGTGAACCTAGAGGCCGCGTCGCTGACCACGGGGCCGTTCCGTGCCCGTGGTTCGCTCGTCGCCAAGGACATGCGGCTCGGGATCGATTCCGACATCGGCGAAATCGTCGGCGGGCGGACGTTCCCGCTCGATCTCGCTTTGATGATCGGTGGTGACAGCGCCAAGCTCAATCTCGCCGGGGCCGTGCTGGGCCTCGATCAGGCGCCGCGTTTCAAGGGAACGCTCAATCTGACGAGCGCCGACGTCGGCCAGGTGGTGAGCGCGCTCGCCGACGGTGCGGCGCTGCCGGCACCTCTGGGCCAGCCGCTCAAGCTCTCGGGGGCGCTCGATGCGTCCGCGTCTTCGCTGACGCTCGACGACCTGACCCTCGACTTCGGCGGTGCCAAGGGGAAGGGGAAGGTGTCCGGCAGCTTCAACGGCGTGCCCAAGGTCACCGCCTCCATGACCATCGACAAGGTGGATGCCGACCCGTGGCTGGCGGTGGGCAAGGATCAGCCGGCATCGGCCAAGACATCGGGCAAGTCCGAACCCGCGAAATCCGCCGTCGACAAGCCCGCCGCGGCCGAAGGGACCCAGGCCCCGTTCGCGCTGCCGGCCGGTATCGCGGCGTCGCTGTCGTTCCGTGTCGGCGAAGTGTCGATGCAGGGCGGCAAGTTCACCAACGCGGTCCTGAACGCCGAACTGGCGAACGGGGAATTGAATCTGACGCAACTGTCGCTCAACGGTCCCGGCGGGTCGGACCTGGCCGTGTTCGGTTTCCTGACGGCGCGTGACGGCGAGCCCGCGTTCGACGGTCAGGTGCAGGCCAAGGTGGCCGATCCGCAGGCGCTCATGACATGGGCGGGGGCGGATACATCGGCGCTGAAACCCGGCAAGCCGGGCGCGATCACCCTCAACGTCGACGCGGGGGTGACCCCGGATACGGTTTCCGTCCGCAAGCTGGGCCTGTCGTTCGATAAGACCAACATCAATGGCGCGGCGACGGTCGTGATGCGTGAGCGGATCGGCATCGGCGCTTCCGTTGCCGTCGATCAGATCGACCTCGATGCTTATCTCGCCGATACGCCCGCCAAGGAACCGGCGCCCGCCCCGAAGACCGGCGAAGGCGGCACCGCCACCGGTGAAGGCAGCGATCAGGCACCGGTCAAGACTGCGTCCGGGCCGCTGGATGCGCTCAAGCCCCTGGGGCAATTCGACGCCAACGTCCGCGCCAATGTCGGGATGTTGAAGACGCAGGGTATCCCGGTGAAGGACATTACCGCCGATATCTCGCTGGTTGCGGGCGATCTGACGATCCGCAAGTTCTCGGTCGCGGACGCGCTTTCGACGGGGATCTCCGTGTCGGGCGCGGTGCTCGGTCTCGACCGCACGCCCACCGCCAAGGGCTTGGCGGTTAATGCCGAGCTTCGCGATCCCGCGAAACTGGCGGCGCTGGCCGGTGCGGAACTACCGGTCCCGGCCAAGTCTCTCGGTAAGATCGACGTGAATACCAAGATCAATGGCGACCTGATGCAGCCGTCGCTGAGTTCCACCGTCAAGGCGATGGCGGCGACGCTGGAAGCGGACGGCGATCTGAAGCTTCTCGACCCGGCGGACACGTTCGATCTCGGGCTCCGGTTCCGTCATGCCGATACCGCCAGTCTGATGCGCCGGCTGGGAACCGACTACCGGCCTTCCGGCGAGATCGGCGGCGTCGACCTCTCCACCCGGATCAAGGGCGGGGCCGAGGCCTTCACGTTTTCCAATCTCGCCGCCGCCATCGGTGCGGTGAAGCTCAACGGCGATGGGACGGTGCGTCTGGCCGGCGCCCGGCCCAAGGTGACAGCTACACTGTCCACCGGGAACGTCACCGTCGATCCGTTCCTGCCCGCCAAGCGCCAGGCATCCTTGGGTATCGACCAACCGGCCCGCGTCATGCCGGCGCGGTTCATCGTGCCCGAGACGGGCCGCGTCGACTTCAAGCATCTGATCGCCTCGGTCGCCGAGCGTTGGCCGACGACCCCCGTCGATCTTTCGGGGCTCAAGGCGGCGGACGCCGACATTACCCTGACATCGCCGCGCATCTCGTATCACGAATACAATCTCGACGGCGCCAAGCTGCTGGCCGGGATCGACAACGGCGTGCTCAACGTCAACGAGTTCTCGGGCGTGGTGTTCGGCGGCTCGGTGCAATCGAAGGCCAAGGTCGACGCGTCGGGTGATATGCCGCAGCTTGCGGGTCTCGTCACGCTCGGCAACATGGATATCGGCGATGCGTCGAAAGCCGCAGGGATCGCCGGGACCACGGGCAAGCTGACGTCCAGGATCGACGTCAACACGTCGGGCGGCAGCGTCGCCGACTGGGTCAGGGCGCTGGGCGGCAAGGGCGCGATCGAGATCAAGGGCATCAAGGGACAGAACTCGCTTGGCGACCTGCCGGTCATCGGCCTCGCGCTCGGTCCTCTGATGCAGGTGTTCGAGGTGCTGAACACCGGGCTCGGTTCGCTCGTCGGGGCGGGCGGCAAGACCAAGATCGGTGAAACCGATGTCAGCAGCACGTTCACGATCTCGAACGGCACGCTGAACACGCCGGACACCAAGATCATCTCGAACCTTTACGAAGGCAATATCACCGGCGACATCAACCTGCCGCTCTGGTCCATGAACATGGGCGGCACGCTTGCCGTGGATCAGGGCCTGTTGGGCACGGTGCTGGCCAACGTGGCACGGTTGCCGAGCGAGATTCCGTTCCAACTCACCGGCGATATCGACAAGCCGAACGTGAAGATCCAGTCGTTCAGCGGTTCGGGAAGTGCCGGGGGCGAGGGGATCAAGGTGCCCGGTCTCGACAAGCTGGATAAGAAAGCGCCGGGGCTCGGCGGGCTGATTCAGGGGATTCTCGGCGGCGGTACGTCCAACACCGGTCAGGCCGCGCCGTCGCAACAGCCGAGCACACAGCCGCCGTCGCAGTCGGGCAGCTCAACGGACGGCTCGGCGCCGCCGCCGCAACAGCCTGCGCCGCAGCAGCAGAAGAGAACCGATCCGGCCGATCTTTTACGGCAGCTGTTGAAGTAAGTAGTCTGACCCGATCGACCCTTCGGGACGGCCCGTGCGGGCCTTCTGTGGGCGAGGGAAATGGATGGTGTCTTCATCCTGAGGAGCGGCACCGCCGCGTCTCGAAGGATGACAGGGCATGCTCAGTCCTTCGGGCAGTTTTCCAGTACGAACACCCTGAGCGCACTCGACAGGTTGCCCGTGCGGGTCTCGTCGATGTCGCGGATGATCCGGCTTAAACTGGTGCGGCGCTTTTTGGCGATGGCGTTGAGGCGCGTCCAGAACGCATCCTCCAGCGACACGCTGGTCGCATGACCGGCGATGTTCACGGAACGCTTTTTGATCTCGGTCGGATCGCCGCTCATGTGTCTTCGGGCGGGTGATTGACCTCGATCTTGAGGCCGAAGGGCGCGACGAAGAACACCTGTCTATCGCCGGTGTTGGGGATGACGCGGACCTCGTAGTCGAACCCGCGTGCCTTCAATCTTTCGGTCAGGCCATCGAAATCGTCGCCCTTGAACGCAACGTGGTCGAGCGGACCGGTGCCGCCTTTCTCGGGCGGGGTTTCGACCAGATGTACGATGGCGGGCGTCGTGTCGTCCCCGTAAAGCCATGCGCCGGGGAACTTGAAATCCGGACGGAAGCCGACCTCGAGGCCGAGGATTTCGGTGAAGAACGCCGTCGTCCCCGCAAGGTCGTCGGTCCAGACGTTGATGTGATCGAGTTTCATGAGCGCCTCCGTTCGGGGATGCTAAGGGGTTGCGCTGGTTATGCCAATACGCATGCCCCCTCACCTAACCTCTCCCCCTGAAAGGGGGAGAGGGATTTGATTGGCGCGGGGTTGCGACAGGGTCCCTCTTCCCCACGGAGTGGGGGAGAGGACAGGTGAGGGGGCTAGAGGTTCCCCATGAAATGCGCCATCGCCTCGACGGCGGTGGCGATGTTCTGCTCTTCCGTATATCCCGATTTCTTGCGCGGTTTGAGGCCGTGGTCGCCGTCGGGCGCCCAGTGCAGTTCGATCTTTTTCGAGAGCGTATAGCCCGGCACTTCTTCTTTTGTGCCGAACGGGTCGCGTTCGCCCTGGCAGATCAGCGTCGGCGTCTTGAGCGCCGCCAGATGCTCGGTCCTGAGCTTTTCCGGCTTGCCGGGCGGATGGAACGGGTAGCCGAGACATATCAGCCCCCGCACACCTGCGTCGTCGGCGACGAGGCTCGCCATACGTCCGCCCATGGACTTGCCGCCGATCACCAGCTTGTCCGCGCCCAGGTCGTCGATCACCGCGCGCCACGTCTCTTCGAGGATGCGCTGCGGATTGGGCGGGCGTTTCTTGCCGGTTTCGCGGCGCTCAGCCATGTACGGGAACTCGAAGCGCACCACGCGAAAGCCTTTTTCGGCGACGGCGGCGGCAAGCATGTTCATCCAGTCACTGTCCATCGGCGCACCGGCCCCATGCGCGCAGGCGAACGTCAGCGGGGCTTTCTTCGGGCCGTTGGTCAGGTAATCGGGCATGCTTACAAGCGTCCGCCGCCGACGCGGATGTTGGCGCCGGCGATATAGCCCGCCTTGTCGGAGAGCAGGAACCAGATGGCTTCCGCGATCTCGTCGGGTTCGGCGACACGGCCCATGGGGATTTTTTCCGCCTGCGCCTTCAGGCGGTCCTCGCCGGGCATATCGGTGCGGGTCATGCCGGGTGCCACCGTATTGACCCGGATGCCCTCGGACGCGACTTCCTGCGACAAGCCGATCGTGAAGGAATTCAACGCGCCCTTGGACGTCGCGTACAGCACGCCGATCCCCGGATTGCCGAGGTTCGCGGACCCCGAAGACACATTGACGATGGCGCCGCCCTTGCCGCCGTGTTTCGTCGACATGCGCTTGATCGCTTCGCGGGCACAGATCATGCAGCCGGTCACGTTGACGGCGAGAAGGTGCGCGATTTCGTCCGCCGTCAATGCCTCGACGCGTTTTCTGTTGCCGTTGATGCCGGCGTTGTTGACCAGCCCGGTGACGGGGCCGAGTTCCTTTTCGGCCCGCTCGAACATGGCGATCACTTCCGCTTCGTTCGACGTGTCGGCCTTGACCGCGATGGCCTTGCCGCCCGCAGCCTCGATGTCGGCGACCACCTTGTCGGCGGCGTCCTTGTCGTTGACGTAGTTCACACAGACCGCGTGGCCGTGACTTGCGACGAGCTTCGCGGTGGCGGCGCCGATGCCGCGGGATCCGCCAGTGACGATGGTAACGCCTGTCATGTTTTCTCTCCCCTATAAAAATATCGTGCGCTGGACCTCATCCTGAGGGCGCCACGCCAAGGAGAGGTTCAGCAGAAATCATTGGTGTCAGGCCGCGTAATCGGGTTCGTCGCGGTCGAGAATGCGTTTGATGCTTTCCAGGTGCAGCCCGGCGCTGTCGCGGTTGCCGAGCGTCATCTGGTGTGCCGTCTTGGCGGCGATGTCGGCGGCGACGGGCTTGAGCGGGCGGCCCGTGCTCATGGCGATGACCTGCACTTCCGCCGCGCGCTCGAGGTAGTATAGATCGTCCCACGCCTTGGCGATGCTCTGGCCGGTGACCATCACGCCGTGGTTCTTGAGGAACGCGATTTCCTTGTCGCCCATGGCGTCGGCGATGCGGTCGCCTTCGTCGGTATCCAGTGCGAGACCGTTATAGTCCTCGTCGTTGATCGTGCGGCCATAGAACTTGAGCGCCGACTGCCCGGCCCAGACCAGCGGTTCGCCCTCCAGCATCGACAATGCCGTCGCGTAGGGCATGTGCGTGTGGAATGCGGCCCGCGCCGTCGGGTGGCGCATGTGCAACCGGGCGTGGATATAGAACGCGGTGTCTTCCGGCGAGCCGTCGCCCTCGATGACGTTGCCCTCGAAATCGCAGATCAGCAATCTGGATGCCGTGATCTCGTTGAACGAATAGCCGTCCGGGTTGACCAGAAACAGATCGTCGCGCCCCGGCACCATGAACGAGAAATGGTTGCAGATGCCCTCGTGCAGGCCGAGCCTGGCCGCCATCCGGAAACACGCCGCTAGATCGACCCGCGCCTGGCGGATCTCATCGGTATCCAGTGTCGAGTTCGAGAGCTGCCCCGGATCGTTGGCGTCAGGCATCATCTTTGGTCCCTTTGGGTCCGACCATGGTTTCGGGGCGGACCAGTTCGTCGAATTTGGCTTCATCCAGATAGTTGAGGGCGAGGGCGGCCTCTTTCAATGTCGTGCCTTCCTTGTGCGCCTTCTTGGCGATCTCAGCGGCCTTGTCGTAGCCGATCTCCGGCGTCAGCGCGGTGACCAGCATCAGCGAGCGTTCGGTCAGCTCGGTCAGGCGCGCTTCGTCGGCCTCGATGCCGTCGACGCAGCGCACCTTGAAGCTCTGGATCGCGTCGGCCAGCAATCGCGTCGAGCGCAGGATCGCGGCGACGATCACGGGTTTGAAGACGTTCAGTTCCAGATGCCCGTGCGAGGCGGCGACGGAAACGGTGGTGGCGTTGCCCATCACCTGACAGCAGACCTGCGTCAGCGCCTCGGCCTGGGTCGGGTTGACCTTGCCCGGCATGATCGACGAGCCCGGCTCGTTGGCGGGCAGGATCAGCTCGCCGAGGCCGGAACGCGGGCCGGAGCCGAGCAATCTGATATCGTTGGCGATCTTCATCATACTGGCGGCGATGGTGTTCAGCTTGCCCGCCAGATTGACCAGCGCGTCTTCGCTGGCCAGCGCATAAAACTTGTTGGGGCATGTCCGGAACGGCAGGCCGGTGATCGAGGCCGCTTCCTCGGCGAACAGCGTGTCGAAGCCGTCCGGCGCGTTGAGCCCGGTCCCCACTGCGGTGCCGCCCTGCGCCAGCTCGTAGATCTGATTGAGCGATTTTTTCAGCCGTTCGATGTTTTCAGAAACCATATGCGCATAGCCGGAAAATTCCTGGCCCAATGTCATCGGCGTTGCGTCCTGCAGGTGCGTGCGGCCGATCTTGACCAGGTCCTTGAACGCGTCCGCTTTCTGGTTGAGCGATTTCTCCAGCCCATCCATCGCCGGCATCAGGCGCTCGGTCGTTTCCAGCGCGATGGCGATGTGCATGGCGGTCGGGAAGCTGTCGTTCGACGACTGCGATGCGTTGACGTGGTCGTTCGGATGCACCGGCGACTTGGAGCCCATCTCGCCGCCCATGATCTCGATGGCGCGGTTCGAGATGACCTCGTTCAGGTTCATGTTGGTCTGCGTGCCCGATCCGGTCTGCCAGATCACCAGCGGGAAGTGATCGTCGAGCTTGCCGTCCGAAATCTCGGACGCGGCCTGCGAAATCGCCGCGCCGATCTTCTCGTCGATGACGCCCAAGGCCATGTTGGCCCGTGCGGCGGCTTCTTTCTGGATCGCGAAGGCGCGGATCAGTTCGACCGGCATCCGCTCGCGGGCGTCGCCGATCGGGAAGTTGCGCTTGGACCGTTCGGTCTGTGCGCCCCAGTACTTGTCCGCCGGGACCTCGATCTCGCCGATGCTGTCGGTTTCGGTGCGTTTGTCGGTCAATGTCGGCCTCTCAACCCTGACTTGTCATCCCCGCGAAAGCGGGGATCCAGAAAATCCGCCGAATCATGCCATGGATTCCCGCCTGCGCGGGAATGACGATATTCGGAATGGGCCCTGAATCAAGTTCAGGACGACGATTCTTAGCACGAAAGCCGCCTACGCCGACAGGTGCTGATAAAGAATATTGGCGCCGATCAAAATCAGAATCAGGCCGCCGACCATTTCCATGCGCCGCCCGACCATCTCGCTGATACGGCAGCCCAGGTGGACGCCGATCCACGACAACGCGAAGGTGACGACCCCGGTGACGACAATCATCAGCCACAAATCGTCGGTGACGAGCGCGAAGCCGAACCCGGCGGCGAGCGCGTCGATGGAAGTCGCGATGGCGGTCACGACGAGGGCGGCCAGGGCCAGCTGCTTGCTGGGCGGTGTGTCTGCGTCCTCGTCGTCATGCTCGCCGACCCAGCCTTCATGGATCGTCTTGGCGCCGATGGCGAACAGGATGCCGAACGCGACCCAGTGGTCCCAGGCTTCGATGACCGCGTGCGCGGGCGCGCCCAGTTGCCAGCCAATGAACGGCATCAGCGCCTGGAAGCCGCCGAACAGCACCGCCATCAGCAACGCGTACATCCCGACCCGTTCGCGGATCAGGCAGCCGCGCGAGACCGATGCGGCGAAGGCGTCGGCGGCAAGGCCGACGGCGACGGCGAGGGCGGTGAAGAATGTCATGAGATTGCCGGTCGATGGGCCGTGCGGGGCGTGGCCGTAACGAAAGTCTGCATCTAGTCGCCGTCCTCCCAGAACCTCAGGCGGTTTCCGAACGGATCGATCGCCTCCATCATGATCCCGCCCCAGGGGGCCGGGTCCACGTCGGGCCGGTTGAACGGATAGTCCTTTGCGGCGATTTCGGCATGAAAATCCCGAAGACCCGCCGTCGCCACGAAGACGGTCGTCCCCGGCGTCGTATCTCCGTGATGTTCCGTCAGGTGAAGGCGCATGCCGCCCCTGGATAGCTGCATGTAGAGCGGCGCGCGGTCTTCGAAGCGATGTTCCCAATCCACGTCAAAACCGAGAAAATCGACATAGAACGCGCGGGCTTTCGCTTCGTCGAAGCTGCGGAGGACCGGGATGGCGGAAAAAGCCGTGCCCATGACCCGGACCGCTTTACGCCGGGACCGGCTTCTTGAACTCGGCGAAGAAGTCGTTGCCCTTATCGTCGACGACGATGAAGGCGGGGAAGTTCTCGATCTCGATCTTCCAGATCGCTTCCATCCCCAATTCTTCGTATTCCAGAAGCTCGACCTTGGTGATGCAGTCCTGCGCGAGGCGCGCCGCCGGGCCACCGATGGACCCCAGATAGAACCCGCCGTGCTTATGACAGGCGTCGGTCACGGCCTTCGATCGGTTGCCCTTGGCGAGCATGATCATGGATCCGCCGGCGGCCTGGAACTGCTCGACGTAGCTATCCATGCGGCCCGCGGTGGTCGGCCCGAAAGAGCCCGATGCGTAACCTTCCGGCGTTTTTGCGGGACCGGCGTAATAGACCGGGTGATCCTTGAAGTACTGCGGCAGGCCCTCACCGGCGTCCAGACGCTCTTTCAGTTTGGCGTGCGCGATGTCGCGCGCCACGATCAGCGTGCCGGTCAGCGACAGGCGCGTCTTGACCGGATACTGGGTCAGCTCGGCCAAGACTTCCTTCATCGGGCGCTTGAGGTCGATCTCGACCACATCGCCGCCCAGCGTCTCGGTGGTGATGTCCGGCAGGTATTTGGCCGGGTTGTGTTCGAGCTGTTCGAGGAACACGCCGTCCTTGGTGATCTTGCCCTTCATCTGGCGGTCGGCCGAGCACGAGACGCCGATGCCGACCGGGCAGCTTGCGCCGTGACGCGGCAGGCGGATCACGCGGACGTCGTGGCAGAAGTACTTGCCGCCGAACTGCGCGCCGATGCCCATGTCCTGGGTCATCTTGAGGACGCGTTCCTCCCACTCCAGATCGCGGAACGCCTGGCCGTGGTTGCCGCCGTGCGTCGGCAGCGCGTCGTAATAGCGCGTCGACGCCATCTTGACGGTTTTCAGGTTGGCTTCCGCCGACGTGCCGCCGATGACGATGGCAAGGTGATAGGGTGGGCAGGCCGCCGTCCCCAGCGTGCGGATCTTCTCGTCCAGGAATTCCATCAGGCGTTTCTCGTTCAAAAGCGCCTTGGTTTCCTGATACAGGAACGTCTTGTTGGCCGAGCCGCCGCCCTTGGCGATGAACTGGAACTTGTAGGCATCGCCCTCGTCGGCATAGAGGTCGATTTGCGCCGGCAGGTTATCGCCGGTGTTCACTTCCGCGAACATGTCGACGGGGGAAACCTGCGAATAGCGGAGGTTGGTCTCGAGATAGGTTTTTCTGACGCCTTCCGAAATCGCCGCCTCGTCGCCGCCGCCGGTCCAGATGTTCTGGCCCTTTTTGCCCATGACGATGGCGGTGCCGGTGTCCTGGCACATGGGCAGGATGCCGCCGGCCGCAATGTTGGCATTTTTCAGAAGATCGAACGCGACGAAGCGGTCGTTATCGGACGCTTCCGGATCGTCGAGGATGTTCCTGAGTTGCTGCAGGTGTCCCGGCCGCAACAGGTGCGAGACATCCTTGAACGCTTCGAACGTCAAAAGCGTGAGCGCCTTCGGGTCCACTTTGACGATTTCCTGATCGCCGAACTTTTCGACGCTCACATATTCGTCGGTGAGTTTGCGGTAGGGGGTTTCGTCAGGTCCCAGCGGGAACATGGTGTGGTGCACGTATTCGCTCATGATCTCACTCAATTTGGCAATCTGCGTCGTGGATACGCGGTCGGGCTGTGTTCCCAAACGCCGGGTGGGTTATTTCTTGCGGAACGAGTCCAGCGCGATGACCTCGCCGGTTTTTTTCTCGTCGTCGTCGTCGGAGTCTTCCATGCCGGTGTCGTTGAGGCGCGCCGTCGGGTCGATGCCGAGTTCTTCCGGCGTCAGTTCGTCGCCGTCGTCTTCATCGTCATCGAGGTCGACGGACTTCAACTGCAGCCCGAAGCTGACCGACGGGTCGGCGAACGACGTGATGGCGTCGAAGGGCACGGACAGATGCTCCGGCCGGCCACCGAAGCGCAGCTTGATGGCAAAGCCCTCGTCACCGACAACCAGACCTTCGAACTGGTGTTGCAGGACGATGGTCATCTCTTCCGGGTATTCGGCGCGCAACCAGTCGGCGATGTCGACATCGGGATGGTCGGTCCGGAACGTAATGTAAAAGTGATGATCGCCCGGCAGCCCCATCTCCTCGATGGTGGTCAGCGAACGGCGAATGACGCCACGGAGTGCGTCTTCGATCCAGAGGTCGTAACGCAGAATATCGCTATCTTCATCAATCATGGGTTTAATGTAGACGTTCGACCGCGATGGTTAAAGGCGAAACGGCGGAAAACCGTGTCCAAAAAGAAGTGGGGGGCTTCTGTTGCCAGGTGCCCCCCGAACCCCGTGGTTGTTATGGCGTGTTAGGCCGCAACCGCAAGTGCGTCATTGTCGTTGGCACTTGTGAAAATGGCCCGGTAACGGCGGAACCATGCCGGGTAAAAACTTATCCTTTACTACGCGCGTCGATCCTGTTTCACCCCCATCAGCTTGCCCCGGAACCGGCCGGGGAAACTTGGTGGAGGTGCCGGGCACTGCCCCCGGGTCCGCTACGCTTATTCCGATAAGCGTTTATCACCATAGCCGGACGAGCCGGCAGGGCTAATATGCGCTTACGCAGGCGTTTTCGCAAGGTTTCCGGGGATAAGAGCAGGGAGTAAAGCTTATCGTCTTCACCGGTGAGGCGGTGCGGTATGCCGAGACCCGGTAGCCATGATCGAATCACAGAGACACCGAGGGCACAGAGATGCTGCGGCCCGGATTTTCCTCTGTGTCTCTGCGCCTCTGTGGTTTCATTTTGTTTCGTCGTCCTGAACTTGATTCAGGACCCATAAACGGCAACCGAATCAGAGGATGGTATGGATCCCAAATCATGTTTGGGATGACGAGAGGTGGTTACCCCGCCGCCAATATCCCCCTGACCGCATCCTCCACCTTTTGCGGCTCGAGCCGGGCGATGCAGGGAAAGCGGCCGTCTTCGGGCGGCAAGCGGCAATCGCCGAGGCAACTGCGGCACGGCATGTCGTGATAGACGAAGTGCGCGTTTCCGGGCGTCGTCTCTGTTGCATACGGGACGATTTCATCGACATACGCCGCGCTGGCGAGGCCGAGGGTCGGCGTCCCCACCGTGATCGCCAGATGCATGAACGCGGTATCGACGGAAATCGCCATTCTGGCGGCGCGCAATTTCGGGACCAATTGTTCGAAAGTGCTGTCGTCGTACGTGACGCCGGGGCGCGCCAACAGATCGGCGAATTCCGGGTTGGCCTTGTCTTCGCCGGGGGCGCCGGTGAACACCACGTCCCAGTCATCGGGGATTTGCGCCAACGCGCGTTCGAATAAAGCCGGGCTGCACTGCTTGCCCTTCACCGCCGAGAACGCCTGCACCATAACGAACGGTTTATCGGTCTCAGCCGGCGCGGGGAGGGAATGCGGATTGCGCGTGGCGACGGGCGGCTTCTCGTCCGTGCCGTTCAGCCAGTTGGCGAACGCAGTCCAACGCACGATCTTGTCGACCAGGACGCCGCCGCTGTCGTAAAGCCGGTCATACCGCGCGCGATTTCTGTTCAGTTGCGCGTCGTACTTTCGCCACGGTTTCGCGACCATCGCCGTGGTTTCCGACGCGGCCGCCGCGAAGATCAGGTATTCGTCCAGATCCGGGTGGCGCAGATAATCGAGGCTGACGGCGAGGCGGACGTTCGCCCGATATAGCTCGTCGCCGATCCTTTTTCGATAGCCGCGGTCTTTCCTCAGCCGGCCGAAGTCGACGGCGATGGTCTCAGTGCCTTTTGGGAACATGAATGCGGTCTTGGCGCCGTCTTTCCTGAGCAGCACGGTGATGGCTTCACCCGGCAAAGCCAGCCGAAAGAAGCGCTCGATTACATGCGAAAGCAGGATGGTGTCGCCGAGGCCGCCCGACGACACTAACAAAACCCCCGACGGCGCGGACGAACGGGGCCCGCGGCTGGATGCGTGAAACCGGTCTAACAGGGACTGCAAAAACGCCATGGCGCGGTTCCCCGGCTTGTCCGTCTAATACGCGGCGTAGGATTTCTCTTCGACCAGGGCCGATCCCAGAAGCTCGTTGATCTCGCGCTTGACCCGCGCGCGCTCGTCGTTGGTGTGGTAGACGGCGCGCGCCAGTTCGATGAACGTCTCACCGAAGTCCTTGGCCCGTTCGCAGTCGCGGATATCGTCTTCGATCTCCCACAGCGTTTCGTTGATCTTCTTGAGTTGCCCCGTCAGCTCAGTGAGTGCCTCGGACGCTTCGGTATGGGCGTCGCGGGCTTGGGTCAGCACGTCCCATTCGTGGCGAACGTTGGCCAGTTTCGCGGCATCCGCGATCCGCTCCAGCTTGATTTCGAGGATGGTGATCTTGTCGATCAGTTCGCCAGGCGCGATCTCGACGGTGATGTTATTGCTCACGATGGTCCTGCCGGGTTTGGTTGCTTCGATCAAGGACGATAAAGGCCGTTCCAGGCCGTTTTTGCAAGCCCCCGGTTGGCATGCCGTGTCCTGCGATTCGCGCGCTTTGCGGGTGCCGTGCCGGTTCGGGACGGCACGCCGGCTGTTCGCCGTTCACGAGGGGCCCAAGCGGGACAACGCATTGGCGTTTTCTGGCCCCGAACCCCGATCCCTGCTTTGACCGCCGGGGCCGTCACGGTAAACTCCGGGTCATGCAGCAATATCTCGATCTTCTCAGGCATATCCGCGACACCGGCACGTTCCGGGGCGATCGCACCGGGACCGGCACGCAGGCGGTGTTCGGCTATCAGATGCGCTTCGATCTCGAAGACGGTTTTCCGCTTCTGACGACGAAAAAGCTGCACCTGAAGTCGATCATCCACGAGCTTCTGTGGTTTCTGAACGGCGACACCAATATCAAGTATCTGAATGACAACGGTGTTTCGATCTGGGACGAGTGGGCGGACAAGAACGGCGAGTTGGGCCCGGTTTACGGCCGCCAGTGGCGGTCCTGGGCGACGCCGGACGGGCGCACGATCGATCAGATCGATTGGGTGATCCGCGAAATCAAAGAGCGTCCCAACTCGCGCCGGATGGTGGTCTCGGCCTGGAACCCGGCCGACATCGACGACATGGCGCTGCCGCCGTGTCACTGCATGTTCCAGTTCCAGGTGATGGACGGGCGGCTGAACTGCCAGCTGTACCAGCGCTCCTGCGACGTGTTCTTGGGGGTGCCGTTCAATATTGCGAGTTACGCGCTGCTGACCATGATGATGGCGCAGGTGACGGATTTGAAGCCGGGTGTTTTCGTGCACACGCTGGGCGATGCGCATCTTTACGCCAATCACCTGGACCAGGCGGACCTGCAGCTGACCCGCGAACCGTTGCCGCTGCCGCGGATGATCATCAATCCTGACGTGAAGGATATCGCCGGCTTCACGTACGAGGATTTCACCCTCGAAGGGTACGAAGCCCATCCGCACATCAAAGCGCCGATTGCGGTTTGATGGAAATCGTCCTCGTCGTCGCGATGTCGGAAAACCGGGTGATCGGCCGGGACGGCGATCTGCCGTGGAAGATTTCCAACGACCTCAAGCACTTCAAGAAAGTCACCATGGGCCATCCGGTCATTATGGGGCGCAAGACCTGGGACAGCCTGCCGTTCCCGCTGCCGGGGCGGCGGAACATCGTCATCACCCGCAACCCGGATCATGACATTGACGCCGCCGACGTGGTCACCACCATCGAAGGCGCGCTCGAACTGTGCCGCGAAGACGAAAATGAAAAAGTCATGGTCATCGGCGGCGGCGAGATTTTTGCGGAAATGATGCGTGACGCCGACATCATCGAACTGACCGAGGTCCACGCGCATGTCGAGGGCGATACCCTGTTCCCGGAAATCGATCCGGCCGAATGGCAGGAAAGCTTCCGCGAACGCCACCCGCCCGAAACCGAGGGCGGCCCTGCCTACAGCTTCGTCAGGCTGGAACGGAAGCTCTAAAGCCCCCCGAAGAACCCCTTGATCTCCCGGATTGCATAATCGGGCCGTTCCCAGTGCACGAAATGTCCGGCGTCGGGCGCGGGCGCGAAGTCAAGGTCGGCGAAATATTCGCCCAACCGGTCCGCGTATTCGATCAGCATGAAGGGTTCGAACTCGCCCCAGCGGATGCAGGTCGGAACCTCGATGGGGACGGGCGCGGGGGCCGTCCCCTCCATGATTTTCAGGCGGCGCGGAAAGACCGCCGAATACCAGTTGAAGCCGCCCTGAAGATTGCCGGGTTTCGAAAAATTCTCGGTCCACATCTCGACGTCGTCGTCGGTGAAGCTTTCGGGCTCGTGCGCCCAGTCGCGCAGCATGTTGCCGAAATAGATACGGATGGCGTCGCGGCTGGTCGCGAGAAGCTCGGCCGCCCACGGCTGCTGATGAAAACCCTGATACCAGATGTCGTTGAGGTGCTTCGGCGCGCACCAGCGCGGCCCGATGCCGGGATAGGGGCAGTTGAAGAAGAACAGGCCGCGCAGTTTCTCCGGTGCCGTCTGAGCCAGCGCCTGCGTCACCATGGCGCCGACGTCGTGACTGACGATGCCGACGTCTTTCAGGTCCAGCGCGTCGATCAGGCCGAGAAGGTCGCCCACATGATCCTCCGGGCGATAAATTTCGAGCGCCGCGCCCTCGGGTTTGTCGGTGTCGCCGAAGCCCCTCAGATCGGGGGCGATAACGTCATAATCCTCGGCCAGCGCCGGGATGATCTTGGACCATGCGAACCAGAACTCCGGCCAGCCGTGCAGCAGGATTAGCGCCGGCTTCGACGGATCGCCTTCGCGGACGTAATGCATCCGGATGTTGTTGACGTCCGCGTACTGCGAATTCCAGTTGATCCATGTCATTCAATTGTCCCCTTATTTGATGTACAATTGTCCAGTTGTTCGAAATCAGGATATTGGAGGGTTCATCATGCCGAAAGTCTCTATGTCGCAAGATCTCGCTGTCTCCGCCGACCGGCTGTGGGACATGATCGGCCGCTTCAACGCGCTGCCGGACTGGCATCCGGGGGTCGAAAGCTCGGAACTGACCGAGGAGGGCCAGACTCGGAAGCTCAGCCTCGTGGGCGGCGGCTCGATCATCGAGAAGCTGGAGCACAAGGACGATCATTCCCGGACATACACTTATTCCATCGTCGATAGCCCGCTGCCGGTGAAGAACTACACCGCGACCCTGAAAGTCACCGGCGAAGGCGACAATTCCAGCGTCGAATGGTCGAGCGAATTCGAAACCCAGGGTGGCAGCGACAACGCCGCGATGAAGGCGATCGAAGACGTCTACCAGACCGGTCTCGACAATTTGAAGAAGATGTTCGGCGGCTGATCTACGCCGTCAATGAACGCCAGTCTTCGAGACGCGGCCCACAGGAATGAGCCGCGCCTCAGAACGAGGATGGCGTTTGCGGCGCGGTTGCGGCCTCATCCTGAGAAGGTGCGGCGCGCCGTCTCGAAGGATGAGCAAGTTGAACGTTCAACTCAGGCCGAACAATTTGTCCTGTTCAAGCCGGAGACGTTTGAGCGTCGTCTCCGGGACCGGCTCGAACATGCTTTCCGTCAGCACCTCGCCACGCGTGACGTCCCGGGCCAGGGTGCGTCCCGCGGCGATGTAATAAGGGCAGGGCGTGTCGTCTCCAAGCGCTGCCGCCGGGATCAGCTCCGGCTCCAGCCCCTTTACTTCGTGCTTGTGGATGTTGGTGATCGTGAGCGCATCGCCTTTTTTGAAGTCGCGTCCGGCGCGGGCGACGAGATCGACCACGGGGCGCGGGTCGTGCGCCCCGGTCGGCAACCCCAAAAGCCCGGCGGCGAGGATCGATATCGGTGCCTCGACCCCCAGCAGGTGCTGCTGGATCGACAGCATCGCCGCCTTGCCGTTTTTCGCCACCACGTGACCCTTTTCGGCCAACAGCTTCCACGTCGTTTCGTCCGTGCACTTGACGACCACGAACACGCCGCCGGCGAAGCTCGCGCCGTTGTCGCGGCGCAGGCAGTTGAAAACGTCGATGCGGCCTTCGCCCGCCATCAGGCCGCCGTCGCTTTTCGGCTGGAAGGCGTCGGCGAGCTCGACCGTCCGCAACAGCGGCGCGTGGAAGTCAGGGCGGTCGGGCATCAGGCCGGTGGCGTTGGCGACAACGCCCATTTCGCAGAAATCGCTGACCACGTGATCGGGAAAGCCTGCGGCATGGATTACGGCGCGGCGTTTCTCGGTCATGTTGTACCATTTATCGATGTCGATTTCCCAGAGCGCGCGCAGCGCCGATGCCGCCCGCCTCTCGCCGCACCAACTCAGCTTGTCGTTCTTGTCGAGGATGAAGTCGTACTCGCTTGCCTTGCCGGCGGTGAGGATTTCGAGACCCAGCGTCCGCGCCCAGCTGACCAGCCCGATCAGAAGGCTCGGTTGGTCGCCTTCGACCTCGGTATAGACGACGCCCGCGTCCTTCGCCATCCGGTGCAGGATCGGGCCGATCACGACGGCGGTTTCCTTCGATGCCATGACGACGTGGCGCTTGTGCCGGATCGCCCACTCGGCGAGTTCGGCCGCGGCTTCCGGGTGCCCGGTCGCTTCCACGAGAACGTCGAAGTCCGGCACGTCCGCTTTCGTGATGTCGTCGGTCATGAAGTGGTCGTCCGGGCCGAGACCGGCGCCGGCGACGGCTTTCTCCATGCGCGGCACGTCCCGGTCGCAGGCGACGGTGATCTCCATGTTCGCCATGGCCCGCGACTGCGCCAGAAGGGTGGCGCCGAAATCGCCGACACCGACCAGACCGACACGCACCACCTTGCCGGCGCGCGACGCTAAAAGTGCATCATAGTTCATTTGCAACCCTCCGGAACGAAACATGCCCCGTCGATGTCAGCGGGGCAAGACGGTGTTTCGTGCCGTCATGGTATGCGCCGGCTGCCGGGCGTCATACCCGGCATGCGGGCGTAAGTATAAACACCAATACATTCCCACATCGGAATATCAGAGAATTGCCCGACGCGTTCACTTCGCTGTTGTTTCTGGGGGAAGGTCTTGAAGCGCTACGATTTGTCGCAGCTTGTTGTTCTCGTCGCGGAACGGAATCCGTTTCTGCGCAAGACGATCAAGAGCATCCTGCGCACCCTCAGGGTCGGGCAGATCATCGACGCAAGCGAGATCGAGGATGCCTGGCAGTCCTTCCAGACCCAGAACCCGGACGTCGTGATCATCGACTGGGCGCCCGGATACGAAGGCTTGCAGCTGCTGAAGCGCATGCGCCAGGACCCCGAAAGCCGCAATGTCTTCATACCCGTCATCATCACGACCTCGATGACGGAATATGAGAACGTGGTCACGGCGCGCGACAGCGGCACGACGGATTTTCTCGCAAAGCCGTACTCGCCGAAAACGATCTACCAGCATTTGTGCAAGATCATCGATTCCAGGAAGTCGTTCGTCAGGACGGGCGACTTCTTCGGTCCGGACCGCCGGAGCAGGGGAATCGAAACGGCGGAACGCAGACGCACCACCGATACGCACGTGGCCTGAGCCGCCGGGCCGTCACCGGCCTACCGGCAGGGCAGTTTCGAATAATAGATCAGCGCCGATACGACGTTGTCGTGCAGTTGCGCGCCGACCGGCCCCATCACCGGATGCAGTCGCACCGGCTTGTTCGTCGCCTCGATGCCGGGAACGTCGGGCAGATAGGGTTCGCGCAGTTTCTGGTACTGGTAGAACAGATATCTGAGGTCCTGGCCCGCGAGATTGGGGACGTCCGGGTTTTTCGTGATGCCGCGCGCGCCATGACAGACGGCGCAGGCGTTCGGCTCAACGCTCGGCGGGTCCGGGTTGCCGAGGAAAGCGCATGTCTGCGCCGAAAGTTTTCGTGCGATGTTGAGCCGTTCGCTCGCCGGTAATTCCTTCGCCACATGACCCATGACGATACTGAAACGCCGGAACGGATCCTCATCACCCTCGGCGGCGGCACTGAAGCGTTCCAGTTGTTTGACGATGTATTCGGGATGCTGGCCGGTAAGAGCCGGTACGCCGGTGACGATGCTTTCCGATGGCGTGGATGCTCTCGACGGGTGACATGAAAGGCACGCCTCCACTTGTTCCGCCAGGCTCACCCCCGGTAGACCCATAGACATTGCGACAAATGCCATTGCAAAGACCGCGGCGACTGAAACAAGACGGTCCATGCACCTGATTTGACACTTTTCCATGGGACAATTCTGGCGGGTTGGCGTTTGCGCCACCTTGATTTAAATCAAACCGGGGTGGTGCTGGTGTTGACAACCAAAAGCCACGAAATATCTGAATCTCACCGGACGCTGGAAACGGGTCCGGTATTGGACGAGGGTCGTCGTTGGCGGCTTCCTTCGACAGGCCGTTCAGCGGCGATCGTAACCGAGCATTGCTTCTGAAAGGAGGATGTAACGTTATGACCAGATATGATTTTTCACCACTGTTCCGTAATTCGGTCGGGTTCGACCGTTTGGCCGACCTTGTCGACGTTGCCATGCAGACAAATGGCAGCGCCAACGGCTATCCGCCATACGACATCTTGACCGACGGCGAAGACAAGTACCGCATCAACATGGCGGTCGCCGGGTTTGCCGAGAAAGACCTGAGCATCGAGGTCGATGACCGGGTGCTGACGGTATCCGGCAATATGACGCCATCGGACGATGATGCAGAGTACCTTCATCGCGGTATCGCGGAACGGAACTTCGTTCGCAAGTTCCATCTGGCGGATTACGTGAATGTGGTCGATGCGCATCTCGACAACGGTCTGCTGTCGATCAATCTCGTTCGCGAGGTGCCGGAGGAGATGAAGCCCCGGACCATCAAGATCGAGAACGATGCGCCGAAGAGCCTGACAGACAAGGCCAAGAAACTGATCGAGGGCGGCACCAAGAAAGCTGCGTAATCGAAAGCGAGACGGATGGCGGGCTCTCCCGCCATCCGTGCCATGAATGTGAAGGGGGCGTTGCCGGAATTGCCGCGACGCCCTTTTTTTAAAGATGCTTCGTAAGGACGACTTGATTCCCGGCGAGCGACGGGCCCGTCTGCTTTAGATACTGTCGCCCTTCCTGGGGTTGAAGACCTTGGGCGCCATCCCCGGGGGCAGTTTCTGCGGCGGCAGAGGGGGCGGGATGATCTCGACGTTGAGATCGCCCCATTCGTCCATCGAGCGGCGGTAGAACGGCTCCTTGATGATGATCGTCGAGTTCTTGCGGACCGCGTCGTCGGCCGCGTCCTCGAGCTTCTCGGCCAGGCGGATGTTCCACGGGATTTCGTAGGCGCGCGGTTCGACCGAGCCCGCAAAGCGGAGCCAGAGATAAATCTTGCGGCCCTCGTCGAAGCTGATGCTCAGGACCTGCGCCGTGTCCTGGGTGCGCTTGAACCACTCGAAGCTGACCGGCTTGGCGCGGCTCAGCATCTCCAGCGACTGCACATAGGCGATCGGCAGGAACAGCACGGCGACGATTAAGGCGCCGATCCGGACGGGCGTCGGTCTGGGCGCCCAGATCGCCAGCGCCGCGAGGCCGGCGGCGACAACCGCGGCGGCGGTGAAGATGTAGATTAGTATGTCCATGTCTTCAGTTCCCCATGAATCCCTGGCCGGTGATCAACGGGCGGCGCAGCGTCGAGACGCTGCCCTCCACCAGATCGCCGATGTCGGTCAGACGAAAGCGGAACGCCGTTTCCTCCTGACCGCGGTGACGCAGTTCGAGATCGGTCGAGAGGATCTGGTGCGCCTCGTCGAACTGCTTGCGCACGCTGACGGTCACCTTGACCGGCACCACCCGGTCCGGCGGCGCGGGCCCGTACATGTGCACGTTGACGATATACTCGCCCGCCGGAATGCCCCGTGAATACGTGATCTCGAAATTCTCGTTGGTTACGTCGCCCTCGGTCCCCAGGTCGTCGCGGAGCAGGTTGAAGGTCTGTCCGCCCTGGTTCCAGAATCCGACCGGCAGTTCATTCGGCGCCTGCACCCACAGGTCGACATCGGCGGCGATGTCGGACGGCCAGTGCATCTCGACAATGACGTTGCCGGGGGCTTTCTGGTCCTCGGTGCGTTTTTCTTTCGGGACGACATGCGGCAAAAGCATGATGACCATGGCGACGAAGCCGATCAGCGCCAGCATGATGACGTCGCGGAAAACCGTTCCCGCGGCGTCGTCGTCAAGTTCGTCGAGACCGTCCACGGGCTTCTCCGAGTTCGACGGTGGCGGTGATCAGGTCGACCGCGCCGGTTACGAGGATCCGGTACGAAACCGTGAGCCACGTGTAGAGGATTGCGCCGATCAGCGTGGTGTAGAGTGCCACCGACATGCCGCTGATCAGCGTCGCGACCATCGCAGCCACGTTTTCGGCTTTGCCCGCGCTTTCCGGATCGACGCCCGATAAGGCGATGATGAAGCCGATGACGGTGCCGATCAGGCCCAAAAACACCAGCGCGTTGGCGATGTGCCGCACGATGGCGACCCGGTTGGTGATCTTGAGACGGAAGCCGTCGGCCAGCATCTGCCGGCTTTCCGGCCCGGCGCCGTCTACGTCGGCGAGGTAACGTCCGGCCCAGCTTTCCGGGTCGGGTGCGCCTGCCTTAACGCCGTTGAGCTCGTTGCTGTGCCGCCATACCCGGTGCGCGCAGATTGCGAGACCGTAAAGGAAGACGATAAAGATCAGCGCCGAGAGTTCCCAAAGTTGTTCGTTGATGATGCCGTCGAGCCAGCCCTGCAGCCATGCGGCCGCCAGGAACGCCGCGGCCACGGCGTTGATCAGCGCGAAGCGGACGATCAGAAGATAGCGGTGCTGCATTCAGGGGGCCCCAGTTGTGTCGACCAAGCTCGCAAATCTAGCACCGGGTTCGAGGCCGCGCTAGCGGATGCGGTCCCGGACCAATCAACGTTTTCGTGAGTGGGCTTGGGCCCCCTCACCTGCCCTCTCCCCCAATGACTGGGGGAGAGGGACCCTGACGAGACATGCACTTTCTTATCCCTCTCCCCCACATGTGGGGGAGAGGTTAGGTGAGGGGGAGCAACATGTGAGGGAGCAAATCAGATGCGAATCTACCCGAGGCTTTCGGCGAAACCCGAAAGAAACGTCCTGAGCGCGTCGCGCGTCTTCTCATCCGTGAGGTTGCCGTCGCCGTCGAAGGCCTGACCTGCGCGGGACACCATCAACCGGCCTTCGAACCAGGGCCGCGTGCCCAGCGTGCGCAGCACCGGCAGCCAGTGCGCCTGCGCGAGGTTGGTGCCGAAGCCGCCCGGCGACGCGCCGATGACCGCGACCGGCTTGCCCTTGAAGTGCTTGAGGCCGTCGCCGCGCGACATCCAGTCGATGGCGTTCTTGAATACGCCCGGCACGCCGTTGTTGTATTCCGGCGTCACCAGCAAAAGCGCGTCGGCGTCGGCGAGTTGCGCCTGCAGGGTCTGAACCGCGTCCGGCAGGCCGTTCTCGGCTTCGTCGTCGGCGTCGTAAAGGGGGACGCCCTTGATCGTGCCGATAGTGATCGCGAGACCGTCCGGGCATTCCTCGGCCGCCGTGCGCAACAGCCCGGCGTTGAAGGAGGCCTTGCGCAGGCTGCCTGCGAGACCGAGAACGTTCGCCATGGGGTGCTCCTTTGACCGTGGGGTGCGTGACGGTCGCAGCCTAAACCAGCTTGCGGGCCGGGGAAATATGCGCCGTTTATTTCCCCCTCACCTGTCCTCTCCCCCAGGCGTGGGGGAGAGGACAGGTGAGGGGGGCGCGTCGCGGCGTCGAACGTCTAAGCCGCCGTTTTGTCCTTCCGCTTCTCGCGCTCCCACGGCGGGACCTTGCCGAATTGATCGGCGAGGAAGTCGACGAAGGCGCGGACGTTGGGCGACAGGTTGCGGCGGTTCGGATAGATCGCCAGCACGTCGGATGCGTCCTCGGCGTAGTCCGGCAGGACGCGCACCAGCCGCCCGTCGTCGAGCGCGTCGTTACACAGATACGTCGACAGCTTGGCGATGCCGAGCCCGTCCAGCGCCGCATGGAACAATGCGTCCGAGCTGTTGGTTTCGAAGTTGCCGGTGATGCGCCGGGCGACGTTGGAATGGCCGTCGTTCATCTGCCAGTTGTTGAATTTCTCGACCGTCGAGAGCCGCAGGCAGTTGTGATCGGCGAGGTCTTCCGGTTTCGTCGGCTGGCCGTGACGTTTGATGTAGTCGGGGGCCGCGCAGAAAATACGCTGATTGCTGGCGAGCTTGCGGGCCACCATGGAGGTGTCGGAGATCTGTTCGGTGAAGCGGATGGCGACGTCGATCTGCTCGCCGATCAGGTCGATTTCCCGGTCCGTGAGCTCGATGGAGAGCTTGAGATCCGGGTTTTCCGCCAGAAACAGGGGCAGAATCGGCAAAAGCTGGGCTTTGGCGAACGCGGATGTCGCGGAAATCCGGAGCGTGCCTTGCGGATGGTCAAGGCGGGTCGCCACCATCGCCTCCGCATCCTCGACGCTTCGGGCGATGTCCCGGCATCTTTCATGGAATTCCTTGCCGACTTCGGTCAGCGAAACCCGCCGGGTCGACCGGTTCAGCAGGCGCGCACCCAGGCGATCCTCCAGATTCCCGATCTGCCGGCTGACCGCCGAAGGCGTCAGCCCAAGGTCGCGCGCCGCCGCCGAAAAGCCGCCGGTATCGACGACTTTTGCAAACAATATCATCTGGTTAGCTATATCCATGTCAGTTCCATGTACATGTGCGCCGGACGCAAAAGGGTTATGACCAACAAGGGGATTCCGGCGACTCCTTACCCTCATTATATTGCAATGCAGCAACGATGTTGCAATGCAATATCGCGAACCGATTACAGGAGTATGACAAATGAAACCGATCGTCGGAGAAATCGACTACAAGGAAATCACGCCGGAAGACATGGCGCGCTTCGCCCGCGAGGCCGAGGAAATGCGCGCTCACGCGATCCGCGACATGTTCTCCGCCATCTTCCGGGGCATCGGCCACGCGGTGGTGCGCGTCGGGCACGGCTTTCGCAACGTCGCCGCCAACCCGGGTATCCACCCGACCTCCCGCGCCCACTGAGCCGGAAGTTGCGGAGGGTAAGAACGTAACCGTTTCCCGGGCCGGTACGCCGGTCCCCGGCAAGGTCTATCTCCCCAGGCGCCGTCACTCAACGAAACGTCTCAATCTGGCGCTTCAGGGTGGCGGCGCCCACGGGGCCTTCACGTGGGGCGTGCTTGACCGGCTTCTGGAGCTGGGCGAGCATCGGATCGACGGCATCAGCGGCACGTCCGCCGGCGCCGTTAACGCGGTGGCCGCCGCCGCAGGCCTTATGGAGGCGGGCCGGGACGGCGCGCGCGACAAGCTGGAAAGCGTCTGGCGTGCGATCAACGCCTCGCAGGGCTCGTATTCCCCCCTCCCCAAACCGCTCGGCGGTAACGGCGGTGCGCCGCCGATGCCGAATCCGACACCGGCGCACGTCTTCATGAGCGCGGTATCGAAAGTCTTCTCTCCTTACGAATTCAATCCCCTCGATATCGACCCGCTCAGGGTCATCCTTGAGGACCATATCGACTTCGACGGTTTGCGCCGGCACGCGCCTTTGAAGCTGTTCGTCAACGCGACCGAAGCGAAGACCGGGCGTGGGCGGATCTTCACCGGCGACGAAATCACCATCGACGCCGTGCTGGCGTCGGCGTGCCTGCCGGCGTATCGCCACGCGGTCCGGATCGGCGGACGCTATTACTGGGACGGGGGCTATTCCGCCAATCCGCCCGTGGTGCCGTTGATCGAGCACTGCGAGGCCGCCGACACCATGATTGTCCGCCTGACGCCCGAAAACGCCGCCGACTTCCCGACGGCGGCGCGCGATATCCAGGGCAACGTCAACAGGATCATGTTCTCGCAACCGTTACGAAAGGAAGTCGAACTGATCGAAACCGTGCGCCGCATGGCCAACGGGCATTCGGTGCAGATCGACCCGCTGGCGCGCCGGATGCTGGGGCACCGCTTCCACATGCTGGACGGCGCACGCTACACCTCCGAACTGGCCCGCGACAGCCACCTGCATCCACACTGGGACGTTCTGGCGTACCTGAATGCCGCCGGGCGCACCGCGACCACCAACTGGCTCAGACGTCACAAGAAATCACTCGGCCACAAATCCACGGTCGATCTGGCGAAGAAATTTCTTTGACTTAGATCAACGTGCCTTCCGGGGACTGTGGTAGGTTCGTATTGCGGTTTCCCGCGTTTCCGGGGCGCCGTTTGTCGTCCCGCCAGTGCGGGTGAGCCGGGAGCCGAAACGCCGCCATGGAAATCGTGAAACCCGCCGCACCGGCCGCTCAGACGGCCGTCGAAATCGACATCGAGGGATTATCAAAGGCCTTCGGCGAGCATCAGGTGCTGACGGGCGTCGATCTTTGCATCGACCGGGGCGACATCGTCGCCATCGTCGGCGGGTCCGGGTGCGGCAAGACGGTGTTGCTGAACCATATTCTCGGCCAGTTGACGCCCGATGAGGGCCGCGTCCGGGTCGCCGATTACAACCGCGCCGGCGCGCCGCTGGTCGATCTTGCCGAGGTCGATACACACGAACTGGACGCCATCCACACGCACTGGGGCGTGGTTTTTCAGCGGAACGCGCTGTTCTCGGGCTCCGTCTATGCCAATTTCGCGCTCTGGCTCAGCGAGGTCAGAAACCTCTCCGACGATGAAATCGAGCCGATTGCCCGAAACGCGCTGGCGGCGGTGTCGCTCCCCGTCGATGACGAATTCATGGATAGCGACGTCGACAGCCTGTCCGGCGGCATGGCGAAGCGGCTTGCCATCGCGCGCGCGTTGTCGATGGAACCCAACGTGATTTTCTACGATGAGCCGACGACGGGCCTGGATCCGACCAGTGCGGCGCAGGTGCAGGACCTGATATACGGCACCCATGTCGACGCCGAGATGGGCCGCCCGAAAAGAACGACGCTGATCATCACTCATGACAAGGATCTGCTTACCCGGCTCGAACCGCGCGTTGTGATGCTGCATGAGGGGCGCGTCCATTTCGACGGTTCGTACGCGGCGTTCGAGGCCGAGGCGTCGCCCGTGATCCGCCCCTATTTCGATCTGATGCCGGCGCTGCACCAGCGGCAACGCGCGGCGGAGTGACCGCGGCGCGCAACCGCCAACGGGCTGAGACGGCACAAGAAATCGCTTGGTCAGAAATCTACCGTCGATTTGGCGAAGACGTTTTTGTGAGGCTCGGCATTTACCGTCACCCCGGCGTAGGCCGGGGTCCAGCCGCCAGTGCCCTGGATTCCGGCCTTCGCCGGAATGACGTTCGTGCTGGATTGGAATTGGTGCCGGCGCCGCCGGACAAATGGACCTTGCCTGTAAAGGCCTGCGCCGTTTGACTATCGGATGCGGACACGGGAGGGATCGCCATGCTGGGACTGTTTTTCGAAGTGCAGATCAAGGACGGCGGCGTCGATCAGTACCTTGATCTGGCGGCCAAGCTCCGGCCCAGGTTGGACGAGATGGGCGGGTGCCTGTTCATCGACCGCTTCCGGAGCCTGACCCGCGACAATCTGGTGCTGTCCTATCAGATCTGGCAGGACGAGGGCGCGCTGGTCGCGTGGCGGGTCGATCCCGTTCATCACAAGGTGCAGGAGACCGGCCGCGAGGAGGTCTTCACCGATTACCGGATCCGGGTATCGCAGGTGCTGCACGAACAACGGCCGGACGGCACGGTCTGGAAGCCCGAACGGCTCTCGTCCTACAACGATCCGCAAAGGCGGCCGCCGACGTATGCGGTCGTCTCGGAATCGCGGAACCCCGAACTTCCGGTCAAGACGGACTGGACGGGCGACTCGTTCGCCAGCGTCTATCGCGACGGTGTGTTCGCGCATCTGGTCGACGCGCCCGATACCGACGCCGGGCGCGGGTTCGGGGAAAGCCTGTTCGCCGATCCGACGACCGAGTATTTCCGCGTGTTCGAGGTCACCCGCGACTACGGCATGTACGCGAGGACCGAAGCGCCGCAGTACTATCCGCCGGTCGAGCGGAAATAAGCGGCGGCGTAACACGTACCAGGCAATAAATCGTGTTTCCCGGCCGGGCCGTAGGACCGCGCCGGGACCCATGGATCGGCCGGCTTTCGAAGTTGAAATGGGTCCCGGGTCGCGGCGCATGATAGCGCCTGCGCCCGAGAAACAGGTTGCCGGGGTGACGAAATGAGCCGTCCGGAGGCCTTTCCTTTCGTCACCCTGAACACGATTCAGGGTCCATGGTATCGAAATCACAGATGCCGTTTATGGGTCCTGAATCGCGTTCAGGACGACGGCGAAAGAACTTAAGGGACCCAGCCCGGAGAGACACGTGAGCGCGGAACCCCGCCTCAGAAATGGAAGCAGTCGACGGCGATCCACCATTCGCGCTGGTGCGGTTTCAGGGATCCCAGATAGATCGTCCCGTCCTCCATCGCACCGCGCGGCGTTTCCACGCCCGGCACCATCCCCACCTGGATGGTGGTCACGCAGATCGCGTTGTTGCGGGTCAACGCGAAGACGTGCCGGCCGTGCTTGGATTTACCCTTGAAGCGCTCGGTCTGGGCGGTCGACGTCCAGCCGGCCTCGACAAGGGCGCCCTTCACATACCCCTGCATGTCCTGAAGGGTGCGGATGCGCTCGTTTTCGACGTGAACCCCGGTGCCGACCGCGACGAGGCGGCAGAGCGAGCCCTGGATTTTCTCGTCGTTTTCCGGGAACGGCATTTCGAGCTGCCTGAAGCCGGGCGCGATGGGCACGTATAGTTCCAGCGTCGCCCTGACTTCCTTGCACTCGGCACCCGGCAACGCGACCACGGTTTCGGCATGTGCCGGCGCCGTGATCGTCAGCAGAACGCCCAGTAACACCGCCGCCCGGGCCATCGATTTGCTGAGATAATGGCGGGCGGTCACGTCGAGACGCCTTACTGGATGACGATCTTGGGCGCGCGGCTTTCGCCGCCGGTGGCTTTTTCGATCTTGTCCCACACCTTGCCGGCGATGGTGCGGTAGTTTTCCGCACTCTGGCTGTCGGCGGCGGCGACGGTGATCGGCGTGCCCTTGTCGGACATCTCGCGGATGTCGATCTCGATGGGGACTTCACCCAGAAAATCGACGCCCATGCGCTCGGCTTCCTTCTTGGCGCCGCCGTGGCCGAAGATGTCGTAGCGCTTGCCGTTATCGGGGCACAGGAAGTAGCTCATGTTTTCGACGATGCCGAACACCGGCACGTCCACTTTCCGGAACATGTTGAGGCCCTTGCGCGCATCCAGCAGCGCGATGTCCTGCGGGGTCGAGACGATGACCGCACCCGTCAGCGGCACGCGCTGCGCCATCGTCAGCTGCGCATCGCCGGTACCGGGCGGCATGTCGACCACGAGGACGTCCAGCTCGCCCCAGTTGACGTCGCGCATCATCTGCTCCAGCGCCGACTGTACCATCGGGCCGCGCCAGATCATCGGTGTTTCCTCGTCGATCATGAAGCCGATCGACATGACCTTGATGCCGTAGTTCTCCATCGGGTCGAGGGTCTTGCCGTCCGCCGAATTCGGGCGCCCGGAAATCCCCATCATGCGCGGCATCGAGGGCCCGTAGATATCCGCGTCCAGCAAGCCGACGCTGTGGCCGCCCGCCGCGAGGCCGAGGGCGATGTTGACCGCCGTCGTCGACTTGCCGACGCCGCCCTTGCCCGACGCGACCGCGATGATCGACTTCACGCCCGGCAAAAGATCCGCGCTTTGCTGTTGTGCCGGGCCGGCGGGTTTGGCCTGTTGCGGCTCTGCCGCCTGCCCGGAACCCTGAGCGCCACCCTGAGCACTACCCTGGGCGCGCTCGGCGGTCAGCACCACCGTCGCCGACACCACGCCGTTGAGGGCGAACACGGTGTTTTCCGCCTCTTTCCTGAGCGGTTCCATCTCCGCGCCCTTGTCGGCGGGGACTTCGATCGCAAAGGCGACGTTGCCGTCCTTGGTCTGCAAACCCTGAATCATACCGGCGCTGACGACGTCCTTGCCGCTGATCGGATCGATGACGCCCCCAAGCGCTTCGAGGATGTCGTCTTTGGTGATCTCGGACATGGTTGCAAACTCTCCAATTCAAACCGATATCTGTGGTGTATTTCGACAACTGTATCAGTGGTCGAAATTACCGACTATGTTTGTAACGGCGGCGCGGCTGTCATATAACGCCCACCGCTTGAACGCCCCTATGTTAACTTGAGTTAACGTGACTTAGTTATCGCGCAGGGGCGAAATTACAAGGACCCGTCGGACGTCCGCATATGCATGCAGACCGGACGGGCGAAAAGCAAGGGTAGGATGATACATGGCGTGGAATAAACAAGGCGGCCCCTGGGGCGGCGGAGGCGGCGGTCAAGGCCCTTGGGGCAGTGGCGGCCCGGGCAGACCCGGTGGTGGCGGCGGCGGTATGCAGCCCCCCGACCTCGAAGAGACGCTGCGCCGCGCGCAGGAGAAGGTGAAACGCCTTCTGCCCGGCGGTCCGGGCGGCGCCAAGGGCATCGTTCTCATCCTCATCGCGGTCGTCGCGATCTGGCTCGGCAGCGGTTTCTACCGCGTGCAGCCGGAACAGCAGGGCGTCGAACTTCTGTTTGGCCAGTACGTGCAGCAGACCCAACCCGGTCTGAACTACTGGATGCCGTCGCCGATCGGCACGGTCTACACCCCCAACGTGACGCGCGTGAACACCATTCAGATCGGTTATCGCGGCGAGGGCGGCGGCAGCCGTGCGCAGCGCGACGTGCCGTCGGAAAGCCTGATGCTGACCGGCGACCAGAACGTCGTCGACATCGATTTCGATATTCAGTGGCAGATCAAGGACGCGGCGAACTTCCTGTTCAACATCCGCGACCCGGAAGGCACCGTGAAGATCGCCGCCGAAAGCTCGCTCCGCGAGGTTGTCGGTCAGGCGACGCTTGAAAACGTGCTGACGTCCGGCCGTCAGAAAGTGGAAGCCGACACGCAGAAGCTGCTGCAGCAGATTCTCGACGATTACGGCGCAGGCATTCTGATCACGCAGACCAAGCTGCAGGTCGCCGATCCGCCGCAGGAAGTCATCGACGCGTTCAACGATGTGCAGCGTGCGCGCCAGGACCAGGAGCGCCTGGTCAACGAGGCCAACGCCTACAAGAACGACATCGTACCGCGCGCCAAGGGTGAAGCCGAAAAGCGCCTCGCGGCCGCGAAAGCCTACAAAGAGCAGGTGATCAAGGAAGCCGAGGGTGAAGCGGCACGCTTCCTGTCGGTGTACGAGACCTACAAATCCTCCAAGGACGTGACGACCCGCCGTCTCTATCTGGAGCGGATGCAGCAGGTCCTGCGTAGCGCCAACAAGATCATCATCGACAAGGGGACCGAAGGCGGTCAGGGCGTCGTGCCTTATCTGCCCTTGAACGAACTCCAGAAACGCGGCCAGAGCGGAGGGAACCAGTAATGAAAAAGTCTCTCGCACTTATCGGCATTCTCGTCATCGTCCTTGGCATCGCAGGCTACAGCGCCGCGTTCACCGTCCATCAGACGCAACAGGCTTTGGTGCTGCAATTCGGTAACCCGGTCCGCGTCGAACGCGAACCCGGCCTGAAGTTCAAGATCCCGTTCATCCAGAACGTGACCTACTTCGACCGCCGGATTCTCGATCTCGATCCGCAGCCGCAGGAAGTCCTGCTGGCGGATCAGAAGCGCGTCAACGTCGACAGTTTCGCACGCTACAAGATCGTCGATCCGTTGGAGTTCCTGAAGGTCGCGCAGACCGACCGGAACTTCCGCCAGGTGTTCGGCTCGCAGCTCAATTCCGCTGTCCGCGCCGAGGTCGCCAAGGTCTCGCTGGCCGAGATGCTGTCGCCGAGGCGCGTCGAGGTGATGAACGAGATCTTCCAGATCCTGAAGACGCAGGCGCCGAACTTCGGGGTCGAACTTGTCGATCTCAGGATCGGCCGGACCGACCTGCCGGATGCGACGCTGCAGTCGGTGTATAACCGGATGCGTTCCGACCGTATCGCCCAGGCCGCCGAAATCCGCGCCCAGGGTGAGGAACAGAAGCTGACCATCCAGGCCGAAGCCGATCGCCAGCGCACGGTGATCCTGGCAGAAGCCAACCGGACCTCGCAGATCCTGCGCGGTGAAGGCGAAGGCGCGAAGAACAAGATCCTCGGCGACGCGTTCGGTCAGGATCCGGAGTTCTTCAACTTCTACCGCTCGATGGAAGCCTACGAAGGCGCGTTCGATGACGGCACCACGATGGTGCTCTCGCCGGACAGCGAGTTCTTCCGGTATTTCAACGAGGCCACGCCGAAGCCGAAAGAATACAACTGACGCATGCGCATCCTTCGAGACGCTCGCGAAAGCTCGCTCCTCAGGATGAGGGAAACAGAACAGCCTCGTTCTGAGGAGGCCCGAAGGGGCGTCTCGAAGAATTAAGCGTAGCAGGAAACCTGATGACAGAGTTCCTAACCGCCCTCGGTCTCGCCATCGTGATCGAGGGCGTTTGCTATGCGCTGTTCCCCAACGCCATGAAGAAGATGATGCTGAACGTCATCGGCCAGCCGGTCTCGATCCTCCGCGCCTTCGGCATCGGGGCGGCGGCCGCCGGCGTCATCATCGTCTGGCTGGTTCGGGGATAGGCAGGCCCTCATTTCCGCAGAGGCTGGGCGGCGCGCTCACGCACGCGTTATGAAGCAGGGGTTTACAGGCCGGGGTTATCTGACCACCTCAAGGGTGTCGGCGGTGATCGCCGCAGTCGCGATGCCGCCAATGAGACAAGATATGGCTCGGAGGCTATTCATGACCGACTACGAGAAAAATCCCGCTACCGAGAAAGACCCCGAGGAACTCAAGACATCCGAAATGCGCCAGGGCTCGCGCGGACGCGGCACCTATTACGCGCTCTGTCTGGGGACCGCCGCCGCGGTCGTTGCCGTCGCGTCGGTCGCGCTCACCATGTCCTGACGGAACCCTGCTTTTATGCCGCGGCGAGGACCTTGGCCTCGCCCTCGGTTGAAAATCCGCGACCGTCTTCCGCTGCGTTCAGCGGCTTGATGCGATAGAGCTTCTCGTCGCCAAGGCCGCTCGTCAGGGCCTGGGATTCATTCCCCACGGTCGCGACATCCGACATTTTCATTTCATCCATGACGCGGGCGAGGTTCAGCGCTTCGCCCGACGTTTCGGCGCGGACCACGACCTCTTGCCACATATGATGATCGAGCCAACGCGGATCGTCGGTGTCGGCAACGGGTTCGATTTTCCACAGTTTCATAGCCATGTGCTCCTCCGGTGACGGTTGAGGGCGGCCTTCATTGGCCGCGTGCGTTCCCTCGGGCACGTTCCCCCATGATGTGGCGTCCAGGTGCTGGATGATCAATGGGGTGGGCTGTAAGTGTAAGTTAACCGGCGAAAGACAATCAGCGGCAGCCGCGCCCGGATCGAGTTCAGGGACGCTCGCCGGAAGGTTTCGCGGGTTGAGCCAGTTCGTCCGGACCGGGATCCCGGTTGGCGTGGGCGTTGAGGTAGGCCTCGAGATCGCGCTGTGCGACACGCCAGTCACGGCCGAACTTGACCGCGCGCAGTTGCCCGTCGTTGATCCACGCGCGCACCGTGCTCTCACGCATCTTCAGAAGCGCGGCCACCTCATGAATCGTCAGCATCGGTTTCGACAGCAACGAACGCTCCTTCGTTCCATCAACGCGCACATTATAAACGCCGAACTTTTTTCATGTCCATACATTGACCTTTGTGTATTTTTTCATATTTATATAGCTGTTTATGTGTGTTTAAAGAGGAATAGAGGGGTTTTGCGGTGAGTGCCATTAAAAGATTGCTTCATCATGACGCCGGTCCCGGCGTCATTCTTATGTTGGCGGCGGCATTCGCCATGGTTCTCGACAATTCGCCGTTGGCCTGGATCTATGACGGGCTTCTCGAAACGCCGGTGGCGGTCAGCATCGGCGGCCTCGCCATCGACAAACCCCTGCTGCTTTGGATCAACGACGGCCTGATGGCCGTTTTCTTTTTTCTGGTCGGCCTCGAGATCAAGCGCGAGGTGTTGACCGGCCAGCTCTCATCGCTCGACCGCGCGACGCTGCCCGCCCTGGCCGCCGTCGGCGGCATGGTCGTGCCCGCCGCCGTCTATCTGCTCATCGCTTCCAACGATCCGGCGGCGGCAAACGGATGGGCGATCCCGGCGGCGACCGATATTGCCTTTGCCTTGGGCGTGCTATCGCTTCTCGGCAACCGGGTGCCGGTGTCGCTCAAGGTGTTTCTGCTGGCCATCGCCATCATCGACGATCTCGGGGCGATCCTGATCATCGCTTTCTTCTATACGGAGGATATCTCGCTCTATGCGCTGGCCGTATCGGCGGGTGCCACCGCGTTGCTGTTGATATTGAACCGCTTCGGCGTCCGCAGTCTCGCGCCATACATGATCGTGGGCCTGGTGTTGTGGGTGATGGTCCTGAAGTCGGGCGTGCATGCGACGTTGGCCGGTGTTCTGATCGCGCTTACATTGCCGCTGCGCCCGCCGCATGGCGACGACAGGCCGACCAAGTACCACGAGATCGAGCATGCGCTTCATCCGTGGGTCTACTTCTTCGTGATGCCGGTCTTTGCGTTCGCCAATTCGGGCATTCCGCTGGCGGGTTTCGAACCCGGCGACATTTTCCAGCCGATTCCGCTGGGTATCGCGCTCGGTCTGTTTCTCGGCAAACAGATCGGTGTGCTCGGCTTCAGTTTCGCCGCCGTGAAGTCCGGGTTGTGCAAGCTGCCGGACGGCGCCACGTGGCTGCACATCTACGGTGTCGCGGTGCTGACCGGGATCGGTTTCACCATGAGCCTGTTCATCGGTGGCCTGGCATTCGACGGACCGGAACAGGCGGGGCTGGTGCGAATAGGTGTGTTGGGCGGGTCCGTGCTCTCCGCGGTTCTCGGTTACGGGGTCCTGAGATACGCGGCAACCCGGAACGAAAGGCAAATCCCGGATCCCGTGGACGGTTACGTAACGGGAAAAACGTAACATTCGCCGCCGCAGGGGGTTAAGCGGCGGCCATTTCACGAGGAGGTTTGGACGGACATGGACGTTTTGCTTACGACGCTTTTATCGGCGCCGGTGTTGTTTTTCGCCCTCGGATTGGCGGGCGCACTCTTCACGGTCGATGTCCGCGTCTCCGAGAACTTCTCCAAGGGCATCTCACTTTACCTGTTGGCGGCGATCGGCCTGAAGGGCGGGGTCGCGGTCTCGAAAGAGGGGATCGGGGAAATCGTCGGCGCGGCGGCGTCCGGGGTGCTCCTCAGTTTTGCGATGCCGTTGATCGCCTTCGCCTTGCTCCGCGCCATGACGTCGTTCGAAAAACGCGAGGCCGGCGCCATCGCCGCGCATTACGGGTCCATCAGTATCGTGACCTTCATTGCCGCGAGCACGGTGCTGGGCGAGGCGGGCATCCTGTTCGCCGCCGGCATGGTCGCGGTCGCGGCGCTGATGGAAGCCCCTGCCATCGCGTCGGGGCTGGCACTTGCCGGACGCGGCGGCATGACGCCCGCTCCGGGCAGCCGGGTGCTCAAGGTCATCGTCTTCAACGAGAGCATCTTCCTGATCCTCGGCGCCATGGTGATCGGCGCGCTGATCGGCGCCGACGGCGGAGAGATCGTCGCGCCGTTCTTCTTCGATCCGCTGCAGGGCGTGCTGTGCCTGTTCCTGCTCGACATGGGGCTGAAGACGGGGGACGGGCTGCGGCGCGACCGGCGGGTGCTGTCGCCGGGGTCGCTGGCGTTCGGCGTGATCATGCCGGTGATCGGCGCGGGGCTCGGCCTGATGGCGGCGTACGCCATCGGCCTCACGGTCGGGAATGCGGTGCTTTTGATGACGCTGGCGGCCTCCGCGTCCTATATCGCGGTCCCGGCGGCCATGCGGATCGCGATGCCCGACGTCAATCCGGCAATCTACACGGCGCTCTCGCTGGGGATCACGTTCCCGTTCAACATTATCGTCGGTATCCCGGCCTATGTGTGGATTGCCGAAGCCGCCCTGGGTGGGTGACGCCTGAAGGCGCTGCCCGTGATGGTCCGTATCGGAGACAGAAAAAACCCCGCGGGATGATGTGCCGCGGGGCCATTTCCGTCTGCGTGTCAGCGTCTCTGTTCAGTCGAACATGTCCGGCTGCGTCTGGGCGATATGACTGTAGATCGTCTGGAAGTGCAGCCAGCCGATATAGTCGCTGCCGACGTGTTCGCGGCTGTACTTCGCGGTCTCGTCCGACAGCAGTTGCGGCTTGATGCCGGTCGCTTCGACCATCAGCTGCTGATGGCAGGCGCGCTCCAGCGCGATGAACCAGAACGCGGCGTCGTCGATGCTGTGCTGGCTGGCGGTCAGCAGGCCGTGGTTCTGGTGCAGGATGCCCCGGTTGCGGCCGATCTGCTTGGCGACCGAAAGCCCGCTTTCCTCTTCGACCGCGACGGCGCCTGCCGACGCGCCAATCACGGCGTGGCTGTTATAGAACGCGGCGGCGTCCTGGCTGATCATGTCGAGCGGACGGCCCGTCGCGCACCACGCCGTCCCATAGGTCGTATGCGCGTGGCACATCGCCATCACTTCCGGATATTCCTCGTGCACGGCGGCGTGCAGCACGAACCCGGCGCGGTTGATCGCGTAATCGCCTTCGACGACGCGGCCCTTGTGGTCGGCGAGGATCAGGTTCGAAACCTTCACCTGCGAAAAGTGCACGCACATCGGGTTGGTCCAGTAAAGCTCCGGACGTTCCGGGTCGCGGACGGTCAGGTGACCGGCGAAGCCGTAGTCGAAGCCGTGCTGGTCGAAGGCGCGGCAGGCTGCGACCAGGTGCTGTTTGCGATACGCGCGTTCTTCCTCGAACGTTTCGAATTCGGGGATTTCCGGAAAGATCAGGCCTTCCTGTTCCGGCTGGTAAAGCGAAATCCGTTCGCGCTTTTGGCCGTCCGAACTCTTGCCGGTCATGATCGGGCCGTTGGCGATGTCGTCTAACATGGTGTTCCTCGATTTCCTTTGGCCGGCGGCGCACTTTCGGGCCGCTCGGCGTTGAACTGTTCCGAACCGCCGTTTTTGCCGGTTCGACCTTATCATGGTCGTTGAAAGCGCGATTTTTGACAAACGACGTTTTTTCAATGATAGATGAATGAGATTCATGGAGGCGCAGTTTGCAGCACACCCCGAGCATGCATGCGTTGAGGGCCTTCGAGGCGGCGGCGCGTCTCGGCAGCTTCGCCCGCGCGGCGGAGGAACTGCATCTGACGCCGTCGGCGATCAGCCATCAGGTGCGCGCGCTGGAAGAACATTTCGGCCGCGCCATGTTCATGCGCACCAGCAGGACCGTCATCCTGACACCGGAAGGGGAGCGGCTGCTTGCCGTCCTGTCCCCGGCGTTCGAAAAAATCGCCGCAGTCTGTGCCGAACTCAGCCCGCCGACGCAAAAACAGGACCTGTCCGTCCACTGCACGCCAAGCTTCGCCGCCAAGTGGCTGTCGCCCCGGCTGCCGGTCTTCATGGCCGAGCACCGCAACATCAACATCCGGATTTCGTCGAGCGCCGATCAGCTCGACCTCGCGCGCGAGGACGAGATCGATGTGCTGATCGCCTACGGGACGGCCCGCCGGGGTGGGGGCGTGAAGACCCACGCCTTGGGGACGGAGGAAATCGCCGCGCTCTGTTCCCCGGACTTTGCCGCGGCAAATCGGGACGTCGATGAAAAGGATTTCGAGAATCTGGTGCGTCTGGAATCCACCTTCAGCCCGGTGCGGTGGTCCGACTGGGCGCGGCACAACGGCATCGACATGGCGGCGCATCAGACGGGCCCCGCGTTCGATCGCGGCTCTATGGTGATCGCCGCCGCGGTGCAGGGCCTCGGCCTTGCGCTGGAGACGGTCCGCTTCGCCCAATCCGAACTCAACGCCGGCAGCTTGGTGCGCTTCGGCGAAGGCCGGTTCCGCAGTATCGAGCGGGAGCTGCATTTCCTGTGTTACCGGACGCGCGACGAAGCAACACCCAAGGTGCGCCGCTTCTGCGACTGGATCATGGCGGAAAGCGGGGTGTGATCTTTTTCTGAACCAGGACCCCCTCACCTAACCTCTCCCCCTAGAAAGGGGGAGAGGGATCTGGAGGCGTTGCGTCAGGGTCCCTCTCCACCACGCACGTGGGGGAGAGGACAGGTGAGGGGGAAAGGCGTGTCATTCCGGCGGAGGCCGGAATCCGGCATGCAGGTAGTTCTGGACCCCGGCCTGCGCCGGGGTGACGACTGGGAAGCGTTTTTCGACCAGGCACTTTACACAGCCACGATCCGGACACATTTCTACCGTAACTGGACGACCGGCACGTGACCGTGCACATTAGTTAAGACGCATTTTGAGCAGAGGTATTTCGAACGATGAATCAAGTCCGCGCCCGCGCCCGTCGGCATGCGATTGCCAAAGCCGAGGATCAATCCCAGACCGCGATCTGGGTTACCCGTCTTCTGGCGGTCCTCGCCGCCATGGCCATCGTCCTCCAGGCCACGGGCGCGTTCGCGCGCTCGGCGCCGGAGAGTTTTTCCGCTCTCGCCAAGAAGCTGCTGCCGACGGTCGTCAACATTTCAACCACGCAGACGGTCGAGGGACGCCCCGGCCTCGATATTCCGCAGTTGCCGCCGGGTTCCCCGTTCGAGGATTTCTTCAAGGATTTCTTCGAGCGTAACCAGCCGCAGAACCGGTCCCGCAAGGCGACCTCGCTGGGGTCGGGCTTCATCGTCGATGCCAAGGGTTTCATCGTCACCAACAACCACGTCATTCAGGATGCCGACGAGATTTCGGTGATCCTTCATGACGACACGCGCCTCAAGGCCGAGTTGGTCGGGCGCGATCCGAAGACCGACATCGCGGTCCTGAAGGTCAAGTACGACGGCGACCTGCCGGTTGCGGACCTGGGCGATTCCGACAATATCGACGTCGGCGACTGGGTGATCGCCATCGGGAACCCGTTCGGCCTGGGGGGCACGGTAACGGCCGGGATCATCTCGGCGCGCGGCCGCGACATCAATTCCGGTCCCTACGACGACTATCTGCAGACCGACGCCTCGATCAACCGCGGCAACTCGGGCGGGCCGATGTTCAACATGGATGGCGAGGTGATCGGCATCAACACCGCGATCTTCTCGCCGACCGGCGGCAGCGTCGGGATCGGCTTCGCCGTGCCGACGTCGACCGCGACCCCGGTCATCCGCCAGCTGATCAAGAACGGTGAAGTGCGCCGTGGCTGGCTGGGCGTGCACATCCAGTCCGTGACACCCGAGATCGCCGAGAGCCTTGGCCTCAAGGAAGCGCGCGGCGCCATGGTCGCGAGCGTGGTCGAGGACGGGCCCGCCGCCAATTCCGATATCAAGGCCGGTGACGTGATCCTCGAATTCGGGGGCGTGAACGTGCCGGAAATGCGCCGTCTGCCGCGCATTGTCGCCGATGTCGAGCCTGACACCACCGTCGACGTGACGGTCTGGCGCGAGGGCGCGGAAAAGTCCGTCAAGGTAACGGTCGGCACCCTTAAAGAAACCCCGACCGAGGTCGCTGCAACCACGCCGCAAGACACCGGCGGCGAGCATTCGGTCGAAGGGCTGGGCCTCAGCGTTGCGGCGCTCGACCCGAGTATGCGCGAACGCTTCAAGCTCGACGATAAGGCCACGGGCGTCGTGGTGACCGAGGTCGATGCCACCGGTCCCGCCGCCGAGAAGGGCCTGCAGCCGGGCGACCGCATCATCCAGGTGAGCCAGTCCGACGTGACCGACCCGGAAGACGTGGCCCGCAAGGTCGACGAAGCCAAGGCGCAGGGCCGGAAGTCCGTGCTGTTGCGCGTCGAAAGCGCGCAGGGCCTGCGCTTCGTTGCGATCCGTATCGACAAGGGCTGAAGAAGCTTACACCCATTCGTCGCCCCGGCGCAGGCCGGGGGCGAGGAGCGCAGGCGTTGGCGTTTGCCCGCTCTGGATTCCGGCTTTCGCCGGAATGACGGGGCCCCTCCCTCTCCCCAGGGAGAGAGCTGGTTGGCCTGCGTCCCCTCTCCCTCGGGAGAGGGACAGGGTGAGGGGTCAGGTGCGCACCAAGTCTTCGGCCCGATACCCCTGCGCATACAGAAGCCCGCTCAGGTCGGCATGATCGAGCCTGGCCGGCGCTTCGGCGCGGACCGATGGTTTGCCCCGGTACGCGACACCGAGCCCCGCCGCCTTCAGCATCGGCAGGTCGTTGGCGCCGTCGCCGACGGAAAGTGTCCCGGCAAGCGACAGGCCGTGTTCGGCGGTGCGCTTGATCAGCGTCTCCAGCTTCACGTCCTTATCCAGGATCGGCTCGGCGACCGCGCCGGTGAGTTTGCCGTTCTCGATCACGAAGTCGTTCGAGAGATCCTCATGAAAGCCGCAGCGTTCGCCGATACGCGACGTGAAATACTTGAACCCGCCCGACACCAGAACGCAGTGCGCGCCGTTCTTCGCCATGGTGCGGACCAGCGTCTCGGCGCCGGGTGAGAGTTCGACTTCCGCGTAGGCGTCGGCCAGTGCGCCCGTCGACAGGCCCTTGAGGCGTCCGACGCGTTCTCGCAGCGCTTCCTTGAAATCCAGTTCGCCGTTCATGGCGCGGGCCGTGATCGCCGCGATCTCGTCCTTGATGCCGACGTGCGCCGCCAGATCGTCGAGGGTCTCCGAGGTTACGATGGTGCTGTCCATGTCTGCGAGCAGGAGCGATTTCCGCCGCGTGGCCGCTTCCTGTGCGATGACGTCGACGGGCGCGTCCGCGATCACGTCGCGCGCCACCGCCTCGGCCTGGTCGTCGGCGATCATCTCGAACGCGATATCTGCGGCAATGCCGTCACATAACCAGACCGGCTGCGCGGTTTCCGCACCCAGGGTGTTGAGGGCGGCGCGAACTTCGCCAACAATGTGCACCGAGAGCGGGGCCGCCTCGGGTGCGATCAAAGTCAGGACGGATTGCATGAGGGGGCTCCGGTTGGTCTTGTTTTTATCGGGGGCACAAATTGGACGATTTATCGCCGGTTGTCATCATCGCCGGGCCGACCGCGAGCGGAAAAACCGAATTGGCGCTAAAGACCGCTGAATTGGTTAACGGCGAGGTGGTCAATGCGGACTCCATGCAGGTTTATGCAGATTTACGCATCCTGACCGCGCGCCCGGCAGACGCCGAAATGGGCGGTGTGCCGCATCATTTGTTCGGCTGCCTCTCGGCTTCCGAGCGCTGTTCGGCGGGGCGTTGGCTGGAGATGGCGTCGGACGCGATCGCCGATATCCACCAACGCCGACGCGTGCCGGTGATCGCCGGCGGCACCGGGCTCTACATCAAGGCATTGACCGATGGCTTGGCGGAAGTCCCTGAAATCCCTGATGAAATCGTCGAGAGCGTGAGCGCGCAATATGACGATGTCGGGGGCGAAAAGTTCTTGAACGAGCTGAAGGCCGTCGATCCCGAGGCCGCCGAACGGCTGCCCCCCACCGACCGCCAGCGGCTGATCCGCGCTGCTGCGGTCTTCGCAGGCACCGGCCGCACGCTTTCCGACTGGCAGGCCGAACAGCCCGACAAACCCGGCTATGTCGCTGATTATCTTACGGTTTTACTGATGCCGCCGCGCGAGGAAATGTACGCCGCGATCGACGCCCGCTTCGACAAGATGATGGAATTGGGGGCCCTCGACGAAGCCAGAGAATTCAAGGCGCTGGGGCTGGCATCCGACCTGCCGGCGATGCGCGCCGTGGGCGTCGCCGAGCTGCTTCGCCATCTCGATGGCGAAATGGGCCTGGAGACCGCGGTTTCCAAGGCAAAAACGGCGTCCCGCCAGCTCGCCAAGCGGCAGATGACCTGGTTCAGGCGTCAGATTCGTACGGATTTGATTGTTGATGAGAAATATTTGGAAAGAGATAACGAAAAAATCTTTTCATTTATTCGCAAGTTTTTGTTGACCACCCGGGCATGACGATCTAGGTTGCCGCCGCTCCCGCTGGGCAGGAGCTCTATGACACGGTTTTGGACGGTCGGGGGCCGCGGTTGCCGACCGTCAATTATTGTTTGCCGCACACAAGGAACGGACTGATGAGTACGACGAAGATATCTGGCGCTGAGATCATCCTGAAGGCACTGGCCGATCAGGGCGTCGAAGTCGTATTCGGCTATCCGGGCGGCGCCGTCCTGCCGATCTACGATGCGATCTTCAATCAGAACCAGATCCGCCACATCCTCGTGCGCCAGGAAGGCGGCGCGGTGCACGCGGCGGAAGGCTATGCGCGTTCGACCGGCAAGGTCGGTGTGGTGCTGGTGACGTCGGGCCCGGGCGCGACCAACGCGGTGACCGGCCTGACCGATGCGCTGATGGACAGCATTCCGATTGTCTGCCTGACCGGCCAGGTGCCGACGCATCTTATCGGCAACGACGCGTTTCAGGAGTGCGATACGACCGGCATCACGCGCCCCTGCACCAAGCACAATTATCTCGTGAAGGACGTGAAGGACCTGTCCAAGGTCATGCACGAAGCCTTCCATGTGGCGCGCTCCGGCCGCCCCGGCCCGGTCGTAATCGACCTGCCGAAAGACGTTTGCATGGCGCTTGAGAATTACACGCCCAAAGAAGAGATCGAACTCAAGAAGTATCAGCCGCGCCTGAAGCCGGACGCCGACCGGATCGAGGAAGCGGTCGAACTGATCGCCGGCGCCAAGAAGCCGGTGTTCTACTGCGGTGGCGGCGTCATTAACTCCGGGCCCGAAGCCTCCAGGCTGCTGACCGAGTTCGTGCGCGAAACGGGTTATCCTTGCACGCTGACGCTGATGGGGCTGGGCGCGTATCCGGCTTCCGACAAACAGTTCCTGGGTATGCTGGGGATGCACGGCACCTACGAAGCCAACATGACCATGCATGGTTGCGACGTGATGGTGTGTGTCGGCGCGCGCTTCGATGACCGTATTACCGGCCGCCTGGATGCCTTTGCGCCCGGTGCCAAGAAGATCCACATCGACATCGACCCGTCGTCCATCAACAAGAACGTCAAGGTCGACATTCCGATCGTCGGCGACGTTGCGCATGTTCTAAAAGATCTGATGAAGGTCTGGAAGGACAAGAAGTGCAAGCCGGACGCCAAGGCGCTCGATAAATGGTGGGCGCAGATCGCCGACTGGCGCGCCATCGACAGCCTCAAGTTCGATCAGTCCGGCGACATCATCAAGCCGCAGTACGTGCTGCAGCGCCTGGGCGAGCTGATCAAGGGCCGCGATTCCTACATCACCACCGAAGTGGGCCAGCACCAGATGTGGGCGGCACAGTATCTCGGTTTCGATGAACCGAACCGCTGGATGACGTCGGGCGGCCTCGGCACCATGGGCTACGGTCTGCCTGCCGCGATGGGCGTGCAGATCGCGCATCCGCAGAGCCTCGTCGTCGATGTGTCGGGCGAGGCATCGTTCCTGATGAACATGCAGGAATTGTCGACGATTTCGCAGTACCGCCTGCCGGTGAAGTGCCTCATCCTCAATAACTTCTATATGGGTATGGTGCGCCAGTGGCAGGAACTGCTGCACGGCAGCCGTTACTCGGAAAGCTACATGGAAAGCCTGCCCGACTTCGTGAAGCTGGCCGACACATTCGGCATGACGGGGCTGCGCACGACGAAACCGGGCGAGGTCGATGACGTGCTCAAGGAAATGATCGAAACCGACGGTCCGGTCATCGCCGACATTCAGGTCGATCCCGCTGAAAACTGCTTCCCGATGATCCCGTCGGGCGCGGCGCACAACGAGATGCTTCTGGGCCCCGACGACAAGGCCGAAAAGCCGGTGTCCGAAGAGGGCATGGTCCTCGTCTGACCGGACGGCGGCCACCCCTTTCAATCAAGGAACAGAAGCATGACAATCGACCAGCAGATCAACTTCCACACCATCTCGGTTCTGGTGGACAACGAACCCGGCGTGCTCGCACGCGTGATCGGGTTGTTCTCCGGGCGCGGCTACAACATCGAAAGCCTGACGGTCGCGGAAGTCGACATCGAAAAGGCGATCTCGCGGATCACCATCGTGACGTCGGGGACCGAGATGATCATCGAACAGATCAAGGCGCAGCTCGGCCGTCTTGTGCCCATTCACAAAGTTTCCGACCTGACCCTCGACGGCCCGCACGTCGAACGCGAACTGGCTTTGGTCAAGGTCGTCAGCACCGGCGACAAGCGGGTCGAAAGCCTGCGCATCGCCGATATTTTCCGTGCCCGCGTGGTCGACAGCACGAACGAAAGCTTCGTCTTCGAAATCGTCGGCGATACCGGCAAGCTGAACGCCTTCATCGATCTGATGCGGCCGTTGGGCCTTGCCGACATTTCCCGGACCGGCGTCGCCGCCATTGCCCGCGGGACGGAAGGGCTGTAAAACCCCGCCAACCGAATTCGACGACACACCGATTTATTAAGAACCACCCAGATCTCAGGGGAGAGAAAAATGCGAGTTTATTACGACCGTGATGCGGACGTTAACCTGATCAAAGGCAAGAAGGTCGCCGTTATCGGCTACGGCAGCCAGGGCCACGCCCATGCGCTCAACCTCCGCGACAGCGGCGTCGGCGAAGTCGCCATCGGTCTCCGTGAAGGTTCCGGCAGCGCCAAGAAGGCCGAAGCCGAGGGTCTGAAAGTCATGAGCCCGGCGGACGCCGCCAAGTGGGCCGACGTCGTCATGGTGCTGACGCCGGACGAAGGCCAGGCCGTCCTTTACCGCGACCACCTGAAAGACAACCTGCAGGAAGGCGCGGCCCTCGCGTTCGCGCACGGCCTCAACGTGCATTTCCAGCTGATCGAACCGCGTCCCGACCTCGACGTGTTCATGATCGCGCCGAAGGGCCCCGGTCACACGGTGCGTTCCGAATATTCACGTGGCGCCGGCGTGCCGTGCCTCGTCGCCGTTCATCAGGACGGCACCGGTAACGCCCTGGAAGTCGCGCTGTCGTACGCGTCGGGCATCGGTGGCGGCCGTTCGGGCATCATCGAAACCACCTTCAAGGAAGAGTGCGAAACCGACCTGTTCGGTGAGCAGGCCGTGCTTTGCGGCGGTCTCTCGCACCTCATCATGGCGGGTTACGAAACCCTCGTCGAAGCCGGCTACGCGCCGGAAATGGCGTACTTCGAGTGCTGCCACGAGGTGAAGCTGATCGTCGACCTGATCTATGAAGGCGGCATCGCCAACATGCGTTACTCGGTCTCCAACACCGCGGAATACGGCGACTACGTCTCCGGCCCGCGCGTGATCACGCCGGAAACCAAGAAAGCCATGAAGGAGATCTTGACGGACATCCAGACCGGCCGCTTCGTCAAGGACTTCATGACCGAGAACATGACCGGCCAGGCCAGCTTCAAGGCGTCTCGCCGCATCGCCGCCGAACACGGCGTCGAAGTGGTCGGCGAAAAGCTCCGCGCCATGATGCCGTGGATCGCCGAGAACCAGCTCGTCGACAAGACCAAGAACTGACGCCGAAGGCGTCATCCCCGCGAAAGCGGGGACCCAGCGAATACCAGAGCGGCCCCGGGGAACCGGGGCCGTTTTTTTATCGTTAGTTTCAAGTCGAGGGAATTGATTGCCTTAGGCAGCTTTGACGAAATCTCGACTCATGCGATACTTTGCGATCCAAGGTAGAATTGCGAGCTAGTGATGAAACTTAAAAGCATTTTGCTGAGCGACTTGTCGACCAACAAGTCAAATGACCGGCACGGTGAACTAATCGACGAAGATGCCGCGATTGAGTGGCTGCTCAAGCATCGTGCTGATCATATGAGAAATTTGACGAAAGACATCGTTCAAGAGGGCCAGATATACGAACCGCCCTTAGTACATGTTGATGATGATGGTAGGGCGGTAGTCTTTGACGGAAACAGGAGGGTTACTTGCCTCAAGTTGCTAAATTCGCCCCAGAATGCCCCAACTGGCGATTGGCAAAAGTTTTTCAAAGAGCAGCGAAAGCTATGGGTTGGAAGCTTTCCGAAGAAGATACCATGTCACGTTGAGGAAGACAGAGATCGGATCGATGAAATTTTGTTCAGACGCCATACTGGAGGCCAAAGCGGTGTTGGACAAAGCCAGTGGGACGCCGAGGCAAAGTCACATTTTGTGCGTCGAACCGGCAAGAAGACTTCCGTCAATTTAGCTGAAGAAATCGAAGAGAAACTGAAAGAGCACGAATATTTGGGCGCTAACGCGAAAGTGCCGCGCTCAAATTTGCTTCGTCTCCTTTCATCTGAAGGATTGAGAAACCGAGTGGGAATTTCGGTTCAAAAGCAACATGTTGAAGTTACGCACGAGGATGGAAAAGTACTGAGCGCGCTGCACCGGATCGTTGACGATTTAATTCAGAAAGAAGTCACGCTCGATGACATTTGGAGCAACAGTGACAAGAAAAGATACCTAGACAGGCTAGAAAAAGAGGGCGTTCTACCTACTGCCGCAGACGCGCTTGAGAAGCACAAAAATTTGAAAACCCTAAAGGTCGTTGAGAAGAAACAGAAGGGTAACAGGTCATCGAAAAAAACCGCATCATCTAAGGACCGAAAATCGCTAATTCGCCCTGAAGATGGGGACGATTTAACCTCTAAATCCCACACAAAACGGGCAATAGATATATGGAATGAACTTCAGTATCACCTGAAGTTCGGAAAGCATGACAATGCCATTGCGGTATTGTTCCGGGTGTTGTTGGAACTCTCAATCGGCAACTATATCGCACGTGTGAAAGTTCTGCACGTGAAGGAAACTGACAACTTGGGGCAGAGGTTTAAGAAGGTCCTAGATCATATGTTGAGCCAGGGTGAAATCGATAAAAAGTACCACGAAGGCCTCGCAAAGTTTCAACAAAGGGAACATCTTTTGTCGGCGAACACGATGAACAAGTATGTTCATCACTCTCATTTCTTCCCATCAGACCTCCACCTCAAGTCAATGTGGGATAGTTTGTCCCAGTTCATCGAAATTTGTTTGAAGAAATAGCATTTAGTGTACCTAGACGTTCTTGTTGGGATTTGAGGATGGCCGCTCGGCGGATTCCCCAAAATCGCGCCTTTTTCCTTGCGTTTTGGGGCGTTAAGCTTATGGAAACGCAATTCTGAGACTGTCCTGAATTGGATTCGTCCCGATTCCGGACGAGTGAGAGGTGCGCCATGGGCGGAAACACGGATAAAGACCGCGTCGTGATCTTCGATACGACGCTTCGGGACGGCGAACAGTCGCCTGGCTGCTCGATGAATCTCGAAGAGAAACTCCGGGTCGCGGAAGTACTCGCGGGCATGGGCGTCGACGTGATTGAGGCCGGGTTCCCGATCGCCTCCGAGGGTGATTTCGAGGCCGTCAACGAGATCGCCAAGTCGGTCAAAGGCCCGGCGATCTGCGGCCTTTCGCGCGCCACCAAGGGCGACATCGACCGCGCCGCCGAAGCGTTGAAACCGGCCGAGCGCAAGCGCATCCACACCTTTATTTCCACGTCCCCGCTGCACATGAAGTTCAAGCTTCAGATGGAGCCCGATGCCGTGCATCAGGCGGTCATCGACAGCGTGACGCACGCGCGCTCGTACACCGACGACGTCGAGTGGTCGCCGGAAGACGGGTCCCGCACCGAGCACGATTTCCTGTGCCGCTGCGTCGAGAGCGCCATCGACGCCGGCGCGGGCACCATCAACATCCCGGACACCGTGGGTTATGCGGTCCCGGACGAGTTCGGCGCGCTCATCGAGATGCTGATGAACCGCGTCCCCAATATCGACAAGGCGATCATTTCCGTCCATTGCCACAATGACTTAGGGTTGGCCGTCGCGAACTCGCTGGCGGCCGTGAAGGCTGGCGCCCGGCAGGTCGAATGCACCATCAACGGCATTGGCGAGCGTGCCGGCAACGCATCGATGGAAGAGATCGTCATGGCGCTCCGCACCCGCGCCGACGTCATGCCTTATACGACCAACATCGTCACCGAGCACATCATGAAGGCGTCGCGCCTGTTGTCGTCGATCACCGGCTTCCAGGTACAGCCCAACAAGGCCATCGTCGGCGCCAACGCCTTCGCGCACGAAAGCGGTATCCACCAGGATGGCGTTTTGAAGAACGCCGCGACATACGAGATCATGACTCCGGAATCGGTCGGCCTGACGAAATCGAACATCGTGCTGGGCAAGCATTCCGGCCGCCATGCGTTCAAGGACAAGGTCCGCGATCTGGGCTATGACCTGGGCGACAATGCCTTGCAGGCGGCTTTCAAGCGCTTCAAGGATC
>JAGLED010000046.1 GCA_023145215.1 Rhodospirillales bacterium | reverse complement strand
ACCAACGATCATTTCCTCGCGCAGCTTGAAGCCCGCAATGGACTTCTTGGCGCGGGTAACGATGGGTTTCTGCCCCGAGATCGCGGTCAGATCGGCAACGGCGCCGTCCATCTTCTTGCGGTCCTGGGAGGCTTCGCCAACGCCCATATTGATCACGATCTTGTCGAGCCGCGGCACTTCCATCGGGTTCGCGTAGTTGAACTCCGATTTAAGGCTCGGCACGATGTCCTTCGTGTAAACTTCCTGCAAACGTGCGGTCATTACTCTCGTCTCCACTCTCAAGCGTCGAGGACTTCGCCGGAGCGCTTGGCAACGCGCACCTTGCGACCGTCTTCCAACGTCTTGAAACCAACGCGCGTCGGCTTATCGTCCTTCGGATCGATCAGGGCGAGATTGGAGAGGTGAATGCTCGCCTCTTTCTCGACAATACCGCCCTGCGTCGTCTGCGACGGCGCCGTGTGACGCTTGACTTTGTTCACACCGTCCACGACGGCGCGGTCTGCGGCCGGCAGCACTTTAAGCACTTCACCTTTCGCACCCTTGTCGCGTCCGGTCAGGACGACGACGCGGTCGCCTTTTTTAATCTTCTGGGCCATCACAACACCTCCGGTGCCAGCGAGATGATCTTCATGTAGCGCTTGGCACGCAGTTCACGGGTCACCGGGCCGAAAATACGGGTCCCGATCGGCTCGCCCTGCTTGTTGATCAGCACGGCGGCATTACTGTCGAACCGGATAGCGGTGCCGTCCTTGCGCAGAATGTCCTTGGCGGTGCGCACGACAACAGCCTGCATCACGTCGCCCTTTTTAACGCGGCCGCGCGGAATGGCGTCCTTCACGGAGACGACGATAATGTCGCCAACCGATGCGTATTTGCGCTTCGAACCGCCCAGCACCTTGATGCACTGGACCCTTTTGGCGCCCGAGTTGTCGGCGACCTCGAGGTTCGATTCAGCCTGAATCATCGTTCCGGTTCCCTTACTTCGACCGAGGCGCTCAAGCGCCTTCGGTTACAACTTCCCAAGTTTTACGCTTCGACAGCGGGCGGCATTCACGGATGAATACCTGATCGCCCACTTTGGAGGCGTTGTTCTCGTCGTGCGCCGCGTACTTTTTCGACTTCTTCACATACTTCTTGTACAGCGGATGCATGACCCGACGTTCGACCAGTACGGTGACCGTCTTGTCCTGTTTGTCGCTAACGACGACGCCTTGCATGACACGTTTCGGCATTTTGTCGTTCCTTACCCTTCTGCCTGGGCGGCCTTACGCTCGCCCAGAACGGTCTTGATGCGCGCGATGTCACGGCGCACGTGACGCGCCTGCGCGGTGTTCTCCAATTGACCCGACGCCTGCTGGAAGCGCAGGTTGAAAGCTTCTTTGCGCAGGGCGGCAAGCTGATCCTTCAACTCGTCGTCGGTCTTGGTACGGATATCAGCGGCTTTCATCTGATCAATCCCCTTCACCAACGCGCGTCACGAAGCGCGTCTTCACCGGCAGTTTCGCGGCCGCCAGACGGAACGCCTCGCGGGCGATGTCAGCGGAAACGCCGTCGATTTCAAACATGATCCGGCCCGGCTTCACTTTGGCGACCCAGTATTCGACCGAACCTTTACCCTTACCCTGGCGGACTTCGGCCGGCTTCTGAGTCACAGGCACGTCCGGGAAGATGCGGATCCACACACGACCGGCACGTTTCATGTGACGGGTCATGGCACGACGCGCAGCTTCGATCTGGCGCGCAGTCACGCGTTCCGGGGTCACCGCCTTCAGCCCAAACGAGCCGAAGTTCAGCGTCGTACCGCCCTTGGCCATGCCGTGGATACGGCCCTTGTGCGCCTTGCGGAACTTGGTTCTTTTCGGAGACAGCATTGCTCTATCCTCTACTTACGTCCGCTTATCGCTGCGGCTGCTGCTCAAGCTGCAGCTTTTCCATCGCCATCGGATCGTGGGCCAGAATCTCGCCCTTGTAGATCCAGATCTTGACGCCGCAGATACCGTACGTGGTCAGCGCGCGGGCTTCACCGTAATCGATGTTGGCGCGCAGCGTGTGAAGCGGCACACGGCCTTCGCGATACCACTGCATACGCGCGATTTCAGCACCGCCGAGACGGCCCGAGCAGTTGATCCGAATACCCTCGGCGCCCATGCGCATCGCCGACTGAACGGCGCGCTTCATGGCGCGGCGGATCGATACCCGGCGTTCCATCTGTTGGGCCACGTTTTCGGCGACCAACTGGGCGTCGGTTTCCGGCTTGCGGATCTCGACGATGTTCAGATGCACTTCGGCATCCGTCATATTCGCGATCTTGCGGCGCAGCTTCTCGATGTCCTGACCTTTACGACCGATGACGACACCCGGGCGCGCGGTGTGAATGGTCACACGGGCCTTCTTCGCGGGACGCTCGATCACGATCTTGGACACACCGGCCTGCTGAAGTTCCTTGCGCAGGAACTCCCGAATGCGGATGTCTTCGTGCAGCAGGTCGGCATAGTTACCATCGGCGAACCACCGGGAATCCCAGGTACGGTTGACGCCGAGACGAAGCCCGACCGGATTAATTTTCTGACCCAATAAACCGTCTCCTCACGCTCGCGAACGACCAAGCGCATATTGCTGAAAGGCTTTTCGATGCGCCCGACCCGGCCGCGCGCACGGGCTCGGAACCGCTTCATCACGAGCGCCTTGCCGACGCTCGCCTCGGCGACATACAGCCGGTCGACATCGAGCTGATGGTTGTTCTCGGCATTCGCAATCGCACTTTCGAGCAGCTTCTTCACGTCCTGCGCGATACGACGGCGCGAAAACATGAGCTGCGTCAGTGCTTTCGAGCAATCCATGCCCCGAATGCTTTCGGCAACGAGGTTGAGCTTGCGTGGGCTGACACGAATGTGCTTCGCGAAAGCCATCGCCTCGTTGTCGTTCAATTGACGCTCAGCGGCCTTCTTGCCCATGATTAACCCCTCTTCGACTTCTTATCGACGCCGTGACCGTAGTAGGTGCGCGACGGCGAGAATTCACCGAACTTGTGGCCGATCATTTCCTCGGTCACGAGAACCGGGACGAACTTCTGGCCGTTGTAGACACCGAACGTCAGACCGACGAACTGAGGCAGGATCGTCGAACGGCGCGACCAGGTCTTGATGACCGAGCTGCGCGTTGACGAACGGGCCTCTTCTGCTTTCTTGAGCAGATAACCGTCGACGAACGGACCTTTCCAAACGGAGCGTGGCACTGTCCCGCCCTCCTTTATTTCTTACGGACGTGCCGGCTACGCATAACGAGCCGATCCGTCTTTTTGTTGTTGCGCGTTTTCTTGCCCTTGGTCGGCTTGCCCCACGGGGTAACCGGATGACGGCCACCCGACGTCCGGCCTTCACCACCACCATGCGGGTGGTCAACCGGGTTCATGGCGACGCCACGAACGGCAGGGCGCTTACCCAACCAGCGCTTACGGCCGGCTTTACCAAGGTTGATGTTCTGTTGATCCGGGTTCGAGACGGCGCCAACGGTCGCCATGCACTCAGCACGAACCAGACGGATTTCACCGGAGCTCAGACGCACCTGGGCATAGCCCTGGTCCTTACCGATGATCTGCGCGTAGGTGCCTGCCGAGCGGGCCATCTGGCCGCCCTTACCCTGCTTCATCTCGACGTTATGGATGATCGTACCGACCGGCATCGCCGCCATCGGCATGGCGTTGCCCGGCTTGATGTCCACGCCCGTCTTACCGGCGACAACCTCGTCGCCGACCTGAAGACGCTGCGGCGCCAGGATATAGGCCAGCTCGCCGTCTTCGTACTTCAGAAGCGCAATGAACGCGGTACGGTTCGGATCGTATTCGATACGCTCAACCACGGCCGTCATGTCAAGCTTGGTCCGCTTGAAGTCGATCACGCGGTAACGGCGTTTGTGCCCGCCACCACGACGACGCGCGGTGATATGGCCCTGGTTGTTGCGGCCGCCCTTCTTGCGCAGACCTTCGGTCAGCGACTTGACGGGGTCGCCTTTCCAGAGCGACGAGCGGTCCACCAGGACCAGGCCGCGCTGACCGGGCGTATCGGGTTTGTACTGTTTAAGTGCCATCTTTCAATCTCTCCCGTCAGACGCCCGTGGTGACATCGATGCTGTCACCTTCTTTGAGCGTCACCACGGCTTTCTTGAAATCGCTGCGGCGGCCAGATTCGCCACGGAAGCGCTTCGTCTTGCCTTTTTGACGCAGCGTATTCACGGCGGTCACCTTGACCTTGAACAGCTCTTCGATCGCCGTCTTGATCTCGTGCTTGTTGGCATCGAGCGGCACTTCGAAAGCCACCTGATTGTGTTCCGACATCAATGTCGTCTTTTCGGTCACGAGCGGGCGGCGGATCAGTTCGTAGATCCGTTCCTTGCTCGGCTGGAATTTCGCGGGGCTATAGCGGGTCATTTCAGGCGCTCCACAAGTTTGTCGACCGCGCCCTTGGTCAGGACCAGCGTGTCGCGGCGCAGGATGTCGTAGACGTTGGCGCCAACCGACGGCAGCACGTCGATACCGACGATATTGCGCGCCGCACGGGCGAAGTTCTCGTCGATCGACTCTCCGTCAATGATCAGGGCCTTGCCCCAACCGAGCGCGGCGAGCTTCTTAACCAGATCCGCGGTCTTCGGCGCTTTAAGCGTTGCTTCATCGAGAATCACCAGCTTGCCTTCGGCTTGCTTTGCGCTCAGCGCCGTCTTCAGGGCAAGCTTGCGGACCTTCTTCGGCATGTCGTGGCTGTGATCGCGCACGTGCGGGCCGAAAACGATACCGCCGCCGCGCATTTGCGGTGCGACGCGCGTACCCTGACGGGCACGGCCGGTGCCTTTCTGACGGAACGGCTTGGTACCGGTTGCGCTAACTTCCGAACGGCCTTTGACCTTGTGGTTGCCGGAGCGGCGCTTCGCAAGCTGCCACTTCACGGCACGGGCCAGCAGGTCGGCACGCGCTTCCAAACCGAACACCGCATCGTCAAGGTCGATGGAGCCGGATTTCTTGTTATCGAGACTGACCACGTCAAGTTTCATGGTCTTATTCCTTGTCCTCAGTTTTGCCGTCTTCCTCGGCGGCCAGTTCTTCGGCCAGCGCGGCTTCTTCAGCGGCTTCATCCGGCGCGACGTCGTCGGCGACAACCAAACCATCTTCCTCGGCCGGGGCTTCGCCCTTGAGGCCTGCGGGCAACGGGGCTTCTTCATGCAGCGGACGCTTCACGGCATCGCTCAGGAAGACGTAACCGCCCTTGGAACCGGGAACGGCACCGCGCACCAGGATCAAGCCGCGTTCGGCATCAACCGCCGCAACGATCAGGTTCTGCTGCGTGCGGCGCACATTACCCATCTGGCCGGCCATCTTTTTGCCTTTGAACACCTTACCCGGGTCCTGACACTGCCCGGTGGAACCGTGCGCACGGTGGCTGATCGAGACGCCGTGCGTGGCGCGCAGACCGGCAAAACCGTGACGCTTCATGGCACCCGCAAAACCCTTACCCTGGGTAATCCCGGCAACATCGACGAACTGCCCGGCAACAAAGTGGTTGGCGCCGAGTTCAGCGCCGACATCGACCAAGTTGTCCGCGGAAACACGGAACTCTGCAAGCTTCTGTTTCGGTTCGACCTTAGCCTTGGCAAAGTGGCCGCGCATTGCTTTCGAAACGCGCTTCACCTTGGCCTTACCGTAGCCCACCTGAACGGCCGTGTAGCCGTCGCGCTCTTCGTTGCGCTGAGCGACGACACGAACGTCATCGAGGGCCAGCACCGTCACCGGGATGTGTGCTCCACCCTCGGCGAAAATGCGGGTCATCCCCATTTTCTTTGCGATTATACCGGTACGCATATCACTATTCCCAATGGCGCTTAAAGTTTGATCTCGACGTCGACACCAGCCGCCAGATCGAGCTTCATCAGCGCGTCAACGGTTTGCGGAGTCGGGTCGACAATATCGAGAACCCGTTTGTGGGTCCGGATTTCAAACTGTTCACGCGACTTCTTGTCGATGTGCGGCGAACGCAGGACCGTGAACTTCTCGATCCGCGTCGGCAGCGGAATCGGGCCACGGACATTGGCGCCCGTACGTTGAGCCGTATTTACGATTTCGCGGGCGGATTGATCCAGAACGCGATGATCAAACGCCTTCAGGCGAATTCGAATATTTTGTTGTTCCATGGCCTTCGACCTTCAAAGTTGCGAACGCCCCCGGGATAAACCCCAAGGGCGCGCAGTTTTAACCGTTACTCGATGATCTTGGCGACGACG
>JAGLED010000045.1 GCA_023145215.1 Rhodospirillales bacterium | reverse complement strand
CGCCCGGGTTCATACTCGGTTTTGCAGTGGCTTTGGTCATTTTCTCGTCTCCTCGGCCCGGGTCATCCGACATCCGGGGCCTTTAAAATCATCGTTATCCGAAGGTGTATAACGGCTTCGGAACCGACCGCCGGGCAGCCGTGGAATTACCGGCGGCCGCCAGTAAGTCGCGCAAGGGCAAGGCCGATGCGTTCGCTGTGCGGACGGGAGACGTAAATTCGGTAGGGTTTCATGATGTCGGCTCTAAAAAGTGGAAAAACGAAAACGCGCAGCAGTGACCCGGTGTCCCTTCAGGACCCCGGGCAGATAAGAAGTAGCGCCAGCGCGTGGTTTTTCGTCAACATCATGCTCGAAACCTAGGCGAGGTTGCGTTTGCGGTCAAGCCCGGCCGGTCGGCGTCCGCCGGCGCACGCGAAATGGAAGGGCACGGTTTCGCGTAATGGCTCTTTGGAAAACGGGCGAAATGGCGGAAGAATGGAGCCATAATACGGATTGCCGCACGGAGACCGCCCATGCCCGCCCTTGTCGAAAAGCCCAGCGTCTGCCCGCTGGATTGCCCGGATACCTGCAGCCTGACCGTCGGCGTCGACGGGGATCGCATCGTTTCGGTCAAGGGCTCGCGGGCGAACCCGTACACGGCGGGCGCGATCTGCACCAAGGTCGGCCAGTCCTATCCCGACTTCGTGCACGGCGAGGGGCGGTTGACGGAACCGCTCAGGCGGACCGGCGCAAAGGGCAGCGGCCGGTTCGAACCCATCTCGTGGGAAACGGCCATTGATCTGATCCATGACGGCATTTCGAAGGCGGTCGCCCGGCACGGACCGCAATCCATGCTGCCGCTCAATTACGCCGGGCCGCACGGCGAGATTTCGGGCGGCTCGATGGACCGGCGCTTTTTTCACAAGCTGGGGGCGTCGCTGTTGAACCGGGGGCCGCTGTGCGGCGGGGTCCGGGGCACGGCCTACACCAGCCTTTACGGCGGCGCGCCGGGCATGGCGCCGGAGCAGGCGCGACACGCCGATCTGATCGTGGTGTGGGGGAACAATGTCACGGTGTCTAACCTGCACCTCGCCCGGGTGATCAAGTCGGCACGCGCGAAAGGCGCAAAGCTGATCGTCATCGACCCGAAACGCACAAAGATCGCCGAGCAGGCGGACCTTTATATCCAGATTCAGCCCGGCACGGACGTGGTGCTGGCCCAAGCGCTGGCCGCCGAACTGGAACGCCGGGGCGCGCTGGATCACGACTTCATCGACCGCTGGGTCGCGGGGTTCGATCCCTATATGACCGAGGCGCGGCAGTACGGCGCCCGGAAAATGACCGCGATCACCGGCGTCGACGCCGACGATTTCGCGGCCTTCGCGGACTGGTATGCAAACGCCGACAAGGTCGCGGTCTCGGTCGGCAACGGGATCGAGCGCGGCGCCAGCGGCGGTGCGGGCTTAAGGGCGGCGATGGCGTTGCAGGCATTGACCGGCAATCACGGCCGCGAGGGGGCCGGGGTCTTTGCAAAACCCGGCCTCGCCATTCCGAAAACGACGGCGAAACTGCAACGGCCCGACCTGGTGCCGGATGGCACGCGGACCATCAACATCGTCGATGTCGGCAAGCTTATTCTGGACGAAACACTGAACCCGCAAATCGCGGCCGTTTTCATCTACAACCACAATCCGGTGGCGACGCACCCGGACCAGAACCGGATGCGCCGCGCGCTCAGCCGCGACGACCTTTTCGTCTGTGGGGCGGACGTGGTGATGACGGACAGTCTCTTGTACTGCGACGTGATCCTGCCCGCCGCGTCGCATTTCGAATTCGACGATATCTATGGGGCGTACGGGACGAGCTATCTGCAGCGCGCCGAACCGGTGATCCCGTGCGTCGGCCAATCGAAACCCAACACGGAGATTTTCCGTTTGCTGGCGGCCAGGTTCGGTTTCGACGACCCGGTCTTCAAGGCCGACGACAAGCAACTCATGGACGATGCCATCGATGATACAGATCCGCGGCTCAAGGGACTGAAGCCGTCCGAGATTCCGCTGAACGAAGCTTTCGATATGTCGATCGACGGCGGCGAACCGAAAGTGATGTGCAAGACGGTCACGCCGCAGACGCCGAGCGGCAGGATTGAGCTTTTCTCGCAGGCGTTGGAAGACAAATGGGGCGCGGGCATCCCGACATTCAGACCCGCCGAAAAGACGCGGCCGTTTACCGTGATCTCGCCGTCCTCATCGAAACGCACCAACGCGACGTTCGGGAACGGTGCGCCGTCGGCGGGCGCGGAAATCGTCGAGATCCATCCCGACGACGCGAAAGCGCATGGGATCGAAGACGGTCAGCCGGTAACGCTGTCCAACGACCTGGGTCAGGTGACGCTGATCGCGAAGATCAGCGACGCCGTCAAACCGGGTGTGCTGTATTCGCCCAAGGGGACGTGGCTCAAATCGTCGGATACCGGGCAGACGGTCAACGCGCTTATCCCCGCCGACATCCGCGCCGACATCGAGGACGGCGCCGTCTACAACGAGACCTTCGTCGATATCGAAGCGGCGTAGCGGATGCGCGCCGTCACGCCGGCTTCTTGGCATACACCAGATGGGTGAGGCCGGGAATCGCGGCTGTATCCTCGAGATCGGTGAAGCCGGCGTTGGTCATTTCTTCCTTGAGCCAACCCGCTGTGATCGAGTGCGCGTCGGGCGTGAACGCCATGTGCTGCAGCTGCCAAAGCGCCGCCATCGACGGGCCTTCCCGGTCGTCGTCGACCATGAAGTCGTGCACCATGAAGGTGCCGCCCGGCGCGAGGCTTTCGAACGCGCGCTCGATCAGCTTGGGGACTTCCGTCCCCGGCACCCCTGAAAACAGATACGACATCAGGATCGCGTCCTGCTCCGTCGGCCATTCGGCGATCAGCGCGTTGCCGGGGATATAGCGGACCCGGTCGATCATTCCGGCGTCGGTGATGAACTGCCAGCCGATCTCGGCGACGTTGGGGAAGTCGATGATGGTCGCGACCAGGTCGGGATTGGCCTCCAGAAGTCGGATCGTCATCGCCCCGGTGCCGCCGCCGACATCCAACAGATTTTTCGCCCCCGTCAGGTCGACGGTTTTGGCGATGGTGCGTCCCGGGCCGAGCGAACCGGAATGCTGCGCGTTGGAATAAAGCGCCGCCTGGTCCGGATCGGACATCCAGTGCTGGTATGAATCGACCGCTTCCGGGTCGAGGGTGCCGTCCATGACATTGTTCAATTGCCCCAGGAACGGATACATCTGCTGATCGATCTGGTAGCGGAGGTAGTCGCCGAAATCGTATTTCGATTCCCGGTTGAGGAATGCTTCCGCCCCCGGCGCGTTGGCGTATTTATCGTCGTCGAAGGTGACGAGGCCGACGGTGTAGAGCGCCGTCATGAGCGTCTCGATCCGGTTCTCCGGCACGTTGGCTGCCTTGGAAAGTTCCGGGACCGTCTTGGCGCCCCCCGAAAGGTGCGTGAAGACGTCGATGTGCAGCGCAGCAAAAAGCGCCTTGGACGCCATGAAGCCGAACGCGACACGCGAGACGTCTTCGGCGGTTTCGGCGAGATGGATGGACATGGGGAAAATCGCTCCTGTTTCCGTTCGGCCAGCGTCGGGCATGGAGTTTCCTAGCTTACGAATATTGCCGGAGACCGCAAGTCTGGCCCCGTGGATAAAACCGTTTCACCAATTCTTTAGCGGTCTTGTGCCACAACAAGGGCTGTGCAGCGCAGCAAAAACACAATTTAAAGTATATTAAAATAAATACTGCTCGTTTTGGTATCTTGGTCGTGCTGGCGTTGCTCACCGTTCCGGCGTTTGCGGAAACGTGCGGATGCGACGTTTCGCCGGCGCGGCTCGAACTTTACGACGCCGCGATCATCGAGAGCGCGCGGGTGCCGCTGACGACGATCGAACGGGTGACGGGCTTCGATATCGCGCTCGCCCTCAATACCCTCGCGACGGCACGGATCTAGACCCTTGGGGCCGTTTCGCTAACCGCCCCTGCGAGTCATTTGCTTAACTGCCCCTGCGGGCGAGGGCCAACCCCAGTCCGGTCCCAAGCAACAACGTGCCGGTGATGCCGTGACGCAGCCTTGCCTTGGCGCCGCCCGCAAGCCACGCCCGGGCCCGTCCGGCGACGACCGCGTACAGGCCATCCAGCAGGAACGCCAGCACCGTGAAGGTGACACAAAGGATCGCGAGCTGTGGGCCCGCCGCTAGCGCCGGGTCGATGAACTGCGGGAAGAAGGCGACAAAGAAGAACACGGTCTTCGGGTTGGTGATGGCGACGATGAAGCCGTGCCAGAACACGCCCTTCGGCTTCGTGTCGGCGGCGATCTGCCGGACCGCTTCCGGATCGGTTTTGAACACGAGACGCCATTCCTTGACCCCAAGGTAAACAAGGTAAGCGACGCCCGCCCAGCGCACCCATTCGAAGATATCGGCGGCGACGGCCAGCACCGTCGAAAGCCCGAGCGCGCCCGCCGTCAGCATGACGGTGGTGCCGGTGTTGGCGCCGACGACGGTGAGCACCCCGGTCCGCATCCCGTGCTTCAGCGAATTGGCGATCACCAGGGTCACGATCGGGCCGGGGATCAGGATCAGCACAGCGGTGGCGAGGATGAAGGCGGCATAAAGCTCGGGATCGACGGGCATGGTTCACTCCTTGTTCGGTTTTCAAAGCAATCCACCGTTCTTTGGGTCTGTCAACGCCAACGCGCGGGTGCTAGGGTGCGGCCACGTTCTCGGGGCGGGGCGAAACTCCCCACCGGCGGTATGTGTCGACACGGGTATCCGTATGACATGAGCCCGCGAGCGCCCGGCGGTTGCCCGCCGGGGTCAGCAGATCCGGTGAGATGCCGGGGCCGACGGTCACAGTCCGGATGGAAGAGAACAATGCATCGGCCCGTTTTGGCGGCGCCGAAGTATGAGTCCCGATTGCGTACGGTTCAAACTTGTCAGGAGCACGTACCGCAATGACCGCAGACAATAAGAAAATCGCCTATATCCAGGCCCGCTGGCACGCCGACATCGTCGACCGCGCGCTGGTCGGGTTCGAGGAACGCCTCGCCGAAGCCGGCGACGACATGCCGATCGAAGTGATGAGCCTCGCCGGCGCGTTCGAACTGCCGCTCGCCGCCAAGCGCCTGGCGCTGCGTGACGACATCGCGTGCGTCGTCGCCTGCGGCTTCGTTGTCGACGGCGGAATCTACCGTCACGAGTTCGTCGCCGACGCCGTCGTTTCGGGCCTGATGCAGGTGCAGCTGGAAACCGACACGCCGGTGTTCTCGGTCGTCCTCACGCCGCATCATTTCCAGGAAACCGAAGAGCAGATCAATTTCTTCAAGGGCCACTTCGTCACCAAGGGCCGCGAGGCCGCCGACGCGGTGATGGGCACGCTGGCCGTCCATCGCGAACTGGACGCCGCTTAAACACCCCTCACCCGGCGCTTGCCGCTCATGCTTCGAGACGCTCGCGATGCTCGCTCCTCAGGGTGAGGTTTGTTTGATCGCCTCATCCTGAGGAGGCCTGAAAGGCCGTCTCGAAGGATGCGTGCTCAGAGCTTCTTGGTATAGACGTATTCGATGGAGTTGGATGCGTCGGCGCAATGCACCAGGCCCGGCTGGCGTTTGTAGCCGCGCCGCTCATATAGGCGGTGCGCGTTCAGAAACCGCGAGTCGGTATAGAGCATCATCATATCCGCCTGCATCTCTTCGCTGGCCGTGCGCTCGACCAGATCACAAAGCGTGCTGCCCAGCCCGCGGCCACGCGCGGCGGACGAGATGAAGAGCTTGCGCATGCGGGCGACGCCGGGCGCGTCCGTCGGCGTCAGGGCGACCGTGCCGCAAATCTGCCCCTGGCACTCGGCGACCCAGAACCGCCCGCCGAGACGCCGGTAAGCGCTTCCCGGTTCGCGGAGCTGCGGACGTTCTTCATCGACCAAAAGGACGCAGCCCTGGAATTCGGAAAAGACCTCCGAGATCAGTTCGATCACGGCGTCGGAATCGCTGTCCGCCGCTTCGCGGACGATGACGTCGGCGATGCGCGCCGCGATCTCGGGCGTTTCGCTCTGGCAGGTGGCGGTCGAGAGGAAGTTCATGTCAGTTCCTTCCCTCCAGCAAACCGCGTGCGATCACCTGCGCCTGGATTTCGGCCGCGCCCTCGAAGATATTGAGGATGCGGGCATCGCAGAGCACGCGGGAAATCGGATATTCGAGGGCGTAGCCGTTGCCGCCGTGGATTTGCAGCGCCCCGTCGGCGTTGGCCCAGGCGACGCGGGCGGCCAGCAGTTTCGCCATGCCCGCTTCGATATCGCAGCGGCGGTCCGAATCCTTTTCGCGGCCCGAGAAATAGGTGATCTGGCGCGCGATCATGGTTTCGACCGCCATCCAGGCGATCTTGCCGTGGACGCGCGGGAATTTATAGATCGGCTTGCCGAACTGGATGCGCCCCGTCGCGTATTCGAGGCCGAGTTCCATCGCGTTCTGCGCCACACCGACGGCGCGCGCCGCGGTCTGGATGCGGGCGCTTTCGAACGTCGCCATCAGTTGCTTGAAGCCCTGGCCTTCCTCGCCGCCCAAAAGCTGTTCGGCCGGGACCTCCATGGCGTCGAAGCCAAGCTCGTATTCCTTCATGCCCCGGTAACCGAGCACTTCGATCTCGCCGCCGGTCATGCCGTCCTTGGGGAACGGATCGTCTTCGGTCCCGCGCGGCTTTTCGACCAGCAGCATCGACAAGCCCTTGTAGCCGGGCTCGTCCGGATCGGTGCGGACCAGCAACGTCATCATGTCGGATCGCGACGCGTGCGTGATCCAGGTCTTGTTGCCGGTCACTTTATAGGTGTCGCCGTCCTTGATGGCCCGGGTCTTCAAAGACGCGAGATCGGACCCGGTGCCGGGTTCGGTGAAGACCGCGGTCGGCAGTATCTCGCCCGACGCGATGAGGGGAAGGTAGTGTTCTTTCTGCGCGTCGGTGCCGCCGAGCCGGATCAGTTCCGCGGCGATTTCGGAGCGCGTCCCCAATGAGCCGACGCCGATGTAGGCGCGGCTGAGTTCTTCGGTGACGACGCACATCGCCATCTTGCCCAGACCGAGGCCGCCGAAGTCTTCGGGGACCGTCAGGCCGAACACGCCCAGTTCCGCCATCTGTTCGACGATCTCGATCGGAATCAGTTCGTCCTTCAGATGCCATTCGTGGGCATGGGGTTGGACTTGTTCGGCGGCGAAGCGGCGGAACTGGTCGCGGACCATGTCGAGCGTCTCGTCCGACAGACCCGGTGCGCCGAAGTGTCCGTCCTCGATCAGCTCTGCGATGCGCGCACGTACGGCGCCCGTGTTGCCGTGTTGCTGAAGCGTCCGCACGGCGTCGTTCCTGAACGCCGCGATCTCCGCCTCGCCGATGCCGATGTCGCCGGGACGCACGATTTCCAACTGGCTGACGGCGATGCCGCCTTCGAGCTGGCACAAGTACTCGCCGAACGCGGCCTGCACCATCAGTTTTTCGAGTTCGCCGAAGCGGCCTTCGGCGTCGAGGCGCTTGCCCCATTCCAGCATCTGCCTGAGGCCTTCGACATACGTCGCGATCCAGGCGAGGCCGTGGACCTCGGTCTGATACGTCTCGACCAGTGCGCCCTTCACGCGCCCGTCGACGACGACCATGCTCTGGAGATGCCGGCGGGTTTCCGCCAGAAGACCTTCGGCGGCCGGCAGCGCCGCCTCGCACAGCCCGGTCAACCCGTCGATCAACGGCACGTCGTTATTGCCGCTCGCGTCCATCCTGTTGCTCCCCATCGCTCCCCATTGGCGACGTTTTCACCGGATTCGGCTTGTTGTTATTTTTATCGATCCGGCACGTTAAAGGCCCTCGGGCGGTCCGGCAAGCGCGCCGGACGCCCCCGTCATCGGGCGCTTAGCCCTCGATGCAATCCTCGATGGTGCGCCGGCCCGGTTTCTTGGCCTGCACCAGAACCGCCATGTTGCCGGGCTTGTGCTGGTTGCGCAGCATCTTCATGTGCGCGGCGGGAATGTCGTCCCACGAGAACACTTCCGACATGCACGGATCGATACGGCGTTCGACAACCAGGTTGTTGGCCTGGCTGGCCTGCATCAGGTTGGCGAAGTGGCTGCCCTGGATCCGCTTCTGGCGCATCCAGACGAATCTGGCGTCCATGGTCAGGTTGTAACCCGTGGTGCCGGCGCAGAACACGACCATCCCGCCCCGTTTGACGACGTTGCAGCTGACCGGGAAGGTGGCTTCGCCCGGGTGTTCGAACACGAAATCGACATCGTTGCCCTTGCCGGTGATGTCCCAGATCGCCTTGCCGAACTTACGGGTCTCTTTCATGTACTCCTTGAAGCCGTCGCCGTTAACGGGCGGCAGTTGGCCCCAGCAGTTAAAATCCTTGCGGTTGATGACGCCCTTGGCGCCGAGGCTCATGACGAACTCGCGTTTGTCCTCGTCTGAGATCACACCGATGGCGTTGGCGCCGGAAACCGCGCAAAGCTGCACCGCCATCGCGCCGAGACCGCCCGACGCACCCCAGACGAGAACGTTGTGGCCCGGGCGCAGGATGTGCGGACGGTGGCCGAACAGCATTCGGTACGACGTCGCCAGCACGAGGGTGTAGCACGCACTTTCTTCCCAAGTCAGATGCTTGGGGCGTTCCATGCACTGGCGGTCCTGGACGCGGCAGAACTGCGCGAAAGAACCGTCGGGGGTTTCATAGCCCCAGATGCGTTGCGACGTCGAGAACATCGGATCGCCGCCGTTGCATTCCTCGTCGTCGCCGTCGTCCTGGTTACAATGCACGACGACTTCGTCGCCGACCTTGAAGCGGGTCACTTTCGAGCCGACCGCGTAGACGATGCCGGACGCATCGGAACCGGCGATGTGATATTCGGCCTTGTGATAGTCGAACGGGCTGATCGGCGTGCCGAGCGCGGCCCACACACCGTTGTAGTTGACGCCCGCGGCCATCACCATGATCAGGACGTCGTGGCTGTCCAGCTCGGGGACATCGACAACCTCGACCTGCATGGCGGTATCCGGTTCGCCGTGGCGCTCCTGACGGATCGCCCACGCGTACATCTGTTTCGGCACATGGCCCAGCGGCGGGATTTCGCCCAGCTCGTAAAGGTCCTTCTTCGGAAGGTCCGGATAGATTTCGATAATTTCGGCAGCTTCGGTCATTGGTTCGTCCCCTGTGTCTTTAGACGCATCTTTGTTCGTCTTCACGCCGCCCGCCTCCCAAAGCATGCGACGATCCCCTGATGCGATTGCAAATTTGTTGCATCGCAATAAGATTCGTAGACGGATTCCGCTTTCACCGCAATGCACAATTTGCTACGTTGCGAAAAAATTTTCCATGTTTTTATAATTTTATTTCGTGGAAATGAGGAAAGTGGATTTAATTCATTCGGGGGCTTCAAGTTAATGACAGAAAATTACGCCGAGTCCGGAAAGGGTCTTGCTGCGGATGCGAACGCAGAGGCTCGCGTGACGCCTGACCGTCCGTGGCTTTTCCGCACGTATTCCGGTCATTCGTCGGCCCGTGAATCGAACAAGCTGTACCGGTCCAACCTGGAAAAGGGTCAGACCGGACTCTCCATCGCCTTCGATCTGCCGACCCAGACGGGATACGATTCAGATCACCTTCTGGCCAAGGGGGAAGTGGGCAAGGTCGGCGTGCCGATCTCGCACCTGGGCGATATGGAAGCGCTCCTCGACGGTATCCCGCTCGATAAGATGAACACGTCGATGACCATCAACGCGCCGGCGGCGTGGCTGCTGGCATTGTACGTGGCGACGGCGGAACGGCAGGGGGTCAGGCGCGATCAGCTTTCCGGGACCACCCAGAACGACATCATCAAAGAGTATCTGTCGCGCGGCACGTATATTTTCCCGCCGGCGCCCAGTCTGAAACTGATCGCCGACGTGGTCAGTTTCACGTACCGGGAAATCCCGAAATGGAACCCGACCAACGTCTGCTCGTATCACCTGCAAGAAGCCGGTGCGACGCCGGTGCAGGAACTGGCCTATGCGCTCGCCATTGCGATCGAGGTGCTGGACCGGGTCCGGCCGCTGGTGCCCGAAGAGGATTTCCCGACCGTGGTCGGTCGTATCAGCTTCTTCGTCAACGCCGGCGTCCGCTTCGTCACCGAAATGTGCAAGATGCGCGCGTTCACCGAGCTGTGGGATGACATCTGCCGCGAGCGTTACGGTGTCGAGGATCCGAAACTGCGCCGCTTCCGTTACGGCGTGCAGGTGAACTCCCTGGGGTTGACCGAGCAGCAGCCGGAAAACAACGTCTATCGCATCCTCTTGGAAATGCTGGCGGTCACGCTGTCCAAGAACGCCCGGGCGCGGGCGGTGCAGTTGCCGGCCTGGAACGAGGCGCTCGGGTTGCCGCGTCCATGGGATCAGCAGTGGTCGTTGAGGCTGCAGCAGATCGTCGCCTACGAGACCGATCTTCTGGAATACGGCGACCTGTTCGACGGCTCGCCGGTCGTTGAAAAGAAAGTCGAGGAACTGAAGGCCGGTGCGCTCAAGGAGCTTGCTCAGATCGACGACATGGGCGGCGCCGTCTCGGCGGTCGAGAACTCGTACATGAAGCGCCGGCTGGTCGAAAGCAACGCGCTCAGGTTGGCCGCCATCGAACGCGGCGAGCAACCGGTGATCGGCGTCAACCGCTACACCGACGGCGAGCCGTCGCCGTTGACCGCCGGGGACGGCTCGATCCTCACCGTCGACGCGATGGCGGAAAAGGAACAGATCGAAGGTCTTAAGAAATGGCGTGAAAGCCGCGACGCGGCAAAGGTCGACGCCGCCCTCAAGGACCTCAAGGCCGCCGCCGAAGAAGGCAAGAACATCATGGAGCCTTCCATCGCCTGCGCGCACGCGGGTGTCACGACGGGTGAGTGGGCGGAAACGCTCCGCTCGGTCTACGGCGAATACCGTGCGCCGACCGGGGTCGGGGGCGCATCCTCGCAGTCCGCCGACGCGATGGCGGAGATTCGCGCGCGGGTCGACAAGCTCGAAAATGTGCTCGGCACGCGCCTCAAGATGCTGGTCGGCAAACCCGGCTTGGACGGCCATTCCAACGGCGCCGAGCAGATCGCGGTCCGCGCCCGCGATGCAGGTCTCGAGGTCGTCTACGAAGGCATTCGCCTGACCCCCGACGAGATCGTCCAGGCCGCCCTTCAGGAAGGCGTGCACGTGGTCGGCTTGTCGATCCTGTCGGGCTCGCACGTGACCCTCGTCGCCGACGTGGTCGCAAAGATGGACGCGGCGGGGATCGGCGACGTGCCGGTCGTGGTCGGCGGCATCATCCCGCCCGACGACGCCAAGCGCCTTCTCGAAAGCGGCGTCGCCGCCGTCTATACGCCGAAGGATTTCGACCTGACGCGGATTCTCGACGGCATCGTTTCCATCGTCGAAGACGCCCACAAACAGGCAGCTTGAGATCCTCCTCACCTGTCCTCTCCTCCACACGTGGAGGAGAGGGACCCTGAAGGAATGACGGAACTCTCTTATCCCTCTCCCCCTTGGGGGAGAGGTTAGGTGAGGGGGGCACCTCTTCGGCCCGCCCGGGAAACGAGGTGGGGACGATTTTCCCTCTCACGCTTGGGGGGAGAGGTTAGAGCCTGCCCCCGCGAGAGCGAGGGTGAGAGGGGACGAAAATACCTACGCTACGGATTGTCCAGATGCGTCTCTTCTATCAACGTCTTGGCGTCTTGCCTCAATCGCTTTTCTCAATTTTCCAAGCGCATCCATATGTTCGTCGATCTCTCTGAGTATGTTTGCGGCTTCAACCGGGTCAATGTCTCCTTGATTGCTAAGCGCTTTCGACGTTTCGTGGACGATGTCGGCGAACTCTTTTGAAACCTGAGAGATATGGTTGAGCCAATCATAATTGGGCGCAGCGCTCTTGAGATCTATCACCGCCAAGTTCGCCCGGGCCGCCATGAATGCAGTGACAGGCTTTTTGTCACAAAGCGCTTCTAACTCCAAAACCACATGAATCGGCGCCGAGATTCCTGGACTGTTCCGATCCATGTACGTGTGCAGGCTGCTCTTGCTCCGTGAGCAAAGAGACGCTGCAGCCTCAAGCCCTCCCAAGAGATCGATGAGTTCCCCGACAGCTTCATAAACCGTGCCGTATGGCTGCGGTGTTCTTGATCTGGTCTCCCCCATGGAAATACCCCCCGTGGTTTCCAGGTGCAGGAACAGAAGCGATACGATACACCAAATTATTGGAAAACGCGATGCGTGTAGCATGCGTTTATTTAATCGCCATAGTTACGCTCATAGGAGGTTGAAATGGCCGATCGAAAAGTTACGAAGTCTCGCAAAGATAACGACGGTGACATTACGGCATTGTGCAACGATGGCCAGTGGTGGTCACCCCGCACGAAGGCAGACGCGATCAATGACATCGAAAGCAACACTCATTCTTATTACGTCCAGCAACCGGCTACGAGCCGGTCTGACATTCAGGTGGTGAACGACCGCGTAAAGGGAAAGTACCTCCGGACCGGCCCGGACGGAGAACCAGACAACAATCTGGATAATCTCCCGGATTGTTAACAACTTCCATCGTCCTGAACTTACCCCGGATTTACTCCGGGGTTTGGTTCAGGACTTAGTGTCTTCAAAATCACTCCAGTTCACTGGGGCATCAAAATCGATCAACGCATACGGGTCAAAATCGATGTTGCCGAGTTTCTCGGTGTGCCCCACGCTAGAGATCAGCTTTGGAGGCGTTACATCGCTAACAGAGTCCAAGTAAATTGCAAAAATATTGTCATCGATTTTTGCGGCATGTGTCCAAAACCGGTTCCATAACCACTGGTGTTCCACTCTCCAAAATATCAAGATTTTAAACAAATCTATTTTTGCTGCGTCTCCGCTCAGAGGCCAAGCTCGCTCAGGCGGGAATTCATGTAAAATGTCACCAGTTTTGGACCACAACTTATTCGTTCGGTCTATCTCCTCGATTGAACCAGCTTGAATCTCCATTTTCCAAACTGAATTTTCGCCTCGATCTTCCACCTTTTCGATAGTTGCTTGTCGGGGAAAATTAAGAGCACCGGTGCGGTCGAGAGACTTAAATATTCTTCCGGGAACTGTCTCTTTCTTGGTGCTTGCAGACAGGCTAATTGACTGCCCTAAGTCAGCAATAATCTTGCACATATATGCAACGCATTCGCAGCACATCCTGATCTGGACCGCTGCGGTTTCAATATGAATTAATGATGTTTGATCGGACCAAAGATGCCTTCTGGCGCTCATGAGGCGAAGTTTAAGAATCCAAGCGGTCCTAAAATACAGTTGGACCGGATTGTAAGCGTGCTTAGTTGACGCCAATCTCGCTCACCCCGACCTGCGCTTGGGCACCTTGACGTTGATCGGGCCGTCCTTGATCTTCTTGATTTCCGGGTTCTCGATGACGGGTTTCATCGCCTTCTCCAGATATTTGAGGACGCCGCCCTGGCGCGCTTTCAAAATCGGCGACCAGGTCACGAAAAGCCCGCCGTTCACTTCGTAACTCGCGATGTCGTCGTCCTCGGCGGCGCGGTCGATGGCATGCCCCAGGTTGTCGCTGGCGCCGACATAGACCCACTCCGGCTTGACCCCCGAATGCCAGATCACAAAGACGCCGGTCCGGCCGTTGAGTTGCTCGGCCTCGGTGTCGAGCATCATCAACCGGTGGAACTTACCGTGGCGGTTGCGTGCCCATCCCGGGTCCAGCGCCGGCCCGTCGTAAGCCGGGGCCGGCTTTTTCTTTTTGAAACGCCCGAGCATCGATTGCCTTCCTTATGTTCCCCCTGCGGCGGAATCCGCCGACAGCACACCTTAAATGATGACTTCGTAAAAAATCGATAAAGACGCAAGGCTTTCTCGTTTTGCGAAAATAGTTTTCTCAAATGGCGGTTTTGCGAAAACGGCCGATTGCCGTATTTTGTCATCACTTAGGGAGGACGACATGAAGATCGACCGTATCGACCATTTCGTGCTGACGGTGCAAGACATCGGCGCGACATGCGATTTCTATGAACGTGCGCTCGGTATGACGCGCGAGGTGTTCGGCGAGGGGCGCACCGCCCTCAAATTCGGGCGCCAGAAGATCAACCTGCACCCGGCGGGCCGCGAGTACGAGCCCAAAGCGGCGCATCCGCAGGCGGGCGGCGGCGATTTCTGCCTGATCACCCGGACGCCGATCGATGACGTGGTGAAACACCTGACCGCGGCCGGCGTCGAGATCGAGTTGATGCCGTCGACGCGCACCGGCGCCACCGGGCCGATCAATTCCATTTATTTCCGAGACCCCGACGGCAATCTGGTCGAGGTCTCCAACTACGCGGACGAAATCGATGACTGAGGATAAATCCGAAAACGAAAAAGCGGACAGCGACATTACCGGGCCCCTCTCGGGGCTTCGTGTCCTCGAGCTGGGGCATTTTATTGCCGCACCGTTCTGTACCCGCGTGCTTGCCGATCTCGGCGCCGACGTGATCAAGGTCGAACCGCCCGGGCGCGGCGACCCGGTCCGGACCTGGGGCGCGATCCCGGAGGGCGAAACGTCGTCGGTGTGGTGGTCGGTGCACGGCCGCAACAAGCGCTGCGTCACGGCGGACCTGAAAAATCCCGAAGGCATCGAACTGGTCAAGAAGCTGATCAAGCATGCCGACGCCGTGGTCGAGAACTTCAAACCCGGGCAGCTGGCGAAGTGGGGCCTCGGGCCCGACGACATCAAGGCCGCCAACCCCGAGGCGATCATCGTGCAGATTTCGGGTTATGGGCAGACCGGCCCTTATTCGAAGCGCGCCGCGTTCGGCGTGATCGGCGAGGCGGTCGGCGGCTTGCGTCACCTGAGCGGTTATCCGAAAGAGATATCCGACCTGCCGCCGGTGCGCGTCGGGGTGTCGATCGGCGACAGCATCGCCGGGCTTTACGGCGCCATCGGCTTGCTGGCGGCGTTGTTCGAAAAGAACGCCGGGCGCGGCCGGGCCGGGCGGCGCGTCGACGTGGCCTTGACGGAAAGCATCCTGAGCATGCTCGAAGGGTGTTTGCCGGAATACGGCTACATGGACAAGGTGCGCCAGCCGCAGGGCTCGACCATCCCGACCGCGGCGCCGTCGAGCGCGTATCCGTCGAAGGACGGGCGCTGGTTCATCATCGGCGCCAACTCGAACGCTCTGTTTGCCAAATTGTGCGAGGTGATGGAACGGCCCGACATGGCCGCGGACCCGCGCTACGTCGACAACCCAAGCCGGGTGAAGCACATGCAGATCCTGGACGCCGAAATCGGCGAATGGACGAAGCAGTTCACGCTGGATGAACTGGAAAAGATGATTTCCGACGCCGATATCCCGTCGAGCCGGATCTACGATATGGCCGACGTCGCCGCCGACGAACAGTTCATCGAGCGCGGCATGGTGACACCCGTCAACGATGCGCGTCTGGGCGAGGTCTTGCACCCGGGCGTCGTGCCGCTGATGGGCGCGGGCCCGGACGACAAGACCGGCGGCGGTATCAAGTGGGCCGGTCCCGGTATCGGCGAACACAATGAAGACGTATTGGAAGGCGTGCTCGGATTTGATCGGGCCGAGATCGAACGCCTGAAAAAGGAGAACGTGATATGAGCAAGGACCCTGTCATTTTGTGCGACGTCGCGCCGCGCGACGGTTTTCAGGTGGTGCCGACGTGGATTCCCACGGAAACCAAGATCCGCGTGATTGAGGGATTGGCGGCCGCCGGCATGAAGCGGATCGAGGCGGGGGCGTTCGTTTCCCCCAAACACGTCCCGCAAATGGCCGACACGGCGGAAGTGCATGCAAAGGTGCGCATCCCCGACGGCACGTCGCTGACGGCGCTGACGCCCAACCTGCGCGGCGCCCAGAACGCGTTCGACGCCGGCTGCCCGGATATCGGTTACGTATTTTCGGTTTCCGAGAGCCACAACAAATCGAACGTGCGCCGCCCGGTCGCCGCCTCGATTGAGGAACTCGGTCTCGTGATCGAAGCCGGGAAGGACGTCGAGGGCTTCAAGCTCCGCGTCAACGCGGCGACCTCATTCGATTGCCCGTTCGAGGGCAGGATCGACGAGGATGCCGTCTATCGCTGCATCGAGCAGGTGCTGGCTTTCGACTATCCGGTCGAGATCGGTCTCTGCGACACCACCGGCCGCGCGCTCCCGGATCATGTCGCGGGGCTTTGCGCAGGTGCTATCGAGCGGTTCTCGGGCGGCGTCGCGAATTGGGCCTATCACGGCCATGATACGTTTGGCCTCGGCGTCGCCAATGCGCTCTATGCCTATGACGCAGGCGTGCGCGTCTTCGATGCGTCGGTCGCGGGGTTGGGCGGTTGCCCGTTCGCACCGGGCGCGACCGGCAACACGGCGTCCGAAGACCTGGTGTTCACGTTCGAGAACATGGGCATCGAAACGGGTGTCGATCTGGCCAAGCTTTTGGATGTCGCCGAGGAAGTCGCCGCACTCCCCGACACCGACACGGGCGGTCACATCCGGATCGTGCCGCGCAAGCGGGTGCTGGACGCGGCGTGAGGGAAGACCCCCTCACCCTCCCGCGCGCTGATGCGCGCGGGCCCCTCCCTCTCCCTTGGGAGAGGGAGGCGAGCATAGCGAGCCGGGTGAGGGGGATAGCATCGACTTCGATCTGATCACGCTCCGGCTTCTGGAATCCGCCGTTCGGCTGGGCTCGATCTCGGCGGCGGCGGAAGAGCAGCATATCGCCGTTTCCGCCGTCAGCCGGCGCTTGAGCGATCTCGAACATCGCCTGGGGACGTCGGTGCTCTACAGAAAAGGAAGGGGCGTGGAGCCGACGCCTGCCGGTCAGGTGTTGCTCAGGCACGCCGAGAACCTGCTCGACCTCGCCGGGCGCGCGGCCCACGAGATGGCGGATTTTGCCGAAGGCAGCCGCGGCCATGTGCGTCTTGCCGCCAACCCGTCGGCGGTGCATCAGTTCCTGCCCGATGTTCTCGCCCGGTTCCGGGCCGGCAATCCCAACATCCGCATTGCGCTGAAGGAAGCGGTCTCCGACGTCATCGTCGCCAATATCGAGGACGGTTTGGTCGATGTCGGTATTTTTTCCGCCGCCGTCGATCACGCGAACATAGAAACGTTCGGCTATCTCAGTGACCGGCTTTCGGTGGTGGTCCCCGACGGCCATCCGCTCACGTCCCGAAAAGCGGTGACGGTCGCCGATCTGTTGCCGTTCCCGCACGTCGCGCTGGCGGACGGCAGTTCCCTGTTCGCCGTCATCGCCGGGTCGGCCCGCGACCTGGGCGGCGAGCTTGATGTCGCCGTCAGCGTCCGCAGCTTCGACGGTGTCCGGCGCATGGTGGCGCGGGGCCTCGGGATCGCGGTCTTGCCGTTTGGGGTGACCGCGCCTTACGCCGAAAGCGACGGGCTTGCGGTGATCCAGCTTGACGAAGACTGGGCCGACCGCGGCTTTTTGATCGGTGTGCGCGAGCGCAAGGCGCTGTCGGGCGCGGCCGAACGGTTCCTACAGCACGTGCTGGCGTCGGCGGACAGCGGGAATTGATTCCCGGCGTTCCGTTCCTACATGACAGCGGTTACGGATTGTATGAGCGAGCGCATGCCCAAATCCCGCCTGCCGTCTTTGATCCTCCGCCTTGCCGGCACGATTGGTATCGTGCTTGCGCTCTCCGCGTGCTCCAGCGTCAAACTGTTTTACGGATTTGCCGACAATGCGTTGGAGAGCCGGGCCGAAGAGTATCTCGATCTCGACGCGGCGGACGAGCGGGTTGTCCGCGAAGAAGTCGCGCACCTTGTCGCCTGGCATCGGACGGCGATGCTGCCGCGCTACGCGGCCTTCCTGCTCCGTCAGGCAGAGACGACCGACAAAGGACCGTGGCGCCGCGAGGACGTCGAAACCGCGTTCGCCGATTTCCGGGTACTGCTGGACGATACTGTCGCCGGCGCCGCGCCCTATATCGCGCGTGTTCTGGCCCGCCATACCGCGCCCGGCAAGGTCGATCATCTGGAAACACAGATGGCGGTTTATATTGCCGAGGAACGCCTCGAAGAACAGGAGGCACCCTTCGACGAGCTGTTGGAAGAAAGGATCGAACGCCGGGTCGGGAACCTGGAGCGCTTTATCGGCCCGCTGCGTGACGACCAGATAGAGATGGTGCGCCGGCACACGCGGCCCACCGTCGGCGACCGGATGTTGTGGCTCGATCAACTCGAAAAGCGCCAGCGCGCGCTGGCCGATTACCTGCGGCGCGATCCGGCATCGGCGGCGTTGGCGGCTTTCGTCTACAAGCTCGTGCTGCGCGGCTACGACATCGTCGATCCGTCTTATGAGACCGTGTCGGCGGCACGCTGGCGCAAACTAGAAGCACTTTATGCCGATGTGATGGCGTCTTTGAGCGACGAGCAACGTCTCCATCTCTCCCGGACGCTGCGCGGCTACGCGAACGACATCCTGGAGCTTGCCGCCGGCGATTGAACGGCCGTCATCCGCGGTAACCATTCCGGCGTGCCAAGGCGCGTTTCGTTTGCTAAATAATTCCCCGCACTTCCGGGGGGACGTTTTTGGAAACCATCATTACAGGTCTGATCGACGGCACCGGCCTCGACATCTGGGGCTTTGCAATCATGTGTGCGGTGTCGTTCGCCGGCAGCTTCATCGCCGCGTCGCTGGGACTTGGCGGCGGTCTTCTGGTGATGGCGACGATGGCGTCGCTGCTGCCGCCGCAGGTGCTGATCCCGTTGCACGGGATCGTGCAACTCGGTTCCAATGCCGGCCGTGCGGCGATGCTGCGCGGTCATATCCTCAGGCACGTGATGCCGCCTTTCGTGATCGGGACGGTCATCGGCGCGGCGATCGGCGGGAACCTGGTCGTGACCTTGCCGACGGCGCTGCTGCAGTTGGTGTTGGGGGTGTTCGTGCTCTATGCGACGTGGGGGCCGAAACTGAAGACCGCGAAGCCCGGCAACAAGGCATTCTTCGGGATCGGTTTTTTCGGTTCCCTGGCGACCATGTTCGTCGGTGCCACGGGGCCGCTGGTGGCGCCCTTCGCGGCGGCGGCGAGCGAGAAACGCCAGGAAGTGGTGGCGACGCACGCGGCCATGATGATGATCCAGCACGGCTTCAAGATCATCGCATTCGGTGTGCTTGGGTTCGCGTTCGGCCCTTATGTGCCGCTTCTGTGCGGCCTTCTCGCATGCGGTTTCGCGGGCACGTGGGTCGGCAAGCACACGTTGAACGCGCTGCCCGAACGCGCGTTCCGGATCGGCCTCAAGACGCTGATTACGCTCCTGGCGATCCGCCTGCTGTTCAAGGGGCTCGAGGGCTGGCTGGGGTAAGGAAAATCGTCGTCCTGAACTTGATTCAGGACCCAGGTCATGCTTCGAAACGCTGATCGCCTCAGCATCAGGTTATTCCGTCTTCATCCTGAGGAGGCCTGAAAGGCCGTCTCGTTCGCGCAGCGGGCGGTACGCCTAGGATGGATCCCAAATCAAGTTTGGGATGACGATTTGTTGTTACGTCGACGTTTAAGCCGCATCCGGTCTTTGCGCTGAAAGATGACGCCGTCCCTTATCGGTGATCGCCACCATGACGCCGTCGCGCGAAATCCGCTTTTCGACGAAACCCGCGTCGACGGAATCTTCCCAGACGGTCAGCCTGGGGCACGACGTGCGCCACGCATCCATGACATCGGGGTAGGGTTTGGGAGCCGGTTTCAGCCAGGCCAGAAGGTCGAGAACCAGATCGCCGTTGTCCATGATCGCCTCCATTCCGGGTTTCGGAAATTTTAGACCGAACCGGATTTTCGGCAAAGCGGTTCAGACGCGCGGCAACTTGAGCGGCTTAGTCGCCTTCTGGAGCCACGCCTTCACGGTCTTGTCGAGTTTCTTCTCGAGGGATTTTTTGACCCAGGCGTGATAGCCGTTGATCCATTCGATCTCGTCGCGGTTCAGCAGTTTCGGCTCGATCAGGTTGAGATCGTAAGGCGCGCAGGTGAGCGTTTCGAAGCCGAGCAGTTTTCGTTCCCAACCTTTTTCGGCTTTGGCCGTCGTCACCATCACCAGGTTTTCGATGCGGATGCCGTAACCGCCGGATTTGTAGTAGCCGGGCTCATTGGACACGACCATGCCGGGCTCCAGCGCGACGGTGCTGGGGGCCTTCGAAATCCGCTGCGGGCCTTCGTGCACACCCAGGTAGCTGCCGACCCCGTGGCCGGTGCCGTGTTCGTAATCGAGGCCGATGTCCCAAAGCGGTTTGCGGGCCAGCGTATCAAGCTGGCCACCTGTCGTGCCTTCGGGAAACCTTGCGCGCGCCAGCGCGAGGTGGCCCTTGAGGACCCGGGTGTAGCGGTCCTTCATTTCCTGGGTCGGCTTGCCGATCGCGACCGTGCGGGTCACGTCCGTGGTGCCGTCGAGGAACTGGCCGCCGCTGTCGACCAGCAGGAGCGAGCCCTTCTTCAGTTTCGCCGACGATTTCTCGGACGCCCGGTAATGCACAATGGCACCGTTGGCGCCGTATCCGGCGATGGTCTGGAAACTCGGCCCCCGGTGCAGGTCGAGCTCTTCGCGCAAGCCGTCGATTTTCAGGCCGACATCCCATTCGGTCGTCTTGCCGCGGCCGGCGGACTTTTCAAGCCAGCAGAGAAAGTTGGCGAGCGCGATGCCGTCGCGCAGGTGCGCGTTCCGCATGCCGTCGCGTTCGGTCTTGTTCTTGACGGCCTTCATCTGAAGGGTCGGGTCCCGGGTGTCGACGATCTCGGCACCCGCAGTTCTGAGCGTCATCGCGATCTTTGCCGGCGCCTGCATCAGATCGACACCCACCTTAAGCCCACGGCTGCCGATGTGCGCCAGTTCATCGGCCAGCGCCTCGGTCTCCATCACCACCACCTCGGGGCCGAAGTGACTTTCGAGCCCTGGGCTCATCTTGCGGGGATCGGTAAAGAGTTCGATGCCGCCCTGCGCGTGCACGACGGCGAAGGCGAGCGAGACGGGCGTGCACGGAACGTCCTGCCCCCGGATGTTCAACAGCCAGGCGATGGCGTCCGGCGCGCTGAACACGACGGATTCGAGGCCCGCGTCGTTCATCATGTCGATGAGGCGCTTGCGTTTTTTGGCTGAGGTTTCGCCCGCGTACTTCTGCGCATGCGCCACCATGGGTGTGATCGGGGCGGGCGGTTGGCCGTGCCACACTGCGTCGACGGGATTGTCCGGTTGTGCGACCAGATAGGCGCCAGCGTGCGTGCAGAGGGTCTCCAGCCGGTTGCGCTCATTGTCGGTGATCAGCCATGGATCGAAGCCGAGGCGCATGCCGTGCGAGAGATTCTCGGAAAGCCAGGTCCGGATATCCTTGTCGGCGGCATGATGCGCTTCGAACAGTTTCGAGCTGACCTGTTTTTTGACCTGCAAGGTATAGCGGCCGTCGACGAAAATGGCGGCTTTTCGCGCCATCACGGCGCAGGTGCCGGCGGAACCGGAGAACGCGGTCAACCACTGCAGGCGCTCGGATCGCTTGGCGACGAATTCGCCCTGGTGTTCATCGGCCTTGGGCACGATGAAGGCGTCGAGATCGCGGCGTTTGAGTTCCTTGCGAAGCTCGGCCAAGCGTTCGGGATCGGTGGTGCGGCGCGCGAGGCCGTCATCCAGTAACGTCGTGCGAATTCGCTCGTTCAGGTCGCGAAGCGCGTCGATGACTTCGTCATCGGCGTCGGGTGCGATCAGGGATATCCAGGCGTTGTCGTCGCCGGCGGCTGGAGAGGCAAGAACGCCCCGCAGAATTTCACGGGCGCTTACCATATCGACACGTGCCCCGCTGTCGCGCAGCAGGCGGTCAAGATCACGATCGAGCTCGCGTCTGTCGGTCATAGCGCGGGAAGGCTAGGGGGCTTCAGGGGGCGACGCAAGCGTTATCTCATTTTGCATAGCTTGTGATGCAAATCACACGTTTGGCATGCGTAAAAAGCATGGCTGGTGCGCAAAAAAGGCGCTTTTTGCAGTGCAGCATCGGTCGTATATCGATCTCAGAAACAAGGGCGACGCGGACAGAGCTGCGCCGGCCTGATCTTCCAGAACGAAGGAACAGGTAAGATGACCAAGATTGATACCGCGACCGCCGGTTTGCCGCTTTTCGAAATGAACCGGACCGTCACCGACGAAGACGTGCACGCTGTACTCCTGCGGGCGCGGGAAATGCGCGCCGCCGCCGTCAGCGAAATGCTGCAGGCGATGTTCAAGCCGCTCAAGAAGGTTTTCCGCGCGCGCCGCACCGCCCGTTCGCTGAACGGTCTCTCGGACGCCGTGCTTGCCGACATCGGCATCGAACGGTCGCAGATTCCGTCGATCAGCAAGGCGCTGGCCGAAGGCACCTTTGCCCAGCCGACGGCGGAAGTGACCGTGATCCAGCCGGCCGTCGACGACGCCGACCACCGTCAGCCGGAACTGCCACTCGCGGCGTAACCGCTCAAGACAATATATCGTCCGACAGGTTTCCTCCCAGACCGAGCGACGATCCTAACGGCGGCTCCCCCTCCCGGAGCCGCCGTTTTTCTTTGTTTGCCACTTAACGCCGTCATTCCGGCGGACGCCGGAATCCAAGGCGACTCGGGCCCTTTTAATGTCGGAAACCGGACTCCCCGGCTCTGGACCCCGGCCTGCGCCGGGCTGACGGCCGTAATATTTGATAAAGCCTATCCGCTTGAGGTCTTTTTTCTTAATCACACCGTCATCCCAAACTTTATTTGGGATTCATGGAGTCCCGGCACGGCGGTTATGGGTCCTGAATCAAGTTCAGGACGAGGGAAGAGGTTGGATGGTGGAATACCGGCAAAGCGGGGAAATATGGCGCTACTTCGAAATCGGCACGTAACCGAGCCTGCGCATGCAGTCGGCGAAGGCTTTGTCCTGATATTTCTGCAGGTGGTACTTGTTCATCGATGAATTGAAGCTCGACGTGCCGCCGCCGATGTTGTCGGTGGGGGCGCCCATTGCCGGCAGCCCGGCCTCGCGTTCCATCTCGCGCCGGGCATAGCGCCGGCACTCGCCGAAATCGGCGGCCCACTCTTCCTTGGGAAGGGTCGGGTGCTGCCAGTTGACGTTGGCGTTCCGCTTCGTACAGCCGGACAGCCCGCCGATACCGATAGCGATGACACCGAACATGATGACGAGGCGCCGGTTCATGGTTCCGCTCATGATCCCTCCGGCCCGATGCAGCGCTTCAGGAAAGCGACGCTCTCGGGGGTTTGGTATTTGAACAGCCCGACGATGCGGGCGACCTCGCGGCCCTTCGGATCGATCAGCAACGTCGTCGGCAGGCCGCGGATTTTGAGCGTGCTGCCATCCTTGGCAGTGGCGACGAGGGATTCCAGGTTCTTGATCTCGAGACGCTTGTAGAACTCGCCGACCGCCTTGTGGCCACCGCGGTCCATCGAGACGGCGATGACGTCGATCCCGGCGGGCGCAAGCTCTTCCTTGATGTGATCCAGTTCCGGCATTTCGCGGACGCACGGTGCGCACCATGTCGCCCAGAAGTTGACGACGACGCCGCGCCCGGCGAACTCGGCCAGTGTCTTCGTGCCGCCGTCGGCGGTCGAGAACGGAACCTCGGGCGGGACGGTTGCCGTCTCGTTGACCGTGAGCGCCTTGAACGCCGGGCCCTCGGCTGCGCAGCGTTCTTGATGTTCGCTTGCAAGCGCAGGAGATATAAGGGAAAACACGCCGACAAGCGCGAGCGCGGGGATCGTTCGTCTGAGGTGGCGGCAGAAAAGCCCGTCTTTCATCGGATATCCTCGTATAAGAGCTTCAGACATATTTAGGACGATGAAGGCAGGAATGCCATGACCGAGAAAAAGAACGTGAAAAAGCCGGATAACGCACAGGGCACGAGCGCCATGTGGGGCGGCCGTTTTTCGGCGGGGCCGTCGGCGGTCATGGAAGCCATCAATGCGTCCATCGGCTTCGATCAAAAGCTCTATGCGCAGGATATTCAGGGCTCGAAGGCGCACGCGCAGATGCTGGCCGACCAGGGGATTATCTCGGGTGACGACGCGGCGGCGATCATCAAGGGCCTCGACGACATCAAATCCGAGATCGAAAGCGGGAGCTTCGAGTTCAAGGCCGCGCTGGAAGACATCCACATGAACGTGGAATCGCGGTTGCGGGAATTGATCGGCGATGCGGCGGGACGTCTGCACACGGCGCGGTCCCGAAACGACCAGGTCGCGACGGACCTCAAACTATGGGTGCGCGACGCGCTCGACGGGATGGACCGCGACATCAAGGCTTTGCAGAAAGCGCTGATCGACCAGGCGGAAAAACACGCGGCGTCGGTAATGCCGGGGTTCACCCACATGCAGACGGCACAGCCCGTGACCCTCGGCCATCATCTGCTGGCCTATGTCGAGATGCTGGGCCGCGACCGTTCCCGGGTGAAAGACGCGCGTGCGCGGATGAATGAAAGCCCCCTGGGCGCCGCCGCGCTTGCCGGGACGTCGTTTCCGATCGACCGGGAAAAGACGGCGAAGGCGCTCGGCTTCGACAGGCCCGCGGCCAACTCGTTGGATGCGGTGTCGGACCGGGACTTCGCGATGGAATATATGAGCGCGGCGTCGATTGCGGCCGTGCATCTTTCCCGCCTTGCCGAAGAGATCGTGCTCTGGTGTTCGGACCAGTTCGGTTACGTCAGGTTGTCGGACGAGTTCTCGACCGGCAGTTCGATCATGCCGCAGAAACGCAACCCGGACGCCGCCGAACTGGTGCGCGCCAAGGCGGGCCGCGTGATCGGTATGCTGAACGCGCTGATGATCGTCATGAAGGGTCTGCCGATGACCTACGGCAAGGACATGCAGGACGACAAGGAGCCGGTGTTCGAAGTCGCCGACACCATGGCGCTGTCGCTGGCCGCCATGACCGGCATGATCGAAGGCGCGGTGTTTAATGCGGCGCGGATGAAGGCCGATGCCGGAAAGGGCTTCTCGACCGCGACCGACCTCGCCGACTGGCTGGTGAGAACGCTCGCCATGCCGTTCCGGGACGCCCACCACGTCACCGGCGCATTGGTCAAGATGGCGGAGCAAAAGGGCTGCGGTCTCGAAGATCTCTCCCTCGACGACATGCGTTCCATCGAGAAAGGCATTACCGAGGATGTGTTCGGGGTGCTGGGCGTCGACAACTCGGTCGCCAGCCGGCGGAGCTTCGGCGGCACGGCGCCCGAAAACGTCGCCCGCCAGGTGCAGGACGCGCGCGCACGCTGGCTCTGACCGGCCGTTTTTCGGCGCGTTGCGCTCAGTAACATTATTGCGTCCGAACACGCCTCATTCTTGAATCATGATGACGTTCCGGTTCTGTTCCTAACGATCTGGCGTTATTCCCGCATGCGTTTGCAATTCGTGCTCGGCTACCTAGGTGGTTGAGTACAAACAATTTTAAGCAGCGAGGAATATTCAATGAGTAACAAACAGGCATATCAGCAAAAAGTTCAGGCGCAGTTGGACGAATGGTCCGCCGAGATCGACAAGCTGCGCGCCAAGGCCGACAAGGCCGACGCCGATGCGCAGATCGCGCTCAACCGCGAGATCGACGACCTGCGTGACAAGAAGAACCAAGCCCGCGAGAAGCTGGACGAACTCTCGGACGCCAGCGAAGGCGCTTGGGAAGACCTCAAGACCGGGATCGAGTCGGCCAGCAACCAACTCGGTCAGGCGCTCCGTTCGGCGCAGTCCCGGTTTAACTGATCGCCCCCTGAATTTTTCCAAAGCGTGACCGTCCCGCGTGGCCACGCCCGATTTCATACATCCGACTCATAATGACAGGAGACCGATAATGACTTTCCGTTTACCTATTTACGCCGCTGCCGCCGCACTTCTTCTGGCCGCACAGCCGGTCCACCATGCGATGGCCGACAGTCAGGATTACAGCGTCGAGCAAATCAAGCAGGACACCTCCGAACTTCTGACGTCGCTCAAGGAGTATAGCGTCGAACAGAAGGAAGAAGCCGTCGACGCGGTCGAGGATGCCCTCGACGAGATCGACGACCGGATGGTCGAACTGCAGACCCGGATCGACGAGAACTGGGATAGCATGAGCGAGGCGACCCGCGAAAAATCGAAGAACGCCATGGCGGCCCTTCGTGAACAGCGGGCCAAGGTCGCTGGCTGGTTCGACGATCTGAAGGACAGCAGCAAGGATGCGTGGGACGACGTGAAGGACGGTTTTTCGGACGCCTATAACGACATGTCCGAGGCCTGGAACAACGCCGAGCGCGAGCTCAGCGGATCCTCGTGACCCATCGATCCTTTCGCGGCCACCCCAGGCCGTGCGAAAAACCCGGCCGGCGGTTTACACCGCCGGCTTTTTTCGTCCGTGGCGCAGTCGTTTAGAGACGATGCTCCCGCGAATGTGTCTGGACCCTTGAAAGGGTTGGCGACTAGTATGATGTGATGAAAATGAGCGAGTTGATCAGGCGTTGGCCGCTGGTCCTGTTGCTGGCCGCGGTCGTTTCCGGGTGCGGCGTGAAATCGCCGCCGAAGTTCCCGGAGGGCGGCACGTATCCGCGCACGTATCCGGCGCCGTCAGCCGATGCGGTTTCGGCGCCCCGTGCCCGTCCGGCACCGGTGGGCACGACGACCGATACGCGCCGCCGCGATCCGAGCTCGGATGTTTATACGCCGCCGCCCGCGGCGACGGACATTCAATCGAAATAGGTGCCCGGGCGGCAGCGCCTGGGTTTTGACGGCAAGGAGCGGACGTGGATCATTTCAACTACCGGAACGGTGAACTGTACGCCGAGGACGTTCGCGTCGCCGATATCGCGGATGCCGTGGGCACACCGTTCTATTGCTATTCCACGGCGACGCTGACGCGCCACTATACGGTGTTCGACGAGGCTCTCGCGGGGACCGATCACCAGGTCTATTTCGCGGTCAAGGCAAACGGGAATATCGGCGTTCTGGCGACGCTGGCGCAGCTTGGCGCGGGGGCGGACATCGTGTCCGCGGGCGAGATGCAGCGCGCCATCGCGGCGGGTATTCCGGCCTCCAAGATCGTGTTTTCCGGTGTCGGCAAGACCGCCGGCGAACTGAAGGCCGCGCTGGCCGCGGGCGTGCACCAGATCAACGTCGAATCACAACCGGAACTGCACAGTCTTTCCGAAATCGCCGCGTCGATGGGTGTCACCGCGCCGATCGCGATCCGGGTCAATCCGGACGTGGATGCGAAAACCCACAAGAAGATCACGACGGGGTTGAGCGAGAACAAGTTCGGCATCGCCTGGGAACAGGCCGAAAGCGTGTTTGCCGAAGCCGCCAAGCTGCCGGGTATCGACGTTGTCGGCGTTGCCGTCCATATCGGCTCGCAGTTGACCGACCTCACCCCTTACCGGGCGGCCTATACGAAAGTACGTGGCCTGGTCGAAACGTTGCGCGGACAGGGCCATGACATCCGCGTCGTCGACCTCGGCGGTGGGCTGGGCATCCCTTATGACGCCGAAAACCCGCCGAGCCCGGCGGAATATGGACGCATGGTCAAGGAGGTCATGGACGGGATCGGCTGCAAGCTGGCGTTCGAACCCGGCCGCATGATCTGCGGCAATGCGGGCATTCTGGTCAGCAGCGTCGTCTATCTGAAAAAGGGCGTCGACCGCTCGTTCCTGATCCTGGACGCCGCCATGAACGACCTGATCCGGCCCGCCATGTACGATGCCCACCATACGGTGATCCCGGTGAATGAACCGCACCCCGGCGACAACATGGCGCCGGTCGATATCGTCGGGCCGATCTGCGAATCCGGCGATACCTTCGCCCGGGAACGCCTGATGCCGGCCGTCGAAGCGGGCGCGCTTGTCGCGTTCCGTTCCGCGGGCGCCTACGGTGCGGTGATGTCGTCGACATACAACGGCCGCGACCTGATCCCCGAAGTGCTGGTCAACGGCGCCGACTATGCCGTCGTCGCCGAACGGCTCAGGATCGAAAGCGTGATGGACCGTGAACGCGTGCCGGAATGGCTCGCCGCACCCTTGCCGGGCGACATGCCCAGGGAGGCCAGTGGATGACGGAAGCCCCCGAGAAGACGCAGGACGGCGTCTCCCGATTGTCGAACGCGCTGCAGGCCGCGGTGCTGACAATTCGCTGGGAACGTCTTTGGCGTGTACTCTGGGCACCTGTTGCCGTCATCATCCTGTTTGTCGGCGTCGCGCTGACCGACGTATTGCCCGCGCTTCCCGATGCATTGCATGGCATCATTCTTGCCTTGATCGCGGTGTTGTTCGGTTTTTCCGTCAAAGGCATCTATGCCGCTTGCGGCCCGGTTTCGGGGGCCGAGGCCGCGCGCCGGGTCGAGGCTGCGTCGGGCCTGAAACACAGGCCGTTGACGGCGTTGTTCGATCGTCCGGCGCAGGAAAAGCTGTCCGCCGACGGGCGTATCCTGTGGCAGACGCACATCGACCGCGCCCTGAAACAGACCGAAAACCTGACCTATCCCTCGCCCAGGCCGGGTGTCGCCGGGATCGACCGGCTCGGGCTCCGGTTCATCCCGGTCCTCGTTCTTTTTGTCGGTGTTCTGATGGGCGGGGCGGAGCCGGTCGAACGATTGCTCCGGGCGCTTAACCCGATCGGCGGGAGTGGCGGGTCGGCCGCCATCTCGATGGACATGTGGATCACGCCGCCTGCCTACACCGGGTTAGCGCCGACCGTCGTCAACGGGATCGGGCGCGCCCCTGAAAAAACAGACACGGCGGACGCGGATGCGGTGGCGCCCGGTGCGGGGGCACGCCCGACGCTGATCGTTCCCGTGGGATCGCAGATACTGGTACACGCCACCGACGCCCCGGCGGCGCCGACGTTGGGTCTGGGAAAGGACCGCTTCCCGCTGGCCCAGCTGGGCGATACATCGAGCACGTCTTATAAGCTGGAGTTGTCGGTCGACGCGGCGGCGACCGGGGCGGGGACCCTCAATCTCGGGATCGGCAGCGACACCCTCGCCGAATGGCCGGTCGTGGTCGCCGGCGATACGCCCCCGGTGATCGAATTCGAACAGGCGCCATCGCGCCAGCGCGACACCCAGCTACAGGTGGTCTATCTCGCCTCCGACGATTACGGGATCAAGCTGATCGAAATGACGATCCGCCGTCCGAACGGCAGGCCGGTGCCGGGCGGCGAGGATGAAATCCGCGTCGAGGTGCCGTTGTCCGGCGACCGCCGCGACATCAAGGCGACGCATCTCCGCGATTTCTCGGCGCATCCGTGGGCCGGGCTGCCGGTGCAGGTGAAGCTGATCGCCGAAGATACGGCCGGGCAAGTGACCGAAACCGACGGGGTCGAGGTCGTGTTGCCCGAGCGCATCTTCAATCATCCGGTCGCGCGCGAACTTGCCGAGGCACGAAAGATTCTCAACGACGCCGACCGCGAGATGATGGAAATCATCGCCAACAATCTGCTCGAACTGTCGCTCTATCCGAAACGTTTCTTCGACGACACGGTGGCGTTCCTGGCGATCCGTGCGGCGGCCAACCGGCTCGGCTACGCCGACGGCACGGGCGTGGTGCCGGGCGTGCAGCGGCTTTTATGGGAGACCGCGCTGAGAATCGAAGATGGCGAATTCGCCCTCGCGGAAGCTGACCTGATGCGTCTCCAAGAAGAGGCGATGCAGGCGCTCCGCGACGGCAAGCTGGGCGAAGAACTCGACAAGGTCATGCGCGAGCTGCAGGAAGCGATGGACCGCTACATGCAGGCGCTTGTCGACCGCTTGCAGGAAATGGGTCTCGACGAACTGCCGCAGATGCCGGACCAGTCGCAGATGCAGACCCAGGACATCCAGGAGATGCTGGATAAGATTAAGGAACTGGCGCAGACCGGTAACCGCGAGGCCGCCGAACAAATGCTGGCGCAAATGCAGCAGATGCTGGAGCAGCTTCGTCAGGGCCTCAAGATGCAGCAGTCGAACCCGGCCATGGCGGAAGCTAAGAAGCTGATGGACGGGCTACGTTCGCTGACCCAGGACCAGCAGGACCTCCTCGACCGCACGTTCCAGGAAGGCCTGCGCCGTCAGACCCAGCGTCCGCCGCAACTGGGCAATCAGGGACAGATGGGGCAGCAGCAGCGCCAGGGCCAGCAGCAGGGTCAACAACAGGGGCAGCAAGGTCAACAAGGCCAGCAAGGTCAGCAAGGTCAGCAGGGTGAGAACGGCCAGCAGGCCGGCGAGCAGGGCGCGCCGACGCAGGAACAGCAGAACGCGCTCAGGAAACGCCTCGGCGAATTGATGATGCAGATGGACGAGCTAATGGGCCAGATTCCCGAAAATCTCGGCCGCGCGGAACAGCAGATGGACCAGTCGGGCCGCAATCTCGGCAAGGGTGAGCTTTCCGATTCCGCGCGCAACCAGACGCAGGCATTGGAAGAGCTCAGGAACGCCACCAACCAGATGTCGCAGATGCTGGCGCAACAGTTCGGCCAGCAACTCGGCGTGACCAGCGGCACGCGCTCAATGCCGGGGCGGGAAGGGCAGTTCGACCCGTTCGGCCGGCGCAACACCAACGAGAACGGTCAGGGTGCGGCGGTCGAGGATTCGGACGTCACCGTGCCCAACCGTACGGAGATGCGGCGCGCCCGGGAAATCCTCGACGAACTCCGCCGCCGCGCGGGTGAGCGCAACCGCCCGCAGATCGAACTCGATTACATCGACCGGCTCTTGGATATTTTCTGAACGCTTCCCGCGAACAAGGGCCCCTCACCCGGCGCCCGTCCCGAACAAGCCCGGGGCAAGCGCCACCCTCTCCCTGGGGAGAGGGAAGTATAAACGTACGTTCCTTCTCCCTTGGGAGAAGGACAGGATGAGGGGCTACCCCAAAGAAAGTTTGAGAGCCTACTGCGCCGCGTTCGGTGCGCCGTCGCCGCCGCGTTCGATGAACGTGACTTCGAGCCTGCGGGCCAGCGGTGACGGGTCTTCGACCTGGATCTTGAAACCGATCTGATCGCCGGCGGTCAGCTGCTTCTTCAAGGGCGCGGTGTTCGCGGATTGCACCAGCTTGCCGTCGAGGTCGGAAAGCCGGAGTTCCAGCATCGGCACCGGCCGCTCACTGTCCGACACGTTGACGATCACACCCCTGACCACCAGCACGTCCTTGCCCGCGATGCTCTCGCGCGTGCTTTTGACGTCGTTGATCGAAAGCCCGGCGCCGAGCGCATCGTCGCCGAGACCGATCATCGAGTAGACGCCTTCCGCCGCGGGGACGAATTCGACCACCATGTCTTTCAGGAAGATCGCCGCCGCGATAAGCCCGACGAAGATCGCCAGCACTGCAGCCAGCACGATCTTCATGATCGAGCCCTTGCCGGCGCCCGCGTCCTCTTCTTCGTCCTCGTCGTCGTCCTCGTATTCGTCGTCGCCGGTCTCTTCGGCGGTGAACACCTGCGGAATCGGTTCCGGCTCCTCGAGATCGTCGAGGTCGTCGATGTCCTCGTCTTCTTCTTCGTCATCGTCGGCGGGGGCTTCGACCATCGAGCCGAGCGGCGCGCCGTCGTCATCGTCGTCGTCGCCGAACATCGCTTCGATATCTTCAGAAGAGAGCTCGTCCTCGTCATCTTCCGACTCGTCGTCGACGGCGAAGGCCGCCATCGGATCGTCGTCGGTGAGATCGTCCATATCCGGCAGTGCCGTATCTCCTTCCTCGTCGACCGGTTCGGGCGGCGGCGGCGGCGGAGGGGGCGGCGGCGCGGGAGCCGGTGCCGGCGCGGGCTGTTCGGCCTGCGGCGGGTAGCCCGGCGGCGGATAACCCGGCGCGCCCTGCGGCGGGTATGGATAAGGCGGATAGCCCGGCGGCGGGGGCGGGTAGCCCGGCTGCCCCTGCGGCGGGTAGGGATAGGGTTGTTGCGGTTGCGCGTACTGCTGGTGCTGTCCGCCTCTCGGCATGGCGGGCGGCGGCGGATCGGCAACCGGCTGCTGGTGCCAGGTATTGCCGCAGTTCGAACACTTGACGGATTTGCCGCCCCCCAACTGGGCGGCGGAGACGTTGTAGCGCGTCGAGCAGTTCGGGCAGGAAATAAACATACGCAACCGGCCAGTTATGACTTCAACGTTTATAGGCGCTCGCGATTCCGGGCGCAAGCGAACGCACGCTTCGCGTTCGTAGCTTGCGGTGCCGCCGACGCTGGACGGAAGGCGTGCCCGCATGGCATTGTCTGTAGCTATGCGCGAGCGCCGGGCCCTGCCCGGCGGCGTTCCATCCGTCTCAAGAACCGCAGGTGCCGGGATTGTCAAAAGGGAACATCGCTCGATTTGAAAACGTCGGCCTGCGCTATGGCCTCGGCCCCGAGGTATTGCGCGACGTGACGTTCTCGCTGGAATCCGGCTCGTTCCACTTTCTGGTCGGCGAATCGGGTGCCGGTAAATCCTCGCTTCTGAAACTTCTCTATCTGGCGTTGAAGCCGTCCAGGGGCCTGATCTCTTTGTTCGGGGCCGACATCGCGACCACGCCCAGGCCTCAGCTCCCCGCGCTTCGGCGCCAAATCGGCGTGGTTTTTCAGGAGTTTAGGCTGCTGGAGCATCTGTCCGCGTTCGACAACGTGGCATTGCCCTTGCGTGTCGCCGGGATCAAGGAAGCGGACGTCAATCGCCACGTTACCGAACTTCTGGAGTGGGTCGGCCTCAAGGATCATATGAAGTCGCGCCCGCCGACCCTGTCCGGCGGACAGCAGCAGCGCGTCTCGATCGCCCGCGCGGTGATCGCCCGGCCCAAGCTTCTTCTCGCCGACGAACCGACCGGCAACGTCGACGACCGTATGGCGCTCAGGCTCATGCACCTGTTCGAGGAACTGAACAGGCTCGGCACCACCATCGTCGTCGCCACGCACAATATGGCTTTGGTTGACGGTCTGGGGTACCCGATCCTGCGCCTCGACGCGGGCACGCTGGCGACCGTGGCCGGGAGCGGCAACAAGTCGGCGGCACGGGAATGGCGCGAATCGCGCGAATCGGCCGAGCAGCAGGCGAGGGCGCAGGCACGCGCCCGGCGCGAACGCCGGCGCGGCGAAACCGACGAGCAGGATGCCGATCCGCCCGGCATCGAGAACTTCCTCTGATGCTCGGCGTCAAGCGTTCCGACCTGCCGCTGGACAAGGATGCGCACAGCCGCTTCCTGCCGTGGCTGATTGCGTTCATGGTTTTTCTGGCGGTGCTCGCCATCGGCGGCATTCTCGTCCTCAACGCGACCGCGTCGCGCTGGGACCAGGGCATCGGCGGGACGTTGACCGTGCAGATCGCCGCGACCGAGGACCCGTTGAAGGATCAGAACAATCTTCAGGAAGTGTTGAACGTCATCGCGGCCCAGGCCGGGGTCGAGCGCTACCTCGTGATCGAGGAAGACCGGATGATGGCGCTGCTGGAACCCTGGCTCGGACCCGACGCCAAGGCCGGCGATCTGCCGCTGCCCAAACTGATCGACGTCGGGCTTGCCGACGAAGCATCGTTCGACATGAAGGGTTTCACCCGGCAACTGCAATTGCGCGTCCCCGAAGCGACCGTAGACGATCACCGGGTCTGGCTGCAGCGCCTCGTCAATCTGATCCGGACGGTTGAACTGATCGCAATCGCGATCCTCGTCTTCATTGCGCTTGCGACCGTGGGGACCGTGGTCTTCACGACCAGGACAGGTCTTGCCGTTCACAAGGAGGCGATCGAAGTTCTGCACCTGATCGGCGCGCAGGACAGCTACATCGCCGGACAATTCGCGGGACGGGCGATGATGTTGGGCCTCAAGGGCGGGATTATCGGCCTGATCCTCGGCCTGCCGGCGCTGATGGCGGTCGGCTATCTGGCGAAGAGTCTCGAGGACGCAGCGCTTCCGGATCTCACATTCGGCCCCCTCGAGTGGATCATCTTCGCCGCGATCCCTCTCGGCGTTGCGTTCCTCGCCATGACGACGGCGCGTTCCACCGTTCTACGCTCGCTGGGGAGGATGCTCTGACATGCGCCAGCGCTCGCGGGGGCGGCGTTCGCCCTGGTTCAGGACGATTGTGTTTTTCTCGTTGCTCGTGATCGGCGCTTGGGTGGCCGGGCTGATCGGTTTCGCGGCCATGGTGCCGTCGCGCGGTTCGGCGTCGACCGAAAAGACCGACGCCATCGTCGTGCTGACCGGGGGATCGGGACGATTGCGCGCAGGTCTCGATCTTCTGCTCGCGGGCCAGGCGGAACAGCTGTTCGTTTCCGGTGTCTACCGGGGCGTCGACGTGACGCAACTGCTGGCGATCCTCAAGCAGCGTCCGGACGATGTCGAAAACCGGATCAGCATCGGCAACGCCGTCGATACTATCGAGAACGCCCTCGAGACCCGGCTCTGGATGCAGGGCCAGGGGTTTACCTCGTTACGATTGGTGACGGCGGCCTATCACATGCCGCGCAGCCTGCTTGAATTCGGAAACGCGATGCCCAATATCCGCATCGAGCCGCATCCGGTGTTCCCCGAGCACGTGAAACAGGAATACTGGTGGGCATGGCCGGGCACGATGGCGCTGATGGTTTCGGAATATAACAAGTATCTGGTGGCGTGGCTGCGTCACCGGGTCAAGGTGCTCGATTTGGGCGGCTCGCCTGCCGGCAATCAGGCCCATGCGCCGGGGGCGGCGACATGACCTGGCTGCGTTCGGTGCTGTTTCATGGATTCTTCTTTTCGTGGCTGACGTTCCTGCTGGTCAGTTTCTGGGTGTTCCTGCCGTTCCCGAGGGACGTGATCAAATATGCGCTGCGCGTTTGGTCGCGGGTTCTCGTCGGCGCCATGCGAATCCTGGGCGGCATGAAGGTCACGTTCATAGGCCGGGAAAAGCTGCCGAAAGGGCCGGTGTTGGTCGCGTCAAAGCACCAGTCGATCTATGACACGTTCATCTTCTACCTGTTGCTGGACGAGCCGCAGTACGTCTTGAAGAAAGAACTGACGCAAATTCCGTTCTGGGGCTGGTACGCGAAAAAATGCCAGCACATCGCCGTCGACCGGAACGCCGGGGCTAAGGCGCTCAAGGAGATGGTGGTGCAATGCGTCGACCGCCTGAAACACGGCCGCCAGGTGATCATCTTCCCCGAAGGGACGCGGACCGCGCCGGGTGTGACGCACCGCTATCATCCGGGGGTCGCGGCAATCTATCAGCAACTGCCCGACGACGCCGTCGTCATGCCGGTGGCCTTGAATTCGGGCAGTTACTGGGGGCGGCGTGAGTTCGAGATTCAACCCGGCACGATCACGCTGGAGTTCCTGGAGCCGATCGAGCCGGGCATGGATCGCAAAGCGTTTATGAAAATTCTGGAGCAGCGCATCGAGGCCGCCACGGGCAAGCTTCTGGAAAGCGCCGTCCAGGAGACGGGGAAAAAACCGGTGATCACCCCGTGAAACCCGGGGATAACCCGCTTATATACTGTAATAGAAGACTTTTTGCCGATTGCGCCCGGGGATTAATCTGGTAAAATCAGTGGAAACATTTCAAGAACATTCGCTTGAAGCGAAACGTCGAAATACCCTAAGGTGCGGGCCTTGAAAAATTGCGCTTCGGCGCCGCCCGCAACCCGCCAGCCCCGCGCCGGCCAGTGAAGAACCGAAGTGCCATGACCGAAATCGCACCGATCTCCCAGCAGATCTGGGACATGAAATATCGTCTGAAGGATGCCGAGGGGCGGCCCAAAGACAAGGCCGTCAGCGATACCTGGCGGCGCGTCGCGCGCGCGTTGGCGGTGAACGAGAAAGACCCCGAGCACTGGGAAGAGCGCTTTTTCGACGCGATGGACGGCTTCAAGTTCCTGCCCGCCGGACGCATTCTGTCGGGGGCGGGCTCGGAGCGCCGGGTCACGCTGTTCAACTGTTTCGTCATGGGCGATATCCCCGACGATATGGCGGGCATCTTCGACAATCTGAAAGAGGCCGCGCTGACCATGCAGCAGGGCGGGGGAATCGGCTACGATTTCTCGACCCTCCGGCCCAAGGGCGCGCCGGTCAAGGGCGTGGGCGCCGATGCATCCGGGCCGCTGACGTTCATGGATGTGTGGGACAGCATGTGCCGCACCATTATGTCGGCGGGATCGCGCCGTGGCGCCATGATGGCGACGCTCAGGTGCGACCATCCGGATATCGAGGCGTTCATCGAGGCCAAGCGTGAGCCCGGGCGGCTTCGCATGTTCAACCTGTCGGTACTGGTGACCGACGCCTTCATGCAGGCGGTCAAGGACGACGCGCCCTGGAACCTGAAATTCGACGATACCGTTTTCCGCACCATCGCCGCGCGCGAGCTGTGGGACAAGATCATGCATGCGACGTATGCATACGCGGAGCCGGGCGTGATCTTTATCGACCGCATCAACCAGCGCAACAATCTGCATTACTGCGAAACCATCCACGCGACGAACCCGTGCGGCGAGCAGCCGCTGCCGCCCTATGGGGCGTGCCTGTTGGGCTCGATCAACCTGTCGCGATTGGTGATCAACCCGTTCGAAGCGGATGCCGATCTGGATATGGACGCCCTCGACGACCTGACGCGGACCGCGGTCCGCATGATGGACAACGTGGTCGACGTCTCCGGCTTCCCGCTCGATCAGCAGGCGCATGAGGCCAAGGCCAAGCGCCGTATCGGTCTCGGGATTACGGGGCTCGCCGATGCGCTGATCATGTGCGGGGCACGCTACGGCTCGCGGGCCGCGGTGCAGCTGACCGAAAAATGGATGAAGGCCCTGCAACGCGCCGCCTATCTGGCGTCGGTTGATCTCGCGCAGGAAAAAGGCGCGTTCCCATTGTTCGACAAGGAACAGTACCTCAAGGGCCAGTCGATCTTCGAACTCGACGAGGACGTGAAAGACGCCATCGCCGAGCACGGGATAAGAAACGCGCTTTTGACGTCCGTCGCGCCGACGGGAACCATTTCCCTTTTCGCCGACAACGTGTCGTCGGGGTTGGAACCGGTGTTCAGCTTCACCTACCGCCGCCATGTCCTGATGCCGGACGGCACGCGCCGCGAGGAAGATGTGTCGGATTACGCCTATCGTCTTTACAAGCGTCTCAAGGGGGCGAACGCCGATCTCACCAGTGCTTTCGTCGATGCGCAATCGCTGGCGCCCGAAGACCATCTGGTGATGCAGGCGGCCGTCCAGAAATACATCGACAGTTCGATCTCCAAGACCATCAACGTGCCCGAAGACGCATCATTCGAAGACTTCAAGGACATCTACGTCCAGGCCTATGAACTGGGCTGCAAGGGCTGCACGACCTACCGCCCGAACGACGTCACCGGCGCGGTGCTGGAGACCGGCGAAAAGAAGAAAAAGGAAGCCGCTTCCGAGCCGGAACTGCCGTTCGAACAACCGGTCAGGAAATCGCTCCCCAAAGACGCGGGCGACAGCGGCGCGGTGGTCTATATGACCCGGCCGCTCGACCGGCCGGGCGAACTGCCGGGCAAGACCTACAAGGTGCGTTGGCCCGACAGCGACCATGCCCTCTACATCACGCTGAACGATGTTCTCGACGATCAGGGCCGCGTGCGTCCGTTCGAGATTTTCATCAACTCCAAGAACGTCGAACACTTCGCCTGGACGGTGGCGCTGACTCGCATGATCTCGGCGGTGTTCCGGCGCGGCGGCGACGTGTCGTTCGTGGTCGACGAGTTGAAGGCGGTGTTCGATCCGCGCGGCGGACAGTGGATGGGCCGGCGCTACGTGCCGTCCTTGCTGGCGGCGATCGGCGACGTGATCGAGCGGCACATGATCGACACCGGCTTCCTGAAGGCCGACGGCAGGCTCAACGAAGACCCGGATACTGAAGGCAACGTGGTTTCACTCGTCGCCACCGGCACCGGTGACGACACGCCGGGACGGTCGTCCGAGCAGCCGGCGGCGATGGGACGGTCGTGCCCGAAATGCTTCCAGCCGACGCTGATCCGCAAGGAAGGCTGCGACACCTGCATGTCCTGCGGTCATTCCAAGTGCGGGTGAGAGCCTAGGGCCGATACCCGGGGGCGGTTATGAAGATCCTCGTCATTGACGGTCATCCCGATTCAGATCCGGCTCGGCTCTGTCATGCGCTCGCCGGTGCCTATGTCACGGGGGCCGGTGACGCCGGGCACGATGTAAGACGGATCGACGTGGCGTCGCTGGAATTTCCGTTGCTCCGCTCGGCGCAGGAATTCAAGGAGGCGACGCCACCGCCCGCGATCCGCGATGCCCAGGACGCCGTCCTTTGGGCCGAACATCTGGTGTTGATCTATCCGCTCTGGCTGGGCACCCAACCGGCCTTGCTGAAGGGATTTCTGGAACAGCTGTTCCGGCCGGATTTCGCCTTCGAGCCGGGCGGCAAGGGATGGCCTCAATCCAAACTCAAGGGCCGGTCGGCGCGCGTCATCGTCACCATGGGGATGCCGGCCTTCGCATACCGCTGGATTTACGGTGCGCACAGCCTGAAGAGCCTGGAGCGGAACATTCTCAAGTTCGTCGGGCTGGGGCCGATCCGCGAAACCCTGTTCGGTTCGGTCGAGGCCGCGGACGCCCCGAATCGCGAAAAATGGCTCAAGAAAGTGCGCGGTCTGGGCCGCGACGGTGCATGACAGGAAAGGACACCTGATGGATGCCCGTATCTCGCTAGTGACATTGGGTGTTGCCGACATTAAGGCGGCGCGCCGGTTCTATGAAAAACTCGGTTGGCAGGCGTCCGGTCAGTCCAACGACGACGTCACGTTCTTTCAGGCAGGGGGCATGATCCTCGGATTATACGGCAGGAAGGCGCTTGCCGAGGATGCCACGGTGGACGACAGCAAGCCCGGCTTTTCCGGTGTCGCGCTGGCCTATAACGGCCGCGACAAGGACGAGGTCGACCGCGTGCTCGACGAAGCCGTTGCTGCCGGCGGGGTGCTGATCAAGAAGGCGGAAGACGTGTTCTGGGGCGGGTATTCGGGCTACTTCGCCGATCCGGACGGACACCTGTGGGAGGTTGCCTGGAACCCCTTCTTCCCGATCGCCGACGACGGTTCGATCTCGCTCGGGGATTGATTTCTGGATTCCCGCGTGCGCGGGAATGACGCGGTATTTTTAATCCCGCAATTTCTTCGTCAGACGTTCCAGCGACCGGTCGCGGATCCCGCATTCACGTAAATGATCGGCGGTGTTGAGGACATATTCGGTGCATGGGCCGGACGTGCCGTGGCCGGCATTGACGAGGCGCAAGGTTTCGTCTTCGGATAGTTTACCGGCGTACTGCCGGTTCGCTTCGTTGGCGACGAAGGCGAGGCCGGTGACGGTTTCCGGTGTCTTGTCGGTCAGGCGCAGTTTCAGCCAGCGCGGGCAATAGACGGCCGTCACCATTTCGCGCTCATGAATGTGTTTATAAACGTCTCGGGCGTTTTTGTCGGTGATCCGGTAGGCCATGCCGCTGACCGCGCCGCCGCGGTCGAGACCGAACACCAGGCCCGGGTCTTGTTCGGTGCCCCGATACACCCACGAATAGACGCAGAGCGCGCGGTGATAACCGTAAAGCATCGCCCGTCGGCGTTCGGCATAGGGGAAATTCGCATGCCACATCAGCGAACCGTAGCCAAAGACCCAGAACGCGCCGGTGGGCGGGGTGAACGGTTTTTCCGTCATCATCACCCCCGTGTTACCAGCGCGACGCCGATCACGGCAATGCCCAACCCGGCAAGCGCGGCGGGGCTCATGACTTCACCGAACAGCAGATACCCCTCTACCGCGACCACGGGCGGGACGAGATAGAACAGGCTCGACACCTTCGATGCGGCGCCCTGACGGATCAGCACGTAAAGCAGCGTCACCGCCCCGAACGACAGCACGATCACCAGCCATGCCATGGCGAAGATGCTCTCCGCGTTCCAGTCGATGACCATGGTTTCGGTGGGGACGGCGAGTGCCAGCATCAAAGCAGCCGCGGCGGCGAACTGGACCGCCGAGCCGAACCTGAGATCGATACTGCCGCCGAAGCGCTTTTGATAGAGCACGCCGGTCGTCGCCGCCGCGAGCGCTGCCACGCACGCCACGACCCCGGGCAGGCCGCCGCTGTCGCCGGCCTGGCGCCAAACGACGAGGACCACACCGCAGAACCCGAGCACGAGCCCGAACCACGCCCGGGCGCTCAAGCGCTCATTCAACAACAGCCCCGCGAAGATGGCGGTAAAGATCGGCTGCATACCGACGATCAACGCCGAGATCCCGGCCGATGTCCCGTGATCGACGGCGAAGAACACGCCGCCCAGATAGACGCCATGCATCAGCAGTCCGACCACGGCGGCGTGCAGCCAGACGCGCGGATCGCTGGGCAAAGTCACCCGCATTGCGGCGATCAGGATAAAGAAGCCCACCGACGTCACGCCGAAGCGGACGAAAAGAAAGGTAAACGGTTCGGCGTGCGGCATGCCGAGCTTGGCGCCGAGAAACCCCGTCGACCACAGCAGCACGAAGACAATGGGGGCCGAAAGTAACAGGAAACGTCGAATGGCGGGCGATGCAGGCATGGATGTCCGGGGCTTTTATGAATTGACTGCAAGCTATGCCCTTCCCGGATCGGGGGCAACGCCCTATCTTGAAGGATATGACCGATCCGCAAATGACCGAGATCGACGACCATGTCGTCGAACGCCCGTTCACCAGCCCGAAACGTATTCTGATCACGGCCGTGACGCTGCTGGTGATGGCGGGTGTCATCTACACCGCGTGGTGGCATTGGCTGG
>JAGLED010000044.1 GCA_023145215.1 Rhodospirillales bacterium | reverse complement strand
TCTTCGGGATCGCCGTCGTTCTCAGCGATATGCAAATGGTCGGTCGCGCCAGCGAGCTGATCGCCGACAAGGTGTCGCTGAAAATGCCGAGCTTCAAGGAGCTGCGCCAGCGCTGGCAGGCCATCGTTACCGGCGGCACGTATGGCGTGTTCATCGGCGCGGTGCCGGGGGTGGGCGCGGAAAGCGCGACCTGGCTCGCCTATGCGACCGCCAAGAACCGCTCCAAGACACCGGAAAACTTCGGCAAGGGGGAGCCGGACGGCATCCTGACGCCGGAAGCCTGCAACAACGCCACCACCGGCGGCACCATGATCCCGATGCTGACGCTGGGCCTGCCCGGCGACGGCTCGACGGCAGTGATGCTGGGCGCGCTGGTGCTGCATGGGATCGAGCCGGGGGTGCTTCTGATGAAGCAGTCGGGCGACATGGTCTACGCGCTGCTGGCCGCATTGCTGATCGCGACGATCTTCATGTTCCTGCTGGCACTTGGTGCCATCAAATACTTCGTGCTGGTCTTGCGCCAGGATCGCTCGTTCCTGTTCCCGTTCGTGCTCGTTCTCGCGAGCGTGGGCGCGTACGCGATTTCCAACACCCTGTTCCCGGTCCTCGTCGCGCTGGTCCTCGGCGTCGTCGGGTACGTGCTGGAAACGCGGCGGTTCCCGCTGGTGACGGTCGTACTCGGCGTCATTCTGGGACCGATTATCGAATACAACGCGCGCGTCGCGATGGTGATCGCCGGAAACGACTGGTCGGTTTTCGTCGGCACGTGGCCGCGGATCGTTCTTGTCGCCATTACCGTGCTGCTGGTTCTTCGGGAAATCCAGAAGAGCCTCCAGGCACAAAAGCAACGCAGGGAAGAAATCCTGACCACCGCTTCATACGACTGAGGAGACAACGAACCCTAGGGAGGTAAACATGTTGAAGCTCAGACTGCGACTACCGAAACTTCTGGGCGCGTTTGCGCTGGCGGCCGTCACCGTCAGCGGCAGCGCGGCCTACGCCGAATACCCGGACAGCACGATCCACATGATTCTGCCGTGGAAAGCCGGGGGCGGCACCGACACCATCGTGCGGGGCTATCAGAAAGGTTTCGAGGACGCCGCCGGCGTCACCGTCATCATCGACAACATCAACGGCGCGAAAAGCGTGACCGGCACGCTCAAGGCTTCCAAGGCCAAGGGTGACGGCTACACGTTGCTGTTCAACGGCTCGCTCGACCTGACGTCGAACCTGGCCATGAAGCCCCTGCCCTACAAGGTGTCGAGCTTCAAGGCCGTTGGCGGCGTCTACACGACGCCGACGTGGTTCATCACCAACACCAAGCGCCCGTACAAGGACTTCCAGGACTTCCTGGACGCCGCCAAGGCCAACCCGGGCCAACTCTCTATGGGGACGGCCGGGTCGACCCACACGCTGCTGTCGCACGCGCTCAAGGGCGCGACCGGCCTCGACTTCAAGATCGTACCGTTTTCCGGCGGTGCCGATCTGAAGAAGGCGATGATCGGCAACGAAGTCGACATCGGTCAGTTCCACTCGCCGGTGATGATCAACGAGATCAAGGCGGGCATTATCCGTCCGCTGGCGGCCACCGCATCGATGGCGGGCATCAACTACGAGCCGGCGCAGAACCTGAAGACGCTGAAAGACTATGGTATCGACCTGCCGCCGGTGCAGATCACCCGCGGAATCGTGGTGCCGAAGTCGACGCCGGACGAAATCGTCGCCAAGCTGGAAGAAATCGCCAAGAAGGCGGCGATGGCCCCCGAGTTCGCCAAGTTCGGCGCAACCTTCGGCTTCAAGCCAGTATGGGTGTCGGCTGCCGATTACCAGAAGCAGCTTGAGGACGAGGTCGAACTGCTGACGAATATCAAAAACAAGTACATCAAATAACACCACCCAAAGTCGACTTCAGGGGGCGTGGCGGTTTTCGAACGCCGTCACGCCCTTTTTCTTTTTGTGATTTCATCTTCAGGGGCGCCCGCACATGAGCACCGATAAGACGCAAACGAAACAAGGCCAGGGGCCGCTCGCCGGGTTAAGGGTTCTCGATATCGCGACGATCATCGCCGGGCCGCTCGCGGGCAGCCTGCTTGGCGACTTCGGCGCGGAGGTTCTGAAGGTCGAACTGCCAGGCCGCGGCGACGCGATCCGCGCGCTCCGGCCGCACAAGGACGGCGTGTCGCTGTGGTCGAAGGTCGTCAACCGGGGCAAGCACGGCATCACCCTCGACCTCAGACAACCGGAGGGCGCCGATATCCTGAAGCGCCTGGTCAGGGAACACGACGTGCTGATCGAGAATTTCCGCCCCGGCACGCTCGAAAAATGGGGGCTCGGCCCCGACGTGCTATGGGCCATCAACCCGCGGCTCACCATCCTCCGGGTCAGCGCTTTCGGCAGAAAGGGGCCCTATGCCGAAAAGCCCGGCTTCGCGCGGGTCGCCGACGCGATGTCGGGATTCCTCAACCTCTGCGGCCCCGAAGACGGTGCGCCGATCCATCCGGGCTATCCGATCGCCGATTCCATCACCGGCCTGTTCGGCGCTTATGGATTGCTGGCGGCGCTGTTCGAATTGACGAACAACCCCGATGCGCCGGGCCAGGTGGTTTCCGTCTCGTTGTTCGAAAGCATGTTCAGGATCCTCGACTTCCTGGCCGTCGAGTACGACCAGTTGGGCGAAGTCCGCCATCGCTACGGTAATCGCAACCCGTACGCCGCACCCGGCAACGTCTTTAAATCCCGGGACGGGAAGTGGATCACACTCGCAGCGAGCGCGCAGTCCATCTTCGAACGCCTCTGCCATGCCATCGACAAACCCGAACTGATCGACGATCCGAAGTACAAGGACAACGTCGAGCGGCTGAAGCATTCGGATGACCTGGACACCATCATCGCCGCGTGGTTTCTCGAACGCGATGCGGACGACGCCTGCCGGCATATGGAAAGCCATGACGTCAGCGCGGTCCGGGTCCGTTCCATCGACGAGTTGTTCGAAGAAGAGCAAGTCCACGCCAACGATATGCTGGTCTCGGTCGACGATCCGGAACTGGGGCCGCTTCGCATGCAGGGCGTGACACCCGGCTTCTCGCGCACCCCCGGTGCCGTCAGCCGCGCCGGGAACGCCCTCGGCGATGCGAACGACACGGTATATCGCGAGCGTTTGGGATTTTCCTTGGACGAGATTGCGGCGCTGAAGGACAAGGGCGTCATTTAACCCCTAACCCTGTCCCCTCCCAAGGGAGGGGGAACTCCCGGCGCTACATCCCTCTCCCCGGGGAGAGGGTCGCGAGCAAGGCGAGCCGGGTGAGGGGTCGTGCCGACGGATCGATAGGCCCAGGATCAAGTCCGGGATAGACGGTGGTGGGTCGGCCCCTACGCCTCGCCGATGACGATATCGACGACGAGCGCGTTGGCGCTGTCCTCCAGCGCGTCGCGGAAATCTTCCTCCGACAATCCTTCGGGCAGCCTGACGCTGGTCCTGGCGTGGAACAGTGTCCCGCCCCCGTGCGGCGCGCCCTCGATCCAGGTTTCCATTTCCTCGACGCTGGCCTTCAGTCCGGCGATGGTCTTCGTCAGCTCGTGGACGATCCCCGGGTGATCGGGGCCGACGATCTCGAAATCGATGAGCTCGCCTTTCGCGTCCTTGCCCTCTCCGGCGACATGCACCGTCACCTGGAAGCCGCTGTCGCCAAGGTCGCCGAGCGCGGATTGAAGCGCTTTCGACTTCGCCGAAGAAACCTGAACCCGGGCGACGCCGGCGAAGGTTTCGGCCAGATGCGCCATCCGGCTTTCGAGCCAGTTGCCGTCGTGGGTGTCGACCACGTCGGACAGCTGCTCGACGACGCCGGGACGGTCGCGGGCGATGAAGGTGATGATCAGTGTTTCAGACATGGAGGCCTCCCTTGATGGGGGTGTCAGTCGAGGTCTTCGAGCATCTTCTCGGCGGCCGTCTCACCGAATCCGCCGTCTTCGAAGTGCAGCGTCTTGACCTCGCCGTCGACGACGAGGGCCGAGAAGCGCTTGCAGCGGGGACCGTAGCATTTGTCCGAGAGATCGACCTCGAGCCCGGCGGCGCGGGTGAAGTTAAGCGCCCCGTCGCCGATCATCGTCACCTTGCCGTCGGCTTCGTGCATCTTGCCCCAGGCGTCCATCACCCACGGGTCGTTGACGGAGATGCAGACGATATCATCGACGCCTTTGGCTTTCAGATCGTCGGCGAGATCGATATACCCCGGCAGGTGCAGCGCCGAGCAGGTCTTGGTGAACGCGCCCGGCAACCCGAACAGGGCCACCGTCTTGCCGGCGAAAATCCCGTCGGTGCCGGTCACGCCCGGCCCGTCATCCGTCATGATGCCGACATTGACGCTGGGGACCTTGTCCCCGACCTGGATGGTCATGATTATCCTCCGCAAATGCTTTTATCGTTACCCGAAACGATGCGTGATCGGCGCCGGGAAATCAATGGGCCGTGTCGCGATCTGTCTTGATCAGGCGCGAAACCGGCGATCTAATATCGGGACGTTTTAGCGGCCGGCCCCGTTCCGGTGGGCCGTTCTTTTTAGAAACAGGTTTTGCGCGATCGCGCGTGCCGCCCGGCGCACCGGGACCGGCCGGCGTGCGCGCAGGCGGTGGAGCCACGTCGGATGGCCAAGGCGAAGACGGGACGCAAACAGCAGGCGGCGAGCGCCAGGGCGCTGATGGCTGCCGTCGCGCATCACGGCGCGGGCAGGCTCGATCAGGCGGCCGCGGCGTATCAGCGCATCCTGAAGGCCGAGCCCGCCAACGCGCAGGCGCTACATCTGCTGGGTGTCGTCCATCATCAAAAAGGCGATAACGAAATCGCCCATGACCTGATTTCGCGCGCCCTCGAAATCGACCCCAACTACGCCGACGCACACGGCAACATGGGCCATGTGCTGAGCGCGCTTCATCGGCATGCGGAAGCCCTTTCGCACTTCACCACGGCGACGGTATTGGAGCCGACGTTGGCCGAAGCGCACAACAACCTGGGCCAGGGGTTGCAGCAGGCCGGACGCATCGATGACGCTATCGACAGCTATACCATGGCGACGACGCTCAACCCCGGGTTCGCGGAAGCCTGGTGCAACAACGGCGCCGCGCACCAGGAACTGGGCCATATGTCGGACGCCGTCAGTTTTTACCGCGAAGCATTGCGTCTCAGGCCTCACTATCCGGAAGCGCTGGCAAGGCTGGCAGGCGCACTAGCGGCGATGGGCGAAACCGACGAAGCGATCGTCAGCTACCGCGCCGCGCTCGACCTCGACCCGGACGACGCCACGGCGCAGGCCAATCTGACCAGCCTTTACATCGGGGACGAGACGGACCCCAACCGCGCCATCGCGGAAAGCATGAAAAGTCTCGCCATGCTGCTGCAGAGCCAGTACGGCGACACCGCGTGTGCGGCCACGATCAAGCGTTTCGGCGCAGAGGGCATACCGGTGTTCCGTCTCAAACATGACCTGCAGCAGGCGGTCTATCTGGCCGGCCGTAGGGTGGTGATCGACGGATTGTCCGAGTTCGTCGACGCGGGGAACGGTATTCTCGCGCGCGCCGCCATGGCCAATGACCCCGGTCTGCCGGTCAGACTGGAGCGCGCCGAAGCCGCCGCACTGGTGCCGTATCTGCAGTCCGGTCATTTTCATCTGTCGGCGGGGCCGCCCGCGTTCGTCCTCAACCCCGAAATCGATTGGGCGGCGGAAGAACAGAAATATATCGAAAGCGCGAACGAAATCGTCCATATCGACGATTTCCTGTCGCCCGCCGCGCTCGCATGGTTTCAGGCGTACTGTCTTGAATCGCGGGTCTGGACCAAGGAATACGCGAACAAGTATCTGGGGGCGTTTTCGGACCAGGGTTTCATCAGCCCGATGCATTTACAGTTGGGCCGCGAGCTGCGCGAAAAGCTGCCGAAGCTGTTCGGCCCGCACACGCTGAAGCGGTTCTGGGGCTTCAAGTACGATGCGATTCTGGGTAAGGGCATTAACGTGCACGCGGATTTCGCGCGGCTGAACCTCAATTTCTGGATCACGCCGGACGAACACAATCTCACGCCGGGCACGGGTGGATTGAAGGTCTATGACGTGCCCTCGCCGGCGAACTGGCACTTCCGCGCCTATAACGAGGGCAAGGACGCGATCTATCGCTTCATCGCGGACCATCACGGGAACTCGGTGACGGTGCCTTACAAGTGCAACCGCGCCGTGCTGTTCAATTCCGCCTATTTCCACGAGACCGACGAACTGCATTTCGCCGACCTCTACGAAGGCCGCCGCGTCAACGTCACCTATCTGTTCGGCAGCCGCTGAAGCGGCTGACGCCGTCAGGTCAGTCGGCGGTCAGTTCGTGCTGCCACGCCATCCGGCCGACCCACATGGAAAACGCCAGCGCGCCCAGGCTGCCGACGCCGCCTGCAACCCAGATCATGGCGTCCGGCGCACCCATCATGCGCGCGGCGACGACGACCATCAGGTCCATGACAAGACCGAAGGAACAAAGCGACAGGATCGTCACGGCAACGGCGGCAACGGCGGCGCCGACGATGTGATTACGGTGCGCGGACAGGCGCGGCGGTTCAGGCGCGGTAAGGCTGATATCAGCGTTCATCTGTTTTTCTCACGAAGGGTTAAGGGCCGCTTCGAACGGGGTCCTAACACCGATACAGTTATGCCTGTCCGCGGCTTTGCGCAATGGCTATTTCAGCCGCCCTGCCCTGCGCCGGAATCGGGGCCGAAAATCAGTGCCCGATTTCGAAGTTGTTGCCGGCCCTGTCCGCGCCGCTGACCAGATAGAGCGGGCGGATGCCGTAGCCCTGCGCCGGGTGCTTCTTGCCGATCTCGGCGCCCAGCTCGTGGTCGTAGCGGCTGGTCGCCGGCATCAGGCGGACGATGAACGCGGCGCGGCGCTGATCGGTCCGGTTGGCGTCCGATCCATGGATCATGTAGACGTCGTGAAACGACACCTGCCCTGCCCTTAGCAGCAACGGCTCGGCGGTCGTTTCGTCGAAACGCTCGGAATCGCAGACGAGATTGATGGTCTTGTCGTCGCCGTCGACCCACGAATGGCTGAACAGCTCGTGTTTCTTGTGCGAGCCGGGAATGAACTTCATCGGCCCGTTTTCGGGCGTCACGTCATCCAAGGGAATCCAAACGGTCAGAACCTCGAGGGGCCGGATCGGATAATACTCCCCGTCCTGGTGCCAGGGCGTCGCCTTGCCGTTCTTCGCCGGTTTGCCGAACAGCGTCGTCCCCCAAAGGATAATATCGTCGCCGATCAGCTGGCGGGCGACGGAGATGATCCCCGGATGGGTTGCGAACTCGAACCATTTCTCCGAGCCCTTGATCCCCATCGACCCGCCGTTGGTCTGGTGCGGCGCCAGCACGATGTCGCTTTCGATGTGGCTGTTCTCTTCAAGGAATTTCGCGTACTCGGCCTTCATCTCGGCGACGACATCGGCGGGCAATTCCCACTTGGGCACGATCCAGCCTTTATCGTGAAACGTCTCAAGGTCCTGATCGGAGAGGATTGGGTCGGTCATTTGAGTTCCTTCGGCGCATATTGATCTTCGGCCGAGCTTAGATCGGTTCAGCAGTCCCAAAAAACCCCTCGGACGAACCGGCTCAGGATATGACATTGCTTTTTCAGGCTGCCGGCTCTTGCAAGAATGGACGTACGATTTCCGTTTCAAATTGTTCCCGCGTCCAGTGTCCGGCATTGTCGTCTATGGACTGCAATGAACCGGTGTATGACCCGCCCCAGTTTTCGATCAGTTCCTTATTGTGTTGCACAAGTGCGCGGGCATCTTCTGGTGAGAACTCCGGATGGTATTGGTGCCCGCGAACCTTGTCTCCGATCGCATAGGACTGGATCGGCGAGTGGGCATTGGACATTTCCACCCGCACGTCAGGCAAATCCGCAAAATCGTCATAGATTTCGTGAAAATGGAAACAGGTATAAAACCGCTTGAAAGCAATGTCTTTCACGCCCGTCATCTCCCGCAGCCCGCTCTCCATGCCGTTCGCTGACGGTCCGTCCTGCACCTTTCCTGCAAATGCCGAGGCGATCATCTGCGCGCCCAAGCAAATACCCAGTAGCGAAACACCGTCCTTCTCTGCGCGTTGCAGCAGGTCATGCAGCCGTTCCAGCGCAGGTTGCATTCTCGGATGGCTCGTCGATGTAGATCCGCCGGTAATCAGGTGATGACGGACCTGCCCGAATTCTGCCGGTGGCGGCTCCGAAAGAAACGGCCACTCGATACACGGGTGCCCAATCCGCGAAAGGGCCTCGGTGAGCCTCGTCGCATAACTCAGGCCGGGCGCAGGTTCACCGTCACCGACCCACATCAGGACGGGTGTGGCGTGAATAGCCGATTGCGCGTTGTTCGCTTCCGTCATTGCAGGCCCAGCATTTCCGCGACCTCCCGGATAATAGGAATCAACGACATCAGAGCTATGAAGAACAGGATCAAGTTGGTGATTTGGCTGTAACGGGCCTCCTTGTCGGTTCGTTTCTGTTCGGCCAAACTAGATAGCGCATGTAGAACCGTTCGGCACCGCTCTGAGAGCTCTGACAGTCGCCATTCCGCCAGAAGGTGGTCACGCAGCACAAGGAACTCGTGCCGGTAGGTCCAAGTCGGCGAGAGCATCTCGGACAGTTCCCCCTCAAGCGCGAGCATCGTTCTCCGCAACAGGTTGTTATCCATATCCGCGCCCTGCTCCAGATCTTCTCGCGCACGGATACTGCGCCGCGCCAGCCGCCGGTATGGAGCGCCGATTGTTGCTACCAGCAGCAACATTTCCGCTAGACGTTGACATGGATATTTCGCATTGATGATCAGCGAATACGCATACCCCAGAAAAATGAATTCTCCGGGAACGATGGATTGACTTCGGATGGCCTCAGGCGAACTGGGATAGAGAATGTTTCTATATTTGTCATCCAGAACGGCGGCCCCGGCGCTTGCCGCATCTCCCGCATGACCAGCATAGAGAACGTGGAAATACGGGAAATCGAACTCCAGTTCGCCGCATGCTTCTTCTCCGTGCGCCCGACGACTTTCATCTAGGATGGTTTCCGTCAGCGTCTCCATCAATGGATAAAGGTGGTTCCGAATACTGAGGAAGAGGGAGTCACGGTCACTGTTCGAGAACAACTCAACGAGCTTCCCGTTTTCCCACCCACCGGCGACACCGAATTCCATCATCAGGCTGACGAAACCATACGTGTGGATCAAGGCACGCACACGGCTCCCCGGGATGATCGTTATGGGGTCTCCGCCGGTTTTCTCCACAAGTGCCGTTTGGATAATTGACTCGAGGACATTGACCTCCTGCTGATGAAGCACGACGCCGAAATTCACTTCGTAAAGCTCGTCTTCCATGAAAGTTGCGGAACCACGGAAGATATTGGCCAATTCGACGATATCCAACGGCAGCCAGGCCGAGGACTCATCCAAGCGGGCCTTGAACGCATCGACCGGAAACGGCAGGTCCTTGTATTCCCGCGCGTAAGCGAGCTGTTGCATAAAAGCTACCGGTGCACTGATACCGAGATACATATCGCCGGCGGGCCTAAACGACTGGGCTTCGGACATCGGACATCCTCTGGGCAACTTACAACCGAACGCAACCCGCGTAACCGGACGTTCCGTTGCGCGCTATTCACATGCACGCCTACTTTAAGCTGGATCGGCGCGGCAAAAAACCCTGCCAAACCGGAAAAGACCTGACGGCGGCGGGGCGGCATGTCTAGACTGCTCACAATCGAAAGACACAACGAAGCAGGACATATCGATGACCGACACCGACGACCTCTGGCGCTGGTCCGCCACGGATATCGCGAACGCGGTGAAAACCGGCAAGATCTCCGCAAGCGCGGCGACCGAAAGCGCGCTTGCACGAATGGAGGCGGTCAACCCGTCACTCAACGCCGTCGTCGTCGCGACCGCCGCCGAAGCGATGCAGGCCGCCGCCGCCGTTGACGGCATGGTGGCGGCCGGGAAAGACCCGGGCATCCTCGCGGGCGTGCCGGTCACCATCAAGACCAACGTCGATCAGGCGGGCCACGCGACATCGAACGGATTGCGCCTGCAGAAAGACCTGATCGCCGAGATCGACAGCCCCGTCGTCGCCAACATGCGGAACGCGGGCGCGGTGATCATCGGGCGCACCAACACGCCGGCGTTCTCGCTGCGCTGGTTCACGCGCAACAGCCTGTTCGGGACGACCAGGAACCCACGCGACTTCTCGCTCACTCCCGGCGGCTCGTCGGGCGGCGCGGCATCGGCGGCGGCATCGGGCATCGGCGCCGTCGCGCACGGCACCGATATCGCGGGCTCGATCCGCTACCCGGCCTATGCGTGTGGGATTCACGGTATCCGCCCGACCTTCGGCCGCGTGCCTGCCGTCAACTTCACGGGCCCGGACCGTAATATCGGCGGGCAGCTGATGGCGGTCTCGGGCCCGCTGGCGCGCACCGTCAATGACCTGCGGCTCTCGTTCGCCGCCATGAGCCGGCCCGACATCCGCGACAGCTGGTACGTGCCCGCCCCGGCCGATCTGACCGATCTGCCGAAGCGCGCCGCGATCTGCACCAACCCGGACGGGCTCGACACCGACCCCCGCGTCGCCGCCGCGCTGAAGGCCGCCACCGAAGACCTCAAGGCCGCGGGCTGGATGGTGGACGAGGTCGATTGCCCGCCGCTCCGACCCGCCGTCACCATGCAGTTGATCTTGTGGATGGCGGAGTTCCAGGGCGCGGGCGCGGAAGCCGTCGAGAAAGAAGACGATCCGGACGCCAAATTCGTGTTCCAGCAATTGCAGCGCCATGCCGCCAGGGACGGAGAGACGTCGCTTGAGCGCGTGCTCTGGGCGCTCCGTGAACGCGCAACGCTGGTCCGCGCCTGGCAGGCGTTCCTGAGTGAATATCCGGTGGTGTTGCTGCCGGTATCCGGCGAACCGCCGTTCCCCGATCAACTGGACGTGTCATCGGAAGCGGCCTTCGACCGGGTCGCGGAAGCTCAATTGACGCAGATCGCTTTACCCGTCGTCGGCGTCCCGGCGCTGACCGTCACCATCGACATGGACGACGGACCATTAGGTGTGCAACTCGTCGGCCCCCGCTACCGCGAAGACGTGCTGTTCCAGGCAGGCGAAATCATTGAGCGCGCCCGGCCGGTCACGAACCCGGTGGATCCAATTGATTCCGCGGGCCATTAGGCCCGACCGGATACGCCCCTATTCCCCCGGTGCCGGGGCGCGGTGTTCGGCCAGCATCTCGCCGGCTTCGCCGCCGCCGGTGTTGCGGAGCGGCCGGTTCCCGGCCAGCGCCCGGACCAGCACATAGAACACCGGCGTCAGGAAGATTCCGAACGCAGTCACGCCGATCATGCCCGAGAACACGGCGACGCCCATGGCGTGGCGCATTTCGGACCCGGCGCCGCTCGCCAGAACCAGCGGCACCACGCCCATGATGAACGCCATCGACGTCATCAGGATCGGCCGCAGCCTCAGCTTCGAAGCCTCGACGGCGGCGTCATAAGGCGAATACCCGGCGAATTCGAGATCGCGGGCGAACTCGACGATCAGAATCGCGTTCTTCGCCGACAACCCGACAAGGACGACGAGGCCGATCTGCGTGAAGATGTTGTTGTCGCCCCCGGTCAGGTAGACGCCCAGTAACGCGGCCATCAGGCTCATCGGCACGATCATGATGATCGCGATGGGGAGCGTCAGGCTTTCGTACTGCGCGGCCAGGACCAGGAACACCAACAGGATCGCAAGCGGGAACACGATGAGGGTCGAATCCCCCGCGAGGATCTGCTGATAGGTCAGGTCGGTCCATTCGAACGCGAAGCCGTTGGGTAGCGTCTCGGCGGCGACCCGTTCGACCGCGGCCTGCGCCTCGCCCGACGAGTACCCGGGCGCGGGCGCGCCGCTGACATCGGCGGCAAGGAAGCCGTTGTAGCGCATGGCGCGTTCCGGCCCGACGTCGTGTTTGACGTTCAACAGGACCGAAAGCGGAATCATCTCGCCCGATTGCGAACGCACCTTGAGCTTGCCGATGTCCTCGGCCCGCGCACGGAATTCGGCGTCGGCCTGCACGCGGACGGAATAGGTGCGCCCGAAACGGTTGAAGTCGTTGACATAAAGGCTGCCGAGATAGATCTGCAGCGTATCGAACACGTCCGATACCGAGACCCCCAGCTGCTGCGCCTTGGTGCGGTCGATGTCGGCGTAGAGCTGCGGCACGTTGACCTGGAACCCGGTGAACAGGTTGGCCAGTTCCGGCTGCGCGTTGGCCTTGGCGAGGAAGTTCTGCACCGCCTGGTTAAGCGCCTGATAACCGTGTGACGCCCGGTCCTCGACCTGCAGCTTGAAGCCGCCCGTCGTCCCGATACCGAGGATCGGCGGCGGCGGGAAGACCACCACGTACGCATCCTTGATGCCCTGGAACTTGGCGTTCAGCCGCCCGGCGATGGCGCCGGCGCTTAAACTCGGGTCCGTGCGCTCGTCGAACGACTTCAGTGGCGCGAACACGATGCCGGCGCTGGAGCTGTTGGAAAATCCGCTGATCGAAAGCCCCGGGAACGCGACCGCGTGCTCGACGCCCGGATCGGCCAGGGTGATCTTGCTCATCTCGCGCACCACTTCTTCGGTGCGGTCCAGCGTCGCACCGTCCGGCAACTGGGCGAAGCCGATCAGGTACTGTTTATCCTGCTGCGGCACGAAACCGCCTGGCACGGCCTGGAACAACCCGTAGGCCACGCCCAACAAGGCGAGATACATGCCCATCATGATCGCCTTGTGCGACAGCACGCGCCTGATCCCGCCGCCGTAGGCCTTCGACCCGCGGCCGAACACGTAATTGAAGCCCCGGAACACCCAGCCGAACAGTTTGTCCATGAGCCTGGTCAGCCAGTCCTTGGGGGCGTCGTGGCCCCGCAACAGAAGCGCCGCCAGCGCCGGCGACAACGTCAGCGAGTTGATTGCCGAGATCACCGTCGAAATGGCGATGGTGAGCGCGAACTGCTCATAGAACTGTCCGGACAACCCGCTGATGAACGCAAGCGGCACGAACACCGCAACCAGCACCAGCGCGATGGCGATGATCGGCCCGGACACCTCGCGCATCGCACGGTAGGTGGCTTCCTTGGGATTGAGGCCTTCCTCGATGTTCCGTTCCACGTTCTCGACGACGACGATCGCGTCATCGACGACGATGCCGATGGCGAGCACCAGGCCGAACAGCGACAAGGCGTTGATCGACACCCCCAACAGGTGCATCGCCGCGAACGTCCCGACGATGGAGACCGGCACCGCCAGCAAGGGGATGATCGACGCCCTCCACGTCTGCAGGAACAGGATGACGACGAGCACAACAAGCGCGACCGCTTCCAACAGCGTGTGCACCACGGACGTGATCGAGGCGCGGACGAACTGCGTCGGGTCGTAGACGATTTCGTAAGTCACGCCTTCGGGCATGTAGCCCTTGAGCTCTTCCATCGTATTGCGAACGTTATTGGAAATCTCGATCGCGTTGGAGCCCGGCGACTGCGAGATCGGGATCGCGACTGCGTCCTTGCCGTCGAGCAGCGAGCGCAGCGCGTACTGGGCGGCGCCCATCTCGATACGGCCGAGATCGCGAAGGCGCGTCACCGCCCCGTCGGCATCGGATTTGACGATGATATCGCCGAACTGTTCGGTGTTTTCGAGCCGCCCCTGCGCGTTGATGGGAAGCTGCAGATCGACACCCGGGAGTCCCGGCGACGCACCGACCACACCGGCCGCCGCCTGAATGTTCTGTTCGCGGATCGCCCGCACGACATCACCGGCGGAAAGCCCGCGTTCGGCGACCTTCTGCGGGTCGAGCCAGATGCGCATGGCGTAATCGCCGGAACCGAACAGCCGCACCTGCCCGACACCTTCGAGGCGCGCGAGCCGGTCCTTGATGTTCAGCACCGCGTAGTTGCGCAGATACGTCATGTCGTAGCGGCCGTTCGGCGACAGCAGGTGAACGACCATCGTCAGGTCGGGCGAGCTTTTGATCGTCGTGACACCAAGACGGCGCACTTCCTCGGGCAGGCGCGGTTCGGCCTGCGTAACCCGGTTCTGCACCAACTGCTGGGCGCGGTCCGGATCGGTGCCGAGCTTGAACGTCACCGTCAGCGACAGGTTGCCGTCGGTGGTCGCCTGGCTGGACATGTAGAGCATGTCCTCGACGCCGTTGACCGCTTCCTCCAGCGGCGTCGCCACGGTCGCCGCGATCACCTTGGGGTTGGCGCCGGGATACTGCGCGTTCACGACGACCGTCGGCGGCACCACGTTCGGGTATTCCGAGATCGGCAGAATCCTGAGCGACAGCAGACCGGCGGCAAAGATCATGATCGACAGCACGCCGGCGAACACCGGGCGGTCGATGAAAAACTTCGAGATGTTCACGGAACGCTCCCGTGTTCAGAAGGTTGAGTTACTGCTTTTCGGCGACTTCGGTCGGCGACGCCGGATTCATAGAGACGGTTTCCGGCTTCACGAACGCTCCCGGGCGGACCCGCTGCAGGCCGCTGACGATGATCCTGTCACCGGCATTCAGGCCCTTGGTCACGATCCTGAGCCCATCGGCGATGGCGCCGAGCGTAACCTCGCGGTATTCCGCCTTGTTCTCGTCGTTGACGACCATGACGTACTTCTTGTCGAGATCGGTACCGATGGCGCGTTCGGAAATCAGCAGCAACGGCTGCGGCGAGGCCTCGCCCATCCTGAGGCGCGCGAACTGGCCCGGCATCAGAAACCCGTCAGGGTTCGAGAACACGGCGCGCACACGGATCGTGCCGCTGGCCGCGTCGACGGCGTTGTCGACGAACTGGACCTGGCCGTGCGCGGTGGGCGCGTCCGGGGTGACGCCTTGCATCTCGACCGGGATACGGCCGACATCCAGGTTACTGCCCGATTTCCGGAGCTCGTGCAGCTGCTGCATGACGACGCTTTCATCGGCGTCGAAGGCGGCATAGATCGGATCGACGGACACCAGCGTCGTCAAGGCGGGCGCACCGGCGCCCGCGGGCACCAGGTTACCGGCCGTGATCAGAGCCTTGCCGACACGCCCCGAGATGGGGGCGCGGATTTCGGTATAGCCCAGATTGAGCTTGGCCACCTTGAGCGACGCCTGGGCGGCCCGTAACGCCGCCTGCGCCTCGCGGTAATCGTTATCCCGGCGGTCCATTTCGCGGACCGGCATCGCCCCGGTCCCGGCGAGCTTCTGGGCGCGTTCGTGTTCCACCTTGGTGAACGAAAGCTGGGCGCGGGCCGACGCTACTGCGGCCTCGGCGCGGGCGACTTCGGCTTCAAACGGCGCCGGATCGATGGTCGCCAAAAGATCGCCCTCGTCGACCAGCGAGCCTTCGCGGAACAGCACGTCCTGCACCTGACCGGCGACGCGCGAGCGGATTTCGACCCGCTCGACGGCTTCGAGGCGGCCGGAAAACTCATGCCAGCGGGTGGTTTCTTTTGCTTCGACGGTGGCGACCGAGACGGGCACGGCCTGGGGCGCGCTTTGCGCGGCAGGCCCGGCGGCATCGCCGTTCCGGGACGTGAGCGCCACGCCCGCGACGATTCCGGCGGCCACGAGAATACCGGCCGACCATAAGAAGACCCGGGACTTCCGCCCCGAAAAATGATTGTTCGCAGTCATGGAATTAAACTCTAAGTTATATACCGATTGGTACATAACTAAGGCTGGACATTCGACGAGTCAAGCTTATATTTTACCGTAAGGTATAAAACAATAGGGAAGTCATCCAATGGCACGGCCTCGCGGTTTCTGCGAAGAGGAAGCGCTGGATAAAGCACTCGATCTGTTCTGGCGGCACGGCTACGAAGGGGCGTCGATTGCGGCGCTCACCGAAGCGATGGGGATCAATCGCCCCAGCATGTACGCCACATTCGGCAACAAGGAAGAGCTGTTCCGCAAGGCGCTCGACCGTTATGTCTCAATCAAGAACGCCATCTTCGAAAAAGCCCTCGCCGAGCCGACGGGCCGCGACGTGGTCCGTCACCTGCTCAGGAAGGCCGCCGAGATGATGACCGAACCGGGCCATCCGGTCGGCTGCCTGGCGGTTCAGGGCGCGATCAGCTGCAGCGACGAATCCGAACCCGTGCGCCAGGAACTGATCCGCATCCGCCGCGGCCATGAACAGCAGATCCGCGACCGCTTCGCCGAGGAACAGGCCGCCGGCCGCCTGCCGCCCGGCACCAACCCCGAAGACCTGGCAATGCTGTTGGCGACCATCGCCAACGGCATGTCGATCCAGGCCAGCACCGGGGCGACCCGCGAACAGCTGCTGACCGTCGCCGAAAACGCGTCCCGCGCCTGGCCGCAGACCGAGACCGCCGTCACCGACACCGCTGCCGCAGAATGATTTGAGGATGAACTTATGAAACTGGCAAAAGCTATTCTGATTACGGTTATAGGCGCCTTCCTGCTGTCGGGCTGCGCGGACGCCGGTGACCGGGGGCTCGGTCCGGTTTGCGAGTCCCGCCTGAATGCCGCTCAAAGTGAACTCAGTCATGCAAAGGCGAACAGTGTCGGCAAATCCATCGACTGGGCGCGCGCGGCGACACTGATCGCGGCGGCACGAACCCAGCAACAATTCGACGAGTTCGAGAATTGCGTCATCAAAGCCGACCGTGCCCGCGAAATTATTGCGGGAAGCAAATAGCCCGGAACCACCTATATTGCTTCGGTGCGTTTATCAGCCACACAAACAGACAAGGCGGCCCGAAGGCCGCCCCGTGAACCCGTCGATTTCCAACAGATCTGGATTTTGGTAGCGGAGGAGGGATTTGAACCCCCGACACATGGATTATGATTCCACTGCTCTAACCAACTGAGCTACTCCGCCACAAGCGAGGAACCGGGGATTTACGGCGTTCGCACGCCCCTGTCAAGGTGCCGAAGCCGATATGATTTGCCCCCTCACCTCACCTCTCCCCCTGCAAGGGGGAGAGGGATTTCGGGAGACCTTTGCGTCCGGGTCCCTCTCCTCCACAGCGTGGGGGAGAGGACAGGTGAGGGGGACCTTCATCGCGATGACGACTTTTTGATGACACCCGCCGCGGATTCCCGATTAGCATGGTCGGCGTGCTGCATGAGGAGGCCCGGATGCGCCGTTTATCGCTGTTTTTCGTCGTTGTTGCCGTCATGGCCGCCCTCGCCCGCCCGGCGGTGGCGGAGAAGGTCGACCTGGAACTGGTGCTCGCCGCCGACGGTTCGGGCTCCATCGACGACGACGAACTGAGATTGCAGCGCGAGGGCTACGCCGCCGCGATCACGCATCCGAAAATCCTGGATGCGATCCGGGGCGGCTATCACCAGAAGATCGCCATCGCCTATGTTGAGTGGGGCGCGCCTTGGTCGCAGCACACCATCGCCGACTGGGCGGTGATCGACGGTCCGGAAAGCGCTGCGCGGTTCGCGAACGCACTGCTTTCGGCGCCGCGCATGGCGGAGAGCTATAACTCGATTTCGGAAGCGATCTTCTATTCGGTCAACCTTATCGAAACCAACAAATACGACGGCCGGCGCAAGATCATCGATATCTCGGGCGACGGCCCACAAATCAACGGCCGCCCGCTGCCCGAAGCCAAGGCGCTGGCGATGGTGAACAACATCACCATCAACGCGCTCGTCGTCTATAAACCGGACGGGTTGCTGACCGGTCCGTTCGGCGAGCCCCTGATCGAGCACTACAGGAAAGACGTCATCGGCGGGCGCGGCGCGTTCGCCCACATCGCCGAGGGCCGCGACCAGTTCGCGCCCGCGATCCTGAAAAAGATGATCCTCGAGATCGCCGAAGCGGTGCAGCGGGAATAAGCCCCTCACCCTCCCGTTCGCTTACACTCACGGGCGCCTCCCTCTCCCGGGGGGAGAGGGTTATTGGGCGCGCGTCCCCGCTCCCTTGGGAGAGGGACAGGGTGAGGGGTGTATCCCTACTCCAGGTCCGCCGCCGGGTCGGAAAGCGTAAAATTCGCCGGGGCCGCGGTCTCGGACGCCGTCGGGTCTTCGCCGGTGGCGATGCGGCGCAGGAAGGCGCGCGTACCCGTACCCGACGTCTCGAGGGTTTTGATCTGACGTATGTTGGCCGCTTCTGCCCGGCCGTCCGCCGTCAGCCACGGCCGGTCGGCAAGATCGCCCTTGGCCATGGGGCGCGGGACCGGCTCCGGATCCTTTACCCAGTAGTTCACCATCTCGGGCGCCTTGAAGTTGGGCTCTTTCATCGGTTCGGGGGCGTCATAGCGGCTCGGATGCGGGCCGTAATAGTTCACCAGCCGCAAGCGGTCCGAATGTTTGGGCTCACGATAGCACTGCACCGCGCCCAGAGATTTGTAGCAGTACGTCGGCTCCCAGTCGTGGACCTGACGCTCGTATTCGTCCACATAACCGCACGCCGAGAGCGACACCGCGAAAATCAATGCAATCCCGAGTTTCCTGAGCATTTCGACCTCCTGAACATCGAACTCGAGCGGATAAATGCACGATGGATGCCAAACCGGGGCCCGCACGCGAAAAAGCCGCCGGACGCGAACCCCCGGCGGCTTATCGTTTCAGATTCAACAGCTTAAGACGCGTTAACCTTTACGCGTTGACGTCGATCACCATACGGCCGCGGATCTGGCCCTTGAGAATCTGCCCGGCCAATTCGGGTAACTCGGCAAAGCCTGCCCGGTTGGTGACGCTGTCCAGCTTGTCCATCGGCAGTTCCCTCGAAAGCCGGTCCCAGGCCACGATGCGGCGGTCTTTCGGACACGTCGCGCTATCGATCCCGCAGAGGTTGATGCCCCTTAAAAGGAACGGCAGCACGGTGGTTTCCAGCTTGAACGAGCCCGCGTTGCCGACCGACGCGCAGGCACCCCAATACGCCAGCGTCGCCAGCGCATGGTGCAGGGTCGGCCCGCCGACATTGTCGATGACGCCCGCCCAGCGTTCGCGGCCCAACGGCCCTTTCGGAGGTTCCAGCAACTCGTCGCGTTCGACGATGGTCGTGGCACCAAGGCTTTTCAGGTAATCGTGCTGTTCAGCCCGGCCCGTCGACGCGGCAACCTTGTAGCCGATGTTCGAAAGCACCGAGGTGGCGATGGAGCCGACGCCGCCCGCGCCGCCCGTCACCAGCACCTCTTTGTCCGTATCTTTCGAAAGCTTGTGCTCTTCCAGGGTCATGATCGCCAGCATCGCGGTGAAGCCCGCGGTCCCGATGGACATCGCCTGTTCCAGCGAAATCCCCTTCGGCAGCGGCACCAGCCAGTCGCCCTTGACCCGCGCCCGGGTCGCCATGCCGCCCCAGTGCACCTCGCCGACGCGCCAGCCGGTCAGGATCACTTCGTCGCCCGGCTTGAAATCGGGATGGGACGAGTCCTCGACCACGCCCGAAAAATCGATACCGGGCACGTGCGGATAGTCACGGACGAGTTTACCGATGCCGTTCAGGATCATGCCGTCCTTGTAATTGAGGGTCGTATACTTGACGGCCACCGTAACGTCGCCCTCGGGCAGACGGTCGTTGGAAAGGGTCTCGAAGCTCGAAGACACCTTCCCCTCGTCATCGGCGGTCAGCAGCAGGGCCTTGAATTCCGTATCGCTCATCTGTTCTCTCCCGGGAATGCAGTTCTCCCAGACCTTACGCACGCCTGCGCATAGGTCAATCCCTGCACCTTTAGGTCGTTGTCGCGCGGAAACACAGCCCTTATCTTGTTTCGAGCAGGAGACCTTTTTTGAACGATCCCCAGATTCATCAGGCGCCCGAACAGAACGACGAGGAATTTGAACTGGAATACCGGGAATACAAACCGGGCCAGATCATTTTCCAGCAGGGCGAAGTCGGTGCGGAGGCGTATTTCGTCGATCGCGGCAAGGTCGAAATCGCGCGCGGCGACGGCAACGCCGAACTGGTGCTGGGCGTCATCGGCAAGGGGGAACTGCTGGGCGAAATGGCCCTCGTCGACGCCGAAGAACGGATGGCGACCGCCCGCGCCATGGGCAAGACGACGTTGATCGTCGTGCCGAAAAAAGTGTTCGACCGGGTGCTCCGGAAAAGCAATCCGATCCTGGTCGCCATGATGAAGACGCTGATGCGCCGTCTGCGCACCGAGGGCGGCGCCAACACCAAGAAAACCCTGGGTTAATCGTCTATCCCGGAGCCGGGCGCAGCGCGGTATCCTGTCACCCCTCACCCTGGCCCTCTCCCAAGGGAGAGGGAATTCCCGCCCAGATAACCCTCTCCCTCGGGAGAGGGTGGCGAGCAAAGCGAGCCGGGTGACGGGAAGGGAACTACCCCTGCAGTTTCCAGTCCAGCGTTTCGCCCGCCATGAAGGGGGTCAGGGTCTGGCCGTTGCCGGCGTCGATGCTGTCCGGCACCGTCCACGGTTCGCGCACCAGTGCGACCTCGTCCTTGTTCGCTTCCAACCCATAAAATTTCGGGCCGTTCAGGGAGGCGAAGGCTTCGAGTTTATCCAGCGCGCCCTCTTCCTCGAACACATGGGCATAGACCTCCATCGCCACGGGCGCGGTGTAGATGCCGGCGCAGCCGCAGGCGGCCTCTTTCAGGTGCCGCGCATGAGGCGCGGTGTCGGTGCCCAGGAAATATCGCGGATCGCCCGACGTCGCGGCTTTTCTCAGCGCCAGGCGGTGCACCTCGCGCTTGGCGATGGGCAGGCAGTAAAGATGCGGGCGGATGCCGCCCTTGAAGATGTCGCTACGGTTGATCACCAGATGATGCGCGGTAATCGTCGCCCCCAGCCGGGACGCGTCGCCCGCGGCGACGAAATCGACCGCCTCTTTGGTGGTCACGTGCTCGAAGACCACCTTCAATGACGGCAACTGACCCAGCAGCGGTTCAAGGATGCGGTCGATGAACACGGCCTCGCGGTCGAAGATGTCGATGTCGGCGTCCGTGACCTCGCCGTGGATCAACAACGGCAGGCCGATCTCCTGCATGGTCTCGAGAACGGGCATGACGTTCTTGATATCCGTGACACCCGACGCCGAGTTCGTCGTGGCCCCGGCGGGATAGAGCTTCACCGCCGAGAACACCCCCTTTTCGGCGCCTTCGCGCAACGCGCCCGGATCGGTATCGTCCGTCAGGTAGGCGGTCATCAGCGGGGTGAAGTCCACGCCCTTCGGGACGGCGGCCATGATCCTCTCGCGATAGTGGACGGCGGCCTCGATATCGGTTACGGGCGGGACCAGGTTGGGCATCACGATGGCGCGGGCGAATTGCTGGGCGCTCGCCGGCACCACGGCCTGCATCATATCGCCGTCGCGGAAATGCGCGTGCCAGTCGTCGGGGCGCCGGAGGGTGATTCTGTTCGTATCGGACATGATTTTTAGCTCGCACGTTTACGCCGCCCTGTCCAGCGACAAGCGCTTCCAGCCGGCGGTCATCGTGCTAACATGATCGAAATATCCGGGAGGAGACGGCCATGCGCTCGTTCGTTTATCTATTCGCCGCGATCATCGTGATCGCGTCTCTTGCACCATCGCACACCGACGCGCAAAACTCGCGCTATTCGACCTGGTCCGACCCGTCGGGGCAGGCAAGCGGCGGCGAGGATTTAAAGACCTTCCTCGAGAAGCTCAACAAGCTGATCGACGAAGCCGAAAAGGCCAAGGCCGCGGACCCGGTATTCCTGCAGGATCTCAGAAACCTCGCCAACGGCGCAAAGTCACCGTGGAATACGGTGGTGCTCGATGACGCCTTCGCCGACGGCAACTTCACCGCCAACCCGGCGTGGGAAGTCTTGTCGGGTGCATACTTCATCGAGACCGGCTGGGGCCTCAGGAACAAGCTGATCCAGTCTCAGCCGCAGCAATCGTCGGACAGTGGCGGCGACGATCTGGCGAAGGTGTTACTCGGCACGATCCTCAAGAGAGCGACCGGCCAGCAGGGTGCGAGCCAGCCCGCAAGCAACGTCATCGTGACCCGGACGAAGCTCACCAACGCCTTCCAGATCCAGCTCGAGCTGTCGTCGTGGGAACCGGGCGGCAACTTCACGGTCGGCGTTTTCCAGGGCCAGGACGCCAACATCGGCTACCGCCTGCTCTATACGTCCGGCAAGGGCGTGCAAATTCACCGGGTCGGCAATTCGGGTTCCAGCGTCGTCGCCACGTCCGAACCGCTGACGTTCGAAGACAAGAAGCCCCACACCATTACCTGGAACCGGGGCACCGACGGTGCGATGCGCATCAGCGTCGACGGCAAGGAGATGATCTCGACCTCGGACCGGGGTTTCTCGGATCCGTTCGACGGGGTGCGGCTTTCGAACACGTCGGGGGACTTCATCGTCAAAAAGATCACGGCGAAGGGGATTTGAACCCCCGCACCTGTCCTCTCCCCCACATTCGTGGTGGAGAGGGACCCAGCCGCAACAGCGCCTTCTACCAATCCCTCTCCCCCTTCAGGGGGAGAGGTTAGGTGAGGGGGTAATCAGCGTTCCAACACCCCGAACACATCCCCCGATGCGTCCGCGCCCTCGATGTGGCGCTTGTGCCAGAGCGCATAAAACAAAAGCGTCCACTGCGCCTGACCCTGATCACGGCCGGCACTGAACAGCCGTTTGACCGCGTCCCGGTCGCAAACCTCGGCAATGCCAGCGTTGGCGGCCACCAGTTCGCCCAGTTTCTCGCCCTTGTCCGAGATCCAGTCGCCGACCGGCACCGTGAACCCGCGCTTTTTCGTGAAAGGCTTCGACGCAGGCAACGCCGTTTCCAGCCACTTCCGCAAGACCCACTTACCCGTCCCGTGACGGACTTTCATCCGGTCCGGCAACCGGAACGCGAAATCGGCGACGAACGGGTCCAGGAACGGCACCCGTCCCTCGACCCCGTGCGCCATAAGGCAGCGGTCGAGTTTGGTCAGAAGATCGTTCGGCAGCCAGTCGGCGATATCGACGGCCTGTGCCGCCTGCAGGCGTGTGCGGCCGTATTCGCCGGCTTCCGCCTCGGCGGCGGCGATGCCGTTGCGCCATCCCATGGGCTCGTCGCGCAACACGCCGGTGCCCGCCAGGATATAGTTGTGACGCATCCTACGCCCGCCGAAGATCGCCAGGCGTCTCTGGCGCCTGTAACGGCCATAGCCCGCGAACAGCTCGTCGCCCCCCTCGCCCGATAAAACGACCTTGAGCCCGCTTTCCTTCGCTTTTCGCGCCAGCATGTAGGTCGGGACGATGGCGTAGTCGGCAGCGGGATCGTCCATGCACGCAGCGATCGCCGGCAATTCGCGCCAGAAGTCGTCCTCGGTGATCGTAATTTCTTGGTGATCGGCTCCGCAGGCGCGTGCCACGTCCTTGGCGTGTTCACGTTCGTCGTGGACGCCGGTACCGGGAAAGCCCGCCGTCAGCGCATGGACCGGCGCCGGATTCAGACGCCGCATCACCGCCAGAATCACCGACGAGTCGATACCGCCCGACAAGAACATCCCGTAGGGCACGTCCGAGCGCTGGTGCACGTTGACGGCGTCGGTGATCACCCGGTCGAATTCGTAAAGCGCCTCGCCCCGGCCAAAGTTGTTCGATGTGCCCGGCGGCAACGCCGACAACTTCACCCGCTCCGCGATCCGGCCCTTTCTGACAACGATCGTCTCGCCGGGAAGGAGGCGATAGATACCGGGAAAGATCGTCTCCGTACCGGTCGTGAACTGCAGGGCCAGCAACTCGTCGCGCTTGGCTGGCTCAACGGCGGGCGTCACCAATCCGGCGGCCAGCAGCGCCTGCGGCTCGGATGCGAAGACGAAGCCGTCCTCGGCCACCCCGTAATAAAGCGGCTTGATGCCGAACGGGTCGCGCGCCAGGACCAACGCGCCGTCGTCGGGGTCGTGGATCGCGACGGTGTACATACCGCGCAGATGCTCGGCGAAGTCCATGCCATGTTCGCGATAGAGGTAAAGCATCGATTCGCAATCCGATCCGGTCGCGTAGTCGATGTTCGACATCTGCTGGCGCAATTCGATGTAGTTGTAGATTTCGCCGTTGGCGATAAGGGCGAGGCGGCCGTGATCCTCATCCGCTGGGGCGTAGAGGGGCTGATCGCCGGTCTTGAGATCGATGATCGCAAGCCTGACCTGCATCATAGCGACGTCGCCGTCGACATAGTCGCCGCGCCCGTCCGGACCGCGATGGCCGATCGCCATTGCCATGCGGTCGAGCACATCGGTCGCGGGGGCTGTGCCGTCTGCCGTCATCAGCCCTGCGATTCCGCACATGGCTCAGCCCGTCACCTTGTCGAAGAAATCGAGATACTGCTGCACCACCTTCTCTTCGGTGAAATTGCGGCGGTAGGCGTCGTGCCCCTGGCGGGCGATGCGTTCGGCGAGTTTGTCATCGTCGAGCACGCCGCGAATGGCGCGGCCCATCAATATCTCGTCGTCGACGGGCACCAGGATGCCGGTCTCGCCGTTTTCGATCAGGGTGCCCGGCCCCATGGAATCGGCGGCAACGACGGGAAGACCCTGCGCCCAGGCCTCGATCACCACATTGCCGAGCGGCTCGTGCCGGGACGGACACACGAACAGGTCGCCCGACGCCAGGATGTTTTCGGTATCGTCGCGCCAGCCCAGGAAGCGCACGCGTGGCTTGATCGCCAGTTCCTCGGCGAGCTTGATCAATTCGTCCTTGAGCGGCCCGTCGCCCGCCAGCCACAGGTAGGCATTCGGCACCCGCGCCAACGCCCTTAAAAGAGTGTCGAAAGCCTTGTTCTCATGAAGCCGGCCCATCGATACGATCAGCGGCACGCCCTTTGGCGTGTAGTACTGGCCGCGATCCAGGGGCTCGCCATGCCGGGCAGAGACGAAGTTCGGCAGATAGTGGGCCTTTTCCTTCGGCCAACCGTGCTCGACGAGGTATTCGACGATGTCGCGGGTATTGCCGATCAGATGATCGCAGTTCTGGTAGTACTTGAGATCGTAGTAACCGCCCTGCCGGGCGACATGCACGAAGTCGCCCTTCGGGCACATCACGCTGGCCCGGTTCATCCACGTCAAAACCACGTCCGGTTTATATGCGGCGATTTCGCGTTTCATTGCGCGCGGGGTCGAAAAATCGAAACGCCCGCCGAAGGCTAGCTCGACCGGCTCGATCCCCGCATCGCGCAGCAGTTTGGCGCGCGCCGGGTTCTCGCGGATGATAACCTTCTGGTCGAGGCCCGCGCGATGCAGACCGATCGCAAGGCGCACGAAAAACGCCTCGGCGCCGCCGAACTCCGCACCGGCCATGGCTTGCAAAACTCTCATGGGACTTAGATCAACTCCTCGAATGCGGCGGCGGCGTCCGGCCAGCGCCAGGAACGCTGAACCGCAAGCGCGCGGTCATGCTGCGTACGCCAAAGCGCATCATCCGTGAGCAACCGCCTCGCGGCAAGGGCGAAGGACGCGTCGTCGGGGGCAATAAAGCCGGTTTCCCGATCGCGCACGCGTTCGACCATCGAGCCGATAGGCTGCACCACGCACGGCACGCCCAGGCACTGGGCTTCGGCGATGGCGAGGCAGAAGGTTTCGTTGATATCGCCCTTGTAGAGCATCACCCGCGCCAACCGTAACTCGTCGATCAGCGCCGCCTTGCCGACCGGTTCGCGCAACCGCACCCCCTGACCTTCGAGGGCCCGGGCCTTGTCGAGAACAACACCCATGGCATCGCCCTTGCGCGCCCCCGCCGCCCCGTACGTCGCGGCGCCAGAAAAGATATGCAGTTCGGCGCCCGGCACCCCGGGTTCGATCTCGTTCGCCCACCGGTCCAACAACCAGTCCAGGCCCCTCAAAGGGTTCGACGTGAAGATCGCCCTGGGGCCAGGCACATTCGAGGCCGGCTCGGCCTCACAGAAAAGATCCGGCAGACCGTAAGGAATGGTCCGGCGCCCGCCTTCGGGGACCCAGCCCGGCAGCGTATCGGCGTGATAATCACCGATGAACACAATCACCGGCTTCCGGCGCCAGAACTGCCACAAATAGCGCATTTTCAACATGTAGCCGCAGGGATTGTGGGTCCAGAACACGGTGCGTTTCGCGCGCTCGCACAGCTTCAGCAGCTTGTCGCCCCGGTTGGCGATATAAAGGTCCGCCGTATCCGGCACGCCGTCCGAAATCTTGCGCCATTTGACGCCTTTGTAATCCAGCGGTGCCGCGCACTTGTTGTAGACGGTGACGTCGTGGCCACGCGCCGCCAGAATCTCGACCAATTGGATGACCGAGCTTTCGGCGCCGCCGAGCGGGCCCTTTTCCGGGGTCTGCCCGTCGAAGCTGATCCCGTCGTCGGCAAGGATGATGACGGCCATCGCTTAAGACCCCTTCCGCTTCTCTGCGGCCTTGATATACGAGATGAGCGGAAACAGCCCGGCGCAGATCGCGATCAGAAGCCCCAGGCCGCCTTCCTTGTATCCCTTGCGCGACACGAAGCACTTGAAGAACCGCGAGAAGAAACGCCGGACGTTGTTTGCCATCGAGCCGATATCACCACTGTCGAGCAAATCCTTCGCCCGCGCCGTCGAATAGCTGTCGAGCCGCTTGATCATGTCGGAGATATCCCGGTCCACATGATGCACGAGACGGTTTTCGAGCATCCGGCCTTTCTTGCCCGACCATGTGAGCGACGGGTGCACGCGCTGCATACCCCAGCGTTTGACGCCCTTCCTGAACAGGCCCGGATACGCCGCTTTGCCGAACGATGCGCCCCAACCATGGCGTACCAGCCGTTGACCTACGTAATTGTCGACCAGGATTTCATGCCAGTCGTCATCGGTCGTCTCGATCACGGTGCGGATTTCCTTGGCCAACGCGTCGGGGACACGTTCATCCGCGTCGATTTCGAATATCCAGCGGCCGCCGCACGCGTCGATCCCGGCGTTGCGGCGCTCCCCCTCGATCGTCCAGTTCCCTTCGACGATACGATCCGTGAACGCCTTTGCGATCTCTTTCGAGCCGTCGGTGCATTTATCCAGCAACACCACGATTTCATCGGCGAATTCAAGTGTCGCCAGACAGTCGCGAAGCTGGTGTTCCTCGTTGTGCACGCTGATCACCGCGGAAAGATCGATCCGGTCGCTCACACCACGGCGTCCCGGGCTCTGGCCCACAAGGCGTTCGCTGCATCCTCGGCCTGATCGACGGAAAGGCTGTCCATCAAGGTGTCGGTGTTCCGGTGATCGAAGTCGTCGGGGAAAATCTCGTCGAACCCCTTGGCCGCCTGCACGTGATCGCAGAAATTGCCCCAGGGCGCGTATTGTTCCGCCGGGGACGGCCCGAACAGGCCCAACGTGGGGATACCGCTGGCCGCCGCCAGATGCATCAGCCCCGAATCGTTGCCGATATACAGCGACGCACGCCCAAGGCACGCGTACACCGTCAGAAGGTCGATGTGCCCGACCAGATCAATCAATCTGTCTTCGGGGACCGATTCGATCACCGGCAAGGCCATCGGCCGCTCGTCGTCACGCCCGAAGATCGCAACCCGTGCACCCGGCAGGATGCCGGTGGGCGCCGTCAGCCGCCGGATCAGTTCGGCGAACGAATGGCTGCGCCATTGCTTGCCGCGCCAGTTGGCGGTCGGCCCGATGGCCAGCACCGGCCCGCCGTCGGGGATCAACCGTGCCGCCGTTTTGCTCCTCGCATCGTCGACCCACAATCTTGGTGCCGGGGGATCGTTCTCGGCGCCGATCACTCTCGACAACGTGCGAATGCGGTGTCCGCCGTCACGGCTCCGGATCAGCCGGTAGCGCTTTCTAGCACCCAATAGATAGGTCACCGGCGCGTTCCTAAGGTCGACCAGAATGTCCCAGCGCGTGCCCACGGTCTGCGCCCACAAGTACAGCCAGTGCAGCGAGCCCAGCATCTTGTCGAGCACGATGATCCGCTCCAGCCCGGGCATCGCCTCGAACAGCGACGCCGCCGCCGGTCCACACGCGAGCGTGACCTTGAGTCCCGGATTATCCTCCAGGATCCTGGACAGCACGCCGGTGGAGAGAATCGCGTCCCCGACCCGAGTGGATGTGACGAATAAAGCGCGCATACGCCCTTAACCCCTTGTTCCGCCCCCTTATAAGGGCGCCCGGCGCCGATGCAAACCCCAGCCCTTGCAACGGCGGGGCGCGTGCCCCCATCTTATACGCCAGGGTCCGAGAGGAGCGCCATGAAACGTATTCAACTAAGCGACCGCTGCATCGTCCGAATTTCCGGCGAAGACAGCCGAACCTTTATGCAGGGGCTGATATCCAACGATATCGAAAAAGCGGACGGCTCCAACGCCATCTACGCCGCCCTGCTGACGCCGCAGGGCAAATATCAGTTCGATTTCTTCATCGTCGCCGACAATGGCGATCTTCTGCTGGACGGCGTCAAAGGCGACGCCGATGCGTTGATCAAGAAATTGACCATGTTCAAGCTGCGTTCCAAGGCGACGCTGGCGGACGTGACGGCGAATTACGCCGTTTATGCTTTGATCGGCGACGATGCGGCCGATGTCCTCGACGAGGGTGCACAAACGAAGACCGAGGACGGCGCCATCCTTTTCGCCGACCCGCGGCTTCCGCAAGCGGGGGTGCGCGTCATTGCACCGGCGGACATGGACGCGACCGCGCTCGGCGGCGACAACGGCTCGGAAGACGATTACCAGAAACACAGAATTTCGCTGGGTTTGCCCGAAGCACCGCTCGATCTGGAAAAAGAGAAATCGATTCTATTGGAGAGCGGTTTCGACGAACTATCCGGCGTCGACTGGAAAAAGGGCTGCTACATGGGCCAGGAACTGACCGCGCGGACCAAGTACCGCGGGCTGGTCAAAAAGCGCCTGTTCCCGGTGACGCTGTCCAGGCCGGGTGTCGAAGCCGGCAGTGACGTCATGCAGGACGGCAAGGTCATCGGCGAAATCCGCTCCGTCATGGACGACCGCGCCATCGCCATGCTGCGGCTGAAAGCGCTCGGCGGTCCGGAGATGAGCGCCGGCAATGCCACGGTCTTCCCCGCCGTCCCGGACTGGATGCAGCTCCCCGAAAGTGACGACGCGGAAGCTTGAGCCTTTTTTGCCGCGCAGCGGTTTCGTAGAAAAATGTAAACCACAGAGGCACCGAGGACACAGAGATGCTGCGGAATGTACGTTCCTCTGCGTCTCTGTGTCTCTGTGGTTAGACTTCACCCCCTGTCCCCGCTCTCGCGGGGATGACGCATACGTCAAACAACCGATTGGCAGAAATCGTCCCACCGGCTAGCCTTGCCGGGTGATCATCCAGATTCTCAGACGCGCACCGAAACTGCTGGCCCCGGTCGCCCGGATCTACGGCCGCCGTCTCGATCAGTGCGGCGCCAACGCCAAGGGCGTGTTCTGGAAAGGCGAAGTATGGCAACGCCGCCGTTTCGAACGCCTCGCCGACATCTTCGAGGCCGAAGACATGGCGAAGGGCGGGATCACCGTCAACGACTTCGGCTGCGGGTACGGGGCGTTCTTCGACTATCTCGCCGACTTCCCGGTCATGGGGGGCAGCTTCTATTACGGCTACGACATCTCGCAACCGATGATCGCCGCCTGCCGAGACCGCATCACCGATCCGCGCGCGATCTTTTATCGGAAGATGTGGGCGACCAGGCACGCGGACTACAGCTTCGCGTCCGGCACCTACAACCTGCACGGCAGCGCCGATGACGACGCCTGGTGGGAGTATGTGGAAGCGAGCCTGCGCCAACTCTGGCACAAGACGGGAAAGGCGCTCGCGTTCAACATGCTGCGCGCCGACGAGGACGAGCAGTTCGAGGGGCTTTATTACGTGGATCCTGAAAAGGTCCTCAGGTTCTGCCGCAAGCATCTGTCCGAAGACGTCGAAATGTTCGACGAACGCCCGATGCCGGACGCCACGTTCTTTGTCAGGCGATAGCGGGCGGCACCATTCGAGACGCGGATTTACCGCGCCTCAGGATGAGGCATTTGGGTATCTCCTCGTGCCGAGGCTGGCGCATCACGATCCGCCCCGGCGCATGACATGCGGGAAAAATTACTCGGCGGCGTTCGCGGTCGGGAACGGGACCTCGCCGTAACGCAGCGTCCCGCGCAGGTCATCGGCCAGCGCCTCGACATGCGGTCTCAGCACCTGAATGTCGCGCCAGACGCCACGGTGAAACCGGAGTTCTTCGGTTCCCTTGAATTTCCACACGATGTATTCCGGCGCGCCTGAGAACGTGCGTGGCAGGGCGTTGGCCGCGTCGTCCCCGATCATCACGACGACGTCGAACATGCCGATTTTTGGATTCGCGAACCCGTCCCAGTGCTTGGGCCACAAGCCCTCGTTGCCGAGGCCGGCCAGCGTCAGCGCCGACAGCGCGAACGAGTCCGCCCGATCGGCCGGGTCGATACCGGCACTGAAGGCGCGCACACCGGGCACGCGATGGCTCCTGAGTAGCGCTTCTGCTATCAGCGAGTGACGTGCATTGTCCGCACAAACGAACAACACGTTGATTTTCTTCTCTTCGCGATTTTGAAAGACGTTCATCGGCTTCTCCGATCTGTACTGGGATCGAAGTATGCGCGCCTAGCCTGACTTGAAGATGACAAGCCGGCATTAATTAGAAAACGCTGATATAAATAACCGGCTATATATCGGACGTGCGCCTGGCGATGTTTTCCGCCAGCTTGCCGATCTCGTCCATATCGCCCGGCACCATGTCCCAGTTCATCGTCAGTCCGTCGCCCAGGTTGCGCGGGATGACGTGGAAATGGATGTGAAACACCGACTGCGCCGCGCCCTTGTCGTTGGCCTGCAGAATGTTCATGCCGTCGGGTTTCACCTCATCGCGAACCGCGCGCGCGACCCGGCTGACGGAACCGAGCGTCGGGCCCAACCATTCCTCGGGGGCTTCATAGATATTGGGCGTGTGGAACTTTGGCACGATCAGCGCGTGGCCGGTCGCCACCGGGTTGATGTCCATGAAGGCATAGGTCCTGTCGTCTTCCCAGATCTTAAAGCTCGGGATCTCGCCCCGGATGATCTTGCAGAAGATGCAGTCGTCGTTCAGATGTTCGGACATCGCTCAGGTTTCCTGTCGTTTCCTTCGAAACCATTGTCACCCCGGCGCAGGCAGGGGTCCAGTCTTCGGCATTCTGGATTCCGGCTTGCGCCGGAATGACGACCTAAATGTTTACGTCATCCGTCTTTCTCGGCCAGCGCCGCCTGCGCCGCCGCAAGACGTGCGATCGGCACCCGGTACGGCGAGCACGACACATACGTCAGTCCGATCTGATGGCAGAAATGCACCGACGCCGGATCGCCGCCGTGCTCCCCACAGATACCCAGTTTGATATCGGGGCGCGCTTTCTTACCGCGCTCGATGCCGATCTTCACCAGTTCGCCGACACCTTCGGTGTCGATGGTCATGAAGGGATCGCTCTCCATCACGCCCTTGCGGTGATAGACATCCAGGAACGGCGCCGCGTCGTCGCGCGAGAACCCGAACGTGGTCTGCGTCAGGTCGTTGGTGCCGAACGAGAAGAATTCCGCCGTCTCGGCGATCTCTTCGGCCATCAGGCAGGCGCGCGGCAGTTCGATCATGGTGCCAACCATGTAGTGGAAGTCGGCGCCCGTCTCTTTCTTGACCGCTTCGGCGGTTTTGTTGACCAGGTCGGCCATCATATCCAGTTCGGATTTCATGCCGACCAGCGGGATCATCACTTCGGGGACCGCCGCAACGCCGTCTTTCTGGACATTGACCGCGGCCTCGAAAATCGCCCGGGCCTGCATCTCATAGACTTCCGGATAGGTGATCCCCAGGCGGCAGCCGCGATGGCCCAGCATCGGGTTGGCTTCATCGAGCTGATTTTTGCGGATCTTGATGTCCTTGAGCGTCACGTTGGCCGCCTTGGCGACGTCCTTCAGCTCTTCTTCCGAATGCGGCAGGAACTCGTTCAGCGGCGGGTCCAGCAGCCGGATCGTGATCGGCCGTCCCTCCATGATCCGGAACAGGGTCTCGAAATCCTCGCGCTGGTAGGGCAGCAGCTTTTCGACCGCCTTGCGGCGCTGTTCCTCGGTCGACGACATGATCAACTCGCGCATGTGCACGATGCGCTCGGGATCGAAGAACATGTGCTCGGTTCTGGAAAGGCCGATCCCCTCGGCGCCGAACTTGCGGGCGGTCTCGGCATCCAGAGGCGTTTCCGCGTTGGCGCGCACACCCATGGTGCGAAAGGTGTCGACCCACTCCATCAGCTTGCCGAAGTCGCCGGTCAGTTCCGGCAGGATCATGTCGACCGCACCGTCCATGATCTGGCCGGTGGTGCCGTCCAGCGTGATGACGTCACCTTCCTTGTACGTCTTGTCCGGGCACGACAACGTTTTCGAAATCGCGTCGACCCGAAGATCGCCGGCCCCCGACACGCAGGGTCGGCCCATGCCGCGCGCGACCACGGCGGCGTGCGACGTCATCCCGCCCCGCGTCGTCAGAATCCCTTCCGCCGCGTGCATGCCGCCGATGTCTTCGGGCGACGTCTCGGTCCTGACCAGGATCACCGACCTGCCATCCGCCTTCCACGTTTCCGCGTCCTCGGCGGTGAACACGACCGCACCCGTCGCCGCACCCGGCGATGCGGGCAGACCGCGCCCGACGACGTGCTTTTCCGCGTCGGGATCCAGCATCGGGTGAAGCAACTGATCGAGTTGCATCGGGTCGACCCGTTTGACCGCGTCGGCCTGGGAAATCAGGCCCTCGTCGACCATGTCGCAGGCGATCTTGAGCGCGGCGCGCGCGGTGCGCTTGCCGTTGCGGGTTTGCAGCATCCACAG
>JAGLED010000043.1 GCA_023145215.1 Rhodospirillales bacterium | reverse complement strand
CGTCGTCATCGCCGAGGACAAGGAAAAAGAGTGCGATTCCCTCGTTGACCGCCTCATGGGCAAGAAGGCCGAAGCCCGCTTCCAGTTCATCCAGGAAAACGCGGCGTTTGTCCGGGACGAGCTGGATATTTAGGCGGCCATATCTCCGCTCATCCCCGCGAAAGCGGGGACCCAGAATTTATTCTCACCACAGAGACGCAGAGGCACAGAGGACGATGCGGGCTGCGGCACCTCTGTGTCCTCCGCGCCTCTGTGGTTCATTTGCTTCAAGTTTGACTGGGTTCCCGCATACGCGGGAATGACAAGGTGTAGATATCCCTCTCCTCCATTTATGGAGGAGAGGACAGGTGAGGAGGCTATCCGTGAGAATTAGGCCGACTGCCGAAAGGCCCTCACCCCCTAAAGCGCCGTGATCTCGACGGGTGAGAGCCCGGTGAAATCCGCGTCGATGACGTCGCCCGGGTGGATCGCTTCGATGCCGGTGCAGGTGCCGGTGGTGATCACCTCTCCTGCCTTCAAACCCCGCCCGAATTTCGACTGCTGGTTGGCGAGCCAGACCATGACGTTCATCGGATCGCCGAGCGCGCGGCTGCCGGGGCCGCGATCCTTCTCGACCCCGTTGATGCGAAGGCTGATCTCCAGCGTCTTCAGATCGTGCGGGCGCCAATCCCGATCCCACGCGCCGACGACGAGCGCGATATTGACGCCGCCGTCCGCCGTCGACATCGGCCGGCCGTAACCCGCCAGACCGCCGGCGACGCGCGTGCCAACGACCTCGATCGCGCCGGCGATGGCGTCGACCGCCGCCGCGACCTCGTCATGGGTATACGCACCGTCCTTTGCCGGCAGATCCTGCGCCAGCCGAAACGCGATCTCGCCCTCCACCTGCGGCATCTGTTCGGGGACAAGTTTGATCCGGGCCGGACTTTCGAGAAGGAACGGCTTCAGGATCGGGCCCGAACCGGGTTCGTTCGTACCGACGCGGCGCATCGCCGCCTCGCTGGTTGAGCCGATCTTGAAGCCGACGACATCGAACCCCGACAGTCGCGTCACTTCAGCCTGGATGGCGTAAGAATTTTCCAGCGTCGGTTTCGGGTCGATCTCTTCGGGCTGCACGACGGTGCCGTGAGCGCGGGCCTGCCAGAGTTTACGTGCGATGTCGGTGGTCATGGGGTTTCCTAATCAGACCGAGTTCATTTCGATACGCTCACCCCCCTCACCTAACCTCTCCCCCAAGGGGGAGAGGGATTGGGACGGCAAATGTTGCGGCAGGGTCCCTCTCCTCCATTCATGGAGGAGAGGACAGGTGAGGAGGCCTTCCCTACTCTTCCAACTTCTCCGCGTCCGGCAGCATGGCGACCAGCACGTTGGCCGCCAGCATGGTGCCGGCCAGCGCATAGAACACCGCGCCGACGCCGTAGTGGTCCGCGATCACGCCGCCCGCGACGGGCACGATGAACGAGAGCGCGGATTGCGTCCCGAACAGTGCGCTGGTGGCGCTGCCGTGCATCCGGGGCGGCGTCAGGTCCATCATCCAGCTGTGGATCACCGGGCGGATCGCGAACAGCACGAAGCCCAGCACCGAGACGCCTGCGAAAAACATGTATTCGTTCTGCGCCAGCGCCAGGAACGCGACAACGACGGTGGTCCCCGTCGCCGCGCCCAGCACGATGGGCCGGCGGCCGATCTTGTCGGACCACGCGCCTGCGATGGGCCCGGCGAAGAAGCCGCCGAGCTGCATCGCCGTCATGCCGACGCCGGTCATCACCGGGCCGACTTTCAACACGTTCGCCAGATAGATCGGGATGAACATCAAAAGTCCGTTCTGCGTCATCGAGCGGAAGCCCGCCATCAAGCAAAGCCCCATCGCGGCCTTGTCGGTGAACATCACCTTGAGGCCGGAAAAATACTCGGCCGCCGTTATCTTGTTCGAGACCTGGCCGTCGGCGTCCTTGTCCATGCGCGCTATGCTGACCAGGATCAGCGCCGCCACGACAAGCACGGGGATGCTGCCCCAGACCGCGGTATCCCGCCATGTGAGTAACGTCAGCATCGCGCCGACGCAGAGCGGCGCCAGACTGTCACCCAGCGACGCGCCCAGCGTGTGGATCGACAACACGTAACCGCGGTTCCTGGGGTAAAGGCCGGACAGGAACGAGATCGCCGCCGGATGCCAGAGGTTGTTGGTACCGCCGATGATGGCGACCAGACCGATCAACACCACCAACCCGCCGGCGACCCCGAACGCCATCAGCGCCACCGCACCCAGCAGCAGCGAGACCGCCTGCACCATGACGCGGCGGCCCAGCACATCGACCACCATGCCCGACCCGAAGTTGGCGAGGAACGACGAAATGTGGAAGGTGGAAACGAGGACGCCAGCCTCGGTATAGCTCATCCCCAATTCCTGCGTCAGGTACGGCAGGATCAGATAGAACGTCGCCGCGATCCAGTGCGTGGCGCCATGCCCCAGCGAGACCACCCATGCCGGCGCCTGTTCGCGGACGCCCAGCCCGGTCAGTTTGACGATCCGTTCGCCCATGTTTCCCCTCGTATTCGTTTTTGTTGGCGTTCTTGTTGGCGGGGATTATCGGGCGCGGTTTCACGTGTGACAAACCCAAAGGGGCGAAAGCGCGTGTCGGGTGTCTCGGTTTTTAGCACTTCGACACACATCTACTTTTTCATGCCCGCGTGCGCGTAGCGGACCAACGGTCTAAGCGGGAACCTAGAAACACATTTTACCACAGAGGCTCAGAGGCACAGAGGAAGAAACGGGCCGCAGCGCCTCTGTGCCTCTGTGTCTCTGTGGTTCACTGGCCTGCGGGTTTGACTGGGTTCCCGCGTGCGCGGGAATGACACCATTTCATCACCGCACCCCCTTGCCGGAAGCGGGTTGAGGGGCGAGAATACCGGCAATCAAACAATCATAATTTTACTTAGGAGACAGACATGCCGGACGCCGGTAACGACACCCCCGTGAAACGCCTGATCGTCGAAAAGGACGGTCCCATCGGCCGCATCAAGATGGACAACCAGACGCGCCGCAACGCCATGACGCTGGGCATGTGGCAGGACTTGGGGACGGCCATCGAGGACTTCGCCGCCGACGACAACATTCGCGTCGTGATCCTGTCGGGCGAAGGCGGCAAGGCGTTCTGCGCCGGGGCCGATATCTCGGAGTTCGAGAAGAACCGCTCCTCCGAAGAGGGCGTGAAGATCTATAACGAGGCGGTCGAGCGCTCGTCCGACCTGCTGCGCACCATCGACAAGCCGACCATCGCCAAGATCGAAGGCTTCTGCGTCGGCGGCGGCGTCGGGATCGCGACGTGCTGCGACATGCGCCTCGCCACCGATGACGCGATCATCGCCATCCCGGCGGCGAAGCTGGGTCTGGGGTATCGGGTCGACGGCCTGAAGCCGCTGGTCGACATCATCGGCCCGTCTTACGCGATGGAACTGTTCTATACCGCGCGCAAGTTCGACGCCGACGAAGCCGAGCGCATGAATTACTTCAACCGGGTGATCCCGCGCGCCGAATTCGACGCCTATGTCGAGGACTATGCCAACACCATCGCCGGCAATGCGCCGCTGACGATCAAGGCCGTCAAGGTGGTGGTGAAGGAATGCCTGAAGGACGACGCCGACCGCGACCATGCGCTGTGCGCGTCCATCGTCGACGACTGCTTCAAGTCGGAAGACTATGTCGAAGGGCGCCGCGCGTTCATGGAGAAGCGCAAAGCCGAATTCAAAGGCAAGTAAGGGGACAGCACATGAGCACACCCGTTCTTGCCGCTTTCGCCGGGTTCTGCGCCGACGCGCAGAGCCGCGATTTTCCCGACGACGTGTGGCACGCCGCCAAGCGCTGCGTGCTGGATTATTACGGCACCACGCTGCCCGGCGGCGCGGTCGCGCCGGCGACGATGATGAAGACCGCCTTCGCCGACATGCTCGGCCGCGGCGGCGCACGCATCCTGCCGATGGGCGAGATCGCCGATGCCCGCACGGCGGCGCTGATCAACGGGGCCGCCAGCCACACGGTCGAGTTCGACGACATCTACCGCGACGGGATCTATCATCCGGGCGTGCCGGTGATCTCGGCAGCGCTGGCGGTGGCGGAGTCGCGGGGCGTCTCGGGTGAGATGCTGCTCAGGGGCGTGATCGCAGGCTACGAAGTCTCCAACCGCATCGCCGAAACCGTGAACCCGGCGCACTACGCGTTCTGGCACACGACCGGCACGGTCGGGACCTTCGGTGCGGCGGCGGCGGCGGCGACCATTCTGGGCCTCGATGAGGAACAGGCGCTCAACGCGCTCGCCAACGCGGGCACGCTCGCGGCGGGCCTGCAACAGGCGTTCCGGGGTGACGGCATGGCCAAGCCGATGCACGGCGGGCACGCGGCGGACACGGGCGTGATGTGCGCGATCTCGGCAAGTGCCGGGGTCACCGGCATCCACGACATGCTCGAAGGCGAGCGCGGCTTCGGGAACGCCATGTGCGGCGGCGTCGACTGGTCGAAGGTGTCTTCGACGCTGGGCGATGACTTCACGATCCTGCGGATGACCGTCAAGAACCACGCCGCGTGCGGGCACGGCCACGCCGCAATCGACGGGGCGTTGCAGCTTCAGAGAGACCACGGCTTCACGCCCGACGATGTCGAACGCATCGACGCGGGCACCTATGGCCCGGCGGTCGAGATCGTCGGCGCGCAGGAAACCACGTCCGCATTCGAAGCCAAGTTCAGCCTGCCCTATTGTGTGGCGGTGGCGCTCTATGACGGCAGCTGCCGCATGAAGGCGTTCACCGACGAACGGCGCGCCGACCCGAAACTGCACGCGCTGGCGAAAAAGGTCTTCGTTTCGAAGGACGACGACTGCGACGCGGCCTTCCCTAAACGCCGCTCGGCGAAGGTGAAGGTGGCTTTGAACGACGGTTCGGTGCACGAGTTCTATGCGCCGACGCGCCGGGGCGATCCGGACTCGCCTTTGTCGGATCAGGAGCTTTCCGAAAAGTACCGCGAACTGGCGGTGCCCGAGATCGGGGCCGAACGTGCGGCGGCGCTGGAACAAAGCGTCTGGTCGCTGGAGACGCTTAAAAGCGTTTCCGAGCTCTACCCCGCTGAACGGGCCGCCGCGGAATGAGCGGTCTGAAACTGGGGTTCATCGGCTTCGGGGAAGCCGGATCGAACATCGCCGCCGGCCTGATCGAGGAAGGCCTGACCGACGTCACCGCCTACGCACTCGAATGCCGCCAGGTCGACGGCGTCACAGAGCATAAGGATGCCGCCGGGGCCATCGCCGGACGCGATATCGTAATCTCGGCGGTGACCGCGAACGTCGCGCTCGAGGTCGCGGAAATGTGCGCGCCCTTGCTGAAACCGGGGCAGATCTACATCGACGTGAATTCCGTCTCGCCCGGCACCAAGAAGAAGATCGCCGACGTGATCAACGGGGTGGGCGCACGCTTCGTCGAGGTGTCGATCATGGGCGCGGTCCCGGGGCCGCGCCACACGGTGCCGATCCTGATGTGCGGCGAGGCGGCCCCCGACGTTATCACGGCGCTTGAACCGTTCGGCATGAACCTCACCGACCTTGGCCCCGAATACGGCCGCGCCGCGGCAACCAAGATGTTCCGCTCCGTCATGATCAAGGGGCTCGAAGCGCTGTTGCAGGAATGCGTGCTGGGCGCGTCGAAATACGGCGCCGCCGACCAGGTGCTGGAGTCCGTCGGCGAGGGCTATCCCGGCGTCGACTGGGTGGAGCTTGCCAATCACATGCTGGGCCGCACCGCGGTGCACGGCATGCGCCGCGCCGCCGAGATGGACGAGGTCGCGGCGACGCTTTCCGAACTCGGCATCGAGCCGATGATGGCGGCGGCGGCGGCGAAACGCATCCGCTGGGCCGCCAGCCAGGGCCTCCGGGACAAGTTCGGTATCGAAGGCCCGAAGACCTTCCACGAGGTGGTGGACATCATCGGTAAGGGGTAAGCCCGTCGTCCTGAACCTGGTTCAGGCCCCATAAGACATGGGCACGCCGGTGCCGGGAAATTCAATGAACCACAGAGGCATCGAGGGCACAGAGGTGCTGCGGCCCGGCTCTTCCTCTGTGCGTCTGTGTCTCTGTGGTTAAACTGATTTCTACGCCCCGATCTTCGCCGCCACCGCATCGCCGAATTCGGATGTCGTCAGCTTGCCGCCGAGGTCGGGCGTGCGGGTCTTGTCGTCGGCCAGGGTCTTTTCGATAGCGCTCTGGAACGCGGCCCCCGCATCGGTCAGGTTGTTGGCGCTCGAACGCCCGCCCAGCCAGTCCATCAGCATCGCGACGGAAACCATCAGCGCCGTCGGGTTGGCCTTGCCCTGCCCCGCGATATCGGGCGCGGACCCGTGCGCGGCCTGGGCGATGGCGACGTCGTCCCCGGCGTTGATCGAGCCGCCGAGGCCGAGCCCGCCCGACAGTTCCGCGCATTCGTCCGACAGAATGTCACCGTACATGTTGGTGGTCACCAGCACGTCAAAGTCGGCCGGGCGGCGGATCAGGTGCGCCGTCGCGGCATCGATGATCAGTTCTTCCAACTCGATGTCGGGCCAGTCGGCGGCCTCGGCATTGACCTCGTGCAGGAACAGCCCGTCGGTAACCTTGAGTACGTTCGCCTTGTGCACAACGGTCACTTTCTTGCGGCGCCTGGCCGCCATCTGGAACGCCTGGCGCGCGATGCGGCGGCAGCCTTGGCGCGTGATCTTGCGGACCGAAAGCGCGACGTCCTCGGTCGGCATGAATTCACCCGAGCCCAGGAACATGTTGCGGTCGGCGTAGAAGCCCTCGGTGTTCTCCCGCACCACGACCATGTCCATCGACTTGGCCATCGAGGGCACACCTTCGTACGTCTTCGACGGGCGGATGTTGGCATAGAGATCGAGGCGCTTGCGCATGGTGCCCGACGGATTGACGCCCCCCTCTTCGAACGGCGGATAGGCGTAGCTGTCGACGGGCCCCAGGATCGTGCCGTCGGCGGCCTTGCATTCCTCGACCACATCGTCGGGCAACGTGGAGCCGCGCGTCGCCAGCGAGGCCAGGCCGATCTCGCGGGTCTGCAGATCGAAGCCGAGACCGTATTTCTCGTCCAAGGCCGAGACCACCTTGAGGGTCGCGTCCATAATTTCCGGGCCGATGCCGTCGCCCGGCAGAACCATAATCTTCATGTCGTTTTCTTCCCTAGGTTTTGGTTTTGTTTTCTCATCCGTCGAGACGTTCGTTTTGCTCGCTCCTCAGGATGAGGTTCTTTCTGTTGTTTTCCTCGTCCTGAGGAGGCCTCGCCATTTTGCGGGGCCATCTCGAAGGACGAGACCGTCTAATCGAACACGCGGAAGTTGGTCGTGCCGTCGCGTTCGATCTGGGCGACGAGGTTCACCTCCCAGCTCAGGTACTGCTTCATCGCACCTTCCTGCGCGTCGTCCATGTCATAGGGCCGATACCAGACGTCGTCGCTCGGATCGAGGTTGTTCTCGAACCCTTTCTTGAGCGGCAGCCCGGCTGCCTTCCACGCCTCGGTCCCCCCTTCGAGCGCCATGACCTCGCCCTTGAAACCGCCGTCGATCAGGTCCTTCACGGCGAACTTGGCGATGATTCCGTCCTTGGAGGTCAGTGCGATCGGCCGGTCATCGGAAAGCGACGCGAGATTCTCCGGCATGTTGGCGCGGATCGCGAAACGCGACCCCGGAATGTGGCTATTTCGGTGCGCGAGCGAATTCCCGACGTCGACGATGTGCGTCTGGATCATCCGGGCGGCGAGCGCCGTCGCCTCGATCATCGGCACATCGGGAATGGCGGGCATCGCGGGCACGTGTGCGCCGGTCTCCGACATCTCGAACGCGCCGGGTTCAAGCACCACCGCGTCCCAGCCGATCTGCACCAGCCACGACGCGGTCATGGCCGCGCGCACGCCATTGTCGTCGACGCAGACGATCCTGGCACCCAGCGTGCCCACGTAACGGTCGGTGGCCTGCACGAGTTGTCCGCCCGGCGCGGGGCGCGATCCGGGTACGTGCCCTTCGACAAACTCGTCCGGGTCGCGGACATCGAGAAGATACGTCGTCCGGCCCTTTTCCGTCTGCCATTCGGCGAGCGTCACCGCGTCGATGGTTTCGACGCCGAAGCGTTCGCGCACATGTGCCGCGCATGCCTGCGCCTTCTTGAGGCCGTCCCCCGTCAATTCGCCATATTTGCGGGTATTGCCGTATTCCAGGTCGAAGCCCGCCAGGTGCCAGCCCATGGTGCCGTTTTCGAGCGCCACGACCTTGTTCGGGATGCCCGCGTTCTTCAAGGACTGGCAGCCGATGATGGAGCGCGTCCGCCCGGCGCAGTTGACGACCACGGTGGTTTCCGGATCGGGCGCCAGATCGTGGACACGAAGCGCCAGTTCCGCCCCCGGCACATCGACCCCCATCGGGATGTTCATGGCGTGGTATTCGGACATCGGGCGGCTGTCCAGCACCACCATGTTCTCGCCCTCGTCCATCATGCGCTTGAGTTCGGTCGCCGGAATGCGCGGCGTATCGTAGGTGTGCTCGACGAATTCCCCAAATGCCTTGGACGGCACGTTGACGCCCGAGAACACCTCGAACCCGGCCGCTTCCCAGGCCTTCACCCCACCCCGCAGATAGGAGATATCGGTATAGCCCATTTCCGCCATCTTGCCGGCCGCCCGGTCGATGATGCTGTCGTCGGCGTCATCGAGCGCGCAGAGCACCACCTTGGTATCCAGTCTCGGCACCCGGTCGAGGATCTCGATCTCGAGCGTCGTCAGGGGCACGGAGTTGGCCCACAAAAGATGTTCGTCACCGAACACGCCGCCCGGGCGCACGTCGATGAGGGCAAGTTCGGTATTGTCGCGGTCAAGGATAAGCGCGCGCACGTCTTTCGCGCTTAGCGCATTCGCGTTGCTGACAGTCATTTTTAGATTGTTCCTCCACAGATAGGGCGAGATGGTTGCCAGTGGCCGCGCGCCTGTCAACACCCCTGCCACTTGCTTTTGTGGATTCCACAACATATCTGAGTAATAACTAAATCTTGCATTTTTTTGAGGTTGGAGGACAATAAAGCCATGAAACGCGTCTTAACGATGCTTGGTGCTTTTTCGGCGTTGTTTGCGGTTTCGGCGTCTCCCGTTCAGGCCGCACCACAAATACTTGCCGTGATGGCATCTCTTGGTCCGCAGCAGATGAACTGCAGCGGCCAGATTTGCACCACGTCCCTTTCAAGCTATTGCCTGCAGCGCGACCGCGACGTCCCGACCACTGGTCAGGCGTATCTGCCGGCTGCCGATGAACAGTTCCGCCTGATCGTCGTCGGCGAAGACGGCACGGAACGCGACGTCAGCGCATCTGAACACGTCACCTTCCGGTCGATCCGCGGGTATTCGTCCGTCAACGCGGTGATCAACCGCGGTGAGTTGGCCAAGCTTGGCGGCGTTTCCGCCAAGATCGTCGTCGCCAAACGCGCCGCACTGGTCCCCGAACCGGTCGCCGGCGATCCGAACCCGATCAGCGCCGAGGAACTGGCCTACGCCGCCAAGTCGCTCCGCGAACACGGGGAGGAAGTTGTCGACGCCACGCCGCAGGCCGAAGCCGCGGCCATCGTCAACCGCATCACCGCGACCATCATCCCGAAGCTCAAGGCCGATCCCGAAAGCCTGGAGCAGCTTTGGCGCGACGTGATCGACGGCTTGGGCCCGGCCCGCCCCGCGAACAGCGAAGGCATCCAGCGGGCGCGCGATATCTACGACTGGTGCCAGGGCCGTATGTCCTATCACACCATGGGCGGCATCAAGAGCTGCCTGGAATTCAAGCATGATGAGAACATCATGCGGCTGAATACCGATTATTGGGAAAGCCAGCCCGGCTACTAACCTGAGCATGCGTCGGGCGTCGGCCTTCCTTTAACATAAGGAGGTTCCACGCCATGAGACGACGCTTTATCCTTGCCGCCGCCTTTGCGGCGGCCTTCACATTCGCTTCTTACAAGGCCGACGCAGCGCCGCAGATTCTGGCGGCGCTGCCGGTCGAAAGCGGGATCGACCTCAACTGCTCGGGCGGTATCTGCGCCGCCGAGCTTTCCACCTACTGCCTGCAACGCGAACGCCCGGCGCCAAGCATGGGCACCGCCTACGTGCCCGCCAAGCCGGAACACTTCACGCTGGTCCTGACCAATGACGACGGGGCCGCGGTGCGCCTGCCGGCAGGCGATCACATGACGTTCCTTGAACACCGGGGCTTCATGGCCGTCGCCGCGACCATCGAACTCGGCCGCATGAAGGCGTTGGGCGCGACCAACGCGAAACTTGTGGTCTGGCAGAACGCGTCGCTGATTCCTGTGCCCGAAGCCAACGACCCGAACCCGCTGACCGACGATGAAATCGCCTATGTCACGGACTCGCTTCGTCAGCACGGCCAAAGCTACGTCGACAAGACCACCAAGGCCGCGACCGCACAGTTGCTGGCGAAACTGAATTCGGCCCTGCCGTTGGACGGCGCCGTCGAGGCCAGGAACTTCGACGGCATGTGGAAAAGTGCCATCGGCGACGAACTGCCGTTGAGCGCGGATATGCCCGGCCTGACCGGCGCTCGCGATGCGTTCAACGAGTGTCTCGACGGCACGGCCAGTTACCGGTTGAGCGGCCTCAAACGCTGCATGGATTTCCAGCATGACGATCTTCTGCGGAATCTCAACATCGACTACTGGCAGAACCAGCCGGGGAGTTGATCCTCTCACCTTTGTTCGCCCCCTCACCTATGTTCGCCCCCTCACCCAACCTCTCCCCCTAAGGGGGAGAGGGATTAGAACCAGAAACACCGATACAGGGTCCCTCTCCTCCATTCATGGAGGAGAGGACAGGTGAGGAGGCTTTCATCCATAACGGGCCCCGGCTAAACTCGATCCAAGGCAACAAGCCGCAGATCATTGGGGAGGAACCGGATGCCGATCGCATCACCGAACGATACCGTACGGCTGGAAATCAAAGACGCCGTCGCCACCATTACCATCAACCGCCCGGACAGCCTGAACGCGATCAACGACGACGTCGTGACGGCGCTGATTGAGATCACAGGCGAACTCAGAAAATCCAAGGACGTGCGCTGCGTCGTGCTGACGGGTGCGGGCGATCACTTCATGGCGGGTGGCGACGTGAAACGCTTCAAACGCAAGTTCGACGAAGTCGAAAGCGATGACGAGGCGCGGGAATGGTTCAATTCGATCCTGGGCCGCATCCATTACGTGGTCGACAACATGTACAACCTGCCGATGCCGGTGATCTGCGCGGTCAAGGGCGCGGTCGCGGGTGCGGGTTTCAGCCTGATGCTGGGCTGCGACCTGGTGATCGCCAAGGAAGGCGGTGTCTTCACCCTCGCCTACTGCCACTTGGGAACCAGCCCCGACGGCGGCTCGACATGGCACCTGCCGCGCACGCTGGGCATGAAGCGCGCAATGGAAATCGCATTGCTGGGCGACAGGTTCGGCCCGGAAAAAGCCCTCGAATGGGGGCTGATCAACAAGGTCGTGCCGGAAGCCGAGTTCGACGCCGAGGTCGCCAAGCTCGCCAAACGGCTCGCCGCCGGGCCGACGTTGGCATATGGGCGGACCAAGAGGCTGCTGTTGGAGAGTTCCGACAACGACATGGATACGCAGCTCGGTCTCGAGACCGAGAACTTCGTCAACTGCGCCATGAGCAAGGATTTCAAGAAAGGCGTCACCGCCTTCGTCGAAAAGCAGAAGCCGGACTTCACCGGCGAATAAGGGGAAGAATACATGAGCGAAAAGAAACTCGCGGGCAAGGTTGCCCTCGTCACCGGCTCGGCCCGCAACATCGGCCGCGCCATCGCCCACCATCTGGCCGACGACGGTGCGGATATCGTCGTCAACGGGGTGTCGGACAAGGACGCCGTGGATACGGTGGTCAAGGAAATCCAGGACAAGGGCCGAAACGCCATCGGCTGCATGTTCGACGTCACCGATGCCGACGCGGTCAAGGCGGCGGCCAAGCGTGCCAAGGACGAACTGGGCGGGATCGACATTCTGGTCGTCAACGCATCGGCGCGCGGTCAGGTGCCGTTTCTGGAGATGACGTTCGAACAGTTCCACGACGTCGTCGATATCTCCATCGACGGGACCTTCCATCTGGCACAGGCGTGCATCCCGACGATGCAGGAAAAAGGCTGGGGCCGGATCGTCACCATCGGCGGCGTGTCGTGGCATGTCGGCACGCCGACGCGGGTTCATAATCTGGTCGCCAAGTCCGGGATATCCGGCTTCACGCGGGGCCTTGCCGTCGAGTTCGCCAAGGACGGCATCACCGCCAACAGCGTCTCGCCCGGCTTCATCGACACCGTCCGGCCGGCGTCGGCCGGCGCGTTGCCGAACCGGCCCGTGAAAGCGCCGGTCGAGCGCATGGGCACGGTCGACGAGGTGGCCTCGATGGTGCATTACCTGTGCCTGCCCGAAAGCGCCTATGTGAACGGCCAGATCATGCACGTGAACGGCGGCATGTATCTGGGTGGGAGCTGATGACGGATAAGCCGTTATCCGGACACGTCGCGGTCGTCACCGGCGCGGCCAAGAACATCGGCCGCGAGATCGCTTTGATGCTGGCCGGCGACGGCGCGTCCGTCGTTATCAACGGGAGATCGGATAAAGCCGCCGCCGAGGTCGTGGCGGGCGAGGTCGAGGCGATGGGCGCTCAGGCGATCGTCCACATGGCCGACGTCGCCGACCCGGATCAGGCGACCGGGCTGATCGACGCCGCCGTCGCGCATTTCGGGCGGCTCGACATTCTCGTCGTCAACGCGGGGATGCGGCGGCAGAACTCCATCGTCGACATCCCGCTGGAAGAATGGCGCGAGGTCATGACCATGGACCTTGAATCCCCGTTCGTGCTGGCGAAAGCCGCGATCCCGCAGATGCTGAAGAACGGTCACGGGCGCGTGGTTACGCTGGGCGGGACCAGTGCGCATACCGGCAACATCGGCCGGGCGCACGTGGGGGCTGCCAAGATGGGACTGCTATCGCTCACCCGCTCCATCGCGGTCGAGTTCGGGCCCCAGGGGATCACCGCCAACATGGTGGCGCCGGGGCACATCGACACGGTCCGGGGCGCGGCGGCCGGACAGCGCTCCAATTCAGGGGCCGGGCGGCCGATCGAGAGGATGGGCACGACCGGCGAGATCGCGGCGATGGTGCGCCATCTCTGCCGTCCCGAAGGCGCCTACATCACCGGACAATGTATACACGTCGACGGCGGAATTTATCTGGGGGGCGCATAAAATGTCATTCAAATCGACCGTGCCGGGATACGGCAAAAAGGTCATCATCGAAGTGCGCGTCAACGAATACATGCCGCGCGACGTCAATCCCAACGTCCCGTTCACCTCTGATGAGATCGCCGAAGCCGCCGCCGCGTGCCGCGATGCCGGGGCATCGATCTGCCATTATCACGCACGCAACGCCGACGGTTCGCCCAATCACGATCCGGACGTCTATTTCGAGACGATCCGCAAGATCCGTGCCGCGTCGGACATTATGATCCATCCCACGCTGGGTCAGGTGACGCTGAAGTCGTCGGACGAAGCACGGCTCGGCCACATCCTTAAAGCGGCCGAAGATCCGGCGCTGAAACCGGACTTTGCGCCGATCGATATCGGGTCGACCAACGTCGATGTCTACGACGCCGCTAACAAGCGCATGAAGACGGATGAGCTCGCTTACGTAAATACTCCCAAGACCTGCGCCTATTTTGCTGATCGCATGCGCAGCGTCGGGGTCAAGCCGGCTATCGTGTCGTGGACGGTGCCGTTTACCCGCATGTTCGAGGCGTTCATGGAAATGGGCCTTATCGAACAGCCGGCATACCTGCTGTTCGCGCTATCGGATTCCGGTTACATGGGCGGACACCCCGGCAACGTGCGCGGCCTGATGGCGCATCTGGAATTCCTGCCCGAAGGGTTCAATTACGAATGGACGGTCAACAACAAGGTCGGCAACCTGTTCGGCCCGGCGGCGGTCGCCCTGGAAGCGGGCGGACACGTCGCCATCGGGCTCGGCGATTATCCCTATCCCGAACTTGGCACGCCGACCAACGCCGAGCTGGTCAAACGCATCGTCGACTTGGCCGCCGCGTTCGGGCGTGAGCCCGCGACCCCGGCCGAAGCGCGGGCGATGCTGGGCATGGACCGTTAGCCGTTCCGTGCCGAGCTGGTTATCCGGGGCCCTTCCATGATGCGTCTTCATCCAGCGGATAAACCGGCCGCAGCAGATCCTTCCAGTTGAAGTTGTTCAGCACCGGCGAGGTCAGCCCCGGGCAGTCGATCTCGTAGATGTTTTCGGGCTTGAAGAACTCGTCGAAACCGGCGCGGAAGTGGCCGCGCGATTTGACGACGACGGTGCGCAGATCGGCGATGTCGAGCCCGAATTGCTCGATCATCGTCGGATCGGCGCACTGCTTGCGGTTCGACGCCACGCCGATCAAGACCCCGCCGCATCTCAGAAGCGCGCACGGCCCAAGCTCGATCGAACGGCCTTTCAACAAGCCGCGCCGGCCGACAAATGAGCCGTCGGTCAGTTTCTCGACCGTCACATGAAGGTGTAGCGGGTCGTCGAACTCGGTCTTCGGGTTCTCGTTGAAGGTGACGTCGATGGACGCGCCCTCGCCGGCTTCATGCGCCTTCTCGGCGACGGCCGGATCGATCAGCAGGCCGATAAACGCGCCGTCGACGCCCGCATCGGTGAAGGCTTTGGTGACGAAGGTCGTGACGCCCGACCCGCCACCGCCCGGGTTGTCGGCGCAGTCCGCCATGATGCACGCCGTCAAAGACGGATCGCGCCCCAATGACGCGGCAAGGTCTGTGGCGCGCGCAAGCGGCGTCAGTTCCTTTTTGAACCTCTCCCGGTCGGCCCAGGCGCGCTTGGCGATATCCTCGGCGAGCGCCTTGCCCGGCTTTGCGTCGTTCCTGGACGTGACCAGGACCGACATCCCGCATTTCGGACTGTCGGAATAGATGAAGCCCGCGGTCACGGACACGTTGACGATGTCGCCACCGGTCTTGGTCTGGCCGTAATCGATCAGGTCGGCGTACGGCCCCTGGGCCGTCAGCAGCGTCACCGTCGGTGCCGCAATCGGCACCTTGATGAAGTGCTGGTGCGGCGTCATGCCGTCCCACATTTCGACCATGATATTGGCGGCCTCGGCGGCGCGCTCGCGTTGATCGACGTGGGGATTAGTGAGGTACGCCACCAACACGTCGGTCAACGTCGCCATCGGCTCGGAGACGTTCGCATGCAGATCGAGGGTCGCGATCAGCGGGACGCCATGCCCGACCACGTCCCTGACCATGGCATAGACCCTGGCGTCCGGATCGAAGTCGCCGGTCGCGCGCATGGCGCCGTGGCTCGCGACATACACCCCGTCCAGCTCACCGGCGCCGCGCAGATAGCCTTCCATCAGCTTCAAGGTCGACATGAAGAAATCCTGATCGATGGAGCCGCCCGGCTCGGCATCGGCGGCGACGATGGGGACGAGCTCCCAATCGATCCCCAGCCGCTTCATCTCGTTCGAGAAGCCGACGATCTCGGACGGTAGCTTAGGCGCGTCCTTTTCAAGCTCGGCGGTGATCTCATCGCCCTGCAGATAGCAGCGCTTGCGATAGTCCGCCTCCGTCGTGGTCGGCGAGAAGTTGTTGCTTTCCAGCATGAAGGCCAGGATGGCGACACGTTTGGTCATAGTATTCTTCCCTCGAATTCAAAAGGGCCTCGAAATGAAAAGGGGCACCCTGCGGACAAGGTGCCCCTGAACATGAATGTTACGCCGGATCAGCGCGAACGCAATCTCGGATCCAGCGTGTCGCGAACCGAATCGCCGAACAGGTTGAACCCGAACACGGCGAGCGAGATGGCGACACCCGGCCAGATCGCGACCCAAGGTGCGCTTTCCGCGTACTCTTCCGCACCGCCCTGCAGCATCAGGCCCCAGGCCGGCGTCGGCTCCTGCACGCCCATGCCGAGATACGACAGCGACGCTTCGAGCAGGATCGCCTGACCGACGAACGCGGTGAACAGGATCAGGAACGGCGCCATCACGTTCGGCGCCATGTGACGCATGATGATACGCATGTGGCCGAAGCCCAGCGCCCGCGCCGCATCGACGTAAGGGATTTCACGGATCGCCAGCGCGTTGGAGCGCACCACCCGCGCGCATTGCGGAATGAACGGGATGGTGATGGCGATAATCACGTTCTGCGTCCCGGTGCCCAGCGTGGCGACAACGGCCAGCGCCAGGATGATCAGCGGGAACGCCATGAACACGTCCATGATGCGCTGGAAGATCAGGTCGAACATGCCCCCGAAGTAGGCCGACGCAACCCCCAGCACGAGACCGAACACGGCCCCGACGGTGGCCGCCGCGAAGCCGACGAACAGCGCCGTCCTGGCGCCGTAAAGGATGCGGGTAAAGATATCGCGGCCGAACTGGTCGGTACCGAGAATATAATCCGCGCCCGGCGGCGTCAGCATGTTGGCGAAGTCGTTGTACTCCGGATGATACGGCGTCAGCCACGGGGCGAAGATCGCCGCGAAGATCATCAGGATAACAACCGCCAGGCCGGCGACGCCGACTGGCTGTTTGCGCGCCATTGTCTTGGCTTTTTGCCAGAACGGGGTCTTGTCCTCAAGATCCTCGACCTGGGCTTCGACTGCAGATTCACTGACTGTGGTCATTATTTTTCACCCTTAACTGTAGCGAATGCGCGGGTCGAGCCACGCGTAGGCTAGGTCGATGAAGAAGTTGGTGATGACAAAGATCAACACCACCAGCATCACCAACGCCTGGGTCATCGCATAGTCGTGATTGGTCACGCTTTCCACGAACAGCTTGCCGAGACCGTTCAGGTTGAACACCTGTTCCGTCACGACCAGACCGCCCATGAGGAAGGCGAATTCGATACCGATGATCGTCACGACCGGCAGCATCGAGTTCTTGAGTGCGTGGCGGTTAATGACGATCTTTTCGACCAGGCCCTTGGCACGCGCAGTCCGGATATAGTCCTCACGGAGGACTTCCAGCAGCGCCGAACGCGTCATACGCGTGGCGACGGCGGAATACCGGTAACCCGTTGCCACGGCAGGCCAGATCAACTGTGAAATGTTGTGGACCGGATCGACCCAGATCGGTCTGTACTCGATAGGCGGCATCCATGGTATGCCGGTCATCTCCTGTGTGATGATCAACAACCCCAGAATGATCATGATGCCGAGCCAGAAAGACGGGATGGCGATACCGGCGATCGAGAACGCACGAACGGCGTAGTCGAGCCACGTATCCTGCTTGATGGCCGAAATGGCGCCCAGCGGAATGGCAATCACCGTGGCCACGATCGTCGCCATGATGGCAACCTGCAGCGACAACTGGAAGCGAAGGCCGATTTCCTCGAGGATCGGCTTGCCCGTCCACATCGACTTACCGAAGTCGAACGTGAAGAAGCCGAACATGAAATCCGCAAACTGCACGAACATGGGACGGTCGATACCCAAATCCTTACGGCAGATATCGATCTGCTCCTGATCGACGTAGAGGCCCGTACCCGCAAAACGCAGCTCGCACACGTCCCCCGGGATCAAGCGCATGAGGAAGAACACGAGAATCCCTGCACCGATCAGCGTCGGAATCATCAGGAGCACGCGTTTTAGAATATACTTAGACATGAGTGCCCAACCGTATTTCCCAAAGTTGAATTATTGTTGTTGATCGGTTACCCGCCCGCCGCTTGCGCGACGGGCGGGTCCGATAATTCGCTTACGCGATTACTTGTCCAGCCAGACCTGATCCAGGTGCTGAGCCAAGTAGTGCGACGGTGCGATCTTCCACCCCTTCACGTAGGAACGGTGCGGATTGATCTTGTACCACCACAGCGTAACGATGCCGCTGGCTTCGTCGCTGAGCGAACGGGTCTCGTAGTCACGAACCAGATTACGAAGCGCTTTGGGATCGTTTTCTTTTTCGATCTTCGCGTAAATCGCTTCCAGTTCGGGATCTTCGAAGCCCGCGTAGTTGTTGCCGGCGGAACCAAGGAACTTGGTCATGTCGGCGATCGGGTTAATGACCGACTGGCAGTTAAAGTCGATCGAGACGTCGAAGTCCTTTTTCTTACGAAGCGTGTCGTAGAACGGACCGGACGGCTGAACGCGCTGCTGCGTGTCGACACCGATCTTACGCCATTGGTCAACGAGCCACGTGCCGACAACCTTATACGGCTGGTCGACGCCACGGTTCGAGAAGTCGACCTTGAGGCCGGAGTGACCCGCATCGGCCAAGAGCTTCTTGGCTTCGGCGCGCGAAGCTTCGATGTCTTCACCATAACCCTTGAGTTTAACCAACTCTTCCTTGGTCGCCGCGAGCGGGTGGTTCGGGAAGATCACGCCGCCGACCGTCTTAACGATGGCGATCTGCGAGAGATACTTCGAACCGCCCCAACGGTCGATACCGAGGGTCAGAGCCTGACGAACGCGCGCGTCATCGAACGGCTTGCGCTGTTGGTTCGGGGTCGCGAGCAGAACGCAGTTCCAGTCGCTTTCCTGAACCGTAATCTTGTCGCCAAGCGCTTTGACAAGGTCGTCACGAGCTTTCGGCGGGAAGCCGCGGAACTCGATGGCGGCACGGTCGCCACGGATGGCCTGAAGACGAACAGCCATTTTCGGCGCCGCGATGGCCTTGAAGCCATCGAGGTACGGACGACCTTCGAGGTGGTAGTCCTGATACTTCACGCCTTCGACGAACGCACCCGGCTGGTGCTGGACGAACTTGAACGGACCCGTGCCGTTCACGTTTGCCTTGTGCCATTCCATGCCGTGCTCATCCAGGTCCTTCTTCGAGTAAACGAAGTTGAACGGCGTCGCGAGGGCCGGAATGAAAGCGGCCGTCGGGAACTTGAGCTTGAAGACGACGGTATGGTCGTCCGGCGTCGTGATCGACTCGACCGCACGGAAGAACGCTTTACGCGCGGAAGGCACACCTTCCGGCGGGAAAACGATCTTGTCCATGGTCGCTTTGATGTCGGCCGACGTCAGCGGCGTACCGTCATGGAACTTCACGCCCTTGCGAATCTTGAAGGTATATTTGGTGCCGCCATCCGTTGCTTCCGGAACGTCACCTTCGCAAAGGTCGCATTCGAAATCCGTCGGGTCCGACGGATTGGCAGGGTTCACACGGATCAGCAGGCTGTAGAACGGCCGGATCGGGTGAATCATACCAAAGGTCGTCTCCTGGTGACCGTCGAACGACGGAATCTTGGAGCCGACCACGAAGTTCAGAATACCGCCCGACTTGGGCGTCTGAGCCTTCGCTGCACCCGCACCTGCGGCAAGGCCGAGGCCAACCGCAGCAGCGAGAGCGAGTCTCCCAGTTTGTTTGAGCATTTGATGTCTCCTTCCCTGAAATGAAGAATTGACGGGATTACCCCACGTCATGTGTCACGCCATGCCCGCGGCGTGCTCACACCTCTGAACAGGCCACCCAGTGGCCTGGTTTCACTTCCCGCAATTGCGGGATTTCTTTTTTACAGTTGTCGACCGCCATCGGGCACCGCGGATGGAACACGCATCCCGGGGGCGGATTGATCGGGCTCGGAATTTCGCCCTTGATGATCTCGTGCGCGCGCGTTTTCTCGATATCCGGATCGGGAATCGGCACCGCGTTGAGCAACAGATTGGTGTACGGATGCATCGGGTTTTCGAACAGCTCATCGCCGTCCGCCAGTTCCACCAGATTACCCAGATACATCACCGCAACCCGGTGAGAGATGTGGCGCACGACCGACAGGTCGTGAGAAATGAACAGGTACGTCAGGTCGAACTCGTCACGAAGATCTTCGAGCAAGTTGATGACCTGCGCCTGAATCGACACATCCAACGCCGACACCGCCTCATCGCAGATGATGAATTCGGGGTCCATCGCCAAGGCCCGGGCAATCCCGACACGCTGGCGCTGACCGCCCGACATTTCATGCGGATAGCGGTCGGCGAACGCCGACGCGAGACCGCACACGTTCAACAGATACTTGGCCCGCTTCTGGCGCTCGACCTCGTCGGGAATGATGTTATGAACCTTCATCGGTTCCATCAGGATTTCACCGACCTTCATGCGCGGATTCAACGAGCTGTACGGGTCCTGGAAGATCACCTGGATCTTCTTGCGGACGTCGATCATCTGCTTCGAATCGTACTTGGTGATGTCGTCACCATAGAAGATGATCTCGCCGGACGTCGGCTTTTCGAGCTGCAGGATGCAGCGGCCGGTCGTGGTCTTGCCGCAACCGGATTCGCCGACGACACCCAACGTCTCGCCGCGGAAAACCTGGAAGCTGACGCCGTCCACGGCTTTCACATGCGCGACGACACGCGGTATGAACACACCTTCCGTCACCGGGAAGTACATTTTCAAATCGCGAACGTCGACGAGGACTTCGTCGAAACCTTCCGAACTCCCGGTCCGGCTGCTCCGCTTCTGATTAACTGCGTCGCTCATCCCACAACGTCCTTCACTTCTTTATCTAGATTGTCTTTTTCAAAGCAGGCCGAGGTATGACCGCCGCCGATATCCTCAAGCGCCGGGAAGCTCGTCGCGCAGTGATCCTTCGCGAAGCGGCAACGCGGACGGAACGAGCAGCCCGCGTCGAGCTTGGTCAGATCGGGCGGCTGGCCATCGACCGGATCCAGCTTCGCTTCGCGTTGACGGTCCATGCGCGGCACGGACTTCAACAGCGCGAGCGTATATGGATGGCGTGGCCGGTGATAAATGTCGCTGGCAACCCCGGATTCGATGATCCGCCCGGCGTACATCACGTTGACCCGGTCGGCGTAACGCGCGACCACACCCAGGTTGTGGGTGATGATGATCATCGCCACGCCCAGTTCACGGGTCAGGTTTTTCATGAGTTCCAGGATCTGCGCCTGAATCGTCACGTCGAGCGCGGTTGTCGGCTCGTCGGCGATAATCAGCTTGGGATCGCATGCCAGTGCCATGGCGATCACGACGCGCTGACGCATACCACCCGAAAGGTGGTGCGGATACTGCGCGAGGCGGCGGTCCGGTTCGGACATCCCGACCATGCCAAGCAGCTTCTTGGCCTTTTCCATGGCCGCTTCCTCGGACATGCCGAGGTGCGCGATCATAGGTTCGGTCAATTGCATGCCGATCGTCAGCACAGGATTAAGCGACGTCATCGGCTCCTGAAAGATCATGCCGATGTCGCGGCCACGGATGGAACGCATCTCGTCATCCGTAAGCGCCAACAAATCCTTGCCATCGAAATTGATTGAGCCACCGACGATCTTGCCCGGGGGCCACGGGATCAGCCGCATGATGCTCATCGCGGTAACTGATTTCCCGGAGCCGGACTCGCCGACGACCGCAACAGTTTCACCCTCTTCGACAGTGTAAGACACACCATCGACAGCTTTCACAGTCCCAGCTGACGTAAAGAACTGGGTCTGGAGATCTTTGATTTCCAGAAGGGCCACTTTTCCTCCCTAAATTTAGCCATTGGTTATTATTATTGTGATCAAACGTAGTGTCGTGCACGAATGGTGTCAATTCATAACGCAATCCCGTTTTTTCATTAATTTCGTCCCAGATTCTTAAATTAGAGATTTGTGATAAAGGCAACCCCGAATGTGGCCGTTTTGTTTCGGTTTTTAAAGCCACGCTTCGGAAATACGCATATTTTCTTAAACCCGTTTCTTCAAGCGCCTTGCCGAGCCGGGATGCGATTTGCATAGTTGCGCCTCACATTACGCCGAACTCCGGCGAACATCACGAACTTAAAACACTTGGGGAGAGTCATTCATGGCATCCGAACAATTCGAACGCGGTCTTAAATGCCGCAAGGAAGTGCTGGGCGAAGAGTACGTGGAAGCGTCCCTCGCCAAAGCCGACGACTTCAACCGCGACTTCCAGGAAATGGTAACCGAATACTGCTGGGGCGGCACCTGGGGCCGCGGCGTGCTGTCGAAGCGCGACCGTTCGATTCTCAACCTCGGCATGCTCGCCGGTCTCGGCAAGTCGCATGAATTCAAGCTGCATTACCGCGGCGCCATCACCAACGGTCTCTCGCACGAAGACCTGCGCGAAATCCTGATCCAGATCGCCGTTTACTGCGGCATCCCGGCCGGCATCGAAGCGTTCCGTCTGGCACGCGAGGTGTATAACGACCTGGGAATCGATGTCTCCAACATGGACGGAGGTAAATAATAATGTCCGCACCTACTCTCATCGGATTCGTGGGCTTGGGCCAGATGGGCAAGCCGATGGCCACCAACATCACCTCGAAAAGCGGTATCGAGGTGATGGTCTACGACAAGGCCGGCACCGCCGAACGCGCGCCCGAAGGCGCCAAGCTTGCCAACTCGCTGGGCGATGTTCTGTCGAGCTGCGACACCGTATTCATGTCGGTCCCGGACGGGCCGGTGTCGATCGCGCTGGCGAACGAGATCGCGTCTTATGAAGGCCGCAAGTCGAACGTCGTCGTCGATCTTTCGACGATCGGACCGGAAGCCGCACGCGAGGCCGAGGGGATTCTCAAGGCCGCCGGCGTCACCTACATCGACGCGCCGGTATCCGGTGGCCAGGCCGGCGCCGCGGCGGGCACGATCACCATCATGTGCGGCGGGCCGAAGGCGGTGATCGACGATCACATGGGCGTATTCGAGAGCTTTACCGGCAACGTCGTCCACTGCGGCGAGAACGCGGGCCACGGCCAGGCGGTGAAGATTCTCAACAACTTCCTGTCGGCGACGGCATTCGCCGCCAGTTCCGAGGCGATCGCCTACGGCATGTCGCAAGGTGTCGAGATGAAGACGATCCTGGATGCGGTCAACGTGTCTACCGGTCGCAATACCGCGACCATGGACAAGTTCCCGAACCGGATTCTGACCGGCACCTTCGACTGCGGATTCGCGACCAAGCTGCAATCCAAGGACATGAACCTGTTCGTCAAGGAAGCCAAGTCTGCGGGCACGCCCCTGACCGTGGCCGCCGTCGTCGCCGCGATCTGGAACGGCTGCGATGCCCTGAAGCCGGGCAGCGACATCTCTCGCATCTGGGACTACATCCGCGAGAAGTGCTGATACGTTGCCTCCCCTTCGAGACGGCCCCATCAACTTGATGGGGCCTCCTCAGGGTGAGGCGGATATCGGTCCCTCATCCTGAGGAACGCGCACCGCGCGTGTCTCGAAGGACGAGGGACTTTTTTCCAGACGCCCTAATACCCCTCTTCGAGCAACGGAAACGCCGACAGCTTGTGCGGCGGGTTGACCGTATCGGGTTCCATATAAATGTGCTCCGGTCCGAGCTGGTCGTAGCTCGTCAGGCCGAGGTTGCCGAGCACGCACTGCACTTCGTTCTCGAGCAGCTTCAGCATATGCACGACGCCTTCCGGCCCCGCGGCGGCGAGCGCCAGGCCCTGCAGTCGGCCGATCCCGACCGCGTCGGCGCCCAGCGCCAGCGCCTTGGCGACGTCGGCGCCGTTGCGGATGCCACCGGAGACGATGAGCTGCACCCCTTTCCGGTCTGCCGCGCCCCCGGCGGCGGGGCGGTGGACGCCCAGTTCCTGCAGCGCCTGCACGGCCTGGGGGATGGCGGCCAGCGTCGGGATGCCGACGTGCTCGATGAACACCTCCTGCGTGGCCGCGGTGCCGCCCTGCATACCGTCGACGACGACGACGTCGGCGCCGGCGTGCACGGCGAGCTTGACGTCGTAGTAGACGCGCGACGCGCCCACCTTGACGTAGATCGGCTTCTCCCAGTCGGTGATCTCACGCAACTCGTTGATCTTGATGGTGAGGTCGTCGGGCCCGGTCCAGTCCGGGTGCCGGCAGGCCGAGCGCTGGTCGATGCCCTGCGGCAGGGTGCGCATCGCCGCGACGCGCTCGGAGATCTTCTGGCCCAACAGCATTCCACCGCCGCCGGGTTTCGCGCCCTGGCCCAGCACGATCTCGATGGCATCGGCTTTTCGGAGGTCGTCGGGATTCATCCCGTAGCGGGACGGCAGATACTGGTAGACCAGCGTCTTGGACTGCCCGCGTTCCTCGGGGGTCATCCCGCCGTCGCCGGTCGTGGTGGACGTGCCGACCTCGCTGGCGCCGCGCCCGAGCGCCTCCTTTGCCGGCCCGGACAGGGCGCCGAAGCTCATCCCGGCGATCGTGACCGGGATATCCAGGTGCAGTGGGTGTTTGGCGAACCGATCGCCGAGCACCACGTCGGTGGCGCAGCGTTCGCGGTAACCCTCCAGCGGGTAGCGTGACATCGACGCGCCGAGGAAGAGCAGGTCGTCGAAATGAGGCAACGCCCGCTTGGCGCCCCAGCCGCGGATGTCGTAGATGCCCGTGTCGGCGGCGCGCTGGATGGCGGCGATCGTGGTGCGGTCGAAAGTGGCCGATTCGCGCAATCCGAGCCGGGCGCGGGAATCGGGGTTCTGCGGCGTCATCAGTAGGCACTCGTGTTGTCGGCGTGGAAGTGATACAGGGTGCGCGCGGACCCGTAGCGGGTGTAGGCGGAGGTGTCGTCGTCGTCGAATCCGGCGGCCTTGAGCAGCTCGCCGAGTTCTCGATGATGTTCGGGATCCATGGGTTTGGCAATGCAGTCCGCGCCGAGGGAGGCGACATCACCGCGCACGTAGAGGCGTGCCTCGTAGATCGAGTCGCCCAGCGCCTCTCCCGCGTCACCGCGGACCACGAGCCGTCCGGCCTGGGCCATGAATGCGCTCATGTGCCCGACGCTGCCACCCACCACGATGTCGACCCCTTTCATCGAGATGCCGCAGCGGGCCGCGGCATTGCCCTCGATGACCAGCAGGCCGCCGTGCGCGGTAGCGCCGGCGGACTGCGAGGCGTCGCCCTTGACCCACACGGTGCCGCTCATCATGTTCTCGGCGACACCGGTGCCGGCGTTGCCGTGGATCACCACGTCGGCGCGCTGGTTCATACCGGCCGCGTAGTAGCCGACGTGCCCGTCGACCGTGACGGTCACGGGCGCGTCGAGGCCGACGGCGACGTTGTGCGCACCGGCCGGGTGCCTGACGACGAAGTCGCCGGTCAGATCGGGGGCGTGCAGCGCGGCGTTGACGTCGCGAAGCGGCGTGTCGCGCAGATCGAATTGTGTTGCGGGCACTATCTGCTCCACGCGTACACCACCTCCGGCTCGGGTTCCCAGATGCGGGCCTTCTCGACGCCGGGCAGCCCGGCCAAAGCCCGGTATTCGCTGCCCATCGCCACCCAGTCGTCGGTCTCGGCGATCACCGCGGGCTTGCAGGCGATGGCGTCGCGCACCACGGCGAAGGAGTCGCGGTTGGACACCAGCAGCGTGTAGAAACCGTCGAACGTCGCGCACAGCGCCTTCAGGGCGGTCTGAACGTCGAGTCCGTCGGCGAGCTGTTTGGCGATGAACCTGGCACCGACCTCGGTGTCGTTCTCGCTGTCGAAAGAGATTCCCGCCGAGCGCAGTTCGCGACGGACGGTCGCGTGGTTGGCGAACGACCCGTTGTGCACCAGGCATTGGCCGGGGCCGACGGCGTAGGGGTGGCAGCCGGCGGGGGTGACCGCCGATTCGGTGGCCATCCGGGTGTGCCCGACGCCCTGCCAGCCCTGCGCCTTCGCCAGGCCCCAGGCGTCGGTCAGCGTGCGGGGATGGCCGACTCCTTTGAGCACCGCCATGTCCGCGCCGAACCCGGCGATCAGCGCCCGCGGGTAGGCCGACCG
>JAGLED010000042.1 GCA_023145215.1 Rhodospirillales bacterium | reverse complement strand
CGTCGTCGCCAAGATCATCGAGTAAAGCCGATCAGCTTCGCGGCCCCGTACCGCACGGGGCCGCAAGCGGGCTTAGGGGTATAGCTCAGTTGGTAGAGCGGCGGTCTCCAAAACCGCAGGTCCCGGGTTCGAGCCCTGGTGCCCCTGCCAGCCCCTTGATCGATGACAAGGTTGCGGAAGACGGATTTGAACTACATCTCTTGGGAACGGCCCAATTGATGACTTAAGAGCAGGTTCCGCAGCGAAACTGCAAGGTATGTAAGACCAATGGCAAAAACCAACCCGGCACAATTTGTACGCGAGGTTCGGCAGGAAGCTTCCAAGGTGACCTGGCCGACGCGTAAGGAAACCGGTATCTCGACCGCGATGGTGTTCGTATTCTGCATCATTGCGGCGATCTTTTTCCTGGCGGTCGATCAGGTCCTGCAGCTCGGCGTGAAATTCCTGTTCGGGCTTGGAGGCTGATCCCATGGCCATGCGCTGGTACGTCGTACACGTTTACTCCGGTTCGGAGAAAAAGGTCGCCCAGTCGATCGAGGAACAGGTCCGTCAGGCCGGTTTCGAAGACATGATCGAAGAGGTTCTGGTGCCGACCGAGGAAGTCGTGGAAATGCGCCGCGGCGCGAAGCATAACGCCGAGCGGAAGTTCTTCCCGGGTTATGTTCTCGTTCGCATGGATCTGACCGACGAAACTTGGCACCTGGTCAAGAACACGCCGAAAGTGACTGACTTTCTTGGCGGGCAGGGGCGTCCTTCGCCGATCACCGACGCGGAAGCCGAACGTATCATTTACCAGGTGAAGGAGGGCGTTGAACGTCCGAAGCCGTCGATCACGTTCGAGATCGGCGAACAGGTCCGCGTCTGCGACGGCCCGTTCAACTCGTTCAACGGCCTTGTCGAGGACGTCGACGAAGAGCGTGCCCGTGTGAAGGTGGCGGTCAGCATCTTCGGTCGCGCGACCCCGGTCGAACTCGAATATTCGCAGGTCGAAAAGCTTTGACAGAATTCGCCGGGGCTATTACACCCCGGCGCGCTGGAGCCTGAGGTTCCGGCTTGAACGCGTGGGAGGCTCGCCAATGCCGGACCACGCACTCAGAAACGGAACGGATGTTCCACCAGATAAACTGAGAGAGACATGGCAAAGAAAATCGCTGGCTACGTAAAGCTGCAGGTGCCGGCGGGGCAAGCAAACCCGTCGCCGCCGATCGGTCCGGCCCTTGGTCAGGCCGGCCTCAACATCATGGAATTCTGCAAGGCGTTCAATGCCGAGACGCAGAACATGGAACCGGGTATGCCGGTCCCCGTCGTCATCACGGCGTATGGGGATCGTACGTTCTCGTTTGTCACCAAGACCCCGCCGGCCAGCTACTTCCTCAAGAAAGCGGCCAAGGTGAATAAGGGTTCCGGTGTGCCGAACAAGAACAAGGTTGGCAAGGTGACCATGAAGCAGTGTCGCGAGATCGCGGAACTGAAAATGAAAGACCTCAACGCGCATGACGTTGAAGCCGCCGCGAAGATGATTGCAGGTTCGGCTCGGTCCATGGGCATCGACGTGGAGGGCGCATAAATGGCTCGTAAAGGTAAGCGTTACACCGCTGCGCTCGAAAACGTTGACCGCGATGCGGTTTACACCATCGAAGACGCGGTGAAGATCCTCAAAGACAACGCCAAGTCGAAGTTCGACGAAACCATCGAAGTCGCCATGAACCTGGGTGTTGACCCTCGCCACGCCGACCAGATGGTCCGCGGTACGGTGTCGCTGCCGCATGGAACGGGCAAGTCGCTCAAGGTTGCGGTGTTCGCCAAGGACGCCAAAGCCGATGAAGCCCGCGAAGCGGGTGCCGATTTCGTCGGCGCCGAGGATCTGATGGAACAGATTCAGGGCGGCATGATGGATTTCGACCGTTGCATCGCGACCCCGGACATGATGGGGATCGTCGGGCGTCTCGGTAAGGTGCTGGGTCCGAAGGGGCTGATGCCGAACCCGAAGCTGGGTACCGTGACTCCGGATGTCGCCGGTGCGGTCCAGGCGGCCAAGGCGGGGCAGATCGAATTCCGTGTCGAGAAAATGGGCATTATCCACGCCGGTGTGGGCAAAGCCAGTTTCTCCGCCGAACAACTGCAGGAAAACATCGCTGCCTTCGTGGGCGCGATCCAGCAGGCGAAACCGTCCGGCGCCAAGGGCACGTACATGAAGAAAGTCAGCGTCACCTCGACCATGGGGCCTGGCATCAAATTGGACCTGAGCGCGCTTTAAGCACAATCAGGTCTTGAAGAATTCGACCGAAACGTTTAATCGTCCGGTCGAACAGGAGCGGCTCCGGAGTTTTTCGGGGCCGTTCTGACCTGTCCGAGACCGTAGGTATCCCGGGTTTTCCGGGCTTTAATGGGGATTTCCCGCCTGCATAGACAGTGTCGATGTCAATTTTTTGAGAGCATTCTCAATGGATTGGCTTGGACTGTTGTACTGGACAGGGCGAGCCGGCTTTGACCGAAAAGCGCCCAAAAGCGCCCTAGGTCGGGGCCAAAGTGCAACAGGGGTTCAATTTTGAACCGCTTTTGACTGGAGACGATCCGTGGACCGATCGGAAAAAACTGAACTGGTCTCGTCGCTCCGTGGAACGTTCGAGAACGCGAATATCGTTGTCGTTGCCCACTACATCGGGCTCAACGTCGACGATATGAACGATCTTCGGGCGAAGATGCGGGACGCCGGCGCTAGCTTCAAAGTCACCAAAAATCGGCTCACTCGTCTCGCTTTGGAAGGCACGCCCTACGATCAGCTGAGCGACCTTTTCACCGGTCCCACGGCCATTGCGTACAGCGATGATCCCGTGGCGCCTGCGAAAGTCGCCGTGGAATTCGCCAAGAAGAACGACAAGCTCGTCGTTCTCGGCGGTGCAATGGGGGACGTTCGTCTTGATGACAATGCCATCAAGCAACTCGCCACCTTGCCGTCGCTTGACGAACTCCGTGCCAAGATCGTGGGTATGCTGAACACTCCGGCGACGCGTATCGCCGGCGTCCTTCAGGCGCCGGGCGGTCAGGTCGCACGGGTGCTCAGCGCGCGTTCCCAACAAAGTGAAGCGGCGTGACGCCGTAAACGATTGTCAATAGTTCAAGCCTTAGGAGACATGAGAAATGGCTGATCTGGAAAAGATTGCTGAAGAACTGTCGAACCTGACGGTTCTCGAAGCCGCTGAGCTTTCCAAGCTTCTGGAAGAAAAATGGGGCGTTTCCGCCGCGGCGCCGGTTGCCGTTGCGGGTGCCGCGCCGGCTGCTGGTGGTGGTGATGCCGCTGCCGCCGAAGAAAAGGATGAATTCGACGTCATCCTGGCCGCTGCCGGTGACAAGAAGATCAACGTGATCAAAGAAGTCCGTACGATCACGGGTCTTGGCCTCAAGGAAGCAAAAGATCTCGTCGAAGGTGCACCGAAACCCGTCAAGGAAGGTGCCAAGAAAGAAGAAGCCGAAGAGATCAAGAAAAAGCTGGAAGAAGCCGGCGCGACCGTCGAGCTCAAGTAAGCTTTCCGGTGGACGCGGCCGCTTCGGCGGTCGCGTCGCCGACCTTATGCCTGGCCGGTATATTTTAAGGTTCAGGCATCGATTGGTTAGAACATTTGTTCACGGAGCCGCCACGGCTCCACTAATACCGGGAGCCTCCATGGCTCCACGCCTGTTTAACAGGCACGACACTGCAGATGCGTTTTTGCCCGTATAGGCCTTGCCGCGGCCGGGAAAGTGGAAACGCAGTATTCGCGGGTCGGGATCTTCGGTGCGGCATGCCGATCGATCTCTCCCACTTGGAAACGGTCTCCGTTTCGGCGCTAGGGAATGGCGCCAGAGCGGAGCGTAAAGAAATCGAGGGACGTAATGGCGAGCAGCTTTACGGGACGCAAACGCGTGCGGAAATATTTCGGCCGGCTTCAGGCCGCCGTGGAAATGCCGAACCTGATCGAGGTTCAGCGCACTTCCTATGAACAGTTCCTGCAGCGCGACACGCCCAGAAACGAACGTACCGACACCGGTATTCAGGAAGTCTTCAAGTCGGTGTTCCCGATCAAGGACTTCTCCGAGCGCGGTACGCTCGAATTCGTTTCCTATGAGTTCGAAGACCCGAAATACGACGTCGAGGAATGCCAGCAACGCGGCATGACCTATGCAGCGCCCTTGAAGGTAACGCTCCGTCTTGTGGTCTGGGACATAGACGAAGAAACCGGTGCCCGTTCGATCCGCGACGTGAAGGAACAGGACGTCTACATGGGCGACATGCCGCTGATGACGGCGAAGGGTACCTTTGTCGTCAACGGCACCGAGCGTGTCATCGTCTCGCAGATGCACCGCTCGCCGGGTGTCTTCTTCGACCACGACAAGGGCAAGACCCACTCGTCGGGTAAGTATCTGTTTGCCGCGCGTATCATTCCCTACCGCGGCTCGTGGCTCGACTTCGAATTCGACGCCAAGGACCTTGCTTACGTCCGCATCGACCGCCGCCGCAAGCTGCCGGTGACGACGCTGCTGCTGGCGCTCGACGACGCCGAAACCGAGAAGAAGCGCGCCAAGGCCGCTGAAGACGGTGTCGATCTGGACCCGACCGAAATCTCCGGTATGACGCCCGAAGACGTACTGCGTTACTTCTACGACGTGGTCAGCTTCGAGCGAGTCAAGCGCGGTTGGAAAACGCCGTTCAATCCGGAACTGCTCCGTGGCGTCAAGCTGACGGCCGACCTGATCAATGCCAAGACCGGTCGCGTCGCGGCCGAAGCCGGTACCAAGATGACGCCGCGCCTACTGCGTCAACTGGCTGAAAAGGGCATGGAAGAACAGGTCGTCACCGACGAGGAGCTGATCGGTCGGTACGTTGCCAGCGACATCATCAACGAGGCAACCGGTGAAGTGTACGTCGAAGCCGGTGAGGAAATCGTCGAAGACACGCTGGAAATGCTGGCCGAAGCCAATGTCGACGTGATCGACACGCTGGCGATCGACCACGTCAACGTCGGCCCGTACATCCGCAACACGCTGGCCGTCGACAAGAACACCAGCCGCGACGAAGCGCTGATCGATATCTACCGCGTGATGCGCCCGGGCGAGCCGCCGACCCTCGAGACTGCCGAAGCGCTGTTCCAGGGTCTGTTCTTCGACGCCGAGCGTTATGACCTTTCCAGCGTCGGTCGCGTCAAGATGAACGCGCGTCTCGGCTTTGAAACCGAAGACACGCTTCGTGTGCTGCGCAAGGAAGACATCCTCGCCGTCGTCAAGACGCTCGTTGAACTGAAGGACGGCAAGGGCGAGATCGACGATATCGATCACCTCGGCAACCGCCGTGTGCGCTCGGTCGGCGAACTGATGGAAAACCAGTACCGCGTCGGTCTGCTGCGCATGGAGCGTGCGATCCGCGAGCGTATGAGCTCGGTCGAGATCGACACGGTCATGCCGCATGACCTGATCAACGCCAAGCCGGCGGCGGCGGCTGTCCGCGAATTCTTCGGCTCTTCGCAGTTGTCGCAGTTCATGGACCAGACCAACCCGCTTTCGGAGGTCACCCACAAACGCCGTCTTTCGGCGCTTGGCCCGGGCGGTCTGACCCGTGAGCGCGCGGGCTTTGAAGTGCGCGACGTTCATCCGACGCACTATGGCCGCATCTGCCCGATTGAAACGCCGGAAGGCCCGAACATCGGCCTGATCAACTCGCTGGCGACGTTCGCGCGGGTCAACAAGTACGGCTTCATCGAAACGCCTTACCGCGAAGTGAAGGACGGCAAGGTCACTTCCGACGTCGTTTACATGTCGGCGATGCAGGAAGGGCGGTACACCATCGCTCAGGCCAACGCCGAACTCGACGCCAAGGGCCAGTTCGTCGACGACCTGGTAAGCTGCCGCCGTGGCGGGGACTTCCTGCTGTCGCGTCCGGAAGACATCGATTACATCGACGTTTCGCCGAAGCAGCTCGTGTCGGTCGCGACCGCGCTCATTCCGTTCCTCGAAAACGATGACGCGAACCGCGCCCTGATGGGGTCGAACATGATGCGTCAGGCGGTCCCCGTGATCCGCGCCGAGGCACCGTTCGTCGGTACCGGCATGGAAGCGGCGGTCGCCCGGGATTCGGGTGCGACCATCGTCGCGCGCCGCTCCGGTGTCGTCGACCAGATCGACGGTGCCCGTATCGTCATCAACGCCACCGAAGAGACGAGCACGTCGGAAACTGGTGTCGACATTTACAACCTGCTGAAGTTCCAGCGTTCGAACCAGAACACCTGCCTGCACCAGCGTCCGCTGGTGAAGGTCGGCGACATGGTCCAGGCCGGCGACACTATCGCCGACGGCCCGTCGACCGAAATGGGCGATTTGGCGCTCGGCCGGAACGTACTGGTCGCGTTCATGCCGTGGAACGGTTACAACTTCGAGGATTCGATCCTGATCTCCGAACGCATTGTCCGTGACGACGTGTTCACCTCGATCCACATCGAGGAATTCGAAGTGATGGCCCGTGACACCAAGCTGGGCCAGGAGGAAATCACCCGCGACATTCCGAACGTCGGTGAAGAAGCCCTGAAGAACCTCGACGAAGCCGGTATCGTTTACATCGGTGCCGAGGTCGAGCCGGGCGACATTCTGGTCGGCAAGGTGACGCCGAAAGGCGAAAGCCCGATGACGCCGGAGGAAAAGCTCCTGCGCGCCATCTTCGGTGAAAAGGCGTCCGACGTTCGCGATACGTCGCTCAAGCTGCCGCCGGGCGTCACCGGTACGGTTGTCGAGGTGCGGGTGTTCTCGCGCCGCGGCGTCGACAAGGACGAACGTGCGCTGGCTATCGAGCAGTCGGAAATCGAACGTCTTGCCAAGGACCGTGACGACGAACGTGCGATTCTCGAGCGTTCTTTCTCGCAGCGCCTGAAATCGCTGATCCTGAAGAAGAAGGCGGTGTCGGGTCCGAAGGGCTTGAAAGAAGGTACTGTCATCACCGATGACGTGCTCGACGAGTACACCGTCGGCCAGATGGCGCAGATCGTTGTCGGCAACGACAAGGTGATGAGCGACGTCGAAGCCCTCAAAGCCAAATTCGAGTCGGATATCGCGCTTCTGCAGGCCCGTTTCGATGACAAGGTCGAAAAGCTGCAGCGTGGCGACGATCTCAGCCCCGGCGTCATGAAAATGGTCAAGGTCTTCGTCGCGGTGAAGCGCAAGCTGCAGCCGGGCGACAAGATGGCCGGCCGCCACGGCAACAAGGGTGTCATCTCCAAGATCATTCCGGTCGAAGACATGCCGCACACCGAAGACGGGACCCCGGTCGATATCGTCCTGAACCCGCTCGGCGTGCCGTCGCGAATGAACGTCGGTCAGATTCTCGAAACCCATCTGGGTTGGGCCTGCCGCGGTCTGGGGCTGCAGATCGGTGAAATGCTGGATACCGGCAAGGCAGCGCAGACCGTCCGCTCCAAGCTTAAAGAGGTCTACGGCGAGAAAAACTACAAGGATGACATCCAGTCGCTTGACGACGATCAGGTCATGGAACTCGCGAATAACCTGCGCAACGGTGTGCCGATTGCGACGCCGGTGTTCGACGGGGCCCGTGAGCCGGACATCGTCGAGATGCTGGATATGGCCGGTCTCGATAACTCGGGTCAGGTTATCCTGTTCGACGGTCGTACCGGCGAGCAGTTCGACCGCCCGGTCACGGTCGGCTACATCTACATGCTCAAGCTGCACCACCTGGTGGACGACAAGATCCACGCCCGTTCCATCGGCCCGTACTCGCTGGTTACCCAGCAGCCGTTGGGCGGCAAGGCGCAGTTCGGTGGTCAGCGCTTCGGTGAAATGGAAGTGTGGGCGCT
>JAGLED010000041.1 GCA_023145215.1 Rhodospirillales bacterium | reverse complement strand
AGAACGGGGATAATGTCGGCGCCAAGTACGATCTTTTCCAGTTGAACATGAATAACGAAGCCGTCTTGGCTAAATGAACAACTTCCCGAATAAAGACAGGTTTGAGCAGAAATGAGCGATAAAACAGAGACCGGCGAGAAGAGCGCATCGGTATTCGGTGTGCTGAAAAGTACAGGTGAAGCCGAGCCTTCCATCAACGAGAAAGTGGTGCCATTGGCGCCAAAGCGGCTTAAGGCGCATATGAAAATCGTCAAGCCGGCACGTGCCGCTCGGATTTATGATCGGCTGGAGTAACGAGCGACTAAATTGGATTCCGGTATTTGGAGGCCGAGCTTGCAGTGCTGATTGCCTGATTGAGGAAGATATATCGTTTAACGCAATGCACAGGAGGGGGGTGGCATGGCGTCCGTCAAAGTATTTGGTAAGGAATTGTGTGAGATCAAATCGGTTTCAGGGCCGATCTACCTTGGCTTGTGGGGGGTGTCAGCAGCGGGATTATGGGTATTTGGGCAAGTCCCTGAGAGCGAATGTGGCGCGGGTTCGTCGTTTAGTCTTGGCTGTTTTGTTAATTCAATTGCATATACCAAGATCTTTCTAATTGCTACAATTCTCCATCAAGGCATGCTTTATTACGATATTCATGATATTGATCATGGAAATATTGACGAATTTGTAATTGAGCAAGAAATAGGCTGGTTCAATTCCTGGCCTGAATATGTTCTGCGCCTTTTGATATTTGTCACATTACTTTTCGGTGTTGGCAAATTATCGAGCATTTTGCTCCCTTCTCTCGATGCTATAGAAGAGAATGGTTTTGTTGCAGGAGAAACATTGGGCGCAGTTAAGATACTTGTGCACCAACCGGATGTGCTCTTTGTGACGGGGTGCTATTATTTCTTTTCTTTTTTAATAGCATGGAATTTACTTAGCCTTGTTTTTTATTACAAGAAGGCAGGGGATATAAAGAAAAATGGTAAAAATATAGAGCTGTGGGTGCGAATATTATTTTCAATTCCTTTCTTGGTCTTAGGCATATCGGCTTGGTTTTTTTGGGGGGACGTCCACGATATTGTGAAGCTTCAAGAAGATGGAAAATATTACTCTGATGCCAAGGCAATCGCAGAATCAGCGACTTTATTTGTCATTGTTTATACTGGTGCGTCAGTTGCTTGCCTTGCGGTGTTAGTGGATGCGAAATTATTTAAAATGAAATACCTAACGGCTTTTGTCCGGTTGCTTAAGAGCTAGCAAGTGGTTCAAAATCCCTCTTTATCGCACAAGGTCGTGGGAGCATCGCCAATATCCGTTCAAATCCTGTTCCCCCCCCAGTTCGAGCCTTTTGAGGCGTATCTCTCGCCAGCCTATCTGAAGGCGCTGCTGGCGCATCATGACATTCGGTCGAAGGTCTATGACGCCAATATCGATTTTTATGATTGGGTCGTTAGTCTTCATGGCCGGATACCGCATTGGGAAGTGCCGGCAGACCCGGTGCTGACATACTTGCGAAAGAACGTTCTCGGTGCGGTGGAAACGATCAAGTCACAACCTGAAGACCTGATTTCTTATCGCCAAGCGATCAACACAGTGGAGCAGTATCTGAATGCCGTCATGCCGGTCGATGTGCGAATGGGTTTGACCTACTTGAAGGTTCGGAACCCGCATGCGTCGGATGAGTTGAAGGACTATCTCGACCGACCAGACAATATTTATGACGCATTCATTGATGCGCACCGCGAACGGCTATTGGGCGATGCGTCGGTTGACGTCTACATGTTATCGCTTGTGGTTCTGGATCAGTTGCCGGCATCGATCGCGATCGCGCGAGCCGTCCGGCGAGAAAAACCAAAGGCAAGAATCTATATCGGCGGTCCGCTCGTCTCGCGTCTGAGTACTCAGCTACGGGCAATTCCCTGGATCGCCGACACGTTCACAGACATTTTGGCAGGTGAGGGATACCGCGCGATTACCGGTATTTTCGGAATCGATAAACCTTATAGCGGCCACGTCACGCCGGACTTCGCCGATCTCGACCTGGATCGTTACTGGTCATGTGAACGGGTCCTGCCGTACCTGGTCGCACATGGGTGTAAATGGGGTAAGTGCACCTTCTGTTCCCACCACCTGACATATGAGGGGTACCGTGCGTCCGGCATGGATGCCGTGCTGGACGATCTGGAGAGCCTGAACAAGACGCATGACGCGTCATACATTTCTTTCTGCGATGAATACCTGACGCCGCCTCAGTTGCTGGAACTGGCAAGCGGCGCCGAAGCCCGGCAACTGGACTTGAAATGGTCGACTTTCGTCCGCCCTGAAGCGCCGTTCCGAGATAGCCAATTCACGGACAAGCTCTACCAGGCAGGCGCACGTATGCTGATGTTCGGTCTGGAAAGCGGCTCGCAGCGGATCTTGAAGGAAATGCGAAAAGGTACGCGCCGTGAGAACTTCCGCCCGATTCTCGAAGCGTGCAAGACGTCGGGTATCGCGGTTCGCTACGATTTTATGGTGGGGTTCCCGGGTGAGACGGACGCCGATGCCAAAATGACTTTCGACTTCATCCGTGACAATCGCGATGTCATCGACACACCGTTCTCCAGTTATGCGGCTGGGGCGTTCGAATTGCGGAGTGGTATTCCCGTTGAACTCGACGCCGCGCATTATGACATTCGTCCGTACGAAAGACTGCGAGGCGACCTAGATGATCAGTATGAGTTCGAGGATATGTCGGGGTTGAGCCGGGATCAGCGCGCGGCGTGGCGCGACCGGTTGGTGACGTTCGCGAAACTTGAACTCGACATGGAGCTCGTTTGTCCGCAGAACAAAACACACCAGCTCTTGCTGAAGGATCTTTACGACCAAGGTGCCTTCGGGTTGCCGGTCACGCGCATCGACGCCGATGATCTTCCAGCGCTGACCGCCTTCTTTGCAGAGGGCGTGAACTGCCGGTGCAACGATGATGCCGTGCAAGTTGAGAATCCGTCGAATGGTGGAGCTCTTGAATTCGATAGATCGTTGCTTGATACGCTCATGTTGTTGAACAGTGCGACTGTTCTCTCCGAGGCTTTCGCCAAGCAATCAATATTGGATTGTGAAGCATTCCTGGAATTCATTGGTTTTCTTTATCGTAATGACTTTATCGTGGTGCGTTACCGCAGAGCAGAAGTTCGCCCAAGCCTGGAAATGGCGACGGCCTAAGTGCATTGAGGTGTATCACGTGCAATCGTATCGTACTGACTAGCAGTATTCTTCCGGGGGTCGCGAAACGATGAGCCAAGTCATCGCAAATGCCTTGGTTACGGTTTCGTTTTACACATTGGTCGGCGTTGGTTTTTCTTTCGTATATATGGCGACCAGGTTCTTTGATTTTTCCTATGCTGCATTGATAACAGTCGGTGCATACGGTGCCGTTGCTGCGGGGGTGTGGCTGGGAGCGCCGTTGATGATTGCTATAGCGGCAGGCATGGTATGCAGCTTCGCGCTGGGTTGCGCAATCGAAGCCACCGTATATCGCCGAATGCGGAGGAATAACGCTAGTTCATCCGTTTTGCTGTTGGCGTCGTTGGGGGTCTATCTTGCAATCATCGCTGCAGTGTCGATTGTTTTTGGCTCAGGTAGTAGAGCATTGGTGCCCGGTGGGGCCTGGCCGACAATCGAAGCGTTTAATGTAAGGGTAGCGTTGCCCCATTTCATCGTGATGGCGGCGGCACTTTCCGCGGCCGTATCGGCCACGCTCATCCTTCATAAGTCGGAATTCGGAATTCGGCTTCGCGCGATCGGAGAGAATCCTGATTTATCGTTCGCAAAGGGATTCGATGTGGACCGAGATACCCTTACGGCCGTAGCTGTCGGGGCGACGGTCGCGGGTATTGCAGGTGCACTTCTGGCGATCGATCAAGGCGTGTACCCAGCTATGGGGTTTCGCGTCCTTCTCGGCGGGATCGTTTCTATGATCATAGGTGGTATCGGAAGTGTTCGCGGGGTCGTGTTCGGCGCCCTTCTTCTCGGCGGACTAGAACATGCCGTGGCTTGGTGGATTTCGTCTGCATGGCAGGATGTAGTGGTGTTCGGTGCCCTAGTTTTTTTCTTATTTGTCAGACCGTATGGAATTTTCGGTGTGTCTTCGCGGCGATCGGCGGTGTGAGATGGAATATGTTCTCCATATTCTCATGTTGATCGTAATCTATAGCGTGCTTGCTTACTCTCTGGATTTTATTGTCGGTCATGGAGGCTTAGTGTCGCTGGCTCAAGCAGGCTTCTTTGGCATAGGCGCTTATGCTGCTGCATTGCTTTCACTCAAATTTGGACTCTCATTGCCGACCGTCTTTCTTGCAAGTATTTGCCTGACCGCACTCATGTCCTTGTTCGTATCGGTCCCCTCTTTCTATTTGCAGGACGACTATTTTGTCGTGGTTACCTTCTGCTTCCAGATGATTGTTTTTAGCATCTTTAACAATTGGCTGGAGGTGACGCGAGGCGCCTTGGGGATTCCTGGTATTCCGCTCCCAGTTCTCTTTGGGTGGGAGATCTCAAGCAAGTCCGAGTTTATTGTGTTGGGACTTCTAATTCTCGCATTCTCGGCTTTATGTATTTGGGGACTTACCCGCGGGGCGTTTGGGCGTATTTTGCATGGCCTTCGAGAGGATGAAGTCTACACAGAATCGCTTGGGTGGAATGTACGCGCCGTAAAAATAATAGCGTTTGCGGTAAGTGCTGTTTTGGCGGGATTGGCTGGTTCCCTTTATGGGTTCTACGTAGCTTATATCGACCCTACGTACTTCACCGTCATGGAGTCGATCTTGATCTTATCGATTGTGATCGTCGGCGGTGCCGGAAGCTTCGCCGGACCAGTCATTGGTGCATCCGTCCTTGTGCTAATGCCGGAAGCCCTTCGGTTCATCGGGTTTACGCCATCACTCGCCGGCAACATGAGGGAGCTTGTTTATGGTCTCCTGCTGGTTCTCATCTTGCTTTTCAGGCCGCAAGGTATCGCTGGGAAGTATGATTTCACCCAATCAAAGGGTGCGAGATGATGAGTGGTTCGGGAGATCCTGCGGGTCTAGACGCAACAACGCTGAATTGTCACGAGTTAGGTTTGTCGTTCGGCGGCCACAAGGTGCTCAATGGATTTTCCGTAACATTTGCTGGTGCGGGAATCACTGCAGTTGTTGGGCCGAACGGTGCAGGAAAAACGACTTTGTTCAATGTGATTACGGGCTTTATCCAGCCAGATAGTGGGGAATGTTTTCTTGGTGACAAGCAACTGACTGGACGCCGGCCTCATTCCATCGCTCGACTGGGAATTGGCAGAACGTTCCAGGATGTCCGGTTTATTGCCAGGCTGAGCGTCATCGACAATTTGTTGCTGGCATCCAACGCCGTCTCCGGTCCCACCGGTATTGGGCTTCGCGCGTTTTTGAGCGAAAAAAGAATTCGAGAAGAGCACTCGGATAGGTGCGCGGAGGTACTTGAAACAATCGGTCTGACACAAAAAGCAGGAGACACCGCATCGACATTGTCATTCGGACAGCAGAAGTTGCTTAGCATTGGTTGTTGTTTAATGAATCCGAGAAAGTATTACCTCCTCGATGAACCCTTTGCCGGCGTTCATCCTGAGTTGGTTGTTACAATCACAGAGACATTGAAGAAAATGAGCAAGAGCAGCGAAGTGATATTTATCGAGCATGACTTCGAGATCATCGAGAAGATCGCTGAACGGGTTGTCGCGATACACCAGGGTCACCTGATCGTAGATGGTCCGCCGGATCAAGTTTTCGACACCGACAGTGTCTTGGAGGCTTTCGTTGGGTGATTCAGCGACTGCAGCGCTTAAGGTTTCTGGACTGAATACCTTTTATGGGAAGAAGCAGATTTTGAGGAACGTGTCATTCGACCTCATGAAGAGCGAGATTGTCGCTGTCATCGGACATAACGGGTCAGGAAAGTCGACGCTGTTAAAGAGCATTTACGGGATTATCCCATTTGAATCCGGGGGTATAGAAGTTTTCGGCGAGACGCTCGATACACCGAACCCAGCTGAGTGCTTGAAACGAGGTTTGGCTTATCTGCCGCAAGATGATCCGGTCTTTAACAGTTTGACTGTTGAAGAGAATCTCCGGATATCGATGGGACGGAGATCGGCCGGAGGCGTGACGAGCTTGTTGTCTGGTGATGGTTCGTGGGCATCGTGGTTAAAGAACCTAGCGGGGCGTCCTGCGCGGAATCTTTCGGGTGGTGAAAAACAACGAGTTGCGCTCTCGTCAGTACTGACAACGTCGGCGAAGATACTCTTGCTTGATGAGCCTACGGCGGGATTGGACGTTGGAAATTCAAAAACTATCCTCGAAATGATCAAACAATTTTCGGAGAGACATCAGTTTTCGGTGTTGTTGGTGGAGCAGAATGTTCGCCAAGCGCTGGAAACGGCGGAGCGAGCAATCATATTGAAACAGGGTGAGGTCACTTATTCGGGACCCACAGGGCCGATGATGGAGCCACACCGAATGAAAGAACTATACTTGTGAGTGATGGAACTTCAACGCATTGAAAAACAATAAAAATTTTACACCACAAGATTTTCTCGCTTTATGCGTCAGATTTCGAAGATTTTCTCACGCTTAGTGTTAATCCGTTTGACCTGAGACCCTAATCCTCCTCCATTTTTTGGTAGAGTCCGTCACAATGAAGGAGACGGGCGATGAAGCGCAGCAGATTCACGGAAGAACAGATCATCGGGGTGCTGAAGGAACAGGAGGCGGGAATGAAGACCGCCGATGTTTGCCGCAAGCACGGGATCTCGGAAGGAACATTTTACAAGTACAAGGCGAAGTTCGGCGGCATGGAGGTTTCCGATGCCCGCCGGTTGCGGGCCTTGGAAGACGAGAACGCGAAGCTGAAGAAGCTGTTGGCCGAGCAGATGCTCGACAATGCCATTCTGAAGGACGTTGCATCAAAAAAATGGTGACGCCCGATGCCAAGCGGCGTGCTGTGGCTCATGCCTGCGATCGGCAAGGCATCAGTCAGCGTCGGGCGTGCAAAACCCTGGCGGTCGATCGGTCGAGTATTCGCTACAAGAGCATTCGCCCGGATGACAGCGATCTGCGTGAAGCCATGAAAAAGGTCGCGGCGGAACGCCGGCGTTTTGGCTATCGGCGCATCCATATCATGCTGCAGCGTCACGGCCGGTTCGCGCCGTAAAGCTCATCTATATATTCAATAGGGAGCGCCGCGCCGCGGGCCGGCGCCGTCAGCCCGAGTTCGCGGGCGACGTTGCTGACGAAGGAAATGCAGTCGGCTTCCAGGAGTCTGTAGGAGAAATAGAACTTTCCGCTCGTGAGATCCGGGAACTCCGATTCCGACAATGACAACGGCGCGCTGTCGAGGTGCGATTCCGCCGCCTTGAACTTGTCGGAATTCACCTTCACGGTGAAACAGTTCTGGCTCGCGGACGACTGCAGCTCGGGGGAAAAGTATCCGTTCACCTTCTTCCTCGTCGCTGCCTTTTTCATTGTCCCCGGCTGCGGGCTCCATCCCGCGCTGCGAAGGCTCAAAAGATTGCCGCCGCTGTCGTAAGTCGAGAACACGACGAAGGCGTGGTTCGGCAGCCCGAACATGGTATCCGGCGTTTTCCGCGCGCAGAAACCGATGCGGTAGTCCTTTTCTTCGCTGCGATTGCGGAGATCTATCAGATCGTAAGCGGCGACTTCAACAGGGAGAACGCCCAGTATCAGAAACAAAACCGCAGCGTACGATGACGTAGAGCGCAAGTGAATTTACCTCCCCCCCCCAAGACCTTGCAGATAAACTGATGCCGGTGCTCACCAGTACCGGCAAGCCAAAAAAGCGTACAAACTCCCGAAAAGGTAGTATAAAATTAAAATAAAAACTAACAACTAACAAAATAAACATTCAGTATGTGTGCTTAGTCAGGAAACGGGGGAGAAGATGGGAAAGTTCCGGATTTTAGCGTTGGTCTCACTGGTCATTTTTCCTGGTGCGGTTTCCGTGAAAGCAGATGTAAATGACGACACCGTACGTGCATGGATTACGCGCGGCTTTGTCGCCGACGAATGTAAACCGGCCGAAACCATGGCAGATCTGGGCAAGTCCAGATCGGTCGCCGAAATGCATCGCGCGTTCCAGTTCCTGAAGTTCGACTGCCGTGACGAGGGGCTGTCGGAAGATTTAAATCTTGCGGCGGCCGAGAACTACGCCTTCATCAGGTTTGCTGCCAGCGCCACCGGCGACAAGGGTACCGAATACCTTCCCGGTGGATACTATGCCCTGAAAAAGGCGGCGGACGCCGTCGGCCTTCTGCAGGTTCTGAAACAGTCAGATGAACCGGTGTCCAAGCCGCATCCTGACGTTCTCAGGTGGGGCAAGACCGGCGTGGCGCACGGTCTCAGGGATTACAAGAAACGGACCGGGCAGGAGCCCGCGTACCAATCCAGTTCGCTGAAGCTGGCATGGGAAGTCCTTTCCAAAACCTATGGAGAAGTCCTTTCTAAAACCTCTGGACAGTAAACGGTGGCGCCAGCGTCTCGGGAGGTTGCCATGGCGAATTTACTTGTGTTCCTTGCCGACCGCTTGCTTCGGAAAACCCGCCGTTTCGCCGCCGCCTCCATTGCGGGGGTTTCGCTTGCCCTGACATCGGGCCTGCCTGCCGCCGCGCAGGATGCGCCGGACGTGGCGGAATTCCTCGACCTCGCCGTCGTCCAGGCCTTCGACCGCCAGTTCTCCAGGTTTGCGGCGCCCGAAAAGCCGGAGAAACTACGCAGCACGTTCTGGAAGAACACTTGGCCGGCCGAGGACAAGACCAAATTCTTCGATGCCGTCGCGGCCGCGTTGCTGAAGGAAATCCGCGCGCGGGATGCGACGGCTGCCGAGCTCGGCGGGATTCTCCTCGACCTCGACGCGTTCGGCATGGACAAGGTCTGTGCCGATCCGGGGCATGCCTGCTTCACTTGGCGCGACATCCGCAACAGCACGAAAGCAGATGTCGAAGCCCGTATCGCCCGAGGCGAAACCATGATCGTCGATGCCCGGGACCAGTTGATCGCAAAGTTCATTGCCAGCGCCGGGCCGTTTCTGGTGGCGATCGAGGATGCCGTGCTGGCCGAGCTCAAGGCGCTGCCCGAGGACGACGCCCACCGCGTTCTGCGCAAGATCCTTGCTGATGCCGCCATCGCCGAGGCGCAGGTCCTCGCCGTCCGTGCGCTCGTCAAGGACCTTGGGGACCCGGATTCGGAGAGCTTGCGGATCGCGGCGGGCTATATGCTGGGGCTCGCCGGCGTCAGCGCATCCGATGTCGACGCGATGAAGGCGGCGGCGGCGAAGGTCGAGGAATACTACAAGCTTAATGTTGCCGAGCTCGAGGGAAAGGTGCGGCTGGCCGGCGGGCGTCTGAAGCGTGAACTGGCGCTTCAGTTCAAGGCCGAGGCGGACCGCCTGATCGCGCCGTTCAGGAAGATCGCGGCGCTGCGAAGTGTCGAGAACTGCGGCGTCGATCTCTCGACATACATGCCCGGGCCGGGCACGCGGTGTGACGCCCTGATCAGGGAGCTATCCGACCCGGTTGAGTTCGCGGAAAAGGCGAAGGGACTGCTGGACGAAAAAACGCGGGAGGCCAAAAAGAAGGTTGAAACGACAGCTCATGAAATAGAAGCCCGTTTCAAGGATGACGCCGAAGCCGCGTTCAAGGAGCTCTCGCCGTTCGAAATGGTCAGGAGACCAAGTGCCGAGAATGTTGCGACGTTCGATGTGTATCTCATCGACTATCGGCAAGATGCGTCAGGCGGCATTCGCAAGCCCGATCCGGAGCCGAACTGGAACTCCGCCGGCGGCGCGGGCATCGGTTACATCGACACCGGAATCACCATGACCTACCAGGTCAATAAGACGGACGAGGGCGAAACGCTCCGGTACTTGGACAAGACGGGGGGTAGTCTCTCGGTGCGCGAACCGGCGCTCTACGAATTCCTGCAGAGTTACGGCCTGCCGGACAAGCTGCCGTTCGACGTCGACCATGCGGATCTACAGATCGACGAGCTGACCAAACGGCTGACATCGCTCAAGCTCAAGATTTCGATTCCGGTGCCGTTCGTCGACGACAATACGAAACTGGAGCAAGTGATCTCCTTGCCGCCCGACCAGGAAGACATCCGCCAGACCCGCGCCAGCCTAGAGAAGCAGCTGCGACGGGTCATCGACACGCAGCAGATGGATGCCAAAGAGAAAATCTCAGGCAAGAGGATCGACTTCGCCACCGGCATATGGCTGGACGGGTTCCGCGAGGGCCCCGACAACTCTTGGGCGGGCGGCACCTTGAACTACCTCGCGGATCTCAATCTGCAAATTCCGGGCAGTTCGTGCGCCGACACGCCGCTGAAGGTCGAAATCGGATTGAATTCAAACGACTGGTCGCGCGCGTCTCCGGTGCCGGCCCCGGCTAACCAGTCCATCATCGACTGTTTTTCGGACCTCGTCAGAGATCGGGTCAACAGCTTTATCTCGGGCGTCGCCACGATCGCCGCGAACGAGATCCCCGAGGGTGTGTACAGGCTCCTCGTCGAGGCCACGCGGTTCGAGTCCCGCCTGCGCCAACCTTATCTCGTGTATGTGTCATGCATCTCGGGGGGCACCGGCGACGACGCCATCCTGCCCGCGTGCACCACGGGTCCCGATGGTCGCCTGAAAGGCCAGAAGGTGACGGTCCGGTTCGACTTGCGCGGCGGTGCGCCGTCTGTGTCATTCAACCCGCGGCTGGAAGACACCCTGAAAACGGCGGCGGTCGAGCGGCTGAAATATTACGTGCGCGAGAACGTTCCGGACGAGCTCGACATCTTCGGCATCGCGGCCAGGGTGGAGCCGAACACGGCCTCGCCCGGCACGTACCATCTGACGATGCGGAATATCCCCGGCGCCGGCGGCCGGCAGGTGCGGGTCTCGCCGGTCGGCATATCGGTCAGCGACAATGGCACCCCGGCCATCGATTTTCAGGGCGCCCGGATTTCTTGCGCTGAAACGGGGCAGAACTGGAACGACTGCGTCGACGTCAGCATGCTCGGCACCGGCGAGTTCGGGCCCGTCCGCCTGAAACCCGTGGGTTTTTCCGGACAGGCGTTGATGATCGATCTGGAATTCCGGAACCCGTTCTCGGGCGGAGATGAATATCAATCCGCCGGCCGCATCACGGTCGATCCGGTCAACAAACGAATCGACGCGTCCGTTCTCAAACCGCTGATCCTGGCCCAGGTCCGGACGCGGCTGAAGGAACTGATGCAATCCTCGGGCATCCTCGGGGCGCATAAACTGTCGAACGGCGTCGTTATCGATGTGAAGATGACCGCCCCTGACAGCGCCGATCTAAAAACCCTTCTTACGTCCTACGACATCGAGATCAACAGCATACAACTCGGGCCGGTCGCCCTGCCGGCGACGATCCGGATTAGCGGTGGCCAGAAGCCGGAAGTCGTCATCGACGAAAGGGTGTTGACGGGATTGTTCACCAGCGCCATTTCGAAGCAGCTCTCGATGGCGGGCATTCCCTGCGCAATTAAGAACATCAACAAGGACAAGCTGGCCGATCTGGCGGTCCGCTTCGGATGCAAGTTCGATTTCGGCGGTGTCGTTCAGATCGGCCTCGACGACATCAAGCTCGACGCGCGCGGCCTGCATATGCCCGAGGCCGTCGACGTGCCGGTCCCGGGCGAGATCCCGGTGGGGACGACGGGGCTGGTGCTGACCAACCTCAAGGTGCGGGTAAACTTCAAACGCCCTGACAAGGTCGGCATGACCGGCAGCGTCGTGCCTCTCTCTTCGGGGGCCAAGGGTGTCGTCTCGTTCGAGTCCCGTCTCGACCTCGACATCAGCGCGCAGCGGCTCGAGGCGCAGGGCGACCTGCTGCTCTTCAGCGCGCTCAACCTCGCGACGTATAACGGGCAAATCGACCTCAAGCAGCGAGCGTTCTCGTGGAAAGGTGAATCGGCCGGCCAGTTCGACGACATCATGTCTCAAAAGACGGAGGGCAGCACGAACGGCGAGACTGGTATCACCAAGTACGGCAGCGAACTCAATGTACTCGACATCGTTGACCAGAAAGTGGATGTCAGTCTCACGGCCAAGGCGGAACTCGACGCCGCGATCGATTTCAAGTTCCTCGGGGTCACGTTCGACGGCGCCGTCAAGACCCGCGAGAAACTGCAGGCGATAGAAATCGGCGCGTCCGGTAAATTGGAGGTTCTGGGTCAGGAGCTGCAGAGCGTCAAGGCTTCGGCGGATCCCTACGGTGCCGAGGTCAGATTCAGGGTGCTCGGCTTTGGGCTCGAGGTGACGGCCCTATCGCTGGGCAGCGTAACGCGACACCAGATCGAGGACGCCATCCTCAGTCTGCTCCGCTTCGACAAGGTGTTCGAAGCGCTCCTCAAAAGCTTGCTGAACGGCGAGATCAAGATTGCTCTGTTCCAGCCTGTCGGCGTCGGCGACGGTTCGCCGATGAGCGCCGACGGCAACCAGGGGCAGGCCAACGGTACCGGAGGCGCGGACGGAAGCCGCGACGGCGACAGCGGCGGTGAGCCCCCGGGCGGTGCGGACACCGTGAAGGCGGAAAGTCAGGAGGAGGCCGACAAGCGCCGGCAGTCGGAACTGTCGGACCCGCGTGCGCTGACCACCAATTACACGAGTGGCGACTACAAGACTTGCCCATCGGAACCGGTGACGGTTGCCGGTAAGACGGCCATCCGGGTCTGGACGGTTTGGCACGAAAACCCCTGTCCGAAGGAGCCGCCTTCCTGGGCGCCATACCGGGATCTCGGTTATCCCGCGGATTTGGCCAACGACGACCTGGGATACAAACGCCTTCGCTACATCGGGCGAGTGGAGTTGCCGCACGACGCGTGGACGGCACATGTCGGACGCGATGCAAAGCCGTGCCGCCGGGCCGAGGTCTCGGCGCTTGCTTTCATCGATATCGAGGCCGGCCGGTTGGTCGTTCATACGGCGGGAATGAAACTCGATAGCGGCGAGCTCGCGCCGATACGAAAAGAGATCCCGTTTACGCAACTGCTGCACGGGACCGGCGACTGGAACAAGGATCTAGTCGAAGCCTTTAAGAACAACATTGAGACAAAGAAATGGGGACTGCATGGCGTGCATTACGGCGACCGTGACCAGTTGCAGGACGATCTCGCCCGTGCGCTGTCGGACACGCGATCGAACTGCAGCTTCGTGACGAAGGGCACGCTGACTGCACCGGCGGTCGATGGCCTGACGCCCGAGGACCTCGAGTTTTATTGGCAGGTTCGAGACCTGACTGGCGACGGCCGCCTCGTGTCGCGCTCCGGACGCAATATCTGGGTGCCGGAGGGCACCCTGCTCCGGGCCCTGCTCGACAATAATCTCATCGATCGCGCGCTGACCCGGGACCTCATCGGCTTTTCCTATGGCCAAGGCTGGGAGGTGCTGCACAGGGACGACGACTTCAAGCAAGTCCTGATTCGCGTCGGCGGCGAGACGAACGTGCGTGTTTACCGTGACGCGGCGTTCGACTACGGGATCGAGGTCGACGGCCTGCCGGAATTCGATAACGGGCGCGATTGGAAGAGAGACGATCCGCGCATCCTGTTCCTCGTGAGCGCCGCGAGGGGCGGTTTCCATTATGTCGATTTCAGCCGTGAAGCCGACGGCGCGTATGGCGCCGTTCATACCGGACAGAAGAAGCTTCGTATCAATCCCGTTGGTCACGCGTTGCTGGCGGACGCCATGGACCCCGAAGCGAACATTGACGTTGTAGTCGGGTCGGGCGGCTGGGACGGCCAACTGAAACAGGCACGTGCCATCTGCAAAACCTACGGCCGTGGCGTGCTCGATGGTGTCGACGGCTTGGAACGGCTGAAGAAAGCCCTGTTCTTTTTCGAGAACCCGCCGGTGGACCGTTATTGCGTAAACGGGCGGGTGCTTTTCAAACGCATGGCCGAATGATTCCGCCGGCGGATGCGTGCAAAATGGGAGTGAGCGATGAGCAATTGGCTGACGGAGAAGTGGGAAAACACGAAGAAGGGGTTCAACAAACTCCACCTCGATAAGGACGTGCGCACCTGGGTGGGCGATATCACCCGGCGACTGGGATCGCCGCAGATCGACCTGGCGGCGCGCAGCCCGCTCGAGAGAAACAGATACGCGTTGCTGGCACTTATCGCCGGGCTGACGATCGGGTACTTCGTTTATGTCCAGGTCATCATCGGGTTCTACAAGAAGTACGAAGACGCGCTCGCCCGGCAGGTCGGCGGCATCGAAGAGCTGTCGAACATGGAAGAGTTCGACCTGAACGGCAGCACCCTCAAGTGGGAGTCTGGCCATTCGAAAAGCGCCGAACTCGCCGTGATCGCCGCCCGCGTCATGGAATCGCTCGGCGTCGAACGGCCGCGCGTGTATTCGGACTATTACGTCTATCCGTATTTTCGTGTGGAAGAATCGGAACTTCTTGGGTTCGATCTCGTTGCCAACCGGCTTCTTCACGCCTGGCACGACATGGCCGACGACCGCACGGCGTTGAAGTCCGGCGAGCCTCCGATGACCGTGGCCGGCATAGGGCCGATAGACCAGTTTCTGTACCTGATGTTTGGCGAGTTTCGAACAGCGTCGGAAGGTCATTGTCGTTTTGCGAACATCCTGATGCTAAAACGCGTGCTGGCGACGGCCGTCGCCAACCCGCCGTTAAAGCTGGATCGGGAAGTTAGCCCACGCCGGTGGCTGATGGAACGGTTCAACCGGCCCGATAAATCCGCTACCCCTGAGGACGCATGTCTGCCGGCCGCGGTGGTCGACGCCGCAGAGGCATTCTACAACATTTCTCTCACGGATTACCGGTCGCAGAACATGACCGACACGAATATTTCCGGCTTGAATTCCATTCTGTATCCCGCCGATAGAAGCGTGATCCCCGATGAAAAGGTAAACGTCGTCGTTTTCCATAAACTGTGGGACCTGTTTTCGGACAGAGAAAAAACCGCGGCGCCCGAGGTGTCTCTGGGCCAGGTGTTCTCGTCGATGCTGGCATATTACGGGATGACCAGGAGTTACACCGTCGACCCAGACGGCATTCGGAGCGCTGCCGGTGGTGAGCCTGCCTTATACGTGCGAAAAAGCCTCGTCGGCGCGCGGACGCCGGGCGTCAACCTGGACGTACCCGGTGTATTGAGGGATATGGCCGGGAAAGACCCGGCCGGTGAACCTCTTACGGGTGATGCCGGACTGCCCGGCATCGAAGCGGGGGCCTGGGACGATGCCGGACGCGCGCATATGACGCTGATGCGGAATTCGTTCCTGATCGGGCCGTCCTACGGTGCGCCGGCGAAGGCGAAGGACGAGCTCAACCAGTTCAAGGGCTGGGAGCAGGCCTGCATCGTCATGTCGTTCGCCGCCGGTCTGGTCATCCTGCTGCAACGCGCGATCGGCCTGTATGGTGAGCGGCGTTATTCTTCCAAGGGCATCCGCGCCAATACCGAGGACTCCCTTCACGCGATCCGGGACCAGGGCGGATTGACCGAAATGGAGGCGCGGGTCAAACGCGACGTGACCGATTACCTCGGCGGGGCCGGCACGGGTCGAAACTGGCCGAGTGCGCTGGACCTCGTCGTGCGTATGCTCCATTTCAACCGTGAGGATACGCAGCGCGAACGCCGCAAGAACGAATTCCTCGAACTGCTCGAGGCGCAGGAGTATGGCCTCGAGCGAAGCCACGCGTGGCTCAATCTCATGATCATGCTGGTACCAACGTTCGCGTTTATCGGCACCGTCGACGGCATCATGACGGCGTTTCCCGAAGCCAAATCGGTGATCAGCGCCAGCGGCAAGATCGAACAGGTTGCGGAGATCACCAACGTGACGGGTGCGCTCGGACTTGCCTTCGCGACGACGTTCGTCGGTCTGATTCTTGCCATGATTCTCCGGATCGGCCGCGAGATCGTCGCGTCGATGGAGCGGCGGCTCGTCGCCAACTGCCGCGAACGTTTCATCCGGCGCTATCAGCAGACCGAGCAGACGGCCGCGGGCGGCGCGAATGCGACGGCGTAGGAACAGAGGAGCGGCGACCGACGGCGGCGAGCTCGGTTTCGATGCGTTGCCACTGATCGACGTGCTGTCGTCTTCGCTGGGGGCGGCGATGATGCTGTTTCTCATCGTCGTCGTCGCGCCCCAGGGTGGAGAGATCATCCGCGACGCGCTCGGCGTTTCGCGTGCGCAAAGCGCCGATGCCGCCGGGTTCGAGGCGTTCTCCCCGGTCGACGCGCCGGGATTGCGCACCGGCCTGATGATGACGATTACCATCGAGGCGGCCGGCCTGACCGGCAGGTGGACGGGCCTCAGGAAGCACAAGTCGATCCTCGCCAAGGAGTTCGACGGCAACACCAGCAAGAACTGGCGGCTTGCGGTCGCGGACGCGTCGCTGGTCGTCAACGGCACCGCGTTCCGCCTGTCCGCGCCGTACGCGGGCGCGGCGCCCGCACCTTTCACGGCGACGATCGTGTATGGCGCGGAAGTCTGGTCGCTTGGCGGCGAGCTCGACAAGGGCGAGCAGTTCCTGTTCGATTTTCGCCCGAACTCGTCGAAGAAGGTGCGCTGCCGGCCGCACGATTGCACCGTAAAGCAGGAGATGGGCGATGGATGAGAGCGAAGACACACTCCTTCTGAGTTTTCTCGACATCGTCTGCGCCGCGCTGGGCGCGGCCGTAGTCTTGTTCGTGCTGTTCCTCGACATCGGGACTTACGCACCGGCCCAGGCCGTCGGCGGTCGCTTCATCATGGGTGACTTCGAACTCCATCCGGCGAAAGTCGACTACCGGCTGGAGATCCTGGCGCCGAACGGGAACCGGATACTGCTGGTGCGCGAAGACCTGGAATCGTCGGAGCCCGGCGATGATCTGATACGGAAGTTCGGCGATTCCGGCGTGCCGGTCGTGTTGTCGTACCCATCGTCCAAGGACGACACGCGGGTCGTCAGCGTGAACATCAACGAGCCGTGGCCCGGGTGCTGGCGGTTTCATCTCGCCTATCTGTCGCCGGAACGGGGCGCCACCTACGACACGGCGCGGCCCATCGGTGAGGTGACGTTCAAATGGGCGACGCACAAAAAGGAAAATCTGGCTGCATCGACGGTCTTGAAGCCGACGTTCGCGGGGTATCATTCGCTGGTCGAGAGCAGTATACCCGTGGATCAGGCCGAGGCGAGTTGCAGTTGAAAGCCGTCAATGCGGCGTCGGATCAACGCCAAAATACGAGGCCGTTTTGTGGTGAGCCAGAAACGCTCAGAGAAACAATGCTTACATCGCAACACATGGTTCTCGCTAAGTGATAGCTTACAGACGAGATCAAATTTCATGCCTATAAGGTATTGGAATTATGTAATAATTTTGTGAGTAGAGGTTTTCTCGCCTTATGCATCAGATTTCGAAGATTTTCTCACGCTTAGTGTTAATCCGTTCTCACTTTATGCGTTGAACTCGGCATCGAAGTGTTGAATTTCTGCGGATGGCATTCTCATGTTATGCGTTAAGTCACATTTCCCCGCCGGGGGTTGTTTCCGCACTTGCCGCCGTTATGGTGAGCGCGGCGGTCAGAACCGTCTTGCAGGGACACCGATCACTTGAGCAGCCCGGCCGATACACATGCCCACCCGCCCGATTACGACGTGATCGTGATCGGCGGCGGCCCCGCGGGGAGCACCGTCGCGGCGTTGCTGGCGATGAAGGGCCGCCGCGCGCTGGTGCTGGAGAAAAGCAAACACCCGCGGTTTCACATCGGTGAATCCCTGCTGCCCCGAAACGTGCCGATCTTCCGCAAGCTTGGCGTGCTCGACCAGGTGCGCGCTGTCGGGGTCGAGAAAAAGGGCGCTGACTTTTCCGTTCCCGGCGAAGCCCGCCACACGGTCTTTGACTTCGCCCGCGCGCTCCATCCCGACGAGCCGAGCGCCTTTCAGGTGACGCGGTCGGAATTCGACAAAATTCTTTTGGATAACGCCCGCGCAAAGGGTGCCGAGATCCGCGAACGCACCGAGGTCCTCGATTTCCGGACCGCGCCCGACCGGGCCACGGTCACCGTGAAACCGGTGGACGGCGAAGGCGCGTCCGAAGAACTGAACGCCCGCTACCTGATCGACGCATCCGGGCGCGATACCTTCGTTTCCGCCAAGCTCGGCCTCAAGGCCCGTGATCCGCGCCACAACAGCGCCGCCGTCTTCAACCATTTTTCAGGGGTGCCGCGCCGCGACGGCGAAGAGGCCGGCAACATCAGCATCTATTGGTTCGAGCACGGCTGGTTCTGGATGATCCCGCTGGACGACGACCGGATGAGCGTCGGGATGGTGAGCACGCCCGAATACCTGAAGTCGCGCGACGGTTCGCTCGGGGATTTCCTGTTACAGTCGTTCAAACGCTGCCCCAACGTCGACCGGCGTATGTCCGGCGCGCGTCCGCTGGATGAAACCCGCGCCGCCGGCAATTTTTCGTATCGTGCCCGCCGGATCTTCGGCGAGCGGTATCTGATGGTGGGCGACGCGTACGCCTTCATCGATCCGGTGTTTTCCAGCGGCGTCTTCATCGCCATGCAGAGCGCGGAATACGCCGCCGACGCCGTCGACACGTGTCTCGCCGAGCCAAAGAAAGCGGGTCGGGTATTGGCCGGTTATCAGCGCCGCGTGGACCGGGGGATCTCGGGGTTTTCATGGTTCATCTACCGCTTCATGGACCCGGCGATGCGGTTTCTGTTCATGAACCCGTCGCAGCGCTTCGGCCTGCAGGCGGCGGTGATTTCGGTGTTGTCCGGCGACGTCTATGGTCGGACCCGCTTGTGGCCGCGCTTGGTTTTGTTTCGCCTGACGTATGCGACGGTCAGATTGTTGAACGGGCTCGGGATCGGGCCCGGCAAACAACTCAACTGATCCGGGCCAGCATCCCCTTGTGCCCGAGAAGATGCGCGATCGCCTTGCCGGTGAAATACCAGTGGAGGAAGAACGCCTCGGCGAGGGCTTTCGGGGAGTCGCGGACAGGTATGCCCGCTTCGTTCTCGGCGGCGCAAAGGGTGTGATCCATGCCCAGGCCCGCCGCCATCGCGCCGACCCGGGCCAAGTGATAGCGGTTGCTGATCAGCGCGAACCGGGAATCCGCCTCCGCCTGATCCCTGAGCCGGCTGAGGTTTTCGAGGGTGTGGCGGGAGCTTTCCTCGACCCTGATTCTTTGCGCCGGGACCGCATTGTCGATGAGCCAGGCCCGCCCCGCCCGAGCTTCGCTGCCGGGGACTTTGGTCGACGTCACGCCGCCCAGCACCCAAATTTCCCGCGCATCGGTATCTTTGGCCCGGCAAAGCCGGGTGACGTAGTCATTTTTAAGGGAGCCGTCCGGTTTCAGGTTCACCCCCATCACCACGGCGCTGTCGGCGGGCGACGTCCCGGTGCCCGACGTTCGTGCGGTGCGGTATACCATGGCCAGGCAGACCAGATAGGTCAGTGCGCCCGAGCCCGCGAAAACCGCGAGCGAGCAGACCAGCATCAGCAATCCGTCGATCTGCATCGAGTTCGCCCGGTGCCGGCGCAGGTCATTTATCCAGTGGCGGATCGTGCCGGGCGTGAACGACCTCTTGAACAATGCGCATCCCTCGCCATAGATTATGTTAAGAGGAACAAAAATATAAGTAATTGGGGCATTTGGGGGTAGCTGAATCATGCAATCGGTGTCGGCCATGGCGAGCAGTGAAAAAACTCCCATGCACCTTGAAGTTGCGGAATTGATTGTCGACGTCCTCAATCTCGAGGACGTGGCGCCGGATGACATCGACCTCGATGCGCCGTTGTTCAACGAGGGCCTGGGCCTCGATTCCATCGATGCGCTCGAACTCTCGCTGGAAATTTCCCAGCGCTACGGTTTTCAGATCAAGTCCGATGATCCGGATATCGACAAGGTGTTCGGCTCGCTGCGTCAGCTCGCGGAGACGATTGAGAGCCGGCGCAGTCAATAGGCGGGGCGGGGGCGAAAAGGTGGCTGTTGTTCGTGTCGCACGTATTTCCGCACCTTTGGTTTCGGTCATCCTGCTGCATATTCTCGTCGTTTTCGATCAGCTCGTATTCGCACCTGCTGCACTTGCGGCCGGTCTGGCGCTCAGCCTTCTTTTAGGGGCGCTCGACGGGACGTTCGGCGGCGGCGGGATTGTCGCCGGGGTGCTTGCTCTTTCTTTGCTGTTGGGATTGCAGGGACTGGCCCTTTATGTCGACGCCGAACTCGCGTTGGCGGTGACGCTGCTGCCCATCATGATCCATCTTTGGGTCGCGTGGATATTCGGCCGCACGCTGGTCAAGGGGCGCGAGCCGCTGATCCGGCGCTTCAGCCGCATCGCGCGCGGTGACATCCCGTCCGAACTCGAGACCTACACGCGCCGTCTAACCGTCATCTGGACCGTCGCCATGCTGACGATGGCGCTGGTCGCGGCGCTCAGCGCGGTGATGTTCCCGCCCAAGACCTGGTCCTGGGTGGCGAACCTCGGCCTGCCGCTGTTCTCGGCGGTCTTGTTTCTGGGTGAGCACGCCTACCGCTCGGTCCGCTTCCGCCATCTCGGGCATAACTCTCCTTTGACGACCCTGAAGACATTGACCCGGCCGCATCTCTGGATGTCGCCGTGACGTCGCCGGCGCTCGTCATCGGGGCGGACGGTAAGCCGCTCGGCCGGGATGCGATGCTGGGCCGTGCGCGGTGGCTGCTGGACAGTCTCGGTCTTGGGGACGAAAAGCCGGCGCTGCTGCCGTTCTGTTCGCGGTTCGGCGATTTTCTGGCGGCGGTGGCCGCCGCGCGCCATGCGGGTCTTCGGTTGGTGCTGCCCAACGATGCGGGATTTGCCGCGGTCAACACGGTCATCGCCGAGACGGGCGATGTGATCGTCCTCGCCAGTGCCGGCGACGATACCTCCGGATTGATGGGGATGTGCGCCGTGCACATCGTTGCCGACGCACCGGCCGGGACCGCGCCGCTCACCTGGGGTGAGGCGGCGTCGGCCGGGATCAGCCTGTTCACGTCCGGCACGACCGGTGTCCCCGTGCGACACACCCATCCCTTCGCCATGCTGGACGCGGGTGCCGAAAAGTGGGCCGCCATGATCGGGGCGCCCGGTCAGGCGAAGACCCTGGTCAGCACCGTGCCGCCGCAGCATATGTACGGCCTCGAATCGAGCATCATGCTGCCGCTTTCAACTCCGGATTTCGCCGTTTACGACCTGCGCCCGTTCTTCGTTGCCAACGTCGCCGAGGCATTGAACACGGTGCCGGGACAGCGGGTGTTGGTCAGCACACCGATGCATCTCGACCTGCTGGTGCGCGAGGATGTCGTTCTGCCTCCTGTCCATACCGTCGTATCGGCGACCACCGCGCTCGACGCCGAACTCGCGCAGGCGGTGGAAAGCAAGTTCCGGACCCGTGTCGTCGAGGTGTTCGGGACGACCGAGACCGGCCTGATCGGCACGCGCGAACCGGCCCGGGAAGAAGTCTTCACGCCGCGCGACGATCTGAAGATCTCGTTCGAGGACCGGCGCATGCACGTCACGTCCGGATGGCGGACGGCGGTGCTGACGATAGACGACACGATCGACCCGTCGGGCGACGGTTTCCGGCATATCGGACGCGGCGACGATCTGATTAACGTGGCCGGCAAGCGGGCCTCGCTCGCCGGTTTGACGCGCGCCTTGAAACAGGTTGACGGTGTCCGGGACGGTATGTTCGTGATGCCGGAAGGCGATCCGGCCGGGCGCGGCCCCGTCAGACCGGTGGCGTTCGCCGTAGCGCCCGATATGAACGCGGATCAGGTGCGCCGGGCGCTCAGGAAAAGTATCGCCCCAGCGTTCGTGCCCCGGCGGATCGTGATGTTGGAGGAAATGCCGAAGACCGGTGTCGGCAAACCGCACGTCGCGGCGTTGATGGAACTGCTCGAGGATCGGGGTGTCACGTTTTCGATCCCCGCCGGGCACCCGTCCCTGGCCGGGCATTTCCCGGGCAACCCGATCGTGCCCGGCGCGGTGGTTCTGGATCATGCGTTGCGCGCGGCCGGCATGCCCGGTGCGGCGGCATTGAAATCGGTGAAGTTCACCGGAGTTTTAAGGGCGAAAGAGGACTGCATCGTCGAGACATCTGAATCCGATCACGCCGTCGAGATCACCTGCCGGGCCGGGACGCGGCAGGTGATGCGTGCGACGCTGCGCCGGATAACGTCATGAACGCGAACGGCGGAATGTCGACCTGGACCGTTCGCCAGGAGCGCGGCAGTGCCTGCCTGATCAAGTTCATCGCCTGGCTGGCGTTGGTGTCGGGTCGCCGGGTGACGCGGCTGCTGCTCTATCCGATCACACTTTACTTCCTCCTGTTCGCACCGTTCGCGCGGCGAAGCGCGCGGCGCTATCTCGACCGGGTGCTTGGCCGGCCGGCGACGTGGAAGGACGTGTTCCGCCATTTCCATTGTTTCGCCGGGACAATTCTCGACCGGGTGTTCCTTTTGAAAGAGAAGTTCGATCTGTTCGATATCGAGGTCGAAGGACTGGAAGAGCTTCACGATGCCCAGACGGGCGGGCGCGGCGTGATCCTGCTGGGCGCGCACTTCGGCAGTTTCGACGCCATGCGCGCACTGGCCCGATCCGCGAATAGCCGGGAATTGAAGGTTTTGATGTACGACGCCAACGCCAGTACTGTGAGCGCGGTGCTCGACGCCATCAACCCGGCGTTCAAGAATCAGATCATTCCCTTGGGGCCGCCGGACAGCCTGATCCGCGTCAACGAGGCGCTTGGCGATGGCGCGATGGTCGGTATTCTGGGCGACAGGGTGACCCGCGGTGAAAAGACCTTTGAGGTCGATTTCCTTGGGGCGCCCGCGAAGATCGCCACGGCGCCGTGGGTTTTGGCTGCCGTGACCGGCGCCCCTGTCGTCGTTTTTTCGGCGGTGTTCGATGGCGATAAAGGCTACAAGGTGCAACTCCGCAGATTGCCGGTCGAGAGTGGCGCGCGCGCCCGGGACCACGAAAAGGGCCGTCAGTTTGCGCAGTCGTACATCGCCATTGTCGAGGCCTGGGCACGTGAGGCGCCATATAACTGGTTTAACTTTTATGATTTCTGGGATTAGAACGCTTTCGGCCGTCATTTTGCTCTGGGCAGGCGCAGCCTCCGCCGCCGGTTGGACACTGGACGCGCTGGCCGAGGCCCTTCAGGGCCGGACTGCCGACCAGGTCCGCTATACCGAACGCCGCGATATCGAATATCTGAGCCAGCCGCTCCTTTCGGAGGGCGTCATGCGCCTGGACAGCGGCGTCTTATTGAAACGGGTGACGGCACCGGATCCGGAAACGTTCGAGGTGCGGGACGATGAGGTCGTCCACACGGACGCAGACAAGACCGAAACCCGGTTCGATATCGACCGCAATCCCATGCTGCGGGGGCTGGTCATGACGCTCCGCGCGGTTCTCGGCGGCGACATGGCACCCTTGCGGGACCTTTTCGCCCTTGAACTCTCCGGGACCGAACAGGCGTGGCAACTTGCGATGACGCCGCGCGACGGCATGCTCCGTGAGCATCTGCGCGTCATCCGGCTGGACGGCAGTGGCGGCGATGTTCGCCGTATCCGCATCGATGAACGGAACGGCGACAAGACTGTGATACAAATCGAATATGAATGAGATGCTTAGGCGCCTTGCGCTGCCGTTCTTTATCGGCCTGCTCGTTCTCGGTGCGTTGGCGGTCCGCGATGTGCCGATTTTCACCGACATGTCGTTCTTCTCGCCGGCGGGCAGGGGCGCGGCAGAGGATTTTCTGTTCAACCGCATGACCCGCGCGGATGGGGTCGCGATGATCGCCGTCGACGGCAATGACGCCGCCGCCGATGCCATCCGGGCCCGGTTAAACGATCTTCCGACCGTGTCGCGGGTGTTGCGGGACGGCATGGCGCTGGACGAGAGGGCGACCTCGTTCCTGATTGAGCACCGCTACGTTCTCGGCCCCGATCTCGCCGATGATGAATTCGATACGGACCGTATGAAGGCGCGGATCGAGGTCTGGTTGAAGAAGCTCGGATCCGGGGTGGGGCCGTTTTATCGCGATATCCTTCCGCGCGATCCGACCGGACGCGTCCTGGACCTCATGGATCGGGATGGTCGGCCGGGTGCGGGCGGCGGTGCCGGGGCGTGGGAAAAAACGCCGGGGCGGATCACGATGCTGGCGCTCCTCAACATCGGGACTGACGACATTCCGGGCCATGCGGCGATCCGGCGTGCGATCGATGACGCCGCCGCCGACGCGGGTGTTTCGGTGGCGGTCAGCGGCCCCGGGTTCTTTGCCTTGAACGCGAGCGAGCGTATCCGTTCGGAAATGCATGTTCTGGCGTCGCTCGCCACCGTGGGCGTCGCCATCGTCCTGTTTGCCGCGTTCCGCGCCCCGGTCATCCTGATCACCATCGCCTTGCCGGTGGCGTTCGGTCTGATCGGCGGGATCCTTGTGACGTTCTGGATATTCGGCGGGGTGCATGGGGTCGCCATCGCGTTTGGGTCCGTGATGATCGGCGTCGCGGTCGATTACCCCGTCCATCTGGCGAGCTTTCGCCGCCCCGGCGAAGCGGGATACGCGGTCGCCCGGCGCCTGTTCCCGGTGATGGCGTTGGGCGCGGCGACGACGCTCGCAGGGTTCGTGATCCTGTCGCAGTCGAGCTTTCCGGGCCTCGCCCAGATCGGCACCCTGACGGCAACGGCGATCGTCGTCGCGGTGCTGTTCAGCCGGTATCTGCTGCCTGTCGCATTGCCCGAACGCGGTCTCGATCTCAGGCCCGGGCGCGTCATGTGGGGGGCATTACGTGACCGGCCCGGTCTCAGACGGCGCGTGCGATATTTGTTTTATGCCGTGCCCGTCGCCGCGCTTACGGCCGCGTTCTTCGCCGGGAACACGGTCTGGGACGACGATATCCGCAACTTGAGAATGGCCAGCGCGGCAGAGATGCAGACCGACCGTAACCTGCGCAAAAGCCTCGGCATGCCCGACATCAGCCACATGATACTGGTCCGCGGCGAAACCCCGGAAGAGGTGATGGCGCGCCAGTGGCGGGCGTCGCAGGCCCTGGAACAGCAGGTGCGGGCGGGCCGGCTCGGCGGCTATCTGTCGATCACCGACATCCTGCCGCCGCCTTCGGTGCAGCAGGCGCGGCTCGAGCGGATCCCCGACGTTGCCGAACTTCGCCGACGTCTGAACGATGCGCTGGCGGGGCTGCCGGTGAAGCCGGATGCGTTCGAGCCGTTTCTCGAAGATATCGTGACGGCGAAACAAAACGGGCCGGTCGCGTTCGAAGACCCGGCGCTCCATGACCTTGCGCTGATGATGCGTGTGCCGGTCAAGGCGGACGAGCAGTGGGTAAACGCCATTCAGCTGGTGCCGCCCATCGATGTTCAAACGCTCGACGTCGAGGGCGCGACCCTCGTCAACCTGCGCGAGATGGCGTCCGGCATCGTCGCGGATTACCGGACGGAAGGCCTCGAATTATTGTTGATCGGCGCGGTTTGCGGGTTCGTGATCGTGATCGCCGGGCGGCGCGGTCTGCGCCCGGCGTTCACCGTCGCCCGCGTGCCCGCCGTTGCGGTCGCGGTGACCGTTGCGGTTCTGATACTTTCGGGCACACCGCTCAGCTTTTTTCATTTGCTCGCGCTCGTGCTGGTCGTCAGCATTGGTGTCGATTATGAACTGTTTTTCGCCGGCTACCGCGAAGGACCGGCGGCAGGAGAGCACAGCTTCGGTTCCGTCATGCTTTGTTTCGTTTCGACATTCGTGGTTTTCGCCGTTCTCGCGACATCCGAGATCGCGATGCTGCATGACATCGGCCTGACGGTGGCGTTGGGGGCGGCGGTGTCGTTCCTGATTACCGTCGTCAGGGGCGATGAAGCGGAGGCGGCGTCCTGATGGATCGTATCGCCGTCAAATGCATGACCTGCACCTCCGCGCTCGGCCGCGGCATGACGGCGTTGCGGGCGGCGTTGATGGATGAGCGGTCCGGCCTTACGGCATATGAATGCCTGGAAGCGCCGCTTGAGACCTATGTCGGGCGGGTCGCCGATCTCGAAAGCGTGTCCTTTCCGGAAGGCTTCGACGTCTACGACTGCCGTAACAACAGATTGGCCGAGATGGCGTTGGCCGAGGACGGCTTTTTCGATGCGGCGACGTCGGCGGTTCAGACGTTCGGTCCCGCCCGGGTCGGGGTTGTGCTCGGCACCAGCACATCGGGGATCGGGTCGACGGAACGGGTCTATGCCGATCATGCCGCCGGCCGCCCGCAGCCGTCGCCGGCTAATTTCTCGACCACCCACGATCTTTCGTCCCTCAGCCGGTTCGTCGCCGAACGGCTGGATGCGGCAGGGCCCTGCTACACGATCTCGACGGCGTGCTCGTCGAGCACGCGCAGTTTCAGCGACGGCGCGCGCCTGATCGCCGCCGGGCTTTGCGACGCCGTCGTCGTGGGCGGCGTCGATAGTCTGTGTGAAACGTCGGTCCGGGGCTTCAATGCGCTGCAGCTTCTGTCTCCGGGACCGTGCCGGCCCAACGATCGGGACCGCGATGGAATCTCGATCGGCGAGGCGGGCGGCTTCGCGTTGTTGATGCGCGCAAAGGCGGAGGACCGGATCGTGCTTTCGGGGATCGGCGAAAGTTCCGATGCCTATCATATGTCGTCGCCGCACCCCGAGGGAAAAGGCGCGATCGCCGCGATGCGGTCTGCCCTCAAGACGGCAGGGCTCACACCCGGCGAGATCGGCTACGTCAACATGCACGGCACCGGCAGCGTATATAATGACAAGGTCGAGGACATGGCGATTGCGGCGGTTCTCGGCGAAGATACCCCTTGCAGTTCGACCAAGGGGTTCAGCGGCCACACGCTCGGGGGTGCGGGGATCTTCGAAGCCGCGGTCACCATCGCCGCGATGAGCGAAGGATTCATCCCCGCCAACCTCAACCTACGGAACGTCGATCCGCGGCTGAAATGCCGGATCATCGCTGAAACGGTACGGGCCGATGTGACCCACGCGATGACCAATAACTTCGGCTTCGGCGGCAACAACTGCGTGCTGATCTTTTCGGGAAGGTCGTGAGGTGAGGGTATCCGTTTCAGGCCTATCCGTCATCGCACCCGCCATCGGCGGTTGGGACGAAATGCGCCCGGTGCTTCGGGGCGATGTATCCTGGCCCGAAGGCGATCTCGTGCTGAGCGCGCCCGATATCCTGGCGCCCCGTGAACGGCGGCGTACCAGTCCGTCGCTGCGCCTCGCGCTCAACGCCGCCGTCGATGCCTGCCGAATGGCGGAGTGTCCGCTCGAAGACGTGACGTCGGTGTTCGGCAGCGCCGTCGGCGACGGGGACGTGTGCGACCGGATTCTCACCGCGCTCAGCAAGCCCGAGCGTCTGGTGTCGCCGACGCAATTTCACAATTCGGTCCACAACGCCGCCGCCGGGTACTGGAGCATCGGGACCGGCAATAACCACACGTCGATTTCCATCGCCGCCGGCGCGGCGACATTCGGCACGGGGTTGCTGCGTGCCGTCATGATGGTGATGACGGAACGCCGGCCTGCGGTGTTCGTGGTGTCGGATCACCCGATGCCGGGGCTGCTCGGCGAGATGTGTCCGATGGATTGCGCGATGGCGGTGGGGCTTTTGCTTGCGCCTGCGGATACGCCGGACGGATCCAGCGTGTCGCTGGAAATCCTGGGCGCGGCGGATGCGCCTGAGACGACTCCCGACGATCCGGCGCTGCTGCCGTATTTTACCGGCACCACGGCGGGTCGTGCGCTTCCGCTGCTCGCGGCGATTGCAAAGGACGCGCCCAACCTTGAAGATGTGGTATGCGCCGCCGGCGTCAATGGCTTCAGAATCAAGGTTCGGATATCCAGTTGACGAATGCAAAGATCGACATCGAACGGCTGATCCCGCACGCGGGAACGATGGTCCTGATCGACAGCGTCACGGACTGGGACGAGAACGGCATTATCTGCCGTACCGCATCGCACCGCAGGCCCGACAACCCACTCCGCAACGAGAAGGGCCTGCCTGCCACGTCGGCGATCGAATACGGGGGGCAGGCGGCGGCGGTGCACGGCGGATTGACCGGACGCCGCGGTGACGGACTGCTGGTCGCGGTCCGCGATCTGACGGCGGCGGTCGAGTATCTCGATCAAGTTGCCGACGAGCTGGTGATCGAAGCGGATTGCCTGGCGTCGAGTGCGCAATCGACCATGTACCGCTTCCGCATTCATCCCGAAGGCGCATCCGACACCGAACTTGCGGCAGGCCGCATCACCATCGCGCTGGAGGGCGCGTTATGAGCGGCGGCGACCGTAAGCGCGCCCTGGTGACGGGTGCCAGCGGCGCGTTGGGTGCCGGAATCGCACGGGCGCTTGCCCGCGACGGTTGTCACGTCATTTTGCATGCGAACAGTGACCCGGATGCCGCGTCCGCGCTTTCGGATACCCTCAACGCCGGCGGCGGGTCGGCTTCGACGGTTTCGTTCGACGTGACCGATCATGATGCGGCCGCCCGCGCGCTCGACGACATTCTGAAAGACGGCCCGGTGCAGATACTGGTGAGCAACGCTGGCGTCCATACCGACGCGCCGATGGCGGGGATGACGGATGAACAGTGGCGGCTGCCGATCGAGGTCGCGCTCAACGGTTTTTTCAACGTCGCGCGTCCGCTCCTGATGCCGATGATCCGTTCGCGCTGGGGGCGTATCGTTGCGGTGTCGTCGGTTTCGGGGATCATGGGCAATCGTGGCCAGAGCAATTACGCCGCCGCCAAGGCGGGCCTGCACGGCGCGGTCAAGTCGCTGTCGCGCGAGGTCGCATCGCGGGGGATCACGGTTAATGCCGTGGCGCCGGGGATTCTCGAAAACAGGGTCGGCGAGGGCGGCTTCGATGCCGATGAGCTCAAGTCGCTGGTGCCGATGAAACGAGCCGGGCGGATCGTGGAAGCTGCGGATGTGGTGTCGTTTCTCGTCTCGGAGAAGGCCTCCTATATCACAGGCCAGATCATTGCCGTCGACGGCGGCTTGAGCTGACGGGGGCCGCGTGGACGACCGTATCGCCCTGGTGATCCCGGCCTACAACGAAGCGGCGACGATCCGCGCCATCGCCGAGGGCGCGCTCGCAGCGTCCCCCCATGTGATCGTGGTCGACGACGGCTCCACGGATGGAACGGGCGCGGCGCTCGACGGATTATCGGTGCGGCGCATCGAGCATGAGGTCAATCGGGGCAAAGCGGCGGCATTATTGGCCGGTTTCAAGGCGGCGCTCGCCATCGACGGGGTGGTGGGGGTCGTGACGCTCGACGGCGACGGCCAGCATCGCACCGACGACATTGCCCGGGTCGCGGGAAAGGGTCTGGAAGACGAAAACGCCATCATCGTCGGTTCCCGGCTCTGGGATACGGCGACGTTCCCCAAATCGAGACTGCGTGCGAACAAGGTCGCGAATTTCTGGATATCCTGGGCGGCGGGGCAGCGGATCGCCGACAGCCAGAGCGGCTTCCGGTATTATCCGGCGTCGGTGTTGCGGCGGCTCGATCTGGACGCATGTGCGACAAAGGGGTTCGTGCTCGAGAGCGAACTGCTGATCCTCGCGTCCTGGGCCGGTGCGCCGATCCGGAGCGTGCGCATTCCGGCGCTTTATGGGGCGGAAACCTTCCGGCCGAGCCACTTTCGTCCGGTCGCCGATATCACGCACATCGTTCTGATGGTCGCGGGAAAGCTCCTGTCCAGGGGGATGAACATACCGGGATTGATTCGATATCTACGCGCCGGCGAAACCGGCGGATAATACAATCTGAACTTGAACACGCTCGGTGCGGTCCTATACGCTGAGCGCAGTACGCAAATGGGGAGAGAGAGTATGAAGCGTTTCGCAACGCACCTCGCGCTGATCGTTCTGGTGGCCGTTGCCACCGTGTCCTGCCGCTCGGCACCGGTTTTCAATGTCGTCAACGCGCCCTTCACCAAGGAGGCGCCGTCACTGGAAGCGGCCAATGACGCCATCAAACGGGCGGGGGCCGCGCTGGGCTGGCAGATGAAGACCACGGAACCGGGCAAGATTCTCGCGACCCTTCCGATCCGTTCGCATGTCGCCATCGTCGATGTGACGTTCAATCAGAAGGAATTCAGCATCATGTACCGCGACAGCACGAACCTGAACTACACGGGAACCGAGATTCATTCCAACTACAACGGTTGGATCCAGAACCTGCGGAACGGGATCATCGCGCAGTCGTCGCTGTTCTGATCTCAACGGGGTCACGTCCGTTCAAGGGCCTGGCCCCGTGAGATTCTGCTTCGTCTATATCCTGGGTGAGGTCTGTGAAGGCAAACGCCGTACCTATGTCGGCTGGACGACGGACCTGGAAAAACGCCTCGCCGATCACAATGCCGGACGCGGTGCAAAGTCGACCCGCGGCCGGCAGTGGCGGCTCCTTTATGCGGAAAAATACAAAACCCGCTCCGAAGCTCTCAGCCGGGAATGGCACCTGAAGCGCGACCGGGCGTTCCGCCGCGCATTTGACGTGGGGGACGGCTAAGCCGGTTAAGTATCGGCGCGGGGCTCGCCGCGCTTTTCCGGCGTCATGAGACCGGCCGCGACACCCAGCGCGACCGCCGTCAGTAAGGTCGATGCCGGTTGATCCTTGGTGTGGGCCATCGCGGCGGCGGCCTGACGGAACACTTCCGTAGCCGGATCGGCTTGCGGCGCCGGTTGCGGTTGCGGACGCTTCGGCTGCGGTGCGCCGTCACGCGAACCGCCCACCCAGATCAGCACGCCGCTACCGACGATCAGCAGGATCACCGCGACCGTAAGCGCTGCCAGGTAGTCCGGCATGATCAGTGCCAGTCCGATATAGGCCGCCCCGGCGGCAAAGCCCGCAGCGCACGCGATGATCAGTGCGCCGACGATGGCGATTGCCGCCGTGACGAGGCTGCGCTTCGCCGCGGCCTTGGCGCGCCAAATGGACGCGCCAATGAAATCTGATGCACCTGAGAGGTTCATCGTATGAATCCGCTTAATTGCGGCGGATCAGCTGCGACAGCAACACGCCGGCGCCGAAGGCGATGAGGACGCTTCGGAACGGATTGTCGCTGACCGCCGTGCCGACGGCTTCGGCCGACTGACGGCCCTTGTCGCGGGCCTGTTGGGCCAGTTCGTGAGCCCTTTCACGGACTTCGTCCTTTAACTCGCCGTTGCTCTTCTTGGCGTCGTCGAGCACCGCCTTGTTGATAGCGGCCACGTCCTTCGTGAGTTTTTCGAGGGACGTGCGGAGGTCCGCCATATCCTTCTTCAGGGTTTCGCTTTCGCTCGCCATGTCTTGTCTCCTTTATGGCCTGGAATGGTATGTCCCCGTTGACGGGACTGGATTTTCAAGTCCCGGTTGACGAAGCACTCAGTCGGCAGCGTCCTTCACGGCACGCTTCGCGTCGTTGATGCTCTCGTCGATCTTTTCCCCAACCTCTTCAGCGGGGCCGTCCTGGTCGCAACCGGCAAGCGCCAGCGTCGACATCAAGATGGAAGCCGCAAACAAGGGGGCCATGAGATTTCTACAGGTCTTCTGCATCACAGTTCTCCATAAGTTGCGCACCGGTACACCGGTGCCCGCTCTACCTCATCAACGCAGGCGCGCCGAAAAGGTTCCGAAAGTTTTTAAGAAAGCCCGCCGGATTCAGGCGTTGCCCGCCTCAGTGGCGGTCTGCCAGCCGACCCGCGCCGCGAGCGCCTTGCGTGCCCGGGCGTAGCCGGATTTGACGGTGCCGAGAGGAATGCCGAACGCGTCGGAAGCCTCGTCATAGCTCTTGCCCTCGACGCCGATCGACATCAGCAACCGTCGCTGCTGCACCGGCAGATCCGCCATCGCATCGCCGACGTCGTGCAGCATGATGGCTGCCGGTTGCCGCGCCGGGGTCGAGATCCGTTCGATCGCCGCGTCGGGATCCTTGGCGGTGGGCCGGCGGCGGCGGCGGCGGGCATCGCTGACGTGAAGGTTCCGCAGGATCGTGAACAGCCAGGCCCGGAGATTGGTCCCGGGTTTATAGAGGTTCGCCTTGGCAAGGGCGCGCATCGCGCATTCCTGGACAAGATCCTGAGCGGTATCCGGGTCGCAGGCGAGCGACATCGCATAGCGCTGCAACGCCGGCAGGTGCCGTTCCAGATTTCTTCGGACATCGTTGTTCATGCGTGCTCTCCTTCGCTCGCCGGTGCAGTCCTGCGCCGGACGTCACGGTTGGAGAGAACCTAGGAACGGCATGTAACCCGTTGATGTCAGGGGGTCGGAAATCCGATGACTCTTGTGACAATTGTAACCGGCCCCCGGAACGGCGGATCGTTTTATATCCTCGGCTTGCGGCGCCCCAAGAGCCCGAAGACAAGAGCGAACGCGAACAGGACGAGAAAGATGAAGAACAGAATCTGCGCGATCCCGCCGGCCGCGGCGGCGATCCCACCGAAGCCGAAGAAGCCTGCGATGATGGCAATGACAAAGAAGACGGCAGCCCAATAAAGCATGATGTCGGTCCTTTCCTAATGCGTTTCGGCCGTTACCGGCCCGGTGCCACGTCAACGCTGAATCGCCGGATTTGTTCCATATTGGGCGGGAATCGGCGGGATATAGCCGGTTCAGGGGGGTAGTCACAACTATGATATGATCATGTCACACCATGCTCTCAAAGGTCGCGGCATGCTGACGGTCAAATCGATTGGAGGATAAAACAAGCATGTCCGTATCACCGGCCAGAATTGCGATTATCGACGACGACCCGAAGATTCGCCGCAACATCGCGGCCTATCTCACCGACGAAGGTTTCGAGGTGCATGAAGCCGAGAACGGCGATGGCCTCGACGAATTCACGGCGCAAGCGATGCCGGATCTGATCCTGCTCGAGCAACGTCTTCCGGGCACCGACGGCCTCGACCTCGTGCGCAGGCTGCGCCGGGATGCGCCGGGTGTCGGGATCATCATGTTCAGCGGCAAGAAGGACGTGATCGACCGGGTTGCCGGATTGGAAGTCGGGGCCGACGATTATCTCATCAAACCCTTTCATCTGCGCGAGCTGCTGGCGCGCATTCGGAGCGTGTTGCGGCGTCTGGGTGTGCCCGATACATCGAAGACACCGCCCGTGGGCGGCAGGCAGGACAGGCGGCAGTGGAACAAGACGCTCCATTTCGACGGCTGGATGCTGGACCGTGACGCCCGCACCCTGGCCTCGCCGATGGGCCAGCCCGTTAAACTGACCAGTGGTACATTCGACCTGCTGGTCGCGTTCGCATCGCATCCGAACCGCGTCCTCAGCCGCGAACAGCTTCTCGATTTCGTCGGCAACGGCGAGGCTTCGCCCTTCGACCGCAGCATCGACGTGCAGGTCGGCCGCCTGCGCCGCCGTATCGAGCGCGACCCGAAGCGTCCCGCGATCATCAAGACGGTCCGGAATGTCGGGTACATGTTGAGCGCCGACGTTCGGGAAATCCGCCACCAAGCCGCTTGAGGTTCCGGCGCGAAATTTCCCCGATGCGGATTTTTTGCTGGCGAACGTGCCCCTTAATCCCCTTATAAAAGGCTCACCTGTCCGTTAATCGAAAGAGCCCGCATCGTTGTTCGATACCTTTCCCGAGCCCCTGTTCCTGGCGGTGGCGCTGTTCGCCGTTTTGATCACGGGCATTTCCAAAAGTGGTCTCGGCGGCGGTCTCGGCCAGTTGTCGGTGCCCCTGATGGCGGTCTTCATCTCGCCCGTCGCTGCGGCGGCGATCATGCTGCCGATCCTGTGCGTGATCGATATCTTCAATATCTGGGGTTACCGGCGGGATTTTCACAAAGGCAACCTGATCGCGCTTTTGCCGGGTTCGCTTATCGGGATCGCCATCGGCGCGCTGACCTTCCGTCATGTCGACGACAATATGATCCGCCTGATCCTGGGCGGGTTCTCGCTGATCTTTTCCATGACGTATTTTTTTCAACGGAACCCGATCAGCACCGATAGCCGGCTCGGCCGTTGGTTCGGCGTGTTCTGCGGGGCGCTCGCCGGGTACACAAGTACCATCGCGCACGCTGGCGGCGGGCCGGTGAAGATGTATCTGCTGCCGCAAAGACTCGACAAGAAACTGTTCGTCGGCACGCAGGTGTTTTTCTTCTTCGTCGTCAATCAGGTGAAGATCTGGCCGTATCTCTGGCTCGGCCAGTTCTCGACCGACAACCTGACGACCAGCCTGATTCTGATGCCGATGGTGCCCGTGGGCGTCTGGCTCGGGTGGAAACTGGTCCGCGTCATCGACGGCGAGACGTTCTATCGGATCTGTTACGCCTTGCTGTTCTTCGCCGGCGTCAAGCTGATCTGGGATGGGCTTTCCGGTATGGGTGTCGTCTGAGCCGCCAAAACCGTCAGAGAAGCCTGAAGATTTTTTCGTCCGGGGCCTTGGACGTCGGCGCGTATTCGATGAAGGCGATCCCGTAATCGACGTCTTCGCCGTTGGTGGAGCACGGGAACATGATCGCCTCTGCCGACTTATAACGTTCGATGAATTCGTCGAAGTAGTGAACGCGTCGTTTGGTGTACGCCACCTTTTTCTGTGCGTAGACCTGATAGTAGTTGCCGACGATCGCAATTTCGAAATCGGGTTCGACGTAGATTTCCTCGAAGCACTTGCCGGTGATGTTCATCCCGTAATGTTCGTCGACGTGACTCCCGGAGAACACGAATCTCGGCCGGTCGTCGATGCCGTGCGAGAAATCGAGGACCCAGACAAACCGGACCAGCGGCGCGATATCCATCAGGTCGATGCTCTTGTAGTCGGGAAAGGGCCGGTCGCCGGCCGCGGCAAGGACGAACGCGGAAAACTCCAGAAGACGCGGATTGTCCGTAAGCGCTTGGATTTCTTCAATGGTGGTCACGTCGCACAGATCTTTCGTGTTCTGCCGTCGGCGTCCTCAAGGGCCGTTGTCGTTTTCGGGTGAGAGCGGTTATGCGTCTGCCCGCCCTTGATCGATCCCGGCACCGATCGTACCGTTGCCGTCGTCGTATGCATTTCCAGACCCGTTGTCCATACGGGTATACCGATGCCGTCAGCCCGGGGACACGGGCGCGCCAAACGAAGGGAACATCATGAGTAAGAATAACGGGTCAGGAGGCGGCACCGATCTCGTGTGGCGCTCGCTTCTCTACGTCCCTGCCAACAATGAGAAATTTATCGCCAAAGCGCACACGCGCGAAGCCGACGCGATCATCCTCGATCTCGAGGACAGCGTGCCTGAACAGGAACGCCCGCGCGCCCGCGACATGCTGGCGGATGCGGTCAAATCCGTGTCGCAGTCGGGCGCCGACGCGACGGTACGCATCAACCGGCCGCTTCGCCATATGGTCGCCGACGTCGACGCCGCGGTGAAGGCGGGGGCGAAAGCCTTGTTCGTGACCAAGATCGACGGCGCCGGCCACATGAAACTGGTTGCCGAGCTGGTCGCCGAGGTCGAGGCCGAGGCCGGCCGCCCGGCAGGCGACGTGAAGCTTGTCGCGATGATCGAAACGGCGGATGCGTATTTCCGTGCCCACGCCGTCGGCCGCGCCAGTTCTCGCATCGTCGGGATGAGCTTGGGGGGCGAGGACTTCGCCATGGATGTGGGGATGGCCCCGGACGCCGAGACGCTCATGATGCCGAAGCAGCAGATCGCCATCGCCGCCAAGGCGGCGGGCGTCATGGCGATGGGCTTTATTGGCACCGTTGCCGACTACACCGACACCGAGGGGTTTCGCGCCAATGTCCGTCGCTCGCGCAAGTTCGGGTTCGAGGCGGCGAGCGTCATTCACCCGTCCGGCATCCCGATCGTCAACGAGGAGTTCACACCCTCGGACGTCGAAGTCGATCACGCCCGGCGCATCATCGCGGCGTACGAGGAAGCAAAAAAGAAAGGCCTTGGCGCGATCAAGGTCGACGGCAAGATGATCGACGTTCCGGTCGCCGTCCGCGCCGAAAAGCTGCTTGCACGCTACGACGCGATCAAGGCGCGGGGGAACGGCTAGACGCCGCGTCTTGCGGATCGGCCATGGCGGCCGGATTGCCGCCTTCGGACGTTGTCTCTATATTCGACACCGAGCACCGTAATAGCGGGCCGCAATAAAAACGAAAACGACCACTTAGGGAATCCAACAAAATGCAACTTCGTACCCGACCGTTGAAAGATACCTTCGGTCTCGAGGTGCTGGACGTCGACCTTTCCGACCTCGACGGCGACACCTTCGATGCCATCTATAAACTCTGGCAGCAGGAACCGCTTCTGTTGTTCCGCCGCCAAAGCTTGAGCGAGCGTCAGCAGGTGGAATATTCCAAACGCTTTGGGGATTTGGATATTCTTGTGCGCGACGACATGATCTCGCCCAAACACCCCGAGATCATCTACATCACCGGCCTCAAGCGCGAGGACGGCACGCCGCTCGGCGGTCTCGGCACCTACGAAATCTATTGGCATCACGACCAGATCTATCGTCAGCGCCCGGCCAGCGGATCGGTGTTTTACGCCGTCGAAATGCCCGAGAACGACGGCCGCACGTCTTATTGCAACACCAAGCTCGGTTACGAAACCTTGCCCGACAATCTGAAAAAGGCGCTCGAAGGCCGCCGCGCCACGGCGAAATACGGGATGAAGAAGGAATCGTCGACCCAGCGCGATTTCAAGAGCAGCCCGGAAACCCTGAAGAAAATCGACGAGAAGACGCCGCCCGCGACCCACGATATCGTGTTGGAGAATCCGGCGACGGGTCAAAAGTCGATCTACCTCGACCCCAACAAGACGCTGTGTATCGAAGGGTTAAGCGAGGACGAAAGCAACGAGCTGATCGACGCGGTCAGCCAGCACATGCTGCAGGACGACTTCGTCTATACCCACACCTGGCGCAACGGCGACGTCGTGATGTGGGACAACGCAAGGCTCTGGCACAAACGCGACGCCTTCGATCCGACCATGCCGCGTTTCGCGCGACGGACCACGATCTTTCTTCGCCCGGAAGACTTCGCCGTGCCGGAACCGGACGCGGCATGAGCGCCGAAGACGGAAAGACGCCGCCGCTTCGGGGGCTGCGCGTGCTCGACGCATCCACCGTCATCGCCGGGCCGACCATCGGCCGGCTGATGGCGGATTTCGGCGCCGATGTGATCAAGGTCGAGCATCCGCGCGGCGATCCGCTCCGCAATACCGGCTCGCAAAAGGACGGTCACGGGCTCTGGTCGAAGATGGCCAACCGTAACAAGCGCGGCATCACGCTCAACTTCTCGAGCGAGAAGGGCCAGGCGATCTTCAAGGACCTGGTCAGGACGGCGGACGTGCTGGTCGAAAACTTCCGCACCGGCACGATGGAAAAATGGGGGCTGGGCTGGGAAGACCTGAAGGCCATCAACCCGCGTCTGGTGATGGTCCGGGTTACCGGTTACGGACAGACCGGCCCTTACAAGAACCGCGCCGGCTTCGGGACCATCGCCGAGGCGTTCTCGGGTTTTGCCGCCATTACCGGCGAGGCGGACGGGCCGCCGACGTTGCCGAGCTTCGGTCTCGCCGACGGGATCGCGGCGGCGTACGGGACCTTCTCGGCGATGTTCGCGCTCTATCACCGCGATGCCAACGGCGCCGGGGTCGGCCAGTACATTGATCTGTCGATCTACGAGCCGTTGTTCCAGCTGATGGGGCCGCAACCTTTGCAGTATGACCAACTCGGCATCGTTCAGGAGCGCTGGGGCAACCGCTCCAAGGCCAACGCGCCGCGCAACACCTATCAGACCAAGGACGGGCACTGGGTCGCGATTTCGACCAACGCGCCCTCTATCGTCAAACGCGTGCTTACGCTCTGCGGCGGCGAAGAGGTGGCCAACGATCCGCGCTTTCAGACACCGGCGGGCAGGGTCGAGCACATAGACGAGGTCGACGGCATCGTCGCCGGATGGATCGGTCAGCACGACCTCCAGACCGTGCTCGACGAGTTCGAACGGGTCGAGGCGGCGATCGGCCCGGCCTACACCATCGACCAGATTTTCGAGGATGCGCAGTACCAGGCCCGCAACGACATCGTCGAAATGGAGGATGAGGATTTGGGCACGATCCGCATGACCAACGCGTTCCCGTTCATGTCGGAGACACCCGCTGAACTCCGCCACGCCGGGCCGCGCCTTGGCCAACACAATGCCGAGATCTATATCGACGAGCTGGGGCTTACCGCGGACGAGCTCGCGGTGCTCGAGGACGAAGGCGTGATCTGATGGCGTTCCTCGCGCGTCCGTCGGGCCGCATATATTACGAGGCCATCGACATCACCGCGCCCTGGGTGCGCGATCCCGAGACCATTCTGTTTCACCACGGGGTCAGCACCGATCGTGGGCTGTGGGCCGAGTGGCTGCCGCATCTGGTCGACCGGTACAGGATCGTGCGGTTCGATCTGCGCGGCTTCGGGCAGTCCGACGATCCGGGCAAGGATTATCAGTGGGCGCTCGACGATCTGATCGCCGACACCATGGCGGTTGCCGATGCGGCCGGGTGCGAACGGTTTCACATGGTGGGGGAATCCACGGGCGGCACGGTCGCCATCGCCTGCGCGGCGCGGATGCCGGAACGCCTCCTGAGCGTCACCGCCTCGAACGCGGCCTATCGCGGCGCGTCGGTGCGAAACGTGCAGGGCAAGTGGGACGATGTGATCGCGCGTGACGGCCAGGCCGCCTGGGCGGCGGAAATGATGGCGGGCCGGTTTTTTCCGGATGCGCTGACGCCGGAAAAATTCGACTGGTTCGAGCGCGAACACGCGACGTGCGCCCCGCACGTGACCCTCGGCCTCGCCAACATGCTGCTGGCGACGGATCTCGCGTCCGAAGTCGGTAAGATCGCGATCCCGATGTTCCTGATGTGCCCCGATTCCAGCCCGTTCGTCGCGGTCGACGAGATGCGCGATCTGATGAACGCGGTCGAGGGCGCGGAGCTGATGGTGTTTCCGCACGCACGCCACGGCTTGCCACTGTCGCACGGCGCCGAATGCGGCGCCCAGCTCAGATCGTTCCTGGAGCGGCATTTCCCGGGCTAGAGGTGTGGAGGCCGTTCGTGACGGCTGCGTAGCCGCAATATTCCGGCAAAGGTATTTTCACGTCATGATGGCATCGGCTGGCGGTTCAGTTTACCTTGCCGGGAACAATGCGTTCCAAGAAGGACTGGAGGTCTCATGTTGCGTCGTGTTGCCGTCTTGATCATGATCGTTTTGGTTGCCGGCTGCGCGCAGGATCTGCCGGATTCTGCGCGTATTCCCCACTTTCAGGGTAAGCCCGTGACGGAGGTCGCCGTCGGCGTCACCGATCACCGCTCGTTCATTCTCGACAACGACAAGGAAGAATGGTTCGAAGGCATCACGCGGGGTGGGTTCGGTATTCCGATGTCATTGCAGCGCCCGGGCGACGAGGGCGAAAAGCCTTTCGCCGTCTATCTTTCCGGCATGATCAAGGAATCGCTCGAAAAGGCCGGCGCGCAGGTGAGCGTGGTAAAACTGGAAAAAGGCCAGAACTTTCAGCGCGCGATCGCCAAGGTCTCGGAACTTGGAACAACGAGCTTCGTCATGCTGATGCTCAAATCGCGTTACGATGTCGGCTTCACGTCGGACTACCAGTATCATTTCCTGGTCGCGGTTGCGGACGCCGACGGGGAAGTCAAAGCCGAGAAGACGTTTTACGACTGGGAAAAAGAAATCCCCGCGAGCAACAAGTACAACGTTTTCGATATGCACACTGAGATCTATAAAATGACGTTGGACAAGATTATCAACGACCCCGAGATCAAGGCTGCCCTGACGGGGGGATAAACCGCTTGGCTGCCAGCATGCGCCTAGCATTTGTGATCAATCTTGGCGGAAATATTGGCGCACCCGGCAGGATTCGAACCTGCGACCTCTGCCTTCGGAGGGCAGCGCTCTATCCAGCTGAGCTACGGGTGCCGCGCCTGAGTTCAGGACGCGCGGAACATACCGTTCGGGCGCTCGGGGCGCAAGTTCTGGATGCACCCGGGCGGGGAAGGGGGGCGCCCGGTTACTTGCGGGGCGGGAGCTTGCTCGCCGCGGCCCCGTCCGCCCCAATTAGATGCGCAAGCGTTCTGCCGAAACCCGGGTCCCGATTGCAAATTTTTACCAGATGTACGCCGGCGCGCTCTTGCTGCTCGCAGAACAACGCGCTGTTGTTGGTGATGATATCTTTCTTTTTCATATAAAAATCGTCTTCGATCACCACGGTCGAAACATCGAACCGGTTGAAGTTACGTTCCAGCGCCTTCAGGAAATCCTCGTAATCCGGCGTGCCCCGGTACGGGCTAGAGAAGTTGGGCTGGAGAGAGACGATCGGCAACGGCGAGGGTTTGCCGCTGAATACGTAAAAGTACTTCGGGAAGCCGATGAGCAGGATATTGCCGGGCACCGTTTCGATGATCTCCAGGACCTCCTTATCGCGTTTGCGGTCTTCGACGAAATCGGCCTTGGTGAGATCCGGCAGCAGGCCGGGTGACGTCCAGCGCCGCAGTTCGCGGTATTCGAGGCCATCCATGGCCGGCGCGACGACGTCCGACGGCAGCGAGATGGCATCGCCTTTCGCCTGCGAATTGAAGCCGTAGAATCCGCGCCGGACGACCATGTTGCTGCCCATCCACCAGGTATCGTAAGCGTTGATGAAAAGGACGATCACGACCGGTGCGAGGACAATCGCGCGGAGGTGTGGCATTTCCTTCGCGCCGTCGACGGAGCGTAGGCTCGCGGACAGAATTCTGGCCAATCCGGCGACAGCGATTCCGGCCGCTAGAAAGGCCGGTTGCAACAAGTTGGCCGAAATCCAGAGTGCGGTCGATGGAATGTATATGCCGCCCAGTTGCATCAGTCCGCCGAGCGCCGCAAGCCGCAAGCCGCTGCCATAACCGGCGTTCTGCGGTGTGTCGTAATGGTTTTTCGGCCGCCGTAAATAGAGGTATAGGGCGGCGAAGAAGACAGCGAACGTCACCAGGATGCTGGCGGTGGTCGCAAGTTCGTAGACCTTCAGCGCATCGTTGAGTCCACCCTTCAGCCGTCCTTGTGCACTCGCGACATGGGCGGGCATTGCGATGGTGTATTCCCACATCCGGTCCAATGCGTGCAGCGGGCGCCCTGTCGCAAGCGCGAGAGAGAGGATAACGCTGGCGGCGCCCACGACGCCAAAAATCGCTCTTTCCAGGATGTGGCGAAACGGCGGCGAGAATGCGATGACGAGAAACGCCGGGTACATAAAGCCCAGGTTCTGTTTACCGAAAAACGACACGACCATGAGCACCCCCGCCGCGAACCAGGCGAGACGCCGGGTACGGGCCGAGGACGCGCATTCGACGGCCCATAAGCCGAGCGCGACGGCGAGAAAATAATAGAAGACCCCGTGCTGAACGGAGAATGCCTGACCTTGCGGCGCGTAAAAAATCCAAGCCGTCATGAAGGCGAAACAGAACGATATGAACCGGCCCAACCCGGCGATCGACAGGATCCAGAACACGACCGCCGACGCAAGCCCGTTGATGACTGACACATGTATGGTCGTCGCATTGACGTTATTGCCGAAGATCAAAAGGAACGGCGCTTCCGTAAACGCTGCGGACAGCCCTTGGATCGTGTAGAAGTCCTTGAACGGGATCATCCCGTTGGCGATCTTCCACGCGGCGTCGGTGACGAGGCCGTCGTCGATCCAGATAAAGCCGGCTTGCCGGGTGTAATAACTGTGTACCAAGTACCCCGCCAGAAAACACAGGAATGCGACGAATATCCGAGGCGGTTTGAGAAATGCAGTCATGTGGCGGTTCTATCTGTCCCTGGTGTTGAAACGCGACCTTGTTCATACCTGACGGGTGCCGTGATTACCGGCAATCCCGACGCTTCCCACTGCGGCAGTTCATAAGTCACTGCCGGCAATTGGACAACTGCCGATGTCCGGGCAATCCTGATTTTCCCCCGTGTACGAGGCGTCATCTTAACATTGCGCGGGCGGATAACGTAACTGTTAGCTTGATGACGGCCGGCGGCGCGCGATCGCCAAGTGTGATGAATGCCGCAGTGTGATATCCTGCCGGTGTGGTAGTTTCGCCCTTCAAGCGCCACCTATAGGCGCATGTTTGGAGTGTGAATGAGCGAAGAGCAGACAGAATCCGCCGGCGGTGCCGGCAGCGTCGTCAATCCCGACGGCACCACCAACTGGACCGTCGTTTTCGAGGACCCCGATCAGGGCATCCTGCCGGCCGTGCAGGCCGTCACGACGGAACAGCAATTGCGCGCCGTGATGGCGCAGATCGCGCACCTGCTATTCAAACGCAAGCGCGACGAGGGACCGCGCGCGGAATTCCAGGCCAAGGTCTATGCCATCATCGACGATGTCGAAACGGATGGGTTCGAGGCCGTGCGTGCCCGCGTGCTGGAGATGCTGGATAAGGAAAAGAACCACCGGATCCAGAAGGCCATCCTGCACATCAAGGCCAAGAACGCGGGCCAGAGCGTGGAACGCCGCCGCGACAGCAAAGACGAAAGTGCGCTCAGTCTGGTGCTGGATAATCCCTTGTTTCTGGGCGGCGGCATCGCCGCGGTACTGGCGGCGATCACGGTCGTTTTGTTGTTGGTCGTGCTGCCGGCGAGCGTCGGCCCCGACCGCGAGGAAGAAAGCCCCAAACCCGCACCCGCGGCGCACGAACAGATGAAAGCCGCCGAGCCGGCACCCGCACCCGCCGCAGAAGCGCCGCCGCCGCCCGATGCAAAGAAGATCGAGATGATCGCCCTCAAACCGGTTCTCACCGAGGCGCTGATCGATGGGAAAGCCCGCCGTGTATCGCTGATCCCGCTTGTCCGGCTCGGCGAAGATGGGAACGACATCACGCTTTTCTGCGCACTCTCGCCGCGCATCGTCGAGGGGGTGCTTCTGCTCATGCAGGCGGCGACGCGCGACGGTAAGCCGTTCTCGGCCGGTTTGTTGAAAAAGGTCGCTGAACAGGTCGCCAGCGATATCAACAGCCGCTCCAGACGGGTGCATATCGACCGCCTCGTGCTGCGCGATCTGCGCGATGCCCACGTCGATGTGGCGAAGGCGTCCAATCGCGGGTGCGAACGGGTCGACGTCGATCTGTCTTCCTGATCCTTGAATTGCCCATCCGTTGTTTGCAGGGCATGCTACCTGCCAACCGCGTCCGGCGGGCAACGTCGGCGTGCAAAATCAACTTAGGGAGACGATCCAGATGTACGAAGACATTCTCAAGGAACTGAGCGAACCCGGCGTGCTCCGCGTCGGCGTTAACCTCGGCAACATTCTGCTGGTCACCGGCGAAGCCGACAACGGCGATCCGGTCGGCATCTCACCCGACATGTCGAAGGCGATCGCGGACAAGCTGGGTGTGGACGTGCGCTATGTGACGCGGCCCCGCCCGGGCGACCTTGCCGACGCACTGGAAGAGGACGCCTGGGACATCGCGCTGATCGCCATCGAACCGAAGCGCGCCGAGACGATCTTCTTCAGCGATCCCTATGTCGAGATCGAGGCGACGTATCTGGTGCCCGAAGGCTCGCCACTTCAGACTATCGAGGATGTTGACCAGCCGGGGGTCAGGATCGCGGTTTCCGAACGCGCCGCTTACGACCTTTACCTGACGCGGACGCTCAAGCACGCGACCCTGCACCGGGGTGTCGGCCTGCCGGGGGCGTTCGAGCTGTTCAAGGAAGAGAAGCTGGACGCGCTGGCCGGGCTCGTCCCCGCGCTTCGGGAGAACGCCGAAGAACTGCCGGGCTCGCGTTTGATCCCGGGCCGTTACACCGCCGTCCAGCAAGCCATCGGTACCAAGCACGAAAACAAGAAGCTCGCCGCCTTCGTCAACGAATTCGTCGCTGACGCCATCAAGTCCGGTTTCGTCGCCGAGTTGATCGACAAGCACGGCGTCACCGGCAAACTGGCGGTCGCCGGCAGCAGCTGAGCCGGCCGTTACCTGCAAAAACGGTACCTGCAGAAAAAAGAGGGCGGCACACAGGTTGCCGCCCCTTTTGCTGCGAGGTTTCCCAATCGCAGACGGATCAGTTCAGACGCAGACGTCCCGGTTTTTCGATGGTGACCACGTCCTGGCTCTCGGCGGAAACGGATTCCGCTTCGTCGCCCTTGCCGAGGGAAATAATGCACAGATCGCAGACGCCGGATTTGCTTTCGCCGGGCTGCAGCGTGATCAGGGTATCGACGGTGTCCGTGCTGGAGGCGTCTTTCCAGACGCTGAGCAGGACATCCTGTGGTTTGTCATCTTCATTGCGGACATCGACGGCGTGTGCCGCCGTCGAGACGAGCAGAAACGCCCCTGCCAAGGTGAGACTCAGCTGACGCGAGAACATCTTCAAATTTCTCCGAAAGGACCCGGCACTGGATGGTTCCAGCCGGAACGCAATATCAATTGGGTAAAATTCGCCACCGCGCAAGATGCTATTTGCGGTGGGATAAAAATATTCTCGTTACGGTTTCAGCTGCTTGGCTGCGTTCCGGTCGGCCCGGGACGGCAGGGCGCTGTCCGGACTTTCCAGCCAGTGCCCGATGTCGTTCCATACCGTCTCGGCGTCGAGATCGCGGAGCAGCATATGATAGCCGCCCGGATAGACCGCGAGGGTGCGCCGCGCCGTTCCCGTTGCCGGCAGGCGGTCCAGCATGGTTTTGGTCGGACCCGATTTGATGATCTCGTCGAGGCCGCCATAAAGTATCAGCATTCGCCCGTCCAGCTTTCCGGCGGCGTTCATGGCGTCGTCCATCAGGTCGACCAGGCCGTTGATGGCGTCGACGCGCGTGCCCTTGATCACCAGGGGATCGCGGCCGAGCTGGATCAGCATCTCGATATTGTCGCTCGGTTTGATCTTCAGCCCGCGCCCCGATAACGGCACCGCGGGGATGGTGTGCGCCGACAGCCATAACGTGACGCGCTGGTAAAGCGGCATGGTCTCGCGGGACCAGACGGCGGGGGCGGCCAGGATCGTTCCCGTGATCCAGGGGGTGTTATCGCCCGCCATCACGGTCATGGCGACGGCGCCGCCCATGCTTTCGCCCAGCAGATAGAGCGGCACGTCCGGATATTTTTCGGCGACCGCCTTTGTGAAATCGCGGGCGTCCAGCTTGTAGCGGTCGCCCGGGAACCAACGGCCGCGACACCCGTTGGCCCCGAAGCCCCGCTGGTCGAGCGCATAGCTGGCGATGCCTCGCTCCCGCAAATAAATTGCCGGTTTGTCGAAGAACTTCGAATAGTCGTTGAACCCGTGCAGGGCGACGATCACCGCCTTAGGCCCTTCGTCGGGCTGCCACGACCGGTAGGCGAGGGAGATCCCGTCCCGGGTCCAGAAGTGCGACGGATAAAGGGAAGCCTCGCCCGTGGGCGGGCCTGGGTCGACGATCAGCGGTGCGCAGCCGCTCAAGGCCAGCAGAAGCGGAAAAAAAAGAACGGCGAAGCAGCGCTTAGGCGGCGTCATCCGCGTCGTCTTCGGCGTCATCGTGGGTCAGACGGATGAAGATGTCTTCCAGATCGGATTCGGTCGTCGCGAAATCGCGGACCTCGAGGCCCGCCGCCTCAATATCCGCCAAGACTTTCCGGGCCGGTGTTTTGGAAGGCGCGAAACTGAGCGTCAGGCAGTCGGGCTGGATAAGGACGGGGTTGTATTTATTGAGCGATTTCGGAATCTCGTTCGCCGGTTTCGCCAGATCGACGCGCAACTCGCGCGCATCCAGACGGGACAGCATCTCGGCGGTCGGCTCACAGGCGATGATGCGGCCGTGGTTGATGATGGCGATCTCGTCGCACATGGCTTCGGCTTCTTCGAGGTAATGGGTGGTCAGCAGGACCGTCGTGCCCGCCTCATTCATGCGCTTCACGTGGGTCCAGAGCTGGCGGCGCAGGTCGACGTCGACGCCGGCCGACGGCTCGTCCAGCACCAGCACCGGCGGGCGGTGCACCATCGCCTTGCCGACCAACAATCTTCGCCGCATCCCGCCCGACAGCGAGCGCGTATAGGCGTCCGCCTTGTCGCCCAAACCGACGGCGTCCAGAACTTCCTGCGTCTGGCGCTCGGACTGCGGTACGCCGAACAGCCCGGCCTGAAGATCGAGGAGTTCGCGCGGCGTGAAGAACGGATCGATGTTCAGTTCCTGCGGCACCACGCCGATGGAGCGGCGCGCGGCACGCATATCGGTGTCGATGTCGTGGCCCCAGATTTTCGCGGTGCCGCCCGAGCGGTTGACGAGGCCCGCGAGGATGTTGATGAGCGTCGACTTGCCCGCCCCGTTCGGCCCCAGCAGGCCAAAGAACGAGCCGCGCCTGATTTTCAGGTTCACGTCCTTGAGGGCGTGTTTCGGCGTCTGCTTGTTCGAACTGCCATAGACCTTCGCGAGGCCCTCGATCTCGACGGCGAATTCGGGGTCTTTATCGGCGTTGGGCTGGCTCAAGAATCACTCCCGTTTGAGATGGTGCGGGTGGTCGGACTCGAACCGACACTTCCGAGGAAACCGGATTTTGAATCCGGCGCGTCTACCAATTCCGCCACACCCGCACTTGGTGGAGCGCCGCGAACATAAGGGATCGCGCCGTCCCTGTCCACTACGCCCGACGCCCTATTTTCAGCCATGGGCCGGTATCGTTGCAAGCCCTGCCGGGGGCTGCTAAAGACCTCGGCATCCAACGGTGACCGGCCTTTTTCGAGGAATGTTGAAACCCGATGCTGCGCGCGCTTTACGACAAAACCCTTGAATGGTCGGCCCACCGCCACGCGACCTGGATTCTGGCGCTGGTGGCGTTCACCGAAAGCTCGTTTTTCCTGATTCCGCCCGATGTCCTGCTGATCCCGATGGTGCTGGCGGCGAGGACGCGCTGGTTCCGCCTGGCGCTGATCTGCACGATCGCGTCGGTTCTGGGCGGTGTGTTCGGGTACTTCATCGGTGCGTTTCTGTTCGAGGAAATCGGCCAGCCGATCCTCGAATTCTATCACGCCGCCGACAAGTTCGCCCAGGTAAAGGCGCTTTATAACGAGAACGGCGCTTGGATCGTGTTCACCGCCGGCTTCAGCCCGATCCCCTACAAGATCTTCACCATCGCCAGCGGCGTGACCGGGCTGGATATGGCGCCGTTCATCATCGCCTCCGCCATCGGGCGCGGCGCCCGGTTCTTCCTCGTCGCGATCCTGTTGTGGAAGTACGGCGAGCCGATCCGCGCCTTTATCGAGAAACGCCTGGGCCTGCTGACGCTTTTGTTCTGTGCGCTTCTGGTGGCGGGCGTGATCGTTCTCAAATTCGTGACTTAACGGAGCCGGCGTCCGCGCCTATAACTGTGCCATGCCCGACGTCAAAATCATCGACAGATATCTCGCTCTCGCGCTGCTGATCGCCGCCGGGGGGCCGCTTCTGACCGCTTATATCTCGCAGTACGGGTTCGGCTATGAGCCGTGCGTTCTTTGTGTCTATCAGCGCATCCCCTACGGGGTGGTGATCGCACTGGGGCTTCTGGCGCTTTTCGTGAAGAACCCCGAGATCCGGCGCCTGATCCCGTTGTTCGCGGGGCTGGCGTTTCTGATCGGATCCGGGATCGCGCTTTATCATGTCGGCGTCGAACAGCTTTGGTGGAAATCCGCCGCGCCCTGCGGGGCAAGCGGCGGCGCCGTCACCAATACCCAGGACTTCCTGGCGGCATTGCAGAAGAAACCCGAGAAGTCGTGCGGCGATATCGACTGGACCCTTTTCGGGGTTTCCATGGCCACCTACAATGTTGGCGTATCGCTGGCGCTGGCCATCGCCTCGTTTTGCGCATGGCGGCGTCTGAGGGACGAGGTCTGATCATGAGCACGCGCGCAAAACCGCACCGCATGCCCGGCGACCTGTCGAAAAAGGACATGCTGGAAAGCATGATCCGCGTCGATCACGCGGGCGAATACGGCGCGGTCAGGATCTATGAAGGGCAGCTCGCGGTGCTGGGCAAAAGCGCCGACCGGCCCGACATCGAGCACATGGCCGACCAGGAGCGCGTGCACCTGGCGAAGTTCGACGACCTGATCCGCAAGAACCGGGTGCGCCCGACGGCGTTGATGCCGCTCTGGCATGTCGCCGGTTTCGCACTGGGCGCCGGGACCGCCCTGATGGGCGAGAAGGCGGCGCATGCGTGTACCGTCGCCGTCGAGGAAGTCATCGACGAGCATTACGCATCGCAGGTCTCGGCGCTGGATGCCGAAGGCGATCAGCAGGAACTGCGCGACACGTTCGAAAAATTCCGCCTCGAAGAACTGGAGCACCGGGACACCGCCCTCGGCAAGGGCGCCGAGGACGCGCCCGGCTATGAGGTCTTGAAGACCGCCGTCAAAACCGGCTCCAAACTGGCGATCTGGCTTTCGAAACGCATCTAGGAGAGGTCATGGAACCCGTTCACGAGGGCCGGTGCGCGTGCGGCGCCGTCAAGTACACCGCCAAGGGCGCGCCGATGTTCGTGCATTGCTGCCATTGTTCGTATTGCCAGCGTCAGTCGGGGGCGGCGTTCGCGCTCAACGCGATGATCGAGGCCGATCGGGTCGACGTCACCCAGGGCACGCCCGAACCCGTGAAGGTCCCGTCGCCGAGCGGCAAGGGCCAGGTGATCTGGCGTTGCCCGGACTGCAAGACGGCGCTCTGGAGTCATTATGGCGGCGCCGGCGACCTGATCGACTTCATCCGCGTCGGCACGCTCGAAGATCCGTCCGCCATGCCGCCCGACATCCACATCTATACCTCCACCAAGCAGCCGTGGGTGACGCTCGACGACGGCAAGCCGCAGGTGGATGAATTCTATGACCGCCGCGCGTACTGGCCGGCGGAGTCGCTGGATCGTCTGAAAGCGGTGATCGCGAAAGCGAAGGGCTGAGCACAAGTCCGACACCCTGAACGCGTTCAGGGTCCATGGAATCCTCGCAGTTCTAAAACCACAGAGACACGGAGGCACAGAGGCGGCAAGCGGCGAGGCATCTCTGTGACCTCGGTGCCTCTGTGGTTCACCTTATCACACGTCCCCTCACCCGGCTCACGTCGTTCGCCACCCTCTGCCGGGGGAGAGGGTCGGTTCGTTCAGCCGTCGTTCCTGGGAAACTTCGTCAGCGCCTTGAGAATGCCCCGGAACGTGCGGACCTCCTGTTCGGTCATCTCGGCGCGCCAGAACATGTTGCGGATGTTCCTGACCATGGTCGGACGTTTTTCCGGCACGCGCAAAAAGCCGCGCGCGTCGAGTTCTTCTTCCAGATGCTCGAACAGGTTGATCATCTCTTCCTTGCCGGCGGGGCGCGTGTCGGCGGGCATCTTCAACTCTTTCCCGGCCGTATCGTCGCCCTGCTTGAACCATTCGTAGCCCATCAACAGCACCGCCTGGGCGAGGTTGAGGGACGTGAACGCCGGGTTGAGCGGCACCGTCAGGACCGCGTCCGACAACGCCACGTCGTCGTTGGAAAGGCCCATCGCTTCTTTCCCGAACAACACCCCGGTGCGCTGGCCAGCGGTTGCGCGCGTGCGGATGTCGGCCGCCGCGGCTTCGGGGGTGAAAACGACCTTGGTCATGTCGCGCGGGCGCGCCGTCGTCGCGATGACGAAGTCCAGGTCCCTGACCGCCTCTTCCGTGGTCTCGAAGACCTGCGCCCCTTCGATCACGGGGTCCGCGCCGGAGGCGGATTTGCTGGCCGCTTCCGACGGCCAGCCGTCGCGTGGGCTGACGAGCCGCAGATCCTTGATCCCGCAGTTCCACATGGCGCGCGCGCACATGCCGATATTCTCGCCGAGTTGCGGCTCGACCAGGATGACGGAAAACGCGTTGTCGGTCATCGGCGTCAGTCGGCGGCCGGCTCTTGGGCGCCGTCGCGATAGAGCAGATAGATCAGGGAATCCCGGAGCGCGTTGTAGGACGCGTCGATGATGTTTGCCGACACGCCGACGGTCGACCAGTGCTCGCCCTTGCTGTCCGTGCTTTCGATCATCACGCGGGTGATGGCGCGCGTCCCGTCGCCGGGGGTCAGGATACGGACCTTGTAGTCCACCAGCTTGAGACCTTCGAGCGTCGGATAAATCGGCGTCAGCACTTTTCGCATGGCGGCGTCGAGCGCGTTGACCGGGCCGTTGCCCTCGGCGACGGTCATGTGATCTTCGCCGCCGACGGTCAGTTTCACGGTCGCTTCGGAAAGCGTCACCAGGTTGCCGTTCGCATCCCAGCGGCGTTCGTCGATGACGCGGAAGTTGGAGCAGCGGAAGTAATCCGGCACCGAGCCGAGAGCGCGGCGCGCAAGCAGTTCGAAGCTCGCCTCGGCGCCGTCGTAGGCATAGCCGTTGAACTCGTTCTCTTTGACTTCCTCGACGAGCTTCCCGACGCGCTTGTCCTTGGGGTCGACCTCGATCCCGACTTCGCGGAACCGGGCCAGGATGTTGGAGCGCCCGGACTGATCGGAAACGACGATATGGCGGCGGTTGCCGACCAGCGACGGTTCGATGTGCTCGTACGTTTTCGGGTCCTTTTCGACCGCCGATACGTGCAGGCCGCCCTTGTGGGCAAAGGCCGACTCGCCCACGTACGGCGCGCCCCGGAACGGCTGGCGGTTCAGCCGTTCGTCCAGAAGCCTGGAGATGTGCGTCAGCTTCTTCATGTCTTCGGGATCGACGTTGGTCTCGAACCCCATCTTGAGAACGAGCGACGGAATGATCGCGATCAGGTCGGCGTTGCCGCACCGCTCGCCCAAGCCGTTGAGCGTGCCCTGCACCTGACGTGCCCCGGCGACGACCGCGGCCAGAGAATTGGCGATGGCGTTGCCCGTGTCGTTGTGGGCATGAATACCGACATGATCGCCCGGGATATGCTGTGTCACGTTGCCGACGATCTTCGCCACCTCATGGGGCAGGGTGCCGCCGTTGGTATCGCACAATACGACCCAGCGCGCGCCGTTGTCGTAGGCCGCCTTCAGACACGAAAGCGCGAATTCGGGATTGGACTTGTAGCCGTCGAAGAAATGCTCGGCGTCGTACATGACCTCGTCCTTGCGGGTTGTCGCAAGCTGCACGCTTTCGGCGATCATGCGGACGTTCTCTTCGTGTTCGATCTCGAGCGCGACGTCAACGTGGAAGTCCCACGATTTTCCCACCATGCAGACGCACGGGACGTCGGGTTCCAGGATCGCGGCGAGGCCGGGGTCGTTGTCCGCCGAACGTCCGGCGCGGCGCGTCATGCCGAACGCGACCAACTTGGCGCGTTTCATTTTAGGCGGGCTGCCGAAGAAGCTGTTGTCGGTCGGGTTGGCGCCGGGCCAGCCGCCCTCGACATAGTCGATCCCGATGCTGTCCAGTTCGCGCGCAATCAGTTCCTTGTCGGCGGGATTGAAATCCACGCCTTGCGTCTGCGCGCCGTCGCGCAGGGTCGTGTCGAACAGGTAAACGCGGTTATCGGACATTTTTCCGCTCAAATCCGTGCCAGTTGGGAAAAAGCGCGCCGAGAATGCCCAAATCGGCCCGAATGCTCAAGCTTTTCGGGTCACCGGGATTATTCCGCGGCCTTGGCCAGCAGAAGATCCATGAACTGATCATTCGAGATCGGCTTCGAGAACAAATACCCCTGGCCGGTGTGACAGCCGAGACCGTGCAGGAATTCCATTTGCCGTTCGGTCTCGATCCCCTCGGCGACGATGTGCAGGTCGAGCTGCTTGGCCATGCCGACAATGGCGCGGACCACGACCACCGCATCGCGGTCTTCGGGCAAGTCGGTGACGAAGGCGCGGTCGACCTTGAGGGAATCCAGCGGGAACTTGGTCAGGTAACTGAGCGACGAGTACCCGGTCCCGAAGTCGTCCATGGAGATCGAAATGCCGAGCTCCTTCAGCCGGTTCAGTGTTGCGATGGTCTCGTCCGGACGTTCGACCAACAGGCTTTCTGTCAGCTCCAGATCGAGCCGCTCGGGGGCGAGACCCGACTCTTTCAGGCTGCGCGTCACCCGGGCCACCAGGTCGCCATGCAGGAATTGCAGGGCCGACAGGTTGACTGCCACTTGTACGGGCTGGCCGTCGGCGGCCTTCCATTGCGCGGCCTCTTGGCAGGCCGTGCGCAGGACCCATTCGCCGATCGGCACGATCAGGCCGGTTTCCTCGGCGATCGGCACGAACTCGGCGGGCGATATGAAGCCCAGATGTTCGTTCGACCAGCGCAGCAGGGCCTCGGCGCCGATGATCCGTTGCGACGACAGATCGACCTTGGCCTGGTAGTTGAGCGACAGTTCGTCGTTTTCGAGCGCGCGCCTGAGTTCGTGGCCGACATCGACGCGGCGATGCACCATTTCCGACATGTTGGGCGTGTAGATCTTGTAATTGGCGCGGCCGTCCCGTTTTGCGTTGTTGGTCGCGGTGTCGACGTTGCGCATCAGTTCCGAAGGTGTTGCCGCATGAGGCGGATAAAGGCACACGCCGATGCTGGCAGACGAGAAAATCTCCCGCCCCTCGATCATGTAGGGACTCGAAAGGGCGACGAGCAGGTCGCTCGCGATGCGCGCGGCGGCATTTTCGTCGGCGATGCCCGGCATCAATATATGGAATTCGTCGCCGCCGGCGCGGGCGAGGGTGTCGCCGTCCTTGACGCAGGATTGCAGCCGCCGGCTTGCCATTAATATGACCTCGTCGCCGACTTCGTGACCGAAGGCGTCGTTGATGTTCTGGAACTGGTCCAGGTCGATATAAATGAGCGCCATGCCGCCGCCTTCACGGTCGATCCGCCGCATCGTCTCGGTCAGGCGTTCCGCCAGAAGGTTGCGGTTGGCGAGCCCGGTCAGTTCGTCGCGGGTCGCCATGGTCCGCAACCGGTCTTCGTAATTCTTGCGCGCTGTGATGTCGCGGATCGCGCCGATGTAACGCCGCCGCCCGTCCGACGACGACACCGTGAACACCACCTCGACCGGGATATTCTGCCCGTCGATATGCCGGCCCGTCATCTCGGTGTCATTCTCGAGGCCGAACTCAAGATCTCCCGAGCCCGCGTCGGCAATGAAGCTTTGCGGTTTGGCACCGGCGAGTGCGGGGATCAGGGTGCCGATGTGCTGGTCCATGAGGGCATTGGCATCGTAACCGAAAATGCGCTCGATCGCGGCGTTGACCATCTCGATCCGGCCGCGTTCGTCCAGCGAAACGATGCCGTCGGCGACCGCGTCCATCACCAGTTGCAGGTTTTCCTCGCGCTGGCGGACTGCGGAAAGGGCCCGGTTCCGCTCGGTCACGTCGCGGGCGATGACCATCACCGCGCCGGTGTCTTCCGCGTCGGAGGATTTGTACGGCAATGCCGCGATCTCCACGTCGACCGTGAGTTCGTCGGGGCGCACGAGCTTGACCGGCACGCGGAGCTTTTCCTCGGCCAGGTCGCGCAGGTCGGGTCTGACGAGGTCGCGGAACTCGGCGTCGACGAAATCGCTGAACAGCCTGTCTTTCAAGGTCTCCAGCGGCCACACGCCCAGCATGCTGGCGCCGGCGGGGTTGATCAGCTCGATCCGGCCGTCGCGGCAGATGCAGATCAGGTCGGGCGCGAGTTCGATGAGATGGCGGAAGTCTTCTTCGGATTCCTGGTAGCGCGCGAAGTGCGCCGGCTGCGATACGTCGTCGAGCGTCTCCAGGATCGCGCGCGCCGCCTTGTGAATGTCTTCGGCGTAATCCCGATAGCGATGGTTGCCGAGCGGACCGAGCATCTCGTGCTCGATCATGTCGGCGAAACCGATAATCGTACTGAGCGGCGTTCTGACTTCGTGAGTCAGTGTCCTGACGAGGTCGAGATACGCCTTCGGGACGGGTTCGTCGTTGTGATTATTATCTTTGCTCGTCATTGTTTCCGACGTTTGCCTCGAGGTCCCAGGTTAACGGAACGGATCGCATTCAGGCACGACAGCCGGTCCGCGTCTAAACGCTGACATCACCGCACCCCTCCGGCACATCTGCGCCCGTTTGACGGGCTTGTTTCTATCGCGTCCCTGCCGGTTATTTCTCCGGCTGGAACGATCACACGCGAACAATCTATCCGGTTTGATCTGCCCATGCTAGCCTCGTGAAATGCCAGAACGGATCATCCTGCTCTCCGGCGAAGTCGAAGCCCCGCATCTCCGGGAAATGCTGCGCCAGTACAATGCCGACCTTGCCGTCGAGCCGGTTTTCGATAACGAAGGGTTGCATGCGGCGTTTCGGGCCGGGGTCGAGAACACGCGGCTGATTGCGTTCCTCACCAGTGTCATCGTGCCGGCGTCCTATCTCGATGCGTTGCCGGGCCCGGCCTACAACTTTCACCCCGGGCCGCCGGAATACCCGGGCAGCTATGTCGCCGGGTTCGCGATCTATGACGGGGCGAAGACGTTCGGCGTCACGCTGCACGAAATGGCGGCCAGGGTCGACACCGGGCCGATCGTCGAGGTCAGACGGTTCCCGGTCGAAGACGGCTGGAAATTCCAGGATCTGGAAGTGGCGGCCTTCCGCCACGTGGTGCAGCTGTTCACCGATTACGCCGAGCACATGGCGAGCGACGATACCCCGCTCGCAAGCGGCGTCGAACCGTGGACTGGCAAGCCGCGCACCCGCGCCCAGGCCGAAAACCTGAAAGAGATTGAGGCGGACATGTCGGAAGAAGAGATCGTCCGGCGCTACCGGGCGTTCGGCTAAGACGCGATGCCCCCCTCACCTGTCCTCTCCCCCAGCTAGCTGGGGGAGAGGGGCCCTGCCGCATCATCGCGCTTTAATCCCTCTCCCCCTTCAGGGGGAGAGGCTAGGTGAGGGGGGAGCCCAGATGAGGGGCGTTAACCGCGCCGCCAGGTGGTGCCCTGCGCGCCGTCCTCGAGGATGATGCCCATATCCTGAAGCTCGTCCCGGATCGCGTCCGAGGTCGCGAAATCCTTGTTCTTGCGGGCTTCGGTGCGGGCCTGGATCTTGGCGTCGATCTCGTCGTCGGAAAGGCCGCCTGCGGCCGATTTCGGCTGTCCCTTGAACCAGTCTTCCGGGTCCTGTTGCAGCAGGCCGAGGAGAGCGGCACCTGCGAGCAAGCCTTGCCGCACCGCCTCATCGCCGCGATTGAGCGCGCTCAGCAGTTCATGCAGTACGCTGAGGGCCTTGGGGGTGTTCAGGTCGTCACTGAGAGCGTCGACAATGCCTGCTGGCGAGTCGCCGGAGCCTGAAGCGGTAGTGCCGCCGGCGCGGAGTGCCTGATAGAACCCATCCAATTCCCGCTTGGCCTCGGCCAAGCCCTCCTTGGTGAAGTCCAGCGGCTGGCGGTAGTGGGTTTTCAAAAGCAACAGGCGGATCGCTTCGCCGGGGAATTCTTCCAGCAGTTCGTTGACGGTGTAGAAGTTGCCGAGCGATTTCGACATCTTCTCGCCCTCGGCCATCAGATAGCCGTTGTGCATCCAGTAATTCGCCATCACGTCGGTATCGTGCGCGCAGCGCGACTGGGCGATCTCGTTTTCGTGGTGCGGAAAGATCAGGTCGAGGCCGCCGCCGTGAATGTCGAAGGTCTCGCCCAGAATCTTTTTCGACATCGCCGAGCATTCGATATGCCAGCCGGGCCGGCCATAGCCCCACGGGCTGTCCCAGCCGGGTTCGCCCTTTTCGGGGTCGGACGGCTTCCACAATACGAAATCGGCGGCGTCCTTTTTATAGGGGGCGACTTCGACGCGCGCGCCGGCGATCTGTTCGTCGCGCTTGCGCCGGGACAGCCGGCCGTAATCGTCCATCGACGGCACGTTGAACAAGACGTGACCTTCGGCTGCGTAGGCGTTGCCCTTGTCGATCAGCACCTGGATCATCTCGATCATCTCGTCGATGGTGTCGGTCGCGCGCGGTTCGACGTCCGGGGGCAGGGCGTTCAGCGCCTTCATGTCGGCGTGAAACACCTCGATCGTCTGATCGGTCAGGTCGCGGATCGGGATGCCGCGCTCATGGGCGCGTGCGTTGATCTTGTCGTCGATGTCGGTGATGTTGCGGGCATAGGTGACGTGCCCTTCGCCGTATATATGACGCAGCAGTCTCGCCAGCACGTCGAACACGACCACGGGGCGGGCGTTGCCGATGTGCGCCTTGTCGTAGACCGTCGGCCCGCAGACATACATGCGCACGTTCTTTTCATCCTGGGGGACGAAGTCGCGCTTCTCGCGGCTGAGGGTGTCGTGAATTTTCAGGGTCGGCGTCGTCATCAGATCTGCTTCGTGAATCCGTTGGTGATCGGATAGCGGCGGTCCTTGCCGAAGGCGCGTTCGGTGATCTTGACGCCCGGCGGGGCCTGCCTGCGTTTGTATTCGGCGCGATCCAGGAGTTTCCAGATGCGCTTCACGGTCGCTTCGTCATAACCCAGCGCCACCGTGTCGTCGACCGACTTCTCGTCCTCGATCAGGGCGCGCAGGATCCCGTCCAGATCGTCGTAGGGCGGGAGCGAGTCTTCGTCCTTCTGATCGGGCCGCAGTTCGGCGGACGGCGGCTTGGTGATGATGCGTTCCGGGATGACCATCCCTTCCGGTCCCATCGCCCCCGGGGGAAGATGCTTGTTGCGCCAGTGCGACAGCTGAAACACGGTTGTCTTGTAGACATCCTTCAACACCGAATACCCGCCGCACATATCGCCGTAGAGCGTCGCGTAGCCGACCGACATTTCCGACTTGTTGCCGGTCGTCAAAAGCATGTGGCCCAGCTTGTTGGAAATCCCCATCAGTAGAAGCCCGCGCGCGCGGGCCTGGATATTCTCTTCGGTGATGTCGGGCGCGCGGCCTTCGAACACCGGGGCCAGCATCTGTTCGAAGGCGTTCATGGCCGGGCCGATGTTGATGTTCTCGAGCCTGACCCCCAGCATGTCGGCGCACTGCGCCGCATCTTCGAGGCTTTCACCCGACGTGTAGGGCGACGGCATCATCACGGCCAGTACCTTGTCCGCGCCCAGCGCATCGACCGCGACGGCGGCGGAAAGCGCGCTGTCGATCCCGCCCGACAGACCGATGACGACGCCCGGAAAGCCGTTCTTGTTCACGTAATCGCGAAGCCCCAGCGTCATCGCCTGATAGACGTTTTCTTCCTCGCCCAAGCTCGGCTGCACGTCGGTTTCGGCGCAGACCCAGCCGTCGGGCGTCCGCGACCATTCGGTCAGCATCAGGGATTCCCGCCAGAACGGTGCGCGCATCACCATTTTGTAGTCCGGATTGACGACGAACGAGCCGCCGTCGAAGACCAGTTCGTCCTGGCCGCAGATCTGGTTGACGTAAAGCTGTGCGAGGCCGGTTTCCGTGGTCCGCGCGATCGCGGTGTTGAGGCGCACGTCGACCTTGTTCACATCGAACGGCGAGCCGTTGAGCGAGATCAGGAATTCGGCGCCGCTTTCCTGCAGGCATTCGGCGACATCGGGGAACCACAGGTCTTCGCAGATCATGACGCCGAGCCGCACATCGCGGAACGGGATCGGGCCGGGCAGCGGGCCGGTGGCGAAGACGCGTTTCTCGTCGAACACGCCGTAATTCGGCAACTCGTGCTTGAGACGCGCGTGCTTGACCTCGCCCCCGTCGAGCAAAAGCGCCGCATTATAAAGTTTACCCTCGACCCGCCACGGTGCGCCGACCAACACGGCAGGGAGGTTCTGTTCGTGAAGGCGTTTCGCGAGCGCGATGACCGCGTCCTCGATCCGGTCCTGAAAAGCCTGTTTGAGAACAAGATCTTCAGGGGGGTAGCCGGAAATCGCCAGTTCCGTCGCGACCATCAAATCGGCGTTCATTTTCGCCGAGTCCACCGCGAATTTTTCGACCAGCGCCGCATTGCCGGCGACGTCGCCGACGGTCGGGTTGATCTGGGCTACGGCAATGGACAGGCGATCGGTCATCGGCTTTTCTTGTCATTCGAAAGAAGGCGGAACCTAGGCGGCCCCCATACCCCTGTCAATTGGCACCCGAACGCCCGGAGATCAAGCTGCAAGGGCCTTCGCGCCGGCGTCAATCAGGCGTTGTGTTGATTAACGCTGTCAAAGTATGCTTTCGCTCTTATGGCAGAGCGCAAGAAATCCTCGGAAGTCATTATGTACGGCGAGAAATCCCAGCCGTCGGCGCAGCGTGCGGAAATCATCGAGATGGGTCCGGACGGCAAGCCGATCAAGCGCGAAGGCGGGTTCATGGGCGGCCCCAAGCCGGAAAAACAGCCTGCCGCCGCCCCAGCCCCGGCGGCCATGCCCGCCGCCGCGCCCGCTCCGTCGGCGCGGAAGCCGGAACCCAAGCCCGCCCGGAAGCCGAAAGACCCGGCCTCGGCCAAGGCACAAAGCAAGGCCATCGCGACCGGCGCGGTGGGCTCGATCGTCGATCAGATGAAACAGGCGGCGGCGGCCAATGGCGGGATGCTGAGCATCAACGACCTGGATGCGATGCAAGCCAGCTTCGATCAGAAGGCGCGCGAGATGCAGGCCGAGATCGAAGCGACGATGGACCAATACGCCGACGCCCGCGACAAGATGAAGTGGGAAAAGGACAGGATCGATCCGTTCTTCCGCCTGATCGTCAAACCGTTCGCGCACATGTTCCAGGAAAAGCCGAGCCGCAAGGGCGTGACGCGCCGTATGTTGCCGGGTTACTTCATGGCGGTCGGTATGCTGTTGGGGCCGGACAATGTGTCGGCGTATGACGAGCGCTGCCGCAGCATCGTGGCGCGCCTGAAAGCCGAATCCTCCGGCGAATATTTCGACTGGGATACGTTCTATACCGAACGCGATGCGTTGACCGTGCGGCTCGACGCGCAGGTGATCGTCGCATCGCAGTTTTCCGACTTCGACAAACGCGCCAACTGGTTCATCAATCTGGTGAATTCGAACCTGCGCGCCGTGCCCGACAGCGTGTCGGAGGCGGAGGCCCGCTGGCAACTGGACGAGCCCGGGTTCCGCCGCATGATGGATGCGATGCTTTCGGACCTCAGGAAAGTGCTGTCGTCGGAGAAGGGCCGTGAGCGTCTGGTCAAGCGCCACGGCGCCGAGACCGTCGCCAACGCCAATACCGCGTTGAAGCGGATTTTAATCGGGTAGTTCTGCCGTCTGTCCATGCCGGGATCAGGTAAATGACGATGACGAATATCGCTCTTGTCGTCGTGGCGCTCGCCCTTTTGGGGCTTTTCTTTCATCCGAAACTCCGCGCTGCGCCGCTGTGGCAGGCGACGGTCACCCCGTTGGCGTCGATCATCGGGTCCGGGTTTCTGGTGGCGGGGCCGATCCTGGCCCATGTCGCCGGTACGCGCGCGTGGATCGCGATGGCGGGACTTTGCGCCGTCGCCTACCTGTTCGGTGCGGCGATCCGCCATAACATCGTGCATGGGGAACAGCTGATGGCGCACGGCCCGCCTCGCATGTTGAAGGTCCTGGAAGGCACCTCGGACATCGCGCTCGCGCTCGCCTACTTTGTTTCCGTCGCCTATTACCTGAACCTTTTCGCGGCGTTCGGGCTGCGGCTGATCGATGTCGTCGATCCGTTCTGGATCCGGGCCGCGTCGACGTTCGTGATCGCGATCTTCGCCGTTACCGGGACGTTCGGGGGCCTGAGTGCGCTTGAGCGCTTCGAAGTCTTTGCGGTTGGGCTCAAACTCTCGGTGATCGGCGGGCTGTGCGTCGCGCTCGGCATCGCCAGCGCCGAACGCGCGTCCGAAAACACTTTCGATTGGCAAATGGTGCCGCACAGCCGGGGGTTGGAGGAAATCGGCATCTTCCTCGGGCTCGTCATTCTGGTTCAGGGCTTCGAGACGTCGCGTTACCTGGGCGGCAAGTACGACCCGCTCACGCGCGTTCGCACCATGCGCTGGGCGCAGTGGATTTCGACCGGCGTCTATCTGACCTTCATTCTTTTGATCACCGGTTTCTTCACCGAACGCATTTCGGGGGCCGGTGGCGAGACGGCGATCATCGACATGCTGGCGCCGGTGGGCACGATCGTGGGCCCGGTCATCATCCTGGCGGCGCTGGCGTCGCAGAGCACCGCTGCGGTCGCCGATATGAGCGGCGCCGGCGGCCTCATCGCTGAAATCTCGGGCGGACGGCTGACGATCAATCTGGGCACGCTGGCGACGGCGCTGGTCGCCATCGGCATTACGTGGGTCACGAATATTTACGAGATCATCGCCTATGCGTCGAAGGCGTTCGTGCTCTACTACGCGCTGCAGTCCGCGACCGCGGCCTATCTGGCGTGGCGCCAACGGCGCATGGGGCGGATGATGCTCTACTGGCTGGCCGTCCTGCTGGCGGTGGTGATTTTCGTGTTCGCGATCCCGGCCGAGATCTGAGCCGGCTTATTTGCGGATCAGGAACTCGCGGCCGACCTTGACCGACGGCTGGCCGTCGTAGTCGACGATATCGGCGGTGGCGTAGGTTTCCGTCCACTTGTTGGGCAGGAACGAGCCGGTGCCGATCAGGTCGATAGGGGCCTTGGCGTCGGCCATAACCTTGCACTTGTCGACGTCGAAGCCGCTCGAGACGACGATCTTCACCGCATCGAAACCGTTGCGGTCGAGCTGTTCGCGAAGGTGGAAGATCGCCGCCGCCGACACGCCCGTGCCGGTCAGGTAGCGTAGTTCCGCGTCGTTGCGATAGCGGCGGATCGCCTGGGGCGCGTGGCGCTCAAGGACGCTGTAGGATTGTTGCGGGTCGAGACCTTCGACGAAGCGCCCGCCGTGGGTGTCGAGCCGGATCGAGATGCGTCCCTCGGTCGCCATCGCCGGAAAGCGGCGGCAGACGGTGAGCGCGTCGGTGATTTCCTGGCCGTAGTAATCGACCAATGCCGTCAGCGGCTGGTCGGGAAAGGTGTCGACGAACATCTCGGCGGCTTTCAACGTCGAGCCCGCGTAGCCGATCAACGCGTGCGGCATCGTGCCCTTGCCGTGCGTTTCACCGAAATAATGCGCGGTCGCTTCGGTGGCGTTGCCGATGAAGCCCTTGGCGCCGACCTGATCGCGCGCCGCCATGGAACCGACGGACGCCGCGTAGGCCATCGTTTCCGCCATTTCGATCCCCGTCGAATGACGCGCATCCATGGCCAGGAACGCCACTTGTGGCAGTTCGACGCACATGGTGAAGGCGTTGTTGGCGGCGACGCATGCCGCGCCCAGTTTCTGGAGATAGAGCGTTTCCAGATCGACCAGGTGGTACATCGAGCCGGTGATATAGAGCAGCGGCTCGCCGGCGCCGACCCAGTGGCCTTCTTCGTAGTTGAGCTTGATGTCGAAGCTGACGCCGCGTTCGTCGGCGATGCGCTGCAGCCAATCCAGCATCAGCTTGGGCGCGAAGATGACCGGGCGGCGCATGAAGACCGCATACGTCACCCGTTTGTCGCCGAAACGCCCGACGATGTCCTTGGTGCGGGTGAAATAAACGTCGCTCCAACGCGAAACGTCGGCGGCCGACGGCGAGGAAGTCGCGTGGACCACACGCGCATCTTGAGACGCGTGGACCACACGCGCCACCGGCTTTGCGTCCGTTTGGTTGTCCTGATCGGAGGCCATCCGGTCCCCCCTCAGCCTGGTTACGACGCGGCGCGGGCCGGCGCTTGCGCCGTGCGCACCGATTTGAGCTCTTCCGCCAACAGGAACGCCAGTTCAAGCGACTGCTGCGCATTGAGACGCGGATCGCAGTGCGTGTGATAGCGGTCCGACAGGTCGGCGTCGGTGATGGCGACGGCGCCACCGGTGCATTCGGTCACGTTCTGGCCGGTCATCTCCAGGTGTACGCCGCCGGCGTACGTCCCCTCGGCCTCGTGTGCTTCGAAGAAGCCTTTGACCTCGGTGAGGATGCGGTCGAACGGACGCGTCTTGTAGCCGGTCGACGATTTGATGACGTTGCCGTGCATCGGATCGCACACCCAGGCCACGTTGCGGCCTTCCGATTTCACCCGGCGCAGCAGCGGCGGCAGCATCTCGAGAACCTTTTCCGAGCTCATGCGCGAGATCAGCGTCAGACGTCCCGGTACGTTGTCGGGGTTGAGAATGTCGATCAGGCGGATCAGCTCGTCCGGGTCGGTCGTGGGGCCGCACTTCATCCCGATCGGATTGGCGATGCCGCGCATGAATTCGACGTGCGCGTGATCCGGCTGGCGGGTGCGGTCACCGATCCAGACAAAGTGCGCAGACGTGTCGTACCAGTCGCCCGACGTGGAATCGACCCGGGTCAGTGCCTGTTCGTAGTTCAGCAGCAGTGCTTCGTGCGCGGTGTAGAAATCGGTCTCACGCAGCTGCGGCGTGTTCTGTGCCGTCAGGCCGCACGCCGCCATGAACGCCAGCGTTTCGTCGAGGCGGTCGGCGAGATCCTGGTAACGGTGCGCTTCCGGGCTGTCGGCGATGAAACCGAGGGTCCACTGGTGGACCTTGTTCAGATCCGCGTACCCGCCCTGGGCAAAGGCGCGCAGCAGGTTCAGCGTCGCCGCCGACTGATTGTAGACGCGCATCAGGCGTTCCGGATCCGGCACGCGGTCGGCTTCGGTGAACGGCATGGCGTTGACCATGTCGCCGCGATAGCTGTCCAGCGTCACGTCACCCTGGGTTTCCGTCGGCGCCGAGCGGGGCTTGGCGAACTGACCCGCCATGCGGCCGATTTTGACCACCGGCATGGCCGCGCCGAACGTCAGGACAAAGGCCATCTGCAGGATCACGCGGAAGGTGTCGCGGATGTTGTCGGGATGGAATTCGGCGAAGCTTTCGGCGCAATCGCCGCCCATCAGCGCGAACGCCTTGCCCTCGGCGACGTCGCCCAGCGACTTCTTCAGGCTGCGCGCTTCGCCAGCGAAAACCAGCGGCGGCACCGTGGTGAGCGCTTTTTCGACGTCGGCCAGCTTGGCGGCGTCCGGGTATTCCGGCTGCTGCAGGATCGGTAAATCGCGCCAGCTCGACGGTGTCCAGTTTTTGGCCATGGTGAACCTCAAATGTCTCTGCCCATAAATAGAGCACCACGATATAGTCGTATCCGGCCGCATTTTCCAGACAAAACCGGGATTTACGGCTTGCGATAAACCGTTCGGGCCGGTCCGTCGTAAAATCATAGCACGATCCGTGCTATAGTCGGGCAAAACCCGTTGAGGAGATGCGAGCATGCTCTACAGCCTTTCCAACATTCCCGAAGATAAACTCGCCGCGCTTCAGTCGATCGAACAGGAAATCGGTCAGCCGCTTCTGGCATTCACGGAAGTGAAGGCCGAGCCGGCGCGGCTCGATCGCGACAAACTGGCGAAAATCCGCGACCTTGAGGAAAGCCTCGGTGTCGTGCTGGTGGCAGTGAAGCCCTGACGCCCCGGCCCTGATGCCTGATAGCTGATGCCTGGCGCCGCGTCGCCGCGAGCGCGTTGTTTCGCTGTCCCCGTTTGTGCGCTACCATCTTTGGAACGCAAGCCGCCAGGGGCTGGCGAAACGTGAAGCATTGCCGTGTCTGGAGGCTGTTGGCGCAATGACTGTTCAGTCCAATCTGTCGGCCCGCGACCGCGCCGCGTTCTACAAGTCACACCGCGAACACGAAGGCACCACCTTCAAGAAAAAACACCGCCGACAGTTCGACCACGAATTCCGTGATCTGACGGGGGCCGACCCCGCCATGTCGGTGCTGGAAATCGGCTGTGGGACGGGGCTGTTATTGCGTTATCTGGAAGCATGCGGGTACGCGCGCATCGCCGGGCTCGACAGGGACGAGAACCTGCTCGACACACTGTCGGACCTGAACCGTAGCGAAATCCATATCGGCGATGCCGCCACGGTATTGAACGAGAAGTTCGCCGGCCAGCGTTTCGACCGCATCGTTATGTTCGATGTCGCCGAGCACATCGATCTGCCGGACCTCATCGAATTGCTGAAGGCGCTCCGGGGTTTCCTGTCGGATGACGGAAAGCTGTTGCTGCGCGTCCCCAACATCGAGAGCCCGTGGGGTCTCAAGATGTTCTTCGGCACCTTCGATCACGTGACGCCGCTCGGTCCGGGGCGGTTGCGCGAACTGGCGCGGCTGACCGGCTGGAAATGCGTTTCCGTGTCGCCGCAGGAGCCTGTCCCGACACTGCGCCGGTGGCGCGAACGGCTTTTGAACCGGCTGTTGGCGGCGATGCTCAGCTACCATCCGGAAGCCTGGACGGCGAATGTCCTCGCGGTTTACGTCAAGGACTGAACGCGCTCAATCCTCTTCATCCCTGAGCGGCTCGCGCATGGTGACGAATTCCTCCGCCGCCGTCGGGTGAATGCCGATGGTGGCGTCGAAGTCCGCCTTGGTGGCGCCGGCTTTGACGGCGATGCCGATTCCCTGGATGATTTCAGGCGCGTCGTCGCCGATCATGTGTGCGCCCAGGACGCGGTCGGTCTTCTTGTCGACGATCAGCTTCATCACCGAGTGTTCGTCACGGCCCGACAGCGTATGCTTCATGGGCCGGAACCGCGACTGGAAGATCAGGACGTCGTGGTCCTTGCGGGCGTCTGCCTCCGTCAAACCGACCGTGCCGATCGGCGGCTGCGAAAACACCGCGGACGGGACGTTCTCGTAACTCATCGACGTCGGCTCGCCGGCGAACACCGTCCGTGCGAAGGCCATGCCCTCGGCCAGTGCGACGGGGGTCAGCTGGATACGGTCGGTGACGTCGCCGATGGCGTATATGTTGTCGATGTTGGTCTTCGAATATTCGTCGACGACGATGGCGCCGTTCTTGTCCATCTCGACGCCGACCTCTTCAAGCCCGATCCCCTTGGTGTTGGGCCCGCGTCCGGTGGCGTACATGACGAGATCGGTCTCCAGGAAATCGACCTGGTCGAGGCGCAGCGAATACCCGCTGTCGGTCTTCTCGATGGATTTGACCTGGCATTCGGAAAGCACGTTGATGCCGCGTTTGGCCATCTCGTCCCTGAGTGCCTCGCGCATGGTCTGGTCGAAGCCGCGCAGGATGTTCTCGGCGCGGATGATGACGGTGACCTCGGCGCCCAGCCCGGCGAAGATGCCGGCGAATTCGACGGCGATGTAGCCGCCGCCGACGATGACGATGCGCTCAGGAAGACTCTCCAGGTCCAGCGCTTCGTTCGACGTGATGGCGTGCTCGATGCCCGGCACATCGGGCAGTTTCGGCCAGCCGCCGGTGGCGATCAGGATGTGTTCGGCGGTGTAGGTCTTGCCGTCAACCTCGACGGTATGCGCATCGACCAGCTTGCCGGTGCCGGTGATCTCGTCGACGCCGGCTTCGCGCAGCAGGCGGTGATAGACGTCTTCCAGCCGGTTGAGTTCCTTGGTCTTGGCGGCGATCAGTTTCGCCCAGTCGTGGCGGCTCTCGCCGACCGACCAGCCGAAGCCTTCGGCGTCCTCGAAGTGGTCGGAAAAATGCGACCCGTACACCAGAAGCTTTTTCGGCACGCAGCCCCGCATGACGCAGGTGCCGCCAATCCGCAGGTTTTCGATCACGGCGACTTTCTTGCCGTAGCGTTGCGCGGAAAACCGGGACGCGCGCACGCCCCCGGAACCGCCGCCGATGGTGATCAGGTCGTAATCGTATTCAGCCATGTGTCGTCCTCTTTATCCGGATCACATAAATAAGGGGCGGCCGGTCTCCCGGCCACCCCTTTCATGATCGGAATTGCCGAATGCTATGATCGGCAAGGCTTCTGGATCGGCAAATCAGTTGATGCCGCCCATGCACAGGTACTTGGTTTCGACGTAGTCCTCGATCCCGTACTTGGACCCCTCGCGGCCCATTCCCGATTCCTTCATGCCGCCGAACGGCGCCACTTCGGTCGAGATGATGCCTTCGTTGATGCCGACGATGCCGTACTCAAGCTGTTCGGCGGTTTTCCAGATGCGGCCGATATCGCGGGAATAGAAGTAGGCGGCCAGACCGAATTCGGTATCGTTGGCCCATTGGACGACTTCGGCGTCGTCCTTGAACTTGAACACCGGCGCCAGCGGTCCGAAGGTTTCTTCCTTGGCGACCTTCATGTTCTGGGTCACGTCGGCGACGAGGGTCGGCTCGTAAAACGTGCCGCCAAGTTCATGGCGCTTGCCGCCGATGACGACGCGCGCCCCGTTGTCGACGGCGTCTTTAAGGTGCTCTTCGACCTTTTCGACGGCGGCCATGTTGATCAGCGGGCCCTGCTGGGTCTCACCCTTGAGGCCGTCGCCCACCTTCATCGCCGAGATCGCCTGGCTGAAGCGGGCGAGAAATTCGTCGTAGACGCCTTCCTGGACGTAAATCCGGTTGGCGCAGACACAGGTCTGGCCGGTGTTGCGGTACTTCGATGCCATCGCGCCCTGAACGGCAGCGTCGAGGTCGGCGTCGTCGAAAACGATGAAGGGCGCGTTGCCGCCCAGTTCCATCGACACCTTCTTGACGGTGCCGGCGCACTGTTCGAGCAGGATCTTGCCGACTTCGGTCGAGCCGGTGAAGGTCAGCTTGCGGACGATCGGGTTCGACGTCATTTCGCCGCCGATCTCGCTTGATTTACCGGTAATCACGTTGATGATGCCTTTCGGCACCCCGGCGCGGTCGGCCAGTTCGGCCATGGCGAAGGCGGAAAACGGCGTTTCCGTCGCCGGCTTGATGACGATCGGGCAGCCTGCGGCCAGCGCCGGGCCGGCTTTGCGGGTGATCATCGCGGCGGGGAAGTTCCAGGGCGTGATCGCGGCAACGACGCCGACCGGCTCTTTAATAACGACGATGCGCTTGTCCGAACCATGCTGCGGGATGGTGTCGCCGTAGATGCGCTTGCCTTCTTCCGCGAACCACTCGATGAACGAGGCCGCGTAACCCACCTCGCCCTTGGATTCGGCCAACGGCTTGCCCTGTTCGGCGGTCATCAGGATGCCCAGGTCTTCCTGATTGGCCATCATCAGGTCGAACCATTTCCGCAGGATGGCGGAACGTTCTTTTGCGGTCTTGGCGCGCCAAGCCGGCCAGGCGGCGTTCGCGGCTTGGATCGCGCGGCGCGTCTCGGCGGCACCCGCTTTCGGCACGGTGCCCAGTTTCTCGCCGGTCGCCGGATTGGTGACGTCGATGGTCTCTGCGCTGTCGGCATCGACCCACTGGCCGTCGATAAAGCATTGCTGGCGGAAAAGTTTCGAATCTTTGAGTTGCATCTATATATGTCTCCTCGGGTTGCCGCCGGGGGCGAGCGGGCCGCCCGTGCGGGGAAATCATGCGGTGGTTCGATTCGTCGTTTTAAGGACTTCTTGCGCCATGATGTAGTGCATCTCGCGTCCTTTTGAAAGGGTGACGCCGCTTGGCCGCGCCGGGGACCGCCGCCATCCGAAATTCCGCCGGAGATGCTGATTCGCGGCGGAACCGGGCGTTTTGTTAACCATTGAGCCGCAATATCTGCCCAATCGCGCCGGGGTCGGCACAAATTGAGTCCTTTTTGCCACGCCAGGCGCGCCCATGGTTAAAAAGCCAAAGAATCTGGCGGGTTAGGGCGATTGTGGTGTTTCTGCCACAGTGACGCCAAAAATCCTCACGCAGACGTGAATTCGCTTTGCCCGGCGGCGGAAATGAATAAGATGCGTATCGGAAGCCGCCGTTAGCGGCTGGGACGCCCGCCGTGTTGCGGCTTCCCTTACAAACTGGGGATATCCCATCTCGTTTGGTGAAGGAGAAACCAAAGTGAATATCAAAACCACTCTCAAAACGTCGGTTGCTGCCGCCGCCCTGTTCGCGGTTGCGGTTCCGTCCGTTGAAGCCGGTACCGTCAGCAACGGCAACGGCAATTCCGTGACCCTTTCCGGTCAGGTCAACAAAGCCCTCATGTACGTGGACGACGGTAAGTCGACCGGTTCGGCCATCGTCGACAACGACAACTCCGGTTCGCGTTTCCGCATCCTGGGTTCGGGCAAAGTCAACGAAGCGCTCAGCGTCGGTACCGCTCTGGAAGTTGAATTCCAGGACAACGCCGGTAACAACTTCGCGCTGGACGACTCCAACTCGAACGGCGCCGCGACGACCGCCAACAACGACGCTGGTTTCGGTCAGACGAACTTCAACCAGCGCCGCATGGAAGCTTACTTCAACCACAAGCAGTTCGGTAAGCTCTCGATCGGTCAGGGCCCGACCGCTTCTGACGGTACGGCCGAAGTTTCGCTCTCCGGCGCCGGTATGGCCGCTGGTGGTGGCTTCATGTTTAACGGCGGTGCCATCAAGATCCGTACGTCCAACCAGACCGAGAACACGTTCACCGCTGCGACCTTCGGCGACAAGACGTCGAACCTCGACGGTGCTTCGCGTTCCGACCGTATCCGTTACGACACCCCGACGTTCGCCGGTTTCCAGGTCTCCGGTTCGGCGATCTCCGATGGCCGTGGCGACGTTGCCTTGCGCTACAGCGGCAAGTTCGGTGGCGTGGCTGTTAAAGCTGCGGCTTCGTACCTGAACAGCTCCAGCGCCAGCACCACGAACGACGACCAGTACGTTATCTCGGCTGCTGCCGAGCATGACAGCGGTCTGAACATCCGTGGTCAGTACGGTAAAGCCGACTTCAAGGCGAATGCCCGTGACGATCAGTCGACCTGGAGCGTTGGTCTCGGCTATGACGCGTCGCTCACCAGCCTTGGTGCGACCTCGTTCGCCGCGTCCTACACGGTTGACGAAAACGTTGCCGCCAACGACGAAGAGCTGACCTTCTACGACTTCGGTGTTGTCCAGCACATCAGCGACGTCGGTACGGAAGTCTACCTCGGCGTGACGTTTGCCGAATTCGACGACAACACGGCGACCAGCTACGAAGACGCCATGTGGGTCCTCGCCGGTACGCGCATCAAGTTCTAAGGAACTTCTTGCAAAGGCTTCGGAACGTTCGCGTTCCGATCGGGAAAGGCCAGGTCTCAGGACCTGGCCTTTTCTTTTGCGCTGAATCGGATTACGGATTTTTGGATGACCGACGCCGTCACCATTACGCGACAGTTGCAGGATGCGCTCGACCGGGGCGATGCTGCAGCGGCGCTGATCGCGTCCGACGGTTTTTTCGCTGCGGCGCAAGACATAACCGGTGAAGCCTGGTTCCTTCGCGGGCAGGTGGCGGAGAAGGCCGGTGACTATCTGCGCGCCTACCGTTCTTACCGGCGGGCCGGTGCCGATGAGAAACTCGATTCGCAGCGGCTTAATTACCTTGGACACTTCTTTTTGAATACCGGCTGCCCAGGCCCCGCCCTGAGTATCTTCGAGCGCCTCGATGCCCAGGTGCCAGATCACCCCGACGTCCTTGCGGCCCGCGCCCGGGCACTTCTGGATACCGGCGCATACGAGCAAAGCATTGCGGCCTGGCACAAGCTCGCCACGATGCCGGCCGCCGGCGATGTGCGGCTCCAACTGGCATTGGCGATGGCGCTTAGCGGGGATGTGCCGCAGGCGCTGGAGACCATTGAGGGTGATGGCAAACTGCTTGCCGAACTGATTGTTGAACTGCACGGTTGGGAAATGTTCCGCCCGGCGCTGGACGCCGCCAAGCGGGCGGCGGCTTTGTTCCCGAACGATGCGCAAGCGTGGAATTACCGGGGCATCGTCAGTGCGGCGCTCGGCGATGCGGCGGATGCGGTTGCGTGTTACGAAAAAGCACTGGCTCTGGGCGGCCCGGACCCGGATATCCTTGCCAATCTGGGGGCCATCCAGGCGTCGTCCGGCAATACCGCGGCCGCGCTCGCCACCCTGGACCGGGCGCTGCTGGCCCGGCCCGACGATGTCCGGGTGCTGCGCCAGTATGTCGATTGCACGCGGCTGGGCGCCGACGACGATGTGTATCAGGCCCTTGTGCGGTTGTCCGGATCCGACGCCCTTTCGGACCCCGACCGCGCTGCCGTCGCATACGCGCTCGGCAAGGCTTGTGACGATATGGGCCGGCACAGCGACGCCATTCGTCTTTTCATCGCCGGCGGTGCCGCGCGAGCGCGAAGCCGGGCCATCACGGCCGCCGACGAGATCGCACTGCTGGACCGCATCAAGGATATGTTCCCGCGCATCGACGCCGAAGCCGTTCAGGGCCGCGGCTCAAAGAGCGGCAAGCCGATCTTCGTGCTCGGCCTGCCCCGGAGCGGCACGACCCTGGTCGAACAAATCCTTGCCGGGATCGACGATGTGACGGGCGCCGGCGAGCTTCCCTACCTGCGCAATGCGGTCCTCAGGCACGCCGACGGCCGGCAGGGAAACAGAACGTTGCCGTCCTGGGAGTTTCTGGAACCGGATCGAATACCCGGTGCCGAGACCTTCGAACGGATCGGCCGCGATTACATCGCCATGATCGACGCGCTGATGCCGGGCAGCGCCTGCGTCGTCGACAAGCAGCCGATGAACGACCGCTATCTCGGTTTCGCGGCGCTCGCTTTTCCAAACGCCACGATCATCCATTGCGTCCGCGATCTCAGGGATACCTGTGTTTCATGCATCTCGAAGAATTTCGAAGCCGAGATTGCCTTCACCGATACGCTTGAAGGCATGACCGATTATGCATTGGCGCAGCGCGCGTTGATGGCGTTCTGGGAGGAAATGTTCCCCGGGCGGATCGTCACGGTGCGATACGAAGATCTTGTCGCCCATCCCGAGACGGAGGCGCGAAAGCTCGTCCAGGCGGCGGGGCTCAGGTGGTCCGACACGTGTCTCGATCTCGCTGCGTCCGAGCGCGTTGTCAACACGGCCAGTGCGCAACAGGTGAAGAAGGATATCTACCGTTCCGCCGTCCATCGGTGGGAACGCTACATGCCGGAGATCGAACCGCTGATCCGCCGCCTTGGTGGACGGGACTAAGCCGGTTCAGATGCTCTTGCCCTCGGGCTGTTCCGGCTCCGGGTTCTCTTTCTTGAAGTCTTCGATCATGTCTTCGAAGAATTTCTTGGTCTTTTGCGCCTTTTCTTCGAACCAGGGCTTCGCCTTGTCGTAAGCCACGCCCGCATCGCACGCGGCATAGGAGCCCGAGCACTGCGGTACGCACGCGGCCCGTTTGCCTACGTCATCGGCAAAACGGGTGTTGCAGTCGGTAAGGCAGGCATCGAACGCGTTGGCGCATTCGTCGTGGCTCTTCTGATCGGCGAGCCCGGGCTTGCTTGCGAAGGCAAGCGTCAGCATCACGGATAGGAACAGCCATTTCATCGTCATTACTCCACGGTCACGCTTTTGGCCAAATTGCGCGGCTGGTCGACATCGGTCCCCTTGATGACGGCGACATGATACGCCAGCAACTGTACCGGAATGGCATACAAAATGGGCGAAACAAAGGCATTTACTGGCGGCAGGCCGATGACGGCTTCAGCGGTGTCTTTCAAGTGACGTGCGCCGCTGGCGTCGGTGAAGGCGATCACCTTGCCGCCGCGCGCCTGCACTTCCTGGATATTGGATGCGGTTTTCTCGAAAAGCTTGTCTTCGGGGGCGATGCAGATGATCGGCACCGCCTCGTCGATCAGCGCGATGGGGCCGTGTTTCATTTCGCCGGCGGCGTATCCCTCGGCGTGGATATACGAGATTTCCTTCAGCTTGAGCGCGCCTTCCAGCGCGATCGGGTAGTTGGTGCCCCTTCCCAGGTAAAGCACGTCGCGCGCTTCGGCGACGACCGCCGCCAGATCCCGGATCGCGTCGTCGTGGTTGAGAACCTCGGCGGCGCGGGCGGGGACCTCGGTCAGCGCGCCGACAAGATCGGCGACCTCTTTTTCCGAGATCGTGCCGCGTGCCTCGGCGGTGGCGATGGCAAGGCAGGCCAGCACGGTCAGTTGCGTCGTGAACGCCTTGGTCGACGCGACGCCGATCTCCGGGCCGGCAAGGGTCTGAAGGACCGCGTCCGATTCACGTGCGATGGCGCTTTCCGGCGCATTGACGATAGACAGGATCTTCTGCCCGCCTTCCTTCGCGTGGCGCAGCGCGGCCAGCGTATCGATGGTCTCGCCGGACTGAGAAATAAACACGGCAACGCCGTTCTCGGGCGGAACCGGATCGCGATAGCGGTATTCCGACGCGATATCCACCTCGACCGGGATGCGGGCGAGGGACTCAAACCAGTACTTCGCCGTCATGCACGCGTAATAGGACGTGCCGCAGGCGATCAGCGTCAGCTTATCCGCCTTTGCCAGGTCCACGTCACCTTCCGGCATGATGATCCGCCGTTCGGCGGGGTTGATCAGGGAATGTAGGGTGTCGCCGATGACCTGGGGCTGCTCGTAGATCTCCTTCAGCATGAAGTGCCGGTAGCCGCCCTTGCCGATGGCCGCGCCGGACAGTTCGGTCAGACGGATCGGGCGCTCGACGGTATTTCCCTCGATGTCGAAGACCTCGGCACCGGTCGGCGTGATCATCGCCCAGTCGCCATCCTCCATATAGAGAATGCGGTTGGTCAGCGGCGCCAATGCCAGTGCGTCGGAGCCTAAATACATTTCATCCTCGCCGAAGCCGAGCGCGAGAGGGCTGCCCTGTCGGGCGGCGGCCAGCAGTTCGTGCTCGCCGGCGAAAATAAAGCCGAGCGCGAACGCGCCTTGCAGCTTCTTGATGGTTTCGAAGACCGCGTCTTTCGGCGACAAGCCATTGTCCAGGCCCATGGTCACCAGGTGCGCGATCACTTCCGTATCGGTTTCGGACGCGAGCGTGCGCCCCGCCTCGGCGACTTCCCGGCGCAGTTCCTTGTAATTTTCGATAATGCCGTTGTGGACGACGGCGACACGTTCGGTCGCGTGCGGGTGTGCGTTTTGCTCGTTCGGCACCCCGTGCGTCGCCCAGCGGGTGTGGCCGATCCCCGTCGTGCCGGCGAGTGGCGCTTCTTTCAGGCGATTGCCCAGGTTGATCAGTTTGCCTTCGGCGCGGCGACGGTCGATGCCGCCGTTTACGAGGGTTGCGATTCCGGCGGAATCGTAGCCCCGGTATTCAAGTCGTTTAAGAGCTTCGAGCAATCTGGGGGTGGCCGGGTTGTCGCCGACGATGCCGATAATGCCGCACATCAGCCCTTTTCTCCCTTGGCCTTGAGATCGAGCTTGCGCGCGCGGGTCTGTCTGCCCCAGTCCTTGAGCTCTTTTTGAGGGGCGCGAGTCACCGCAAGCGCGTCGGCGCTGACGTCCTTCGAAATTGTGCTGCCGGCCCCCGTGACCGCGCCCGGGCCGACCGTGACGGGGGCGACAAGGGACGTGTTGGAGCCTATGAAGGCCCCTTCGCCGATCGTTGTCCGCCACTTGAAAACGCCGTCGTAATTACACGTGATCGTGCCTGCGCCGATGTTGGCGCCGGCGCCGACATCGCTGTCGCCGACGTAAGACAGGTGATTGGCCTTGGCCCCTTCGCCCATATTGGCGTTCTTGACCTCGACGAAATTGCCGATATGCACATTCTCGGCGAGGTTCGCGCCGGGACGGAGCCGCGCGAACGGTCCGACGGTGGCGCCGATCGCGATTTTTGCGCCCTCGATGTGGCTGAAGGCGCGGATCGTCACGTTGTCGGCGATCTCGACGCCGGGGCCGAACACCACGTTGGGTTCGATCAGCACATCCTGGCCGAGCGTGGTGTCATAAGAAAAGAACACTGTTTCCGGTTGGATCAGCGTCGCGCCACCGGCCATTGCGTCATCGCGCATCATCCGCTGCAGGCGTGCTTCCGCACGGGCCAGCTCGGCGCGGGAGTTGATCCCGAGAAGTTCGGCTTCCGGGCCCTCGACGACGGTGCAAAACCGGTCGTGGCCGTGCGCCACGCGCACGACGTCGGGCAGATAGTATTCGCCCTGGGCGTTGTCGTTGTCGATTTCGGCCAGCATGTTGAAGGCGCATTTGCCGTCGAGCGCCATCATGCCGGAACTGCAGAGATCGATGGCGAACTCTTCCGGGTCTGCATCCTTCGCTTCGACAATGCGATGGAGCGTGCCGTCGTCGTTAACGACCATGCGGCCATAGGGATGCGGGTCGGCGGCGCGGAAACCGAGCACGACGACGGCCGGGTCATCGGCCTGGGCGCGCCGGGCCAGCAGATCGTTGATCGCGGAAACCGGAATCAGCGGGTTGTCGGCGTTCAGGATCAAAAGATCGTCGACATCGCCGGGCACGATGTCCCTGGCTGCCAGCGCTGCGTGCGCAGTGCCGAGCCGGTCGGCTTGAATAGCTGTGGGGCAGGGTTGGACGGTATCGCGGACGATATCCATGTCGGGGCCGATGACGACGCAGATATCCTCGATCGCGGCGTCGCGCAGGGTCCCCAGGATATGCCCGATCATGGGCTGGCCCGCGAGCGGGTGCATGACCTTGGGCAGCGACGATTTCATTCGGGTGCCATGCCCTGCGGCAAGGATGATGGCGGCGGTGCGGCGGCTCATGACGCTTCGAATATATCCTGATTGGGACGTTTGATGGCAAACCGTGTGCCACATTGGCCACAATCGGCCAAGTCAAACATTGTTTCCAGAGGTTTCAGCCGGTTGCGGGCGGTGTTTCGCATGCTTATCCAAATGCGGTTGCGGTAGAACCGGCATGTTAACCGGATGGTATGCCGTCGGCGGGTATATTAAGCTCCGAGTCGACGATAGCGCCGAAATCTTAAGAGATTCCATATGCCCGCACCCGCAATTCCACGCCGGAATGACCGTTTCTATGGGTAACGAGACGACCGAAAGCATCCGCGCCCGTGTTCGGGAGATGTACGAACGGCATCCCTATCCGCCGGTGGACGAGGATATCCAGGCATATAAGAACGGCGAGGCGTGGCTGCTGGAATCGCCCAATCCCAGCTTTCATCTGTATTGGCCGGCGCGCGCGTATACCGACGATCTCGATATCCTGATCGCCGGGTGCGGCACCCAACAGGCCGCCCAGGTCGCGGCGGGCCTTCCCGGTGCCAGAATCGTCGGCACCGATATTTCCGAGCACAGTCTTTCCGAAACGCGCCGGCTGGCCGGAAAGGCCGGGATTGGGAATATCACCCTCTCGCAATTGCCGATTGAACGGACGGATGAACTCGAACGCGACTTCGATCTCGTGATCTGCACCGGGGTGCTCCATCACCTGGCCGACCCGGATGCGGGGCTGAAGGCGCTCAAATCCGTATTAAGGTCCAATGGATCGATGCACCTGATGCTCTATGGGCGGCACGGCCGCACGGGTGTCTATATGCTGCAGGACCTGTTCCGCAGGATCGGTATCGATGCGGCGAAGGCCGGGAAGAAGGACATCGCTGCCTTGCGCGCGCTGATCGAAGACCTGCCGGCGGCGCATCCGTTCGCCGCCGTCCGCGACATGCATCCGGACTGGCATGACGACGAGGGGTTGGTGGATCTTCTGTTGCACGTGCAGGACCGGGCCTACACGTTGAGCGACATCGCCGCATTCCTCGGCGGTGCCGGGCTGAAGATACAGAAGCTGCTGTTCGCGGCCCGGACCGACCCGATGTTTACCCCGCTTAACGATATCGCGGGCAGCGGGTTTTCGAAGCTACCGGAATTGGAGCAGCGCACGGCGGTCGAACTTTATCGCGCGTCCGTCAAGAAGCACGTGTTCATCGCCTGCCACGAAACGCGCCCGGAAAAGGACTTCGAAACGTCCACCGCTCAGAAGCACTGGGCAGAGACCGTGCCCGTTATCTCTTATGGCCTTGAGGTCGAACGGCCGAGCGCTGCCCGCAAAACCTTCCGGATCACCTGGCCGTTCCATAATGAGCCGGGTATCGCTGTCGAGACGACGGAAAACGGCATGCGGCTTTTGGAAGCGTTCGACGGCAACCGCACGATTGCCGACGCGGTCCATGCGGCGGGTTTCAAAAAGAACGACAAGGCGCTTTTGAAACAGCTTGAGGGATTCCTCGAACGGTGCGCCCGGGCCGATTTCCTGACGTTCAGAAAGCGGCTTACATCGTCAGATTGAAGGCGATGCTGATCCGTTCTTCCTTGCCGCGGGTCGGCTTGACGCTGTGGCGCAGCCAGCTCCGGAACAGGATCATCTCGCCGGCCGTCGGCTGCAGGGCGATCATCGGCGTATTGATGTCGTTGGTTTCGCGGGTCGGCGGATTGTACATGATGTCCGACAATGGGGAGTGGAAGATCAGTTCCCCGCATCCTTCCGGCGCCGCCACGTAATAGATGCCGCTGATCGCCGAATTCTGATGGATGTGCGCTTCCTGCGCGTCGCCCTGACCGTAGACGTTGACCCAGCATTCGGTGATACGCAGCGGGTGGCGCTCGATATCGAGGGCGTAGGCCCGGGCGAAGGCCGCCGCTTCTGTCGCGATGTGCTGCTGCAGATTCTTGAACGCGGGCCGGGCCAGCAGGTTGTCGCCGCTCGCGATCGTCGTATAGAGATTGCAACTCCAGCCTTCGGGAAGGCTGTTCGGCACCGTACCCCGGACGTTGGCAAGTTCCTTGACGATCTCTTTGTTGAGGGCGTCGGCGCCGTCGATGGTCGACGACTGGACCGCCACCGGGAAAAAACTGTGCACGCCGCGCTGGTTCATGATTGTTCGCTCCTCGATATACCGGCGTCAGGTCGACGCCTTAGGAATATGCCCTATCGAAACCGTACGCACCCTTCAACATGACATTGAAGCTGAGACTGATTCGCTCTTCCTTTGAGCGGTTGATGGCGACCCGGTGGCCCAGCCACGACGGAAACAGAACCATCTGCCCGGTCTCGGGGGTGACGGCGTAGGTATGGTTGTTGAACGGCGTCACTTCCTCGACGTCCGGCAAAAGCACGTTGGCCTGCGGGCGCGGGTCGTCGAACACAATCGAACCGCATTCCGGATTGGTCTTCAGATAATAGACGCCGCTCAGAACATTGTTCGGGTGCACATGGTTTTTGTGCGAATAGCCGGGTCTGGAGACGTTGAACCAGAAGCTGGTGATGTGGATATCGTCATATTTGTAACGCAGGAAGCCCAACACTTCGCGCGTTGCGGCGAGCGCGACCTCGATGAAGCGCTTGGCATCGTCGCGGTGATGCAGCTGGTCGTTGCTCTGCAGGTGTTCGAGTGATTCTTCCTTCGACGCCAGGGTTTCCTCGTCCCAGCCTTCTTCCTTGCGGACCTGATTGATGAACTCCATCAGGTATGCATTGAAGTCGTCCTTGTCGGCGATCAGGTAGCTGAACAGCGGTGTCGGAAAGATATCGGCGACGTTACGTTCGGAAAACATGATGCGGTTGCCAGAGCTGTCTGCGGAATTGCCGAAGGGTAAACTTCGCGACCGTCCGAAACAAGATAACTGTCAGGAGACCGTTCAGGACGGGCAGAGGCATTGACAGGCTTGGCCTGGCGGCTTTATATCACGCCTCCCGGCTTGGCTGGGCCGCATACGGCGGGCGCGTAGCTCAGCGGGAGAGCACTGCCTTCACACGGCAGGGGTCACAGGTTCAATCCCTGTCGCGCCCACCATTTTCTCCATAGTTTCAAACCGTATCCCTGCTTTCCGGCGGGTCCGTCCGCGCGGCTCTTTGCCATGCGGCGCGGATATCCTGTGCCATAGGGCGAGAATCCGGCGGGCCCATTGCCGCTTCACATGCGTGACACCGCCGCCGGCTGGATACGTGGTGACAATAGGGTTGCACTTAATAACTCTAGAGTTATTAATAAAAGCAGTCTTAATCAATGGAGTCCGAACTATGTCCAGCAGCCCCGTCGATCCCGTCCTTGTCGGTGATGTATGGCCCGCGGCCCATCCCGGCGAGGATCCGCTTCTCTACGGGCATGTTGAACTGCAGCCGCGCGGCGCGTTCGAAGCGCGCAGCGTTCAGACCTTCAAGCTGGTCTACACTGTCGGACGTTACGGGATCGACGATACCGGCGGGATCGCGGTGCTGTTCCGCTTTGTCGGGGACCAGGGCGAACTGCAAACGACGGATCCGACGGACTATAACTATGTGACCGCGCACACCAACACGGGGGCGACGATCCGGCTGCACTACGGCGGTACATCGGGCCACCGCCCCTGGTTCAAGGCGCTCACCGCCCGGCTGCACGGCGGCTACCTGCGTGAAGGCGATCAAATCACGATCATCTTCGGTGATCCCTCACACGGCTCGCCGGGTATGAAACTGCAGACGTTCTGCGAGTCCGGTTTCGAGTTCAAGGTCGTGGCCGATGTCTGCGCCGTGGGCCATTACGTGCCGCTTCCGGAAACGCCGTCGATTTCCATCGTTCCCGGTCCTGTCGATCGGTGGTGTGCGGTGCTGCCGACGCTGCGCCGCCCGGGCGAGACATTCCAACTGGGGATCAAGGCCGAGGACAAGTGGGGAAACCCGACGCACCTGGCGGATGCCTCGCTCCGGCTTGAGGCGTCGCTGCCGGTCAATGGCTTGCCCGAAACCATCGATTACGCCCGCGGCGAACGCGCGCTCACGCTGGAGAACCTCAGCATCGACGAGGAAGGTGAACTCTGGGTGCGGGTTTTCGACGCCGATACGTGCCTTGCCACCGCCGGTCCGCTGCTGATCCGCGACGGTGCCGTCAGCGGCTACTGGGGGGATTTGCACGGCCAAAGCGGAGAATCCATCGGCATCGGCGCGTCGCGCGAGTATTTCGACTTCGCGCGCAACAAAGCGTTCCTCGATGTGACGTCGCACCAGGCCAACGACTTCCAGGTCAACAATGCCTTCTGGAAATACCTGAATGAATTAACGGTGGAATATCATCAAGATCATCGTTTCGTGACGTTCCCCGGCTATGAATGGTCCGGCAATACCGCCGTCGGCGGTGACCGCAACGTGTTCTTCCGTAACGAGGGACGGCAGATTCACCGGTCGTCGCATGCGCTTCTGACTGACCGGAGCGACATCGATACGGACGCACCAAATGCCGCCACCCTTTTCGAAAAACTGGAGGGCGAGGACTGCTGCGTCTATGCGCACGTCGGCGGACGGTACGCGGACATCAAGCAGGCGCATGACCCGAAGCTCGAAACCGCCATGGAAATCCATTCGGCGTGGGGAACCTTCGAGTGGCTGCTCACGGACGGCTTTCCGCTCGGCCACCGTTCCGGCGTGGTCTGCAACAGTGACGGCCATAAGGGCCGCCCGGGCGCCAGTTATCCGGGCGCGGCCAAGTTCGGCGCGTATGGCGGGCTGACGTGCTTCCTGACCGACGCGTTGACGCGTGACGGGATTTTCGATTGCCTGCGCCGACGCCACCATTACGGCACGACGGGCTGTCGCATGCACATGGACGTGAAGGTGGATTTCGCGAACGAAGCGACCCTGTTCGAGCGCGACCCGCAGGCGTTCCCCGACACCGCGACGACCGCGACGACGCAGGTGATGATGGGCGATATCGTGCGTACCGGTGACGACAGCGCCGAACTGACGCTCGAAGTGCTGGCCCACGCGCCGATCGAAAAGATCGAAATCCGCAACGGGGTCGAGGTTGTCGAGTGCTTCCGCCCGTACACGGAAAAAGATCTGGGACCGCGCGTCCGGGTGCTTTGGTCGGGTGCCGAATATCGCGGGCGCGGCCGGCAGACAACCTGGACCGGCCGTGCCAGGTTCGACGGTGCGCGGATCGAGAGCCTGACCAAGATCAACAACTGGAATCTGGAGCGGCGTCTTGAACAGACCAACAGCACGATGGTCGAATGGAATGCCCTGACAACTGGCAACTACGGCGGGTTCGATGTGGTGCTGGACG